>JAXHOO010000013.1:0-48826 GCA_034519365.1 Rhodoferax sp. | reverse complement strand
GTACTTCGTTCAGTTACATGTTGCTCCTTGGTGGACGCTCAAGTAGACCTGAACCCGCACCAGGTCGAGGCCGAGCTCTTTGCCTTCCACCGCCATTTGTCCAAAGGCGTCATCCTGGCCGACGAAGTAGGGTCGGGCAAAACCATAGAGGCGGGTTTGGTGACCGTCCAGCGTTGGCGAACGCCCGCCCAGTGCTGTGAAGCCGGCTGGCTTCTGCGGCGACACTAAGAGCACATTCATAATCCAATGGAAGTTGGCATGAAAAACCGCATCATCAGCGTCAACGGTGCAGAAGTTGCCATCGCCACTCGGAACGAGCAGGACTACATCTCGCTGACCGATATGGTGAAGCGTCTCGGATACGAAAGCGTCCTGTACAGCTTGATGCGCGACCGCGAAACCATTGAATTTCTGGGGATACGGAGCAAATTTACAACTCGGATTTCAAACCTCTCGAATTCGAGGGAATTGGAAATGAGGCTGGGCGAAGCAGCTTCTTTTTGTCGTTCAAGAAGTGGATTGCGACCAGCCTTACCGTCCGCTCAATATGGCAACGTCGACGAACTCAGTAAAATTTTTCTAACAAAGCAGGTGGTCACATGTACCTCAAGAAGATTGCACTCCAAAATATTCGAGGCTTTGAAACCCTAAATTTCGATCTCACACGGCCAAATGGAGACTTTGCAGGCTGGACCGTTTTCACTGGGGACAACGGCGCAGGTAAAAGCAGTCTGCTCAAAGCCATTGCTGTGGGCTTGACGGGTAAGGAAACCGCCAGAGCTTTGCAGCCCAACTTCCAGCGCTGGGTTAGGGAAGGTGCAACAGACGGAAGTATCGAGCTGACGATTGTTCCCGAAAAGGGAATAGATGAGTTTTCTGGTGGTGGAAAGACCGCGTACAAGCCTTTTCCTGCAACTGTTGTGTTGCACGCCAATGGCAAAGACACCAGCGTGGATGTTTCGGACTCTCAAAAGACCGCTCGTCGTGGTCTTTGGGCTGCTGGTTCGCAAGGCTGGTTTTCTTGCGGCTACGGGCCATTTCGACGGGTTTTCGGGGCATCGTCGGATGCCATGCGTTTGATGGTTGGTGCAACCACAGAGCGATTCGTTACCATGTTTCAAGAGGCTGCATCACTCGCTGAAGTTGACCAATGGCTGCGTAGCCTCAATCACAAGAAGCTCGAACTGAAGCCCGTTGAAACAGCGCACTTAGAACTGCTCATTGAAATTCTGCGCGACGAATTGATGCCCAATGGCATCACGGTGGATCGTGTGGACTCGGACGGACTTTGGTTAAAGGACCGTAATGGGCTGCAATTGGCCTGGAACGACATGAGTGATGGATACCGCTCCGCTTTGGCGCTGTTGGCAGACATCCTTCGGCACCTTATCAATGCCTATGGCATTGATGGACTCACGCAACGCGGACCCGATGGAAAGCTCAGTGTTGTGAAAGGTGGCGTGGTCATGATTGACGAAATCGATGCTCATTTGCACCCCGAGTGGCAACGTGAAATTGGTTTCTGGCTGGTGCAGCATTTCCCAAAGATCCAGTTTCTGGTCACCACGCATAGCCCGATCATTTGTCAGGCGGCTGATGAAAACGGACTATTTGTGTTGCCAGAGCCTGGCGGCAAGACAGTCCGCGCCCGCTGACGAAAGACGAATACGAAGAAAGTTATTTCCTCGCGCCCCGATACCATTCTGTTGACACCAGCCTTTGGGCTGGACAACACCCGCTCACCTCGTGCGGTAGCTGGACGGGCGGAGTACTCAAAGTTGATGGCAAAGCAGCGTGCTGGCGCCAGGTTGACCAGAGAGGAACAGACCAAGGCGAGTCAATTGCAACTTTTTGCGGACACCAATGAGGTGCTCTGAGCCATGAAGCGCATCAAGCGTGCCGCCCTACCCAAGGACGCAGCCAAGTATTTGGGGAGACGCCAACAAGCGGCTGATGTGAAACGCCAAGTTCACACACTCGACACCACTGCCGATTGGAAAGCTGCGCGTCAAACCAAAATTATGGGCAAGGTGTTGAAAACGCTTCACGCCATGACGGGAGATCGTCATCGCTGCATGTATTGCCTGGATTCGCACGGCTCTGACATCGAACACTTCCGACCCAAGGCGGTCTACCCAGAACGCATGTACCAGTGGACCAACTTGCTGCTGTGTTGTACGCATTGTGGGCGATTGAAACTAGACAAGTTTCCACTGTCAGGCCGTAGCGCTCTGCTAGTGGACCCCACCAAAGAAAATCCCTGGGACAGTTTGGACTTTGATCCCCTGACCGGAAACATTTGCGCTCGCTTTGATTTGCAACTGAATGCATGGTCTGCCAAAGGTGAAAAAACAGTTGAAGTGCTCCATTTAGATAGGCGAGAAGCACTTTCAGCGGGCTATCTGCAAACACTGCGCCGACTGTCAGGGGCTGTCAACAGCGCTCTTGCTGACGGCGCCATTGATGCAGCCAAATTGACGACGACGCTCCAGTCTGAAGATGACCATGGTCTGCTGGGTTGGTGCTTCAGCGATCGTGCGGGTGCGCTCCAACCGTTCAGTGATTTGAGACAACAACAGCCACGCGTTTGGGCGCAATGCGCCAAAGCATTCAAGGCATGACGACAGGCATTGCATGAGTTAACACCAAAAACTAGGGCTCACCTGGATCGGCAAAAACCTGCGACTGCGACTGGAGCCTCGCATCTTGTTGGAAGACCCCGGGCAGGGCTACCACGCCAAGCAGCGGGTGACCGACACGGACTGTTTGTGGAGAATGCGCCGGGACTGTGTCAATGCCAGGCATCCACGAGTTGACTGTTGCAATTCCCGAGACAGTGTGTCGGAATTTCCAAGGGAACGGAAGCCTTCCTCAAAGCAAAACGTATTGCCTGTTGAATCCGATGCGCGAGGGTTGTGAGCTTCAAGAGGTTCATCTCAATCACCATTTATTGATGATCAACCGGCTCCCTTTTTTGCCCGCCTTTGCTCCCAATCCCAAACCCGGTTCAGCATCAAACCTCGTTGGAATTAGAAATAGCTTTCGGCATCAAACCTCGTTGGAATTAGAAATAGCTTTCGGCATCAAACCTCGTTGGACAGTAAGCGCTCTATTAACCCCGTCCTTCCCTTGACCACCTGAACGCGCTAAACCTGCTGTTTTTAAAAGGAGATCAGCATGGCAGGTAAGAGATCGAAATGGGCAACCCATCTGAAGGCGGCAGAAGCCTCTGGGCTGAGCCTGGTGGCCTATGCCACGAAGCATAAATTTGACGTGCGTCGTCTATACGAGGCCCGTCAGTTGCGCAAGCTTCAGGGCGCCACAGCCTGGAGCGTCGTACGCGTCAAAGAACCAGTCGCATTGGCGGCAACAACACCACAGATACAGCACCGCGCGGTACCCAGCTGCGTTGCCATGCAAGCCCGCTTGGGTAACGGCGTCGTATTGACCTGGGCCCAGGATCAAACCAACGCGGCGGCACTCGATACTGTGTTGCGCACCTTGGCAGCTCTACCATGTTCCATCTGAATCCCAACCTGGCGGTGTACCTGCACCGTGGCAAAGTAGACTTCCGCAAGAACATCAACGGCCTGTGCGCCGTCGTCGAACACGACCTGGGCCTGAACCCCTTTGCCCATGCCATCTTTGTCTTTGGCAACCGCAAAAAGGACCGCATCAAGATCCTGGGCTGGAATCGCAACGGTTTTTGGTTGCTGCAAAAGCGACTGGAAGACGCACGCTTTGTCTGGCCCCAACAAGACAGCGCAGTGGTCGAACTCACCGTGCAGCAACTGCACTGGTTGCTCGACGGCATTGACCTCTCAGCGATGCGTGGTCACAGGGCTGTTTCCTACCAAAGATCAGCATAAAAATGTGTCGTTGACAGTGATTGGAAGGGAACTTTTTTACAAGGGTTTTAGTCAAACTCGCCAATGAGTTTGACTGCATCCATTGACGAAATCACGGCCTTGAAAGAGGCCTTGTCCATTGCCCGGCGGCACAGCGAATCTCTCGCAGGCCAACTGCTCTTGGCGCGCACCGAACGCGACTTGCTCAAGGAGCGGCTCAACAAGTTCATGCGCAGAATCTTTGCCGCCAAGAGCGAAGCCAGCAGCCAACACCAAAAGGACATGTTCTTTAACGAAGCCGAGGCCCTGGGCGCACAAGCCCAGCCTGCGGCCCAGGAAGAACCAGACAGCGATGACGCGGCAAGCGTCGTTATCCCCGCCCACACGCGCGCCAAGCGCGGTCGTAAGCCACTGGATCCTGCGCTACCCCGCCACGTGGTGCGCCATGAATTGCCAGAGTCTGAACGGATGTGCCCACACGACGGAACACCTCTGACAGAAATCGGCGTTGAAGCCAGCGAGCAACTGGACATCATCCCCCAGCAGGTACGCGTGATCCGCCACGAGCGCGTCAAATACGCTTGCCCCTGCTGCGACGGTGCACTACGCCTGGCATCCAAGCCCGCACAAGTCATCCCCAAGGGCTTGTTCAGTGAAGGCCTGCTGGCCTGGGTCATTACCTCCAAGTATTGCGATGGCTTGCCCCTGTACCGCCAGGCTGCATTGCTGGGGCGCTTTGGCGGGGGTGACCTCTCGCGCAACACCCTGGCGGCCAGCATCGTGCGCGTGGGCCAGGCGGTGCAGCCCGTCATCAACCTGCTGCGTGACCATTTGCTGGAGTCACCGCTGACGTATGGGGATGAAACCACAGTGCAGGTGCTCAAGGAGCCTGGCAAAAGTGCACAGTCCAAGAGTTTTATGTGGGCGCAGATGACCCAGGGCTCAGGACCCGATGGCACCGGGCCGCCGATCCGCCTGTTTGGCTATTCGCCTTCGCGCAGCACGGCAGCAGCGCAGATCTTGTACGCCGGTATGCGGCCAGGGTCGGTTCTGATGAGCGACGGATATGCGGTGTACGACCAGATCGCCCAGGCGCACCAATTGGTGCACTTGGCTTGCTGGGCGCACTGTAGGCGTGACTTCAATGATGCCCTGCAGGCCTTGCCCAAGCAGGCGCGCACAGCGGATCAATTGGCTGCGCAGTTCATTGCGCTCATCGGGCAGTTGTATGCGGTGGAGGCCAAGGCCCGCGAGGACGAACTCGACACCAAAGGGCTATTGGAGCAGCGCCAATTGCACAGTGTGCCGGTGCTGCACAAGATCGAGGTCTTGCTGCTGGCAAACCTGCATGCGGTGTTGCCTGGCAGCTTGCTGGGCAAGGCCTTGCATTACCTCAGCGGGCAATGGTCCAAGCTGAAGCTGTATGTCACCAACGGTGCATACCCCATCGACAACAACGCTTGTGAGAATTCGATCCGTCCCTTTGTGATCGGACGGCGCAACTGGTTGTTTGCCGACACAGTGGCTGGTGCCAATGCCAGCGCCAATCTGTATTCGCTGCTGCAGACCTGTGCTGCCAACGGGGTGGATGGGTACAGGTATCTGCGTGCGCTGCTGGTGGCGCTACCGAAGGCACAGACGGTTGATGACTACGAGGCGTTGTTGCCTTGGGCTATTGCAATGCCTGTTGACTGAGTCGGTCTCTGTCGCCTCTATCTGCTGCAACTCCCAACATCAATCGTTGGTTCACGCAAGGGCAGGGTTTATTGACCGCTTACCGTTGGACAAGACTGATGGTTTCAAACAAAATCGGCCTCTAGCTCCCGAATACATTGACCAACTAGCTATAAAAACAGTAGCAAATGATTGCTGCTCCACCAGGAGACACACAACATGAGCACCAGTTCCACACCGGCTTCCACGCTCCAGGGCAAGACCCTGTTCATCACCGGCGCCTCGCGCGGCATTGGCCTGGCCATTGCCACCCGCGCAGCGCGCGATGGCGCCAACATCGTCATCCTGGCCAAGACCACGGACCCAAACCCCAAACTGCCCGGTACCATCTACAGCGCCGCTGAGGCGATTGAAGCGGCGGGCGGCAAAGCGCTGCCGCTGGCGGTGGACATCCGCGACGACGACGCGGTGTTTGCAGCCGTAGCCAAGGCGGTGGAGACCTTTGGTGGCATCGACATCTTGGTCAACAACGCCAGCGCCATCAGCCTGACCAACACCGAAGCCACGCCCATGAAGCGCTTCGACCTGATGAACGGCATCAACGCGCGTGGCACCTATTTGTGCACAGCCGCCTGCCTGCCAGAGTTGAAGAAGTCTGCTGCGGCCGGCCGCAAGCCTCAGGTGCTGACCATGTCGCCACCCTTGAGCATGAAGCCACACTGGTTTGCGCCCCACACGGCCTACACCATGGCCAAGTACGGCATGAGCATGTGCACGCTGGGCCATGCAGGGGAGTTCAAGAAGTTTGGCATTGCCGTCAACAGCCTGTGGCCACGCACGGCTATTGCAACGGCTGCGATGCAGATGATCCCCGGCGTGGACGTCGCACTGTGCCGCACGCCCGAGATCATGGCCGACGCCGCCTACAGCGTGTTGACCAACGCCATGTTCGAAACCGGCAATTTTTACATCGACGACGCAGTGCTTGCCGCGCACGGCATCACCGATCTGGATGGCTATGCGGTGACACCGGGCAACAAGAACTTCCTGCCGGACTTCTTTGTGGATTGACTGATGCTTACCGCGCCAGATAGCCACCGTCTACCGGGTAATACGAACCGGTGACAAACGAGGCGCGGTCTGACGACAGCCATACCACCAGCTCGGCCACTTCTTCCGGGCGGCCAATACGGCCCAAGGCGTGTGCGCTGGCCAGCGCGGCATCGACAGCAGGGTCGTTGACCAGGCCCTGAATCATGGGGGTGTAGATAAAACCTGGCCCTATGGCGTTGATGCGTATGCCTTGTGTGCCGTATTCCAATGCGGCCGCCTGGGTGAGGCCCACCACACCGTGTTTGGCGGCGGTGTAGGCCGGCGCGGTGGCAAACCCCACGGCACCCAGTATGGACGCCACGTTGGTAATGGCACCACCACCCGACTTGAGCATGGCGGCAATCTGGTACTTCATGCCGTAGAACACGCCCGAGAGATTGGTGTTGATGACCTGCGCCCAGCCGTCCAGCGGGTAGTCGGCAGTGGGGGCTTGCGGCCCGCCAATGCCGGCGTTGTTGCAGGCCACGTCCAGCCGCCCAAAGTGGACGACCGTGCGCTCTACCAGCATGCGCGCATCGTCTGCCTTGCCAACATCCGCCGCCACAAAAATGGCATCACCGCCCTGGGCACGCACCAGAGCAACGGTTTCCTCGCCCGCTGTTGTGGTGATGTCGGACACAACCACTTGTGCGCCCTCGCGCGCCCAAGCCAAAGCAATTGCGCGGCCAATGCCAGACCCGCCACCCGTTACCAGTGCAACTTTGTTTTTCAGCATAAGTCCTCCAGATGTGAACCCTATTGGTCACAGTTCATTGTGGGTTCCGTGCCATGGTGCGTACTTGATATGTGTCAACCCCCAGCAAACCAGCGCGGCAGGTGGGGCAGGTTTGCCGGCCCGTTGCGCGCGCAGTGCGATCCGGCTTGCGCAGGTTGCTAGCCACCCATAAGGCGCGGGGTTCGTTGATGCTGCCGCGTGGCGTTCCAGCGCTGGGCTTCCAGGGCCGGGTTGTGCAGCATGGCGGCCAGCCACACGGCTTGGGCGGCGGTGAGCTGGTCGGCACGCTTGCCAAAGTAGGTGTGGGCTGCGGCCTGCGCGCCACAGACTGTGGCGCCCCAGGGCGCGTGGTCCAGGTAGAGGCGCAGGATGCGGGCCTTGCCCAGGGTCTGTTCCATCTCTACCGCGTAGAGCAGTTCGCGCAGCTTGCGCACGGGGGAGCGCTCGCCGCCGGTAACGAGTAGCTTTGCCACTTGTTGCGACAGGGTGCTGGCCCCGCGCGGCGGGCGAGCTGCGCGTCCAAGGGCTTGCAAGGTAGCGTCTTCCACCTGGTTGCTGCGCAGGGCCTTGCCCATCTCCACCAGGTCGTAGCCGGGGTGTTCATAAAAGCGCTGGTCTTCGGCGGCCAGCACGGCGCGGGCCAGCAGGCTGTCGGCGCGCACATTGGCGCGCGTCATCGCCACAGGCAGGCCGCGGCTGCACTGGCTTTGCGCCTGCGCCCAGGCTTCGGTGCCCAGGCCCTGCACGGCCATGCCGCTGATGCGTGGCTGCACCGTCAGCGCCTTGCTGGGCAGGTCCAGCGTGGCCTTGAGGTAGAACGTGCCATCGATCTGTGCCGTCGCCACTTCGGGAATGGCGCCGGCAAACAGCGCATAGCCATCGGCTACCGGCGTGTCGGGCACCTCGATATGGAGCGTGATGCCGGTGGGGCGCAGGTTGCCGCGCCAAGTGGCGTTGACCGCCCCGCTGTGCAGCGTGCCGCGCAGCTCGGTGGCGTTGCGGCGCACGGTCATGCGCGCCTCTTGCAGGCGGATGGGTTCGCCACCCCAGCTGCTGCTGCGCAGCGTACAGGGCTGGCAGCGCAGGCTGAGCTGTTGGCGGGCCTCGTCCCAGCTCAGCTGCACCTCGCCCAGGCGCGTGGGCAGGGTGCGTCCATGCAGCTGCCGGGCAATCCAGGGCGTGCTGCTCCACTGCACCAGTGCGGCCACACCTACCTCCAAGCTCACCGGCCCGGCCCGCAGCGTGGTGGCCCAGTCCCCCGGTGCCGGGCGCAGCAGTGCGCGCGCCGTGAACAGCAAGGCGCCTAGGCCGAGCATGGCCAGCACCACCGTAATGAGCAGAACCCGGGCCGCAGCCCCAAGCCAAGTACGCACAGCATCTTCCTTCCTGAAACCCTGCCGCCTTACAGCGGCGTTGCCACCGTGGTGGCCTTCCACGGACCTGTGGACTGGCCGGCTACCGAGGCCCAATACCAGGCCGAGGTATCGGTAAAGCCCTGCCCTTGCGCGTCTTCAATGCGCTCGCACACGCGCACCGCCTGGCCGCCCTTGTCCGCCACAAAGCAGCGCCAGCGCGTCTTGTCGGCCTGCTCTTCCAGCTGTTCATTGCGGATGCGGTAGCCCAGACCCCGGTAGCAGTCGGTGGCGGGGTGCAGCATGCGTGTGGGCTGGTTCACAGTGCGCAGCACCAGCACCTGGCGGCCATCGGTCAGGCGCGCCAAGCTGCCGGGGAAGTGGCGCGCAAAGCGCAGTTCCACCGCGCTGAGTGCCAGCGGGCGCAGGGGCTGGCCTTGCCATTCGGTGGGCTGCTCCACGCTTGGTGTGTCGGGGTCGCGCACGGCCATCTGCCCACCCACGGCCTGGGCCAGGCCCCACAGGGCGCACAGCGGCAGCACGGCAGTCCACAGCGTCTTGTGCAGCACGCGGTTCACAAAGCGGTTGTCAAGAAAGCTCATACATCCGTCCGTTTAATAGAAGCGGTGCGGCCCATGGCCCAGGCAATACCCAGGCACACCGTGGCCAACACCACCAGGCCCACAGCCTCATGGCCCCAGCCGGGCACAGCAGTGCCCGAAGCCTGCAGCGCCACCAGCACCGTGTTGCGCAACACATTGCCCAGCAACACCAGCGCACCCACCACGGGCAGGCGCAGCAAAAAGGTTTTGTTGCGCTGGCTGGTGGCCAGCGCCACCACACAGGCCGTGAAGTAGCCCAGCCATGCCATCTGCACGCCAGAGCAGGGCGCATCCACGATGACCAGCTGGCCGTTCACCACCAGGCTGCTGCCGGTGCGCTCCACGGTGTGGGCGATGGATAGCAGCCAGCGGCTCAACTCCGCCGTCACCACGCGCAGCGGAAAGCCCGCATAGAACTGCAGCGATGCCAGCAGCGGCAGCGACAGCACCGACAGGCCCAGCACCGGTGCCGTGGCCACGCGCGCTGGCAAGAAGGCGATGAGCCCGGCCGCGATGGACAGCAGGCCGATGAGTGCCACCACCAGGTCCGGCAACTGCTGGTGCAGCGCCGTGGTGAGCACGGCGCCGGTAAGCGCTGCCGCCTGAAAGCCCAGGCGCGGTGCGGCGCGCAGCTGGCGGCGGTGTTGCCACAGCAGCCCGCCCAAGGCCGCCAGGGCCAGCAGCCCCAGCGGGTCGTCCGAGCCATCGGCCATGCGCTGGCCCATCCACCACCAGGTGGGCCACAGCGCCAGGGCCAGCAGGGCCAGCCAGCGCCATTCGGGGGCGGTGTCGATGGCGATGCCGAAGCGCACAAAGCGGGGCATCTGCAGGCAGGCGTGGGCAAGGCGCGCATAGGCTGCGTCCGGTCAACAAGCGTGGGGGCTTCATGGCTAGCTTGTGAAGTGGTGGGCGCGGCGCGTAGCGCGGCGGCGGCGGTGCGCCAGCATGGCCAGCACACTCAGCGTCAGCAGCATGGCGCCCCAGGTGGCGGGCTCGGGCGTGCTGGGCACTTCAGCACCCAGAGCCGAGTTCTCCACACCTTGCGGCAGGGGCGAAGGCTGGTTCACGCTGGGGGCATCTGCAGGCGCCTTGTTGCGCACCACCTGGTCTACCGCAAGAAAGCTGGTGTACTGGGTGAGCAGGCTGTACTTCAGACCCAGGTCGGTGATGGCTTGCTTGGCCTCGCTGCCGCCTTCCAGGGCTTCCTGGTCGCTCAGTGCGCTAATGCGGTGGCGGGCCCACAGGTGGCGCAGGGCGGCGGTGTCCGTCGCGTTGCTGGCGTTGATGGGCATGCTGAAGTGCAAGGGGCCGTTGGCCGAGTTGCCGTCCACCACCAGCGTGCCCTTGGCCTCACCGCGCCATTTGCCAAACACGATCAGCGGGCGTTGCGCCAGCAGGTCGGGCAGCTGGCGGGGTTCCACGTCGTACACGTCCAGGCCTTCAAAACGCACCTTCACATTGGTGAGCACGGGGGAGTCGATCATTTTGCGGAAGCGGGCAGCTTGTTCGGCAGCCTCGCTGGGGTTGGTGATGAGGAAGGGTTCGCCCATGCCCGCACGGGCCAGGCCTTCCATGAGGTGGCGGTTCACGCTGGAGCCGATGCCGAACGAAAACACGTTGGCGTTGGAGAGGTTGTTGCGCACCAGCTCAAAGGCTTCGCGCTCCACGGTCACATAGCCGTCCGTCACCACCACCACGGTGCGCGAGGTGTCGGCGTTCTTGGGCTGGGCGTACACGCGCTTGAGCGCCGGGATCAGCTCGGTGCTGCCACCGCCACCCTGGTTGTCGATGGTGCGAATGGCTTGGTCAATATTGGCTTTGGTGGCAGGCACCGACTGCGGGTTCAGGAAGCTGTTGCTGCCCGAAAACAGCAACACGTTGAAGGTGTCGCTGGGGCGCAGGCCGCCAATCAGCTCGCGCAGCACGCCCTTGGCCGTGTTCAGGGGAAAGCCGTGCATGGAGCCCGAGATGTCCACCACAAAGATGTAGTCGCGCGGGTTGATGGCCGTGGCGGGCGGGCGCCTTGGGCGGCTCCACCATGGCGAGGAAAAAGTTTTCGTCCTGGCCCTTGTAGAGCATCACGCCGGTTTCGATCTTGTCGCCCGCCAGGCGGTAGTCCAGGATGAAGTCGCGGTTGTTGGTCGGCTCTGCAGTGGGCAACAAGCCCACCACGGTGGCGCCACCCTGCTCCGTGTAGCTGCGGATGGTGTGCGAGCTGGAGCGCACTTCCTTCACGCCAATGGGTGTGTTCAGCGATACGTGGATGCCAAACGCAGGAGCAGCGGCGCTGGTGGGCGTGTTCTGGCCCTGGGGCAGATAGGGCTGGGCCACCCAGGTGGCGTTGGCCTGAGAACTCTGTGGGCTGTTGTAGCGCGGGCCCACCACGGTGGGGAAGACGAACTGGTACTTGCCATCGGTGGGCAGCAGCAGCTCGGTGTAGCGCAGCTCCACCTTCACATCGTCGCCCGGCATGATGTTGGCCACATTCATCTGGAACACATTGGGCAGGTGCTGTTCCAGCAGCGCAGCGGTCTTGCCCTCGGCCTTGGCCGCGTCGTATTCGATCTTGGCCTGCTGCTTCTCGCGGATCTTGGCGGTGATCAGGCGGTCCGCCAGGCGCACGTTCATGCCGTGCACGGCGGCGCGTGTGGAGCCGGGGAACACGTACTTGGCTTCGATGGCGCGCTGGCCTTCGTTCTTGTAGGTCTGCACCACGGTCACGTCGGCAATCACGCCGCTGACCTTCACATTCACCTGGGTGGACTTGAGCGGCAACTGGTCCACGCCAGGGTTGTCGCTCTTGACGAAGAAGTAGGGGCTCTCGGTTTTCAGGCGGGGCGCCGCATCGCGGTCCTGCGCGTGGGCCGGTGGGCTCAGCGTCAGCGCCACAAAGCAGGCGGCAGACAGCGCAGTGGTGGTCAGCCAGACCCAGCGCGAGCGGCGCGCGGGGGGCTCAGCAGAGGCGGCGTGGTGGGCCGGGTGGGTAGCAACAAGTGCCATGGGGCTTCTCCAGTCGGCGTGCGGTATTGCACGGTGGAGAGAGCATCCCGCGGGGGGGAGAAGTCAGTTTGAAGCGGCTAGAGGGCTTGTGTGAAGTCTGTGTGAAATGCGGGGTGAAGGCCGCGATGTTCAACGGAACTAGTGGATTGTGTATTTCGGTCCTGAGATGACGCGGCTTCAATTGAAGCGCCGGGCGTCATCATTAGTCTGCCCAGCTCGGCTTTTTAGCCTTCCTTAGCTTCTTTGACTTCCAAGTCTTTCCAGTTGAGTCATTGATCTGCGCGACTAGGTTTTTCCAGTCTTTGGCGTACAGATTCATTCCTTCTTGGTTGACCATGTAGACCTCGCTAGGATCACCCTCAGATAGCTTTTTTCCCTGAATGCCGCTTGAGATGAGAAGGTGCGAATGTCCGTAACTACTTGGAACTCTAATTGCAACGTGACTAACGTATGAGGCGCGGCGACCTACGTTTGTTACTCGAATGACGCCCCATTTTTGTGTGTGATCAAAGCCACTCCCCTCGCTCACTTCCATATCCCACTGAAGAAGAACATCAATGCGATGGCGATCACGAACGTAGTTCAGTACGCCGAGAACGAATCCCGCTAAACCGAAGCACAAACCTGTTATCGCCGTGAATTCGCTAAGTGTCATATGTGTAGCCTTGCTTGAATCCGCCAATCATGATGCCGTTGTCACTTTAGGAAATTAGTGGGTTGCATGTGACCTCTCAGTGCTACGCCCGTGATTTGAATGCTTAGTCCGCGCCTCGACGCAACCACAGTGTTGCAAAAGCCCCTGATCCTTCTAAATCCGACCGGTTACCGAGTTCAATACGCCCCCGGTGCAGCGAAGCAATCTCCTTCACAAAGCTCAACCCCAGCCCCGTGCTTTTTTTCTTGGAAAGCGGGCGTGCCAGTGAATAGAACTTCTCAAACACCTTGTCCTGCGCATACGCCGGGATGCCGGGCCCTTGGTCGCGCACGGTGATTTGGGCCCAGCGGCCTTGCACTTGCAGGCCCAGTTCGATGTGGCCGCCTTCGGGGGAAAAGTCCAGCGCGTTGTCCAGCAGGTTGCTCACCGCGCGGCGCAGCAGGAAGGGGTCAGCCTCCACCGACACGTTTTCGCTGGCGGCCACGGTGATGCGGCAATTGCGCTGCGTGGCTACGCCGTGCGAGGCATGGGCCAGTTCATCCAAGAGCGGTAGTAGAGCCACGGGCTGGGCGTTGTCCAGCACGCGGCGGGTCTCCAGCGCGGTCAGCTCCATCATGCGGTCCACCATCTCCTGGATGCGTTGGGTCTCCCGCTGAATGTTGCCAAGAAAGCGCTGGCGCTGTTCTTCTTCCATCGGTTCTTGCAGCAGCTCGGCCGCGCCGCGGATGGCGGACAGGGGGCTTTTCACCTCATGCGTCAGGGTCTGCACATAGTCGGCCACGTAGTTACGCCCGGCCAACGCGTCGCGCATTTCGTCAAAGGCGGCATGTACCAAATTCCAGGCGTGGCGCAGCAGGCGGCCAGGGTGAAAACCGGGCTGCGCTTTCACATAGCGCGCGTAGTCGGTAATCAGACCAAAGGGCCGCACTAACCAGACTGACACGGCAATGGCCAGCACCAGCACCGCGATCACCGACAGCACGCCGACATACAGCGTGCGGCTGCGTGCGGCCACCACGAATTGGCCGAAGCTTTGCACCGGTTTGCCGACCGTTAGCGTGCCAATGATTTCGCCGCTGCCCGCGCCTTGGGCGTTGCTGGTCCAGCGCACGGGCGCGGCCACGTACATGACGGCGGTGTCGGGTTCGTTCGTCAGGTCTTGCGTGGTGCGGGCGCCGTATTTTCCTTGGAGCGTCAGGCGCACATCACGCCACTGCGAAAAGTCTTGCCCGGTGTTGAGGCCGGTCGAGTCGTACACCACGTTGCCGGTGCGGTCGGTGACATAGGCGCGCAGCTCGACCCGTGTTTTGGTGACGCTGAAGATTTGAACATCGAACTTGCGCGCGTAGGTGGATTTGAAAAGCGCGTCTAACCGAGCGGTGTCAATCGCGCCATTACGCACGTCTTGCTCCACCAGTGTGGCCAGAATTTGCGAGGTTTCGACCAACGATTCTTCGGCCGACTCGCGGTAGCGCGGGTCCAAGTCCGACACCACGCGGTACAGCACAAAGGCCATGCCCACCGCATAGACCAGCAGCAGCGCGATGAAGATGCGGCTGCGCTTGCTCATGCCGACGTGGCAGGCAGTTCTTCGTTCAGCGCGTAGCCGGTGCCGCGCAAGGTGCGGATCGGCTCTAGCGTGGGGGCCACGGCTTTGAGCTTGGCGCGCAGGGTCTTGATGTGGGCGTCCACCGTGCGGTCAAAGCTGTCGTTGTCGCCGCCCCAGACCTGCAACAGCAGTTCGTCGCGCGTGTAGACGCGGCCGGGTTTGAGTACCAGCAGGCGCAACACCCCGTACTCGTAGCGCGAGAGTTCCAGCGCACGGGCATAGAAGCGAATCTGGTGGCGCTCTTCATCCAGCGCAAACACGGGGGCGTTGTAGGCGGACGCGGCTGCTGGCAACGGCGCGACTTCAATTGGGGCTGGCCGCGCACTGCGCCGCAGGATGGTGCGTACACGCGCCACCAGCTCGCGCGGCGAAAACGGTTTGGCAATGTAGTCGTCGGCGCCCAACTCCAGCCCGACCACGCGGTCAATCTCGTCACTGCGCGCAGTCAAGAACAGCATCGGCACTTGGTTGCCGCCAGGCAGCGCCTGTAGGCGGCGAAACAGCTCAAAACCATTCATGTCGGGCAGGCCCACGTCCAGTACCGCCAGTGCGGGCGGCTCAGCTTGGAACTGGCGAATCGCGTCTTCCGCCGTGCTGCACCACACGGGCGTAAAGCCATCGGTGGACAGCACGTACTGCAGCGTGTCGGCAATACCGGATTCGTCTTCAACCAGGAGGATGCGGGGTTTCAGGGCCATGGGCCGCATTGTGCATCTAATTGGCCTCTAGTCCGCATAGAGTATGCGCAAGCAGCTACTAAATAGATAGCGTTTTGGCGGCCGTGGGTGGGATGCCGGCCAGGTCGTCGAGGATCGGGCAATCGGGTCGCCCGTCGCCATGGCAGCAGTCCAGCAGCGTACCGAGCGTGCGCTGCATGGCTTGCATTGCGGCAACACGCGCGTTCAGTTCGTCTAGGTGTTTTTGCGCAATTTTCTTCACGTGGCTGCTGGCCCGGCCCCGGTTTTGCCACAGGCCGACCAGCTCGCCAATCTCGGCCATAGAAAAGCCCAGGTCGCGGCAGCGCTTGATGAAGCGCAGCGTGTGCACATCGGCCGGGCTGTAGAGGCGGTAGCCGCTGTCGGTGCGGCTCACCGTGCCCAGCAGGCCCAGCGATTCGTAGTGCCGCAGCATCTTGGCCGACACGCCGCTTTGGCGCGCCGCTTTGCCGATGTTGACGGGGTCGCCGGACACCACAGCGGGTTTAGGCTGCAACGGCATAACCTTCCTCGGCAATGGCCTGGGCCAGAGCTTCGCGGGGCTGGGTGGACTGCACCTCCACCTTGTTCTGGCTGCGGTCGATGGTGACTTGGGCTTGCGCGTCCACGCTGGTGATGGCGCGGGTGACGGCCTTTTCGCAATGCCCGCAGGTCATGCCGGTGACGGTAAAGGTTTGGTGCATGGCAACTCCTTGTTTCAGTGAATACAGGAATTGTGAACCTTGCCATGGTGGGAGAGTCAAGGGCTATTGTTGAGCCCGTAATATGAATGTCCGCGCTCGTACGGGCGTGGCTTTGAATTCACCAGGGAGAAAAAATGGGTGCCAAGACGTGGATGATTGTGTACGCGGACGGAGATGCGCGGAGCTTGCTGGCGAATGCGCCCGCAATGGATCGGGTGGCCACAACGAAGCTGGCGGAAGCGCTTTTCCCAAAGGACAAGCTAGAGCCTTTGAAAGACGGGAGCTTGATGTGGACCAGTCCACCCGATGATGAGCTTCACATCGGCTGCTTTCCCGGGGTCAGCGTCATTGCCGCAAAAGAGTTTGGTGCGGACCATCCGTCCAAATTACCCGATGCATTCATTGCCCGCGCCCAATCCGGCACACTTTTCTTGCACGCAATGCACAGTGCGGTCGATTGGTTTGCATTTGCTGTGTGGCGAGACGGAAAACTGGTGCGCTCCTTGAGCCTCTCCCCCGACAGCGGCGTTATTGAAGATATTGGCGAGAGGTTGCCATTCGAGCTCCCCTATTGGGCCGGAGAGCATTCCGCCATGGACCCGGACGATGAGGACGACAACGACGCCCCATATCCCTTCCCGTTCCATCCTCTTGAGCTGGGCGAGGCTGCCCTGCGGGAGTTCTTTGGGTACCAGTTAGAGGGCTATATGGATGCTTCCTTGCTTGATCCAGAGACGGTTGCCTTGGCCCGCTTTAAGCGAAAAAGGAGCTGGCTGAAGTTTTGGTAGCAAGACACCAATCCCCCTTGGCCCACAAGCCCTGGGAATTGGGTGCCTTTTTCCTCAACGGCCGTAGGTCACGGTAAAGCTGGCCTTGCCCAGCAGATGCGCGCCCAGCCCCTTGTGCAGGATGAAGCCGTGTAGCCCGGCGGTGCCGGTTTTGGGGATGCCTGCACCGGCAAGCGCCATCCGCTAGCGCGGGGCTGACGGAGACGGAGATGCCGAGGAAATGGGATTGCGCGCCATATTGATTGGCGCAATAATGGCGCAATTTCAAATATCGCGCCACTATGTCCCGCTCCACCCCATCCGAAGACCTTGATCGCCTTGTCCAGCTCGTGGGTCAGCACCCTGCGGGTTTGGGTATGGAGGCGCTCGCGCATACCGTTGGGGACGTACCCCGGCGCACCTTGCAGCGCCGTCTGGCAACCTTGGTCCAAGCGGGCCGCTTGGCGTTGGTGGGGCTGGGCCGCGCTGCGCACTATGTAGTGCCCAAGGTGGGGCCTACGTTTCTTCCACAGCGCCTTCGTTTCTGTCTTGGTCCGTACAAGAGCCCGGTGCCGATTACCCCACCGAGGCCTATGTACCCACCTCGCCGGAGGGCGAAGCCATCAGGGCTTATGTGCGCCAGCCGCGCCACTTGCGCAAACCCGTGGGCTATCAGTTGCAGTTTTTGGAGGCCTACGTTCCCAACGTCACCGCCTACCTGCCGCCGGAGTTGCGCGCCCAGCTGCACACCTTGGGCCAGTCGCCCGCAGCACATACACCGGCAGGCACGTTTGCACGGGACATCCTGAACCGTTTGTTGATTGACCTGTCGTGGGCTTCCTCACGGCTGGAGGGCAACACCTACAGCCGGCTGGACACCGAGCGCCTGATTGCCCAGGGTCAGGTGGCCGAAGGCAAGGACGCGGTGGAAACCCAGATGATCCTGAACCACAAGGATGCGATTGAATACCTGGTGCACGACCCCGCGCGCGCCAGTTTGACGGCCGATACGGTGATTGCGCTGCACGCCTTTCCTGTCCAATGGATTGATGGCCGATCCTGGCGGCGAAGGCCGCTTGCGGCAGCGAGCGGTCGGCATTGGGGGAGAGTGTATTTGCCGTTGGCCTCACCGCAAGGGATACAAGACCTTTTCGGGTTCGTGTTGGAGATGGCCGCCGAGATTACAGACCCTTTCGAGCAAGCCTTCTTTTTGATGGTGCACTTGCCCTACCTGCAGCCATTTGAAGATGTGAACAAACGCGTTTCTCGCCTAGCGGCCAATATCCCTTTCATCCGACACAACCTGTGCCCGCTGTCGTTCATCGATGTGCCTCAACAAGCATATGTGGACGCCATGCTGGGCGTGTATGAACTCAACCAGGTGGAGCTGTTGCGCCGATGTGGTTCTCATGGGCGTACGGGCGCTCCTGCGCAGCAGTACGTGGCGGTGCAGCAAAACATGGGCAAGCCGGACGTGTTTCGCATGCGCTATCGGCGGGAGCTGGGTGCTGTAGTGGCAGCCTTAGTGCGCGGCGTTGGCGCCTGCGACGGAAGGAATCCGTGCGCTGCGCGGATGCCTGTGGAGGTGGCGCAGACGGATCGTGCCGGTTTTGTTGCGCTTTGGTGCTGACGGAGTTCAAGGCGTTGCATGCGGGCAAGGCGGTGCGGTTTGGGTTGCGGCCGTTGGAGGTTGAGGGGTGGCTCATGGACGCAAAAGCAGATGTCTGAACCTAGGGATAATCCAAGATGTGACTATGCTTGGCGAGCTTGCTCTTAACGATGCCCTACTGAGTGAAACCTTGGGATCCAGAAATGGAATGAGCCATTGACCAAAGAGCAGTTTGACTTATCAGCCAGAGATTTCGGACGCGTTACAAGGACGCGCTGAAGCGAAGACGCAATTGCTGTTGCAAAACATTTCAACCTGGCACCAATCAAGGAACTTCGCACAGCAAAGTGTCCAAGACCCGCTGTCGGGCGAAAAACCAGGTTGATCTTGAATCCATTGCGTTACGAACTCGCCTTTATGTCCGCAGAGATGTATCGAAGCACGGGCCTCAGAACCTGAATGGACTCCCAGCATGAGCGTCGATCTGTTACATGACGAAAGTCGCCGTCATGAAATGAAGTCTGGTCTCTAGGTGTTGAGGTCAATGAGACAAACCTCAGGAGTCCAGGTTTTCCGTGCATAAATTGGTCGCAGAGCGGGATAGACGTGAGGTCGGTAGTAGCGCCACTGCAGAGGCTATGCGCAACTGGATGCAGAGGTTTCGTTATTGGTTGCCAGATAGATGGCTTAAGGCCGCAGTCCTCATTGGTTAAAGCACAGCGGAAAATGACTGGCTCCACCTCTCACAGGCGAGTGTCTTCATTGGCGAATTCGCAACTATCTGGGTTCGCAGCTCTAGTCACCAAGTAGCGCCCGAACGGACTAGTACGCGATTCAGAGATGGCCGGAAGTCGCAACGGCAGTTCGCGAAAACCTGTGCGGTCGGCGTGCGGACGAAGCATATTTCAGTTGGTTGATGTTGAACGCAAATTAAAGTTCGGTCAGTATCTAGAGATAGCCGCGAACATGATTCGGATACGAAGTTGAGCATCATCAGCAGGGATCAAGAGTGACGACCGGGTCCCCTTGACCTTCCCCCCATGGCAAGCCCTAAGCTTGCGCCATGACTACTGAAACCACCTCCTCGACGCCCATCGATATCGGCATCGGCGGCATGACCTGCGCATCGTGTGTGATGCGCGTGGAAAAGGCGCTGAAGAAAGTGCCTGGCGTGGACAGCGCCACGGTGAACCTGGCCACCGAATCCGCACGCATTGAAGTGCATGACGCTGGTATGGAAGCCCGTTTACGCCGCGCCGTGCGCGATGCGGGCTATGAGCCCTTGGCCCCCAGCGCCGCCATTGACGCGGTGGACGCCTCGCCGTGGGCCGGCTTTGCGCCAGTGGCCATAGGCTTGGCGCTGTGCGCGCCGCTGGTGCTGCCCATGGTGGGTGATCTGTTTGGCAAAGACTGGATGTTGCCCGCGCTGTGGCAGTTTTTGCTGGCTACGCCGGTGCAGTTCATTCTGGGCGCACGCTTCTACAAGGCGGGCTGGCATGCGCTACTGGCGCGCACGGGCAATATGGATTTGCTGGTGGCGCTGGGCACCTCGGCGGGCTGGGCGCTGTCCATGTGGCTCTGGCTCACCGCGCCGGACCATTCGGCGCACGGCATGCCGACCATGGCCCCGCACCTGTACTTTGAAAGCAGTGCCGTGGTGGTAACGCTGGTGCTGCTGGGCAAGTGGCTGGAGGCGCGTACCAAGCGCCAGACCACGGCCGCCATCCGCGCGCTGCATAGCCTGCGGCCGGAGACCGCGCACCTGTTGGTCGGGATGGCAGCCGCAGCGACGGGCCGCCCCGAGCAAGGCACGGCCCACTTGGGGGGCAGCGACCTACACGCAGTGGGGGAGCGTGGGGGCCATACAGTGGATGTACCTGTGGCCGAAGTGCTGGTGGGCGACAAGATTGTGGTGAAGCCCGGTGAGCGTTTTCCCGTGGACGGCACGTTGCTCGAAGGGCGCACACAGGTGGACGAATCCATGCTGACCGGCGAGCCCCTGCCGGTGACCAAAGAGGTAGGCGCCAAGCTCACGGGCGGCAGCATCAACGGCGAGGGCCGCGTGGTGCTGCAGGTGCGCGCGGTGGGCGTGGACACGGTGCTGTCCCACATCATCCGCCTGGTGGAAGACGCGCAGGCCGCCAAAGCGCCTATCCAGCGGCTGGTGGACCAGGTGAGTGCGGTGTTTGTGCCCGTGGTGCTGGTGATTGCGCTGGCCACGATGCTGGGTTGGTGGTTCACCGGCAATAGCTTTGAAGTCGCGCTGATCCACGCCGTGGCCGTGCTGGTGATTGCCTGTCCTTGCGCGCTGGGCTTGGCTACACCGGCCGCCATCATGGCGGGCACGGGCGTGGCGGCCAAGTTTGGCATTTTGATCAAGGACGCGCAGGCCCTGGAGCTGGCGCACACCGTGAACGTAGTGGCCTTTGACAAGACCGGCACGCTCACCGTGGGCCAGCCGCGCCTGACCGCGTTGGTGTCTGTGGGACTGACCGAGGATGACGCCCTGCGCCTGGCCGCCAGCCTGCAAAGCGGCAGCGAACACCCGCTGGCCCATGCGGTGGTGACGGCGGCCAAAGCCAAGACGGTCAACGTGCAGGCGCCCACCGATGTACAAGCCGTGCCCGGTCGCGGTACGCAGGGCGTGGTGGCCGGACGCACGCTGTTGCTGGGCAGCCTGCGCTGGATGGAAGAGTTGGGCGTGGATCTGGCCGCTGTGACTGTGCGGGCGGAACAATTGCAAGCAGAAGGCGCCACCGTGTCCGCCATGGCCGAGCTCACGGATAGCGGTGTGACGCTGCTTGCGCTGCTGGCCTTTGCCGATGAGCCCAAGCCCGGCGCGAAAGAAGCGCTGGCCACCTTGAAAGCTCGCGGCATCCAGACGGTGATGATCTCTGGCGACAACCGCGGTGCTGCCGAAGCGATGGCAAAGCGACTGGGGCTGGATGTGCAAGACGTATTGGCGGAGGTCTTGCCGGGCGACAAGGCGGCCAAGGTGGCCGAGCTGAAAGCTGGCGGCAAGGTCGTGGCGATGGTGGGCGATGGCGTGAACGACGCTCCCGCTTTGGCGGCAGCCGATGTCGGCATGGCGATGGCCAATCCGAACGGCGGAGGCACCGATGTGGCCATGCACGCCGCGGGCATCACGCTGATGCGCGGTGACCCGCTCTTGGTGGCCGGTGCGCTGGACATCAGCCGCCGCACGGTGGCCAAGATCAGGCAAAATCTGTTCTGGGCCTTTGCCTACAACGCTGCCGGCATTCCACTGGCCGCGTTGGGTTTTCTCAGCCCGGTGGTGGCTGGCGCGGCGATGGCGTTAAGCTCGGTGAGCGTGATGACCAATGCGCTGCTGCTCAAGCGATGGAAGCCGGATTAGTAATCAAATAGGCCTCTAGCCCCCATGGAATATGCGCAAGCAGCTCCTTAATTTATAGCATCTTAAACTCCTAAACGAAATCTTGCCATGTGGATCGGTGAACTGTCTGAACGCAGCGGTGTGTCGCGCGACACGATCCGCTTCTACGAAAAACGCGGCCTGCTGCAGGCGCGCCACCGCGACGCCGACAGCGACTACCGCGTGTACGACGCCAGCAGCGTGCAGCGGCTGGCACACATCCAGCAGCTCAAGGGCGTGGGCTTCACCTTGCAAGACATTGCCAGCTTGCTGGGGGCTGCCGACAGCGCGCCATCGTGTGCCACGCTGCCCGCGCGCCTGGCGCAAAAGGTGTTGCAGCTGGAAACCCAAATGGCGCACATGAAAGCCCAGCACCAGGCGCTGCTGGCCGTGCAGCGCGCATGCGATGGCGACTGCACCGCGGTGGACGGCATGCCCAGCTGTGTGCCGGGCAATGTGGCCTGCGCGGCTTGATACCGCGCAACGTGGTTTAGCGCGGGGCCTTGCCGCTCTCGCAGTCCAGATCACACGCAGGTGCCTGGCGCTTCTGCCACCAGCGCCAGGCCAGCAGAGCCGCCGTGGCGATGGCCAGAACCGCAGCGACAGGCTCCAGAAAGAAGGCCAAACCGGTGAGGGCGGTGGACCCCAGTGCCAGCGCCAACAGGGGCAGGGTGCAGCAGGCCACACAGGCGCTGCCCGTGAACCACGCCAAGGCGCGGGGAGAAATGGAAAAACGTGCCATGTAGAAACCTCGGGGAGTGAAACAAGCCCGCACCGTAGACCCTGGAGTGCACTCCAGAGTCAATAATCCCCGTCGATTTGAAGGAAATTCCATGCTCCCCTTGCTCACCACCATTGGCCTGTTCGTGCTCACTGCGGTGGCGGAGATCGTGGGCTGCTACCTGCCTTGGTTGTGGCTGAACCAGCGCGCTCCGGTCTGGGTGTTGGCGCCGGCGGCGCTGTCACTGGCCTTGTTTGTCTGGTTGCTCACTTTGCACCCGGCGGCGGCGGGGCGCGTTTATGCGGCGTATGGCGGCGTGTACGTGGCCACCGCGCTGGCCTGGTTGTGGTTGGTGGACGGCGTGCGCCCGCAGCTGTGGGACTGGGTGGGCACTGGCGTGGTGCTGGCCGGCATGGCGATTTTGGTGCTGGCGCCGCGAACTAGCCCCTGAGGTTTGTCCGCGCCATAGGCCGGGGGGCTTGGGCCTAGTAGGGGTGTTTTTTGGCACAACCGGTCACATGGTTGTGGTCATTGCTCATGCATTGGTAAAACAATTTTTTGTTGCCGCTGGCCAGCTGGCAATCTGCCACGCTGGTTTCAGATTTGGCTTGGCGAATGCGGGCGACTTGGCTGTCAAATTCAGTGGGGTTGATGTAGCCATCTTTTCGATTCTTCTCGCCCACACTCAGCATCATGTCGGCCTGGTCGTGAATGGTGCTGACGGAGCGCGCGCAATCCAGCGGTACGGTTTTGGGGGATACCTTTTGCAAGCCCTTGATCAAGCCGTCGCCCAGCTCTTGCACGTCTTTGGGAATTTTTTTGGTGCCGTCGGTGTTGTATTCAATGGCCGGTCGCGCGGCTCGGTTGTTGTTGCCGCCAAAGCCACTGGGGCTGCGCAGCTGCACAGACTCCGAGTTGTCTGCATTGGTCGGGGGCTGCGAGCCGTAATGGGTTTTGCCTTGGGCATCAACCCATTTAAAAATCCCTTGCGCCTGACAGGTGCAGGCCCATAGCAGCAGCCCACTGGCCATCCAGACCGCGGCCCAGCAAGGCGACGTTCGCGCAGTCCAGCCCATCACATTGGTTCCGTCAATTTCACCATAAAAACCGAGTGTAGCCCTTGCGGATATTGCGCTAGCAGCTACCAAATTAGGAGTGGATAACCTCTTATTGGCGAGTAGCGCGAGGGGTGTCGCAAAATGCACAGACTTTTGTCCGTCTCGGGTTCCACGCTTGACTTCTGCTCCCGCTTCTGAAACTGCCCCAGCCCATCCCTGGGTGCTGGCCTTGGCCCTTTCTTTGGGCGCGGCGGTGTCACTGGGCATTACCCGTTTTGCCTATGGCCTGCTGTTGCCTGCCATGCGTCTGGATTTGGGTTGGAGCTACACCCTTGCCGGCGGCATGAACACGGCGAACGCCCTGGGGTACTTTTTGGGCGCGCTGATGACGCCCTGGTTGATTCGGCGCTGGGGCGCTCCGGTGTTGCTGTGGGCGGGCGCGTTGCTGGCCAGCGTCTTCATGGGCTTGAGCGGTTTTTTCATTACCGCAGAACCTTTGCTGCTGCAGCGCCTGTTGGCGGGAGTGGCCAGTGCTTTGGTGTTCATTGCTGGCGGTTTGTTGGCGGCGCGTTTAGCGGCTCGCGTGCCGCACCATGGCGGTTTGCTGCTGGGCATGTACTACGGCGGCACCGGGCTGGGCATTGTGCTGTCCGCGTTATGGGTGCCGGCGGTACTGGACTGGGCGCAGGCCCAGCCGCATGGCTGGCGCTGGGCCTGGTGGGCGTTGGCGCTGGCTTGCGGTCTGGCCAGTGCCGTGTTGGTGTGGCCGGCCCGTGCCATGGCGCGCTGGGATAGACCCAGCATGGCGGGTACGGCTGCAGCGACTTTTTCATGGAGACCCTTTGCCTATGGCTTGGTGGGCTATGGTCTGTTTGGGGTGGGCTACATCGGCTACATGACTTTCGTGATCGCGCTCCTGCGCACGCAGGGCAGTAGCGCCACCGAAGTGACCGTGTTTTACGCGCTGCTAGGTGTGGCGGTGGTTGCCTCTAGCCGCATCTGGGCGGGGCTGCTGGACCGCTACCGCAGCGGCCGCCCCTTGGCGACCTTGAATGCCTTGTTGGGCGTGGCGACGATCTTGCCGGCGTTGACCCAGTGGTGGCCTTTGGTGTTGCTCTCGGGGCTGGTGTTTGGAGGAGTGTTTTTGTCGGTGGTGGCGTCTACCACGGCATTGGTGCGCCACAACCTGCCGGCGACGGCTTGGGCCGGCGGCATCAGCGCCTTCACGACCGTGTTTGCCCTCGGCCAAATCGTGGGGCCGACCGTAGTGGGCTGGATTGCGGACGGGCCAGGCGGCTTGGCGCGGGGCTTGGTGTTTTCAGCGCTGGCGCTTTGGCTGGGCGCCGCGCTGGCCACGCGCCAGAAGGCGCTGCCGTTGCCGGACGCAGCCTAGCGCGTCAGGGCCGATTTCAGGCCGCCTCGGCGAAAGCCACCATCAGGCGCGCAAAGGCGTCGCCTTCCTGTCCCTTGCTAAGGCTGTTCATGCCGTTCTGGTATAGCGTCTCGCCCAGTACTGCGCGGCGTTTGTTGAGGATGTAGGCACTGTAGTCATCAATAAACTCAGGGTGCGGTTGAATGCACAGTACCTGCTTGCCACGGGCGTAAGCCGCTACCGGGCAGTTGTCGCTTTTTGCCAGCAGTGTGGTGTTGGGGGGCAGCTCCAATACTTGGTCTTGGTGGCTGGCCAGCAGGTGGTACTGGTCTTGGTGGGGGGCTACGCCCCAGTCGTTAGCGGCCCACTGGTAGGTGTGGTTGCCGGTGGACCAGCCTTGGGGCGCACGGCCCACTTTCGCTCCCATGCACAGGGCAATCAACTGGTGACCAAAGCACACGCCCAGCAGTTTGATGTCGGTGTCCAACAGCGCGGTGATCCGTTTGCGCAGCTCCACGACCCAGGGCTCATCAGAAAACGAATCGGTTTTGCTGCCGGTGAGCAATACAGCGTCGTAGTCGGAAAAAGAGGCTGGGTAGGCCATGTCCGGGGTGTGAAAAATGTCCATCTCCCAGTCTTGGGCTCCGGCATTGCGCAGCAGGCGCGCCAGCATCAGGCCGTAGTTGCCGTAAAGGGCGGCCTGGGAGGGATCTAGGGTGTCGTTGTCCAAAATGCAGAGTTTCATGCCCTGATTTTGCCGGTTTTGCCCCGAAAACCACAGTCAACAAGGTCTTTGCTGTCTATTTTTTCACGCAAATTGGGTTGCCGTGCTACATTAGCCGGTCGTTCACAGGCGACTGGCCGTGTTCTGGTATACGTACCGCACCACACCCGCTCCCGGCAGGGGAGCCGCCAAGTTCAGCCTGTGTCAACGTCCTGCAAACGCCCTCTCACGGCACCGCAGCGTTTTCTTTTTGAGCACATGACCTCTGCCATGGCCTGTGCGCTTGTACTAATTAATGATTCATAACAACCATAAGACAGCTTTTTCGCTTCCCGTGACCATCGGCAAATACCGCATTGCCGCCTGCCCCAAACCGCTGCGCAGCGGCCGTTTTGGCGCACAAGTCTCTATAGCTAGCGGGCGCGGAAGCGCCAGCACCGACCGTGTCATGAGCTTTCATGACGATTTTTCCACGCCTGATGCAGCGGCCCGTTTCGCCATTGCGCAAGGCATCGACTGGGTGCACACTGCAACCCGGCCCCAGTAAGATATCTGCTTAGAGGAATCACCATGGCCAAAGAAGACCTGATTGAAATGATGGGCATCGTCAACGAAGTGTTACCCGACACCCGTTTTCGCGTCACCCTGGACAACGGACACCAATTGATTGCCTACTCCGCAGGCAAGATGCGCAAGAACCACATCCGCATTTTGGCGGGTGACCGCGTGTCGCTGGAACTCTCACCCTACGACCTGTCCAAGGGCCGTATCAACTTCCGTCACATCGAGGGCCGCGGCCCCATGACCCCACGCCGCTGATAGGTCGGCACAGGGCCGTGCAACCCGCTTGTGGCTAAGGGCACTGCGGGAGCCGGCCCTTTTCGTTATCAAAATAATAGCTGTCCGCGCAAGTGTCATGCGGACAAAATGGCTTTTTAATGCCTGACTTTACGGACTACCCAAACGCAGCGTAGCTGTCGTGGAGAGGGTTGCCGGCGTGGTTTGGCCCCAGGGCTGCCCGCCTTGGGGCGTGCCCAACTTAAACACCGCCACCACCTGCACCAGCTCCTGCGCCTGGCTCTTCAAGCTGCTCGCCGCAGCCGCCATCTCTTCCACCAGCGCCGCGTTCTGTTGTGTGGTTTGGTCCATCTGCCCCACCGCTTCTCCGACTTGGGCTACGCCCGCGCTTTGCTCACTGCTGGCGGCGCTGATCTCGCCCATGATGTCGGTGACCCGTTTGATGCTGCTGACGACTTCGGTCATGGTGGCACCGGCTTTGTCGACCAGGGAGGTACCTTGTTCGACTCGCTCTACGCTGGCGCCAATCAATGTTTTGATTTCTTTGGCGGCTTCGGCAGATCGGCCTGCTAAGGAGCGGACTTCACTGGCGACGACGGCAAAGCCTCGGCCTTGTTCGCCCGCTCTTGCGGCTTCAACGGCGGCGTTCAGCGCCAGGATGTTGGTTTGGAAGGCAATGCCGTCAATGACGCTGATGATGTCAGCGATTTTTCGGCTGGATTCGTTGATGCCTTTCATGGTTTCAACGACTTGGCCTACGACTTCTCCGCCTTGCATGGCGACGGTAGAGGCATTCATGGCGAGTTGGTTGGCTTGGCGGGCAGAGTCGGCATTTTGTTTGACGGTGGAGCCCAGTTCTTCCATGGAGGCTGCGGTTTCTTCTAGGGCGCTGGCTTGGCTTTCGGTGCGGGCACTCAAGTCGTGGTTGCCTTGGGCGATTTCGGCGCTGGCGGTGGCCACGGATTCGGATCCGGTGCGGACCCGGGACACCACCTCGGCAAGGTTCGTTTGCATGCGATGCAAGGCTGCCAGTAACTGCCCCGTTTCGTTGGTGGAGGTCACCCCAATAACTTGGGACAAATCGCCTTCGGCAATCTGGTCTGCCAGCGCAATCACGGTGCGGATGGGGGTTGTGATGGAGCGCATCAGCCAAAGCGCCGCAACGGCGGCCGTCAGCAGTGTGAAGACCAAGGTGGCTAGCATGACCGAGCGCGCTTGATTGGCATGGGCTTCGGTATTGACGCCTGCTGCCTTTGCTCCTTGTTCGTTCAGTAGCGTGATCTTTATGACGGTGGCGCCGAGCTGCTCAAATGTGTCGCGCGCTTCTCCTTCGAGCAGCTTGCGCGCGGGAAACTTTTCACGCTTTGTCGATGCATCCACCATCATCTGGTGGTGCCCTAGGTACTTTGTCCAATCGGCTTGCAGCTGGTTGTTCAAGGCCTGCTCTTCGGGGCCATTGACCAGCTTGGAGTAGTCCTGATGTAGCGTTTCAATGCTCATAACCTTGTCCACCATGGTCTTGGCGATACGGTCCATGGCACCTTCGTCGGTGTTGAGTATGTGCTGGCTTTCTAAGGCTCGCAGGTCTGCAAACGCGGCCTTTAGATTTCCGACGACAGTCACACTGGGTAGCCAGTTGGCGACGATTTCTTGGGTGCTGTCGCGCATGGCCTGCATTTGCAGCAGCGCCACCAGGACTACGCCTGCCAGCAGGCTCGATAGCAGCGCCATCACGGCGACGAGTCGGGTCGATATTTTGAGATTCCGCAGTTCCATGGCCTGCCTCCTTGTGATGATATTGGACCCTTTTTTTGGCTAATCAATCAATAGCAGCGCTGGCAATCCAACGCTACAGATCTTCACGGCAAACAGAGCCCCCCGCCAGTGGTTCAGCAAACGGTGCGGCATTGACCAGGCCGGAGTAAGTGGGGGTGACAAATGCGCGCGCAGCCTATCCCCTCGCTTGCAGAGCTGAGCGTAGCAGCTCTTCCCCGCTTATCCGAGCTACTGTGGTGACGCGTCTGCGTAAGCCAGCAACGGGTAACGCCCAAGCTATTTAGATTGGGGTTAGAAACATAGCGGGGCGGCTTAGCGATCAAATGAGACCTTGGACAGACTTGGTGTTGTGGCAGTAGCGGCCCTGTGTGTCACAAGGCACCTCCCTCAACCACGGGCTGATTGGAGGGAGTCGACCCGAGGTGGCTCTTCAAAACGTGCCGTCTCGGGGTTAAATAAAACCAGCTCTCGCTGAGGCGAGAGCTGCAGGTCGGTGAATGTTCAGCGGTGTTGCAAGCAACACCGCTGCCATTTCAGTGCGAGTCGCGCGGAACGGCAGCCCCGCTGCCACCCACCAAGAAATCCAGGTCGGCGCCGAGGTGGGCCTGCTGTACGGTTTCCACATACAGCTTGTACCAACCGCGCTTTGGCTTTTCGGGCGCTTGCCAAGCGGCCAAGCGGCGCGCCAGTTCTTCGTCCGAGATATCCAAATGCAGCTTGCGCTCGGGCACGTTGAGCTCGATCATGTCGCCGTTTTGCACCACAGCCAGCGGACCACCGGCGGCGGCTTCAGGGCTGGTGTGCAGCACCGTGGTGCCATACGCGGTACCACTCATGCGTGCATCAGAGACGCGGACCATGTCGGTAATCCCCTTTTTCAGCACTTTGGGTGGCAGTGGCATGTTGCCCACTTCGGCCATGCCCGGGTAGCCGCGCGGACCACAGTTCTTCAGCACCATGACGCAGTTTTCGTCGATGTCCAAGTCTGGATCGTCGATCTTGGCGTGGAATTCTTCAATCGACTCGAACACCACGGCGCGGCCACGGTGTTGCAGCAAATGCTTGGAGGCGGCAGAGGGCTTGATCACGGCGCCATTGGGGGCCAAGTTGCCGCGTACGACGGCAATACCGGCGGCCGGCATGAACGGTTCAGCAACAGTTTTTATGACCTCGCGGTTGTAGCAAGGAGCGTTCTCCACATTCTCGCGGATCGTCTTGCCGTTGACGGTCATACAGTCTGCGTGCAGCATGGGCAGAATTTCGCGCATGACCGCGGGCAAGCCACCGGCGTAGCAGAAATCTTCCATCAAGAACTGTCCGGAAGGCTGCAGATTCAGGATGTTGTTCACTTCCGAACCCAGCTTGTCCCAGTCTTCCAGCTTCAGTTCCACACCCATCCGGCCGGCAATCGCGAGCAGGTGAATCACGGCATTGGTGGAGCCACCAATAGCCGCATTGGTACGGATGGCGTTTTCAAAGGCTTGACGCGTCAGGATCTGCGACATGCGAATGTCTTGCTTGACCATTTCTACGATGCGGCGACCCGTCAGTTGAGCCAACCGTTTGCGGCGCGTGTCGGCTGCGGGGATGGCGGCATTTTCTGGGAAGGCCATACCCAGCGCTTCGACCATGCTGGCCATGGTGGAGGCAGTCCCCATGGTCATACAGCTGCCGCTGGAGCGGTGCATATCGCTCTCGCAGGACGTGAATTCCTCCATGGTCATTTCGCCGGCGCGCACCATTTCGGACATCTTCCACACGCCGGTACCAGAGCCCACGTCTGTGCCACGGAACTTGCCATTGAGCATGGGGCCACCGGACAGGCCAATGGTGGGCAAGTCGCAGCTGGCGGCACCCATCATCAAAGAAGGAGTGGTTTTGTCGCAGCCCATGAGCAGCACGACGCCGTCAATCGGGTTGCCACGAATGCTTTCTTCCACGTCCATGCTGGCCAAGTTGCGGAACAGCATGGCCGTGGGGCGCATCTGCGTTTCGCCCAGCGACATCACCGGAAACTCTAGTGGGAAACCTCCGGCCTCGTACACGCCTCGTTTGACAAACTCGGCCAGTTCGCGGAAATGACCGTTGCAGGGTGTCAGCTCGCTCCAAGTGTTGCAGATACCGATGATGGGGCGGCCATCCAGTAAATCATGGGGGTAGCCTTGATTCTTGAGCCAACTGCGGTGCATAAATCCGTCGCGGTCCTGGCCTCCAAACCAAGCTTGACTGCGGCGAAACGGGGGTTTTGGGGTATCCATGAGAAAGCCTTTTAGGTGGAAGAACGTCGCTCTCAGTTCTTGACAGCGAGATAGTAGCAATGCACAGTGATAATAGAAAATGAATTTGGTGAAGCAATGTATATCAATATTGCAATGTATAAAAAGGAAAAACTATGACAGCAGACTCTCGCTTGGCTCAGTACCCGAGCTTGAAAGAGCAAAGTGTATTCATTACCGGGGGTGGTACGGGCATAGGCGCATGCTTGGTGAGTGCCTTTGCCCAGCAAGGGGCACGGGTCGCATTCGTGGACGTGGCTGCGCAGGCGAGCGCAACCCTGGCCGAGGAGCTGACCCAACAGGGTGCCAGCGTTTGGTGGAAAGCCTGCGATGTGCGGGATGTGGCGGCGTTGAGACAGGCTGTGGACGAGGCGAGCACAACGCTGGGGGATTTTTCAACCCTAGTCAACAACGTGGCGTGGGACGACAGGCACACGTTGGAGTCCGTTACTCCGGAGTATTGGGACAACAATCTGGCGGTGAATCAGCGTCCGGCTTTTTTTGCGATCCAGGCAGTGGCGCCTGGCATGCGGCGTTTGGGCGGTGGTTCTGTCGTTAACTTGGGGTCTACAGGTTGGCAGACCAAGGCCGATGGGTATCCTTGCTACGCTATCGCCAAGTCGTCTTCAAATGGATTGACCCGTGGCTTGGCGGCGAGCTTGGGTGCAGATCGCATTCGAATCAATACGGTGTCGCCTGGTTGGGTGATGACGCAGCGCCAGATTGAGCTGTGGCTGGATGAGGCCGGTGAAGCAGAAATTCAGCGCAACCAGTGCCTGCCCGACAAGTTGACGCCGTCCGATGTGGCGCGCATGGTGCTCTTCCTTGCATCAGCCGATGGCGCCATGTGTACCGCCCAGGAGTTCAAGGTCGATGCAGGCTGGACCTGATGCGTGCGGGTCAACTCCGCAGCGCTAGCTACGGTACAGCGTGGTGGCGGTGGATTTAAGGGCCCGAAGTACCACTTCTGCAGCAGGTGACAGCACGCGGTCTCGTCGGGTGATGAAGCCAAAAGGCTCCATCTCGCAGGGCATGTGTATGGGCAGAATCGACATCATGCCGTGGTTGGCGTAGTAACGTGCGACGTCGGTGGCCATAACACTGACCATGTCGCTTTGTTGCATCATTTTGCCGACGAACAACAAGGCACTGGTCTCCACGCAATTGGCGGGGGGTTGCAAGCCCTGCTCCTGGATCATCATGTCAAAGCGATGGCGCAGCACGCTGCCTGCGGGCGGTACGATCCAGCCATAGTGAAATACGTCTTCTAGGCGAGGGTTGACGGCCGTCAGCAGTGGGTGGCCGGGTCGGGCAACGGCGCATATCTGCTCGTCACTGACGGATTCGTAGCGCAAGGCGGCTTTGTCGTGTTCGGGAGACAGACGCCCCACCAGAATGTCCAACGCACCGCGGTTGAGGCGTTCAATAAGTACGTTGCTGGGCTCGATCTGAATGGTGAGGTGCAAATTGGGGTGAGCCTGTTTGACGGCGGCGACGGTTGGCGGTAGCAGCGCCAAGCCAGGCGAGGTGATGGAGCCCAAATTGACCTGTCCGAACTGTCCGTTTTTTGCTGCCAGCAGTTCTTCGTGTGCCTGGTTAAGGCTGGCCAAAGCCGCTCGCGCATGGCGAATCATGGTGTCACCGTACCAAGTGGGTCGCATGCCCCGCGGCAGCCGTTCAAATAGGCTGACGCCCAGCATGTCCTCCAAGTCTTTGAGCAACTTGGACGCAGCAGGTTGCGTCATGTTCAAAACCTGTGCCGCTCTATGAATGTTTCCTTCTTCAGATAGCGCAACTATGAGCAGAAGCTGCCGTGTTTTAAGGCGAGCACGCAAGAACCAATGAATGTAGTCTGCCATGGCAGGGTTAGTACCTATCTAAGTTTGGGTATGTCAAAACAAGCAAACTATATTAGAAATAAATCTCACAGCTACTTATCATGCGAGGTCTGCGCCATCTTGGCAATGAACAAACAATTAACAAATTTTTCAACAGGAGACGCTTAATGACTGTACGTAGGACAACTTTGAAGGTGCTGGTTGCCAGCTTGGTGTGTGGTTTGGCACTGGGTAGCACCATCGCCAGTGCCCAAGACAAGGGTCTCGTGGGTGTGGCCATGCCTACCAAGAGCTCCACCCGCTGGATTGCTGATGGCAATAGCATGGTGAGCGCTTTGGCCGCCAAAGGCTACAAGGCCGATTTGCAGTATGCAGAAGATGACATCCCTAACCAGTTGGCCCAGATCGAAAACATGATCACCAAAGGTGCCAAGGTTCTGGTGATTGCCGCGATCGACGGCACCACCCTGACCAACGTCTTGCAAAAGGCTGCTGACAAGGGCATCAAAGTCATTTCTTATGACCGTCTGATCGTTGGCTCCAAGAACGTGGATTACTACGCTACGTTCGACAACTTCCAAGTGGGCGTGTTGCAAGCCCAATCGCTTGAAAAAGGCTTGGGCCTGAAAGCTGGCAAGGGTCCTTTCAACATCGAGCTGTTTGGCGGTTCCGCTGACGACAACAATGCATTCTTCTTCTACGACGGCGCGATGTCGGTATTGAACCCCTATATCAAGTCCGGCAAGCTGGTGGTGCGCTCCAAGCAAGTAGGAATGCAAAAGGTTGCCACCTTGCGTTGGGATGGCCAAGTGGCACAAGCCCGTATGGAAAACCTGTTGAGCGCTTACTACGGCAAAGACAAGGTTAACGCTGTTTTGTCTCCGTACGATGGCCTGAGCATCGGTATCCTGTCCGCGCTCAAAGGTGTTGGCTACGGTACGGCTGCCCAACCCATGCCTTTCGTGAGCGGTCAAGACGCTGAAGTGCCTTCCGTCAAGTCCATCATCGCCAAGGAGCAGTACTCCACCATCTTCAAAGATACGCGCGAACTGGCTAAAGTTGCCGCTGGCATGGTGGACGCCGTGATGAGCGGCAAGAAGCCTGAAATCAACGACACCAAGACCTACAACAACAAGGTCAAAGTGGTACCTTCCTACTTGTTGAAGCCTGTTGCGGTAGATCTGTCCAACTACAAGGAAGTGTTGGTTGGTAGCGGCTACATCAAAGAAGAGCAGCTGAAGTAACCTCGGCAACGCGCGAAAGAGGCCCTGTGCCCCAAAGCACAGGGCCTTTTACATTCTGTTGGGTTCTATAGAACGATCGTTGAGGCACCATGGCCGAACCAATATTAGAAATGCGCGGAATGCGCAAAACATTCCACGGAGTGACTGCGTTAAGCGACGTGAATCTCACGGTGCTGCCAGGTCAGATCCATGCCATCGTCGGGGAAAATGGCGCGGGCAAGTCCACGCTGATGAAGGTACTGAGCGGTGTTTACCCGTTTGGTGAATACGAGGGCGAGATTCGCTACCAAGGGAAAGAATGCCGGTTCAAGGGCATTAACGACAGCGAGTCCTTGGGCATCATCATCATTCACCAAGAGTTGGCACTGGTCCCCTTGCTATCCATTACCGAGAATATTTTTCTGGGCAATGAGCAAGCAACGGCGGGTGTCATTGACTGGAATACCTCGCACGTCAAAACACAGGCACTACTGAAAAAAGTGGGACTTAAAGAGTCCCCCAATGCACTGATCACCAACTTGGGTGTGGGCAAGCAACAGCTGATTGAAATTGCCAAAGCACTGTCCAAAGAGGTCAAGCTGCTGATCTTGGACGAACCCACCGCCAGCTTGAATGAGACGGACAGTGATGCGCTTCTGGAGTTGCTACTGGAGCTCAAACGCCAGGGCATCGCGTGTATTTTGATTTCGCACAAGCTCAATGAAATTTCCAAGGTCGCCGACGCCATCACCGTGTTGCGCGATGGCACCAGTGTTGCAAGCTTAGATTGCACGACTGAAGCCGTGAGCGAAGACCTGATCATTCGCCACATGGTGGGCCGTGAAATGGCCGACCGCTATCCCAAGCGCACTCCCAACGTGGGCGACAAGGTGTTTGAGGTCAAGAACTGGACCGTGCACCACGCTGAACATGCCGACCGAAAGGTCATCAAGGGCGTCGATTTGCATGTGAAACGGGGCGAAATTGTCGGTATTGCCGGACTGATGGGGGCTGGTCGTACGGAGTTAGCCATGAGCATTTTTGGCCGTACGTACGGCCAAAATATCAGCGGTCAAATTTTACTGAACGGCAAAGAGGTGGACACCAGCACGGTGCAAAAGGCCATTGACCATGGCATCGCCTATGTGACTGAAGATCGCAAAGGCTACGGCTTGGTGCTAGACGAAACCATCGCCTGGAACACCACCCTGGCCAACTTGGCCGCAGTGTCCAAGCGCACGGTGGTCAATGAGGGCCAGGAATTTACCGTGGCCCAAGACTTCCGTGCGAAGCTCAATATCCGCAGCCCCAATGTATTTGCGCGCACGGTCAATCTATCAGGCGGCAACCAGCAAAAAGTAGTGCTGAGCAAGTGGCTTTTTTCGGAGCCCGATGTACTCATCTTGGACGAGCCCACCCGCGGCATCGATGTCGGAGCGAAGTATGAGATTTACACCATCATTGCCCAACTGGCCGCCGAGGGAAAGTGCGTGCTCATGATCTCCAGTGAAATGCCGGAGCTGCTGGGGATGTGCGACCGAATTTGTGTGCTCAATGAGGGCGCGTTTGTTGCGGAGTTCCCCGCCGCAGAAGCGACCCAAGAAAAAATTATGCGATCTATTGTGACTTCAGGAGTGAACTGATATGGCAACTACCAACCCCGGAGCGACGCCCCTCAACACTGGCGGTGGCATGGCTTTCTTCAAAAATAATCTGCGTGAATACGGCCTGTTGATGGCCTTGGTGGTCATCATGGTGTTCTTCCAAGCCATGACCAATGGAACGCTGTTTCAGCCATTGAACCTGACCAACCTGATCCTGCAAAACAGCTACATCATCGTCATGGCGCTGGGCATGTTGTTGGTGATCGTGGCGGGCCACATTGACCTTTCGGTCGGTTCTGTGTGCGGCTTTGTCGGCGCGGTGGCTGCGGTATTGATGGTGAACTACCACTGGCATTACCTGCCTGCGGCCATCGTTTGCTTGGTGCTTGGCGGCGTCATTGGTGCAGCCCAAGGCTATTGGGTCGCGTTCTACAAAATCCCTTCTTTCATCGTGACCTTGGCTGGCATGTTGGTGTTCAAGGGGCTGGCGCTGGTCGTGCTTGAAGGCGCTTCGGTAGGCCCTTTCCCACCAGAGTTCCAGCTATTAAGCACGGGCTTCATTCCGGACCCGTTCTCAGGTGAAAACATTCGCATTGCCTCCTTGGTGATTGGTACCTTGATCGCCTTGGCCATGCTCGTCTTGAAGATCCGTGGCCGCGCTGAACGTACCAAGCACGGTATGGAAAACGAGCCTGTGGTGTTCTTTGCTGTGACCAATCTGGTGTTCGTAGGCATGATCGTCGCGTTCACTTACATGCTGTCGTCTTACCGGGGCCTTCCCAACGTGCTGATTGTCATGCTGCTGTTGATGCTGGTGTATGACTTTGTCGCATCCAAGACCACCATTGGTCGCCGCATTTATGCCTTGGGCGGCAATGAAAAAGCAGCGCGTCTCTCGGGCATTCGCACCGAACGACTCACGTTCTACACCTTCATCAACATGGGCGTGCTTGCTGGCTTGGCCGGTTTGATTTTTGCCGCCCGATTGAACACCGCGACGCCCAAAGCTGGTTTGGGATTTGAACTCGATGTCATCGCTGCCTGTTTTATTGGTGGTGCATCGGCTTCGGGGGGGGTGGGCAAGGTGCTGGGCGCTGTGATTGGCGCTTTCATCATGGGCGTCATGAACAACGGCATGTCCATCATGGGCATTGGTATCGACTGGCAACAGGTCATCAAAGGCCTTGTCCTGCTAGCCGCAGTTTGTTTCGACGTCTACAACAAAAACAAGTAAGGAATTGACATGCGTACTACAGTAAATGCCCGCTACAAGGGCGTATTTCCGGTTGTTCCAACGACATTTTCCGAAGACGGCAGCTTGGACTTGGCAAGCCAAAAAACGTTGTGTTGACTTCATGATTGATGCAGGCTCTACCGGCTTGTGCATTTTGGCCAACTTCTCCGAGCAATTCATACTGTCTGACGCCGAGCGCGAAACGCTGACCCGGACCATCTTGGCGCATGTGAACGGTCGAGTTCCGGTGATTGTCACCACCACCCATTTCAGCACCCAGGTCACCGTTGACCGCAGTGTGCAGGCGCAGCAATTGGGTGCTGCCATGGTCATGGTCATGCCGCCCTACCACGGCGCCACCTTCCGCGTCCCCGAGGCACAAATCCACGAGTACTTCGCACGCCTGTCTGACGCACTGGACATCCCCATCATGATCCAAGACGCGCCTGCCAGTGGCACCGTCCTGTCGGTCCCATTTCTCGCCCGCATGGCGCAGGAGATCAAACAGGTCTCTTACTTCAAGATCGAAACAGCGGGTGCTGCTTCCAAGCTGCGCGAACTCATTCGCGTGGGCGGTACTGCTATTGAAGGCCCCTGGGATGGCGAAGAGGCCATCACCCTGATGCCCGACCTGGACGCGGGTGCGACTGGTGCCATGACGGGTGGCGCCTACCCGGACGGAATCCGCAAAATTGTGGACGCCTATTTTGCGGGGCATCGCGAGAAGCAGCAGCACACTACCAACAATGGCTGCCGTTGATCAACTACGAAAACCGGCAGGGCGGCATCCTGACTGCCAAGGCCCTGATGAAAGAAGGCGGCGTCATTGCCTGCGAAGCTGGACGTCACCCGTTTCCTGCCATGAATCCAGACACCCGCGTTGGCCTGATTGAGACAGCCAAGCGACTGGACCCCATGGTCTTGCGTTGGGGAAAGTAAGTCACCATGTCTGACAACACCGTATTGCAACTTTTGGGCCGTCGTCTGCGCTTGGCCGTCATTGGCGGCGGACCTGGTTCGTTCATTGGTGCTATGCACCGCCAGGCCGCGCGTCTGGACGACCGCTATGAGTTGGTTGCTGCCGCGTTGTCGTCGGACCCTGAGCGCGCCCGCGCGGCGGGTCAGGCCATTGGTATGGCGCCTGACCGCTGCTATCCCAGCGGCCAGGCTTTGATTGATGCGGAGGCAGCCCGCCCGGATGGCGCTGAAGTCGTCGCCATCATGACGCCCAACGACAGCCACTTTACGTTTGCGATGCAAGCGCTTGAGCGTGGCATGGACGTCATCTGCGACAAACCCATGACCAATACGCTGGATGAGGCGAAGGCCTTGCACCAACGCGTACAAGACACCGGGTTGGTGTTTTGCCTAACACATAACTACACCGGCTACCCCATGGTGCGTCAGGCCAAAGCCATGGTGATGGCGGGACAACTGGGTGAGATTCGCTTGGTGCAGGTCGAGTATGTGCAAGGTGGCCGTGCCAAGGCGGGCCCGGCCCGCAAGGCTTGGAAAGACGACCCGGTGCGCGGTGGCCCCTCGCTGGTGATGGGCGACATTGGTACCCACGCGCACAACTTGCTGCGTTTCATCACGGGGCTGGAAGTGGCTGAGATTGCCGCAGAACTAGGTACCAGCGTACCCGACCGCGTCACGGACGATTACGCTGGCGCCATGCTGCGCATGAACAATGGCGCACGCGGCAGTTTCTGGGTGACCCAAGCGGCGGCCGGCGTGGAAAACGGTTTGCGTATTCGTGTGAGTGGTTCGTTGGGCAGTATCGAGTGGCATCAAGAACATCCGCAGGTGCTGCAGTTCAAACCCTTGGGTGAGCCAGCGCAGGTGCGCACACCCAATGGTCCTGGTACCTTGCCCTTGGCGGCTCGTGCCTCTCGCATCGTGGCGGGTCATCCCGAAGGCTTTCACGAGGCCTTTGCCAACCTCTATACTGACGCCGCTGATGCGATTGCCGCGCGGCGCACCGGCAAAACTGCTGATCCACTGTCCCTCCATTTCCCCAACGCCGCCGACGGGTTGCAGGGCATCCGCTTCGTAGCCGCTGCCGTGGCCTCTAGCAATAACCAAGGTGCGTGGACGCACATTTAACAAGAAATCTCCATGACGACATCCCAACACAACAATCTAATTAACGGTGAATGGGTGGCTGCGGTGTCCTACGCGCCCAACCGCAATCCATCCAACCTCGCCGACGTGATCGGTGAGTACGCCCAGGCCGATAAGGCCCAGCTGGATGCGGCCGTCGCTGCGGCGCAAAAAGCCTTTCCAGCATGGTCCACCGGCGGCATTCAGGCTCGCGCCGATGCGCTAGACAAAATCGGCAGCGAAATCTTGGTCCGCAAAGAAGAACTGGGCACGCTCTTGTCCCGCGAAGAAGGCAAGACCCGCGCCGAAGGCATTGGCGAAGCCGCCCGCGCCGGCAACATTTTCAAATTCTTCGCTGGCGAGTGTTTGCGCCTTGCGGGCGAAACTTTGCCTTCGGTGCGCCCCGGCATTGGGGTGGAAGTCACGCGCGAACCCTTGGGCGTGATTGGCCTCATCACGCCATGGAACTTCCCCATTGCCATTCCTGCTTGGAAGATCGCTCCGGCTCTGGCCTACGGCAACTGCGTGGTCCTTAAGCCCGCGGATTTGGTGCCCGGTTGCGCTTGGGCCATTGCCGACATCATCAGCCGCAGCGGCATCCCCGCTGGTGTGTTCAATTTGGTGATGGGTCGCGGTAGCGTCATTGGAGACTCACTGGTCAACCACCCCGGTATTGCCGCCGTAAGCTTCACCGGATCGGTGGGTGTGGGTCAGCGGATTGCTGCTATGTGTGCTGGCAACATGAAGAAAGTGCAGCTGGAAATGGGTGGCAAGAACCCCCAGGTGGTGCTGGACGATGCCGATCTGAATCAGGCCGTTGAGCTCAGCGTCCAAAGCGCCTTCTACTCCACCGGCCAGCGCTGCACGGCCTCCAGCCGACTCCATCGTCACCGACAAGATCTACCCCGCTTTCATTGAAGCCATGCAAAAGCGCATGGCCGCTATCAAGGTCGGTGACGCCTTGGAGGCCGGCATCGACATTGGCCCCGTGGCGTCACAAGCCCAGTTGGAGCAAGACTTGTCTTACGTCGAAATCGGTAAGACCGAAGGCGCAACCCTGCTGGTAGGCGGCGAGCGCCTAACCCGTGGCACCGAGGGCTACTACATGGCTCCCGCTTTGCTCGTGGACTGCACCCCCAGCATGCGCGTTAGCTGCGAAGAAATCTTTGGCCCTGTCGCCAGCGTCATTCGCGTCAAAGACTATGAGGAAGCCTTGGCCGTCGCCAACGACACGCCTTTTGGTTTGTCCGCCGGAATTGCCACCACCTCGCTCAAGTACGCCACCCACTTCAAGCGCCACAGCCAAGCGGGCATGGTGATGGTGAACTTGCCCGGCGGGGGTGGACTACCGCTGCCCTTTGGCGGCCGCAAAGGCTCCAGCTACAGTTCGCGCGACGGGCAAATACGCTGCCAGTTCTTTACGACAGTCAAGACGGCCTACCCACTGGCCTGAACCCGCTAGGCGCGGCTTACTGCAATGGCGGTAGGCTGCGCTTATGCGTTTGAAGGTAGTTCGCCAAACATGGCTGGTCAGTCGCTTGGCAGTGGCCAAAGTGCCAGAAACCCATGTCGGTGGCGCGCCAGTCACCGAGCTAGCGGTTTTAGGGACAGCGGCGCACCGCCCTAGGCGAATAGCGCGCAGAATAGGCCAACGGGCTGATACCCAGAATACGGTGAAACGCGTTTTTGCGGCGTGCGCCGACTCACGCGTTCACGCAGAGCTCGCCCACGGTGGGGCCTGCCGCAACTGGTTTTGCACCAGAAGCGCGGGTTTGCTGCACCAGTGCCAGTGGCCATCGTGCGCGCTCGCTGCTGCAGGTCACGCAGGTTGAGTGCAGTTACTTTCTCCACCAGTGTGTCCACCATGCCGGCGCGCACGGCCGGCAGGGAGAACATGGCGGGTGCCATGCGCGCAGTCGCAAACAACATCAGCATCACCTGCCGCAGTCCGTCCAAGGCCAGCTGTCGGTCGCCCGCAGGCCGGCTTCGTTGCGCGCTAAGGCGCTGTGGCCCCAATGGTGAGGTGTTGGCTCAGCATCGGGTCGCTCAAGGCCCATACAGTGGTCTGAGCCAGTGCGGAACTCAAAACCGGACTGACCCGAAACATATGCAGTGCGTTGCGATCCGATAGGGCGCCACAAAAAAAACGCTACTGCCGTCGTACTGTAAAGGAATACCAACGCCAACACCGCTGGGGAGTTGACCGTTTGGTAGACAGTAGAGCCAAGGCCCTCTTTGAATAGGCGCACTGGGCCCGAAGTCCCCCGCTGGATGGCACCACGGAAGCCGCCACCCGAGAGTTGCAGGCAGGGCTGGTTCCAGCCCGTCAGTGCCGCAGCCTGTTCGTCGTCGGAAAACGTTGCCGATTTCAAACCCGAGGCTTGGCCAACCGCCTCGGGCGAAGGTAGTGCCGAAATGGGATGTTGGGGCATACAGCAGAAGATTTTTGCAAAAAAAGCTTTTAATGCCGGGGCATTTCTAGGTGTTTACACCTATTACGCGCACGGTCTTGTGCAGGTGCCGATACGGGATAGCTTCTTGAGAGCACCGGGCCCCCGAACCAGCCTTCATTTTGTCCAACCCAGTCAAGGAGTCGTCTGCGTCAGAGGCCCAGGTGTCCAGTACACCAAAGCGACTGCTCATTTTGAAAAAAACGGGGGCTACGCCGCTATGCCGGTGTGTGGTCCCTGTGGGCGTTAGGTGTGGGTGCGGTAATTTCGGGGCACTTTTCCGGGTTGGAATTTCGGGGTTGTCTAATGGCTGCGGCAGCTTATGTTACCTGCCACCATCATCATCGCTATCTATGTAATTCTGGGGCTGACTCTTCCTCGCTGCCCGAGATGTCGCCCGCACTGCCGCACACCGGCGGTGCCTACTCGTTTGCCCGCACCGCTATGGGGCTCTCGGGGCGGATTTCACGCTCGTGGGCTGCTCAGAAAACGAGTTACGTCATCACCCCCGCAGTGATCGTCTATTTCATCAGCAGCTATATGGGCGTTTTGCATCTTCGGAACGCCCACCGAGTACCTGCCGCTGTGGTGGATAGGTTTCTACATCTTCTTTGTGGGCCTCAACATTGTCGGCGTGGAGTTGTCCTTCAAAGTCACACTGGTCATCACCTTGCTCGCCCTCGCTTGCTTGGCCGTGTTCTGGTTTAGCGCCTTGCCCAACATCGACTTTGGCCGTTGGGCTATGAACGCGGTTAAGGCGGTGTCTTGCTGGCAAACGGCATAGCCGCCAGCACGCCGGTGATGCCCATCGGCAGCAACGGGCCGTTGCCGTTTTCCAGCAAGACACCGCCTTCACCCACGTTCATAGCCCAACGGCCAAAGTCGAGGGCAAGGCGCTAAACCAGAACACGGCCAAGCAAGCGAGGGCGAGCAAGGTGATGACCAGTACGACTTTGAAATAGAACAAACTCCACGCCGACAATGAGCGAGGCCCACAAAGAAGATGTAGAAACCTATCCACCACAGCGGCAGGTACTCGGTGTAGGCGCCCCGAATGATGCGCCCGCCCATATAGCTGCTGATGAAATAGACGATCACTGCGGGGGTGATGACGTACTCCACGTTTTCTGACAGCCCCGTGAGAAATCCGCCCCAAGGCCCCATAGCGGTGCGGGCAAACGAGTAGGCACCGCCGGTGTGCGGCAGCGCGGGCGACATCTCGGCCAGAGAGATAGCGTCAGCCCCAAGCACATGATGACATAGATGATGACAAAGCGAACAACATGCTGCCCCAGCCATTGGCCAAGCCCAGATTCCAACCCGAAAAGTGCCCCGAAATTACCGCACCCACACCTAACGCCCACAGGGACCACACACCGTCAGAGGCGTAGCCCCTGCTTCTTTCAAAAAAGAAGCTTATCAAACTTTGTACTCGACACCCTGAATGCTCTGACATGAACGACTCCTTGACTGGGTTGGACAAAATGAAGGCTGGTTCATTGTGGGGACCCGGTGCTCTAAGAGCTATCCCGTATCGGCACCTGCACAAGACCGTGCGCGGCACAGGTGTAAACACCTAGAAATGCCCCGGCATGTTTTTTGCAAAATCTTCGGCTTATGCCCCAACATCCCATTTCGGCAATTCACCTTCCGCCCGAGGCGGTTGGCGAGCAAGCCTTGGGGTTTGAATCGGCAACGTTTTCCGACGTAGACGAACAGGCTGCGGCACTGACGGGCTGGAACCAGTCTTACCTGCAACTCTCGGGTGGCGGCTTCCGTGGTGCCATCCAGCGTGTGGACTTGGGCCCAGTGCGCCTATTCAAAGAGGGCCTTGGGTCTACTGTCTACCAAAACGGTCAACTCCCCAGCGGTGTGTTGGCGTTAGGTATTCCTTTGCATTGCGACGGCAGTAGCGTTTTTTGTGGCGCCCTATCGGATCGCAACGCACTGCATATGTTTTCAGGTCAGTCCGGTTTTGAGTTCCGCACTGGCTCAGACCACGTGATGATGGGCCTTGAGCTAGACCCGATGCTAGCCAACACCCTCTACCCTTGGGGCCACAGCGCCTTAGCGCGCAACGAAGCCGGCCTGCGGGCGACCGACCAGCTGGCCTTGGACGGACTGCGGCAGGTGATGCTGATGTTGTTTGAGACTGCGCACACGGCACCCGCCATGTTCTCCCTGCCGGCCGTGCGCGCCGGCATGGTGGACACACTGGTGGAGAAAGTAACTGCACTCAACCTCGCGACCTGCAGCAGCGACGCGGCGCACGATGGCCACTGGCAACTGGTGCAGCAAACCCGCGCTCTGGTGCAAAACCAGTTGCGGCAGGCCCCCACCGTGGGCGAGCTCTGCGTGGAACTAGGCGTGAGTCGGCGCACGCTGCAAAACGCGTTTCACCGTATTCTGGGTATCAGCCCGTTGGCCTATCTGCGCGCTATTCGCCTAGGGGCGGTGCGCCAAGCCCTAAAAACCGCTAGCTCGGTGACTGAGGCGGCCACCGACATGGGTTTCTGGCACTTTGGCCACTTCGCCAAGGACTACCAAGCCATGTTTGGCGAACTACCTTCTCAAACGCATAAGCGCAGCCTACCGCCATTGCAGTAAGCCGCGCCTAGCGGGTTCAGGCCAGTGTGTAGGCCGTCTTGACTGTCGTAAAGAACTCGGCAGCGTATTTGCCCTGTTCGCGCGAACCGTAGCTGGAGCCTTTGCGGCCGCCAAAGGGCACGTGGTAGTCCACCCCCGCCGTGGGCAAGTTCACCATCACCATGCCCGCTTGGCTGTGGCGCTTGAAGTGGGTGGCGTACTTGAGCGAGGTGGTGGCAATTCCGGCGGACAAACCAAAAGGCGTGTCGTTGGCGACGGCCAAGGCTTCCTCATAGTCTTTGACGCGAATGACGCTGGCGACAGGGCCAAAGATTTCTTCGCAGCTAACGCGCATGCTGGGGGTGCAGTCCACGAGCAAAGCGGGAGCCATGTAGTAGCCCTCGGTGCCACGGGTTAGGCGCTCGCCGCCTACCAGCAGGGTTGCGCCTTCGGTCTTACCGATTTCGACGTAAGACAAGTCTTGCTCCAACTGGGCTTGTGACGCCACGGGGCCAATGTCGATGCCGGCCTCCAAGGCGTCACCGACCTTGATAGCGGCCATGCGCTTTTGCATGGCTTCAATGAAAGCGGGGTAGATCTTGTCGGTGACGATGAGTCGGCTGGAGGCCGTGCAGCGCTGGCCGGTGGAGTAGAAGGCGCTTTGGACGCTGAGCTCAACGGCCTGATTCAGATCGGCATCGTCCAGCACCACCTGGGGGTTCTTGCCACCCATTTCCAGCTGGACTTTCTTCATGTTGCCAGCACACGCAGCAGCAATCCGCTGGCCTACACCCACCGATCCGGTGAAGCTTACGGCGGCAATACCGGGGTGGTTGACCAGTGAGTCTCCAATGACGCTACCGCGACCCATCACCAAATTGAACACACCAGCGGGGATGCCGCTGCGGCTGATGATGTCGGCAATGGCCCAAGCGCAACCGGGCACCAAATCCGCCGGGCTTAAGGACCACCCTGGTGGCCCGTAGGCCAGAGCCGGAGCGATCTTCCAAGCAGGAATGGCAATGGGGAAGTTCCATGGCGTGATGGGGCCAATCACGCCCAAGGGTTCGCGCGTGACTTCCACCCCAATGCCGGGGCGCACCGAAGGCAAAGTTTCGCCCGCAAGGCGCAAACACTCGCCAGCGAAGAATTTGAAAATGTTGCCGGCGCGGGCGGCTTCGCCAATGCCTTCGGCGCGGGTCTTGCCTTCTTCGCGGGACAAGAGCGTGCCCAGTTCTTCTTTGCGGACCAAGATTTCGCTGCCGATTTTGTCTAGCGCATCGGCGCGAGCCTGAATGCCGCCGGTGGACCATGCTGGAAAGGCTTTTTGCGCCGCAGCGACGGCCGCATCCAGCTGGGCCTTATCGGCCTGGGCGTACTCACCGATCACGTCGGCGAGGTTGGATGGATTGCGGTTGGGCGCGTAGGACACCGCAGCCACCCATTCACCGTTAATTAGATTGTTGTGTTGGGATGTCGTCATGGAGATTTCTTGTTAAATGTGCGTCCACGCACCTTGGTTATTGCTAGAGGCCACGGCAGCGGCTACGAAGCGGATGCCCTGCAACCCGTCGGCGGCGTTGGGGAAATGGAGGGACAGTGGATCAGCAGTTTTGCCGGTGCGCCGCGCGGCAATCGCATCAGCGGCGTCAGTATAGAGGTTGGCAAAGGCCTCGTGAAAGCCTTCGGGATGACCCGCCACGATGCGAGAGGCACGAGCCGCCAAGGGCAAGGTACCAGGACCATTGGGTGTGCGCACCTGCGCTGGCTCACCCAAGGGTTTGAACTGCAGCACCTGCGGATGTTCTTGATGCCACTCGATACTGCCCAACGAACCACTCACACGAATACGCAAACCGTTTTCCACGCCGGCCGCCGCTTGGGTCACCCAGAAACTGCCGCGTGCGCCATTGTTCATGCGCAGCATGGCGCCAGCGTAATCGTCCGTGACGCGGTCGGGTACGCTGGTACCTAGTTCTGCGGCAATCTCAGCCACTTCCAGCCCCGTGATGAAACGCAGCAAGTTGTGCGCGTGGGTACCAATGTCGCCCATCACCAGCGAGGGGCCACCGCGCACCGGGTCGTCTTTCCAAGCCTTGCGGGCCGGGCCCGCCTTGGCACGGCCACCTTGCACATACTCGACCTGCACCAAGCGAATCACACCCAGTTGTCCCGCCATCACCATTGCTTTGGCCTGACGCACCATCGGATAGCCAGTGTAGTTATGTGGTAAGCAAAAAACCAGCCCGGAGTCTTGTACCACTTTTGGTGCAAGGCCTTCGGCGGTCATGCCAGGGTATTGGTCATGGGTTTGTCGCAAATGACGTCCAAACCCGCGCTAAGGCGCTTTGCAGCGCAGTCGTAAAGTGGCTGTCGTTGGGGGTCATGATGGCGACGACATCGGCGCCATCCGGGCGGGCTGCCTCCGGTGCATGAGCATGGCCGCTGGGGTAACAGCGGTCGGCGCCATCCTAATGGCCTGTCCCACTCCGCGCGGGCACGTTCCGGGTCCGACGAGAACGCGGCCGCAACCAGCTCATAGCGATCATCCATGCGGGCGGCCTGGCGGTGCATTTCACCAATGAAGGAACCGGGACCGCCGCCAATAACGGCCAAGCGCAGACGACGGCCCAAAAGTTGCAATACGGTGTTGTCAGACATGGTGACTTACTTTCCCCAACGCAAGACCATGAGGGTCCAGTCTCTTGGCTGTCTCAATCAGGCCAACGCGGTGTCTGGATTCATGGCAGGAAACGGGTGACGTCCAGCTTCGCAGGCATGACGCCGCCTTCTTTCATCAGGGCCTTGGCAGTCAGGATGCCGCCCTGCCGGTTTTCGTAGTTGATCAACGGCAGCCATTGTTGGTAGTGTGCTGCTGCTTCCTCGCGATGCCCCGCAAAATAGGCGTCCACAATTTTGCGGATTCCGTCCGGGTAGGCGCCACCCGTCATGGCACCAGTCGCACCCGCGTCCAGGTCGGGCATCAGGGTGATGGCCTCTTCGCCATCCCAGGGGCCTTCAATAGCAGTACCGCCCACGCGAATGAGTTCGCGCAGCTTGGAAGCAGCACCCGCTGTTTCGATCTTGAAGTAAGAGACCTGTTTGATCTCCTGCGCCATGCGGGCGAGAAATGGGACCGACAGGACGGTGCCACTGGCAGGCGCGTCTTGAATCATGATGGGGATGTCCAGTGCGTCCGACAAGCGTGCGAAGTACTCGTAGATTTGTGCCTCGGGGACGCGGAAGGTGGCGCCGTGGTAGGGCGGCATGACCATGACCATGGCAGCACCCAATTGCTGCGCCTGCACACTGCGGTCAACGGTGACCTGGGTGCTGAAATGGGTGGTGGTGACAATCACCGGAACTCGACCGTTCACATGCGCCAAGATGGTCCGGGTCAGCGTTTCGCGCTCGGCGTCAGACAGTATGAATTGCTCGGAGAAGTTGGCCAAAATGCACAAGCCGGTAGAGCCTGCATCAATCATGAAGTCAACACAACGTTTTTGGCTTGCCAAGTCCAAGCTGCCGTCTTCGGAAAATGTCGTTGGAACAACCGGAAATACGCCCTTGTAGCGGGCATTTACTGTAGTACGCATGTCAATTCCTTACTTGTTTTTGTTGTAGACGTCGAAACAAACTGCGGCTAGCAGGACAAGGCCTTTGATGACCTGTTGCCAGTCGATACCAATGCCCATGATGGACATGCCGTTGTTCATGACGCCCATGATGAAAGCGCCAATCACAGCGCCCAGCACCTTGCCCACACCCCCCGAAGCCGATGCACCACCAATAAAACAGGCAGCGATGACATCGAGTTCAAATCCCAAACCAGCTTTGGGAGTCGCGGTGTTCAATCGGGCGGCAAAAATCAAACCGGCCAAGCCAGCAAGCACGCCCATGTTGATGAAGGTGTAGAACGTGAGGCGTTCGGTGCGAATGCCCGAGAGACGCGCTGCTTTTTCATTGCCGCCCAAGGCATAAATGCGGCGACCAATGGTGGTCTTGGATGCGACAAAGTCATACACCAGCATCAACAGCAGCATGACAATCAGCACGTTGGGAAGGCCCCGGTAAGACGACAGCATGTAAGTGAACGCGACGATCATGCCTACGAACACCAGATTGGTCACAGCAAAGAACACCACAGGCTCGTTTTCCATACCGTGCTTGGTACGTTCAGCGCGGCCACGGATCTTCAAGACGAGCATGGCCAAGGCGATCAAGGTACCAATCACCAAGGAGGCAATGCGAATGTTTTCACCTGAGAACGGGTCCGGAATGAAGCCCGTGCTTAATAGCTGGAACTCTGGTGGGAAAGGGCCTACCGAAGCGCCTTCAAGCACGACCAGCGCCAGCCCCTTGAACACCAACATGCCAGCCAAGGTCACGATGAAAGAAGGGATTTTGTAGAACGCGACCCAATAGCCTTGGGCTGCACCAATGACGCCGCCGAGCACCAGACAAACGATCGCCGCAGGCAGGTAATGCCAGTGGTAGTTCACCATCAATACCGCAGCCACCGCGCCGACAAAGCCGCACACTGAGCCGACGGACAGGTCAATATGGCCAGCCACAATCACCAGCAACATGCCCAGCGCCATGATGATGATGTAGCTGTTCTGCAGGATCAGGTTGGTCAGGTTCAATGGCTGAAACAGCGTTCCATTGGTCATGGCTTGGAAGAACACCATGATGACCACCAAGGCCATCAACAGGCCGTATTCACGCAGGTTGCTTTTCAGGAAGGCCATGCCACCGCCAGTTTTGAGGGGCGTCGCTCCGGGGTTGGTAGTTGCCATATCAGTTCACTCCTGAAGTCACAATAGATCGCATAATTTTTTCTTGGGTCGCTTCTGCGGCGGGGAACTCCGCAACAAACGCGCCCTCATTGAGCACACTGCGAATTCGGTCGCACATCCCCAGCAGCTCCGGCATTTCACTGGAGATCATGAGCACGCACTTTCCCTCGGCGGCCAAAGGTTGGCCGATGACGGTGTAAATCTCATACTTCGCTCCGACATCGATGCCGCGGGTGGGCTCGTCCAAGATGAGTACATCGGGCTCCGAAAAAAGCCACTTGCTTAGCACTACTTTTTGCTGGTTGCCGCCTGATAGATTGACCGTGCGCGCAAATACATTGGGGCTGCGGATATTGAGCTTCGCACGGAAGTCTTGGGCCACGGTAAATTCCTGGCCCTCATTGTAGACCACCGTGCCGCTTGGGCCGCTGCGGCCAAGTTAGCCAGGGTGGTGTTCCAGGCGATGGTTTCGTCTAGCACCAAGCCGTAGCCTTTGCGATCTTCAGTCACATAGGCGATGCCATGGT
>JAXHOO010000047.1:0-13098 GCA_034519365.1 Rhodoferax sp. | reverse complement strand
GCTACGTATTGCTGCTGTTTTGGTGGAAACGGCGGGCCTCCGGGCTACGGCCGGCAAAACGGTGGTGGACATGAGCTCCATCTCACCGGTGGATACCAAGGCCTTCGCCCAAAAAATCAATGCACTGGGTTGCCAGTACGTCGACGCACCGGTATCCGGCGGTGAGGTAGGCGCCAAAGCCGCCAGCTTGACGATCATGGTGGGCGCGGAAGAGGCTACCTTTGCCACCGTGTTGCCCCTGCTGCAGCTCATGGGCAAAAATATCACGCTGGTCGGTGGTAACGGCGACGGCCAGACCTGCAAGGTCGCCAACCAGATCATCGTAGCGCTCAACATTGCGGCCGTGGGCGAGTGGGCCCTGCTGTTTGCCGCTAGGCTGGTGCTGACCGCCAAAGTGCGCGGCAGCGTATTGATGGGCGGTTTTGCTGCCTCGCGCATATTGGAAGTGCATGGCGAACGCATGGTCAAGCGCACTTTCAACCCCGGCTTCCGTATTGGTCTGCACCAAAAGGATTTGGGCTTGGCCTTGAACGGTGCCAAAGCTTTGGGCCTAGCGCTACCGCAAACCGCCGGCGCCGCCCAGCTTATGCAAGTCTGTAGCGCCAACGGCTTGGCTCACCTGGACCACTCCGCGCTGGTGCGCGCCCTGGAGATCATGGGCAATCACGAAGTGGCGAACGCCTAATTTATGACCATTCTTACCGGACGGACTTGGGCACTGGCCTGCCTACTGGCCTTTGCCTGTGCCAGCGCAGGCGCACAAACCAAGCTACGCGCTTGGAATATCCATCCGGATGGCTATCCGGTCACTGAGGCCATGAAGCGCTTCGCTACCTTGGTCAATCAGAACACGGGCGGGCGCTACCAGATTGAACTTTTCTCTAATGCGACCCTGGGCGACCAACCCAAAGCAGTGCAAATGCTCAAGACCGGTGAAGTGGATGTGGCCGAGTTCAGCTCGGCCCCACTTTCTGAAGCGGTGCCTGGCCTGAAGGCATTGAATCTGCCGTTCTTGTTCTCCGATTCCGCCCACATGTTCAAACACCTGGACGGGAAACTGGGTGAGCGTTTTGCAACCAAGTTGCAAGATGCCGGATTTGTAGTGGTGGGCTGGTATGACGGTGGCGGACGCTCGTTCTATTGCGCGAGCCGCACTGTTGGCAGCTACAAGGACTTGGCAGGTGCCCGTATCCGCGTGCAGCAGTCAGAAATTTACATGGAGATGGAGGAAATTGCAGAATTCCCAAGGAGTGCTGAATTACCTGCGATGTGAGGCAGTAAAAAAGGTGCGGGCACCGCCGCAAAGGCTGGAAGATCAGGGTATCGACGTCTGAGCTTGATGCCCGCCCATGCATACTACCCTGAGTCCCGTCACTGTCCAGAGATTTTTGCGCACTGCAAGGTGATCTCATTGGTTTGGTTGAACAAGACTATGCGGGCCTGAGCCCAAAGCTCGAACAAATCATTCGTGCTTTTGAGTTCACGCAGATCGAGTTGGCGGTGTACCGCCAGCGGGGCTACGGGCAAGGGCGCGGCGTTGGGCAACCCGAGGCCGACCGTTGCGCCTTGGCGTGCGCCTTTTTAGCCAAGGCGGTACTGGATTTGAAGACCACACGAGCGCTGATAGAGCGTCTGCACGCTGACAGCAAGCTGCGTCGGCTGTGCGGCTTTGATCTGCGCTTTGCCCTGCCCAGCGAGTCCACATTCAGTCGCGCCTTTGATGAGTTTGCCGACAGTGAACTGATCCAGCGCGTGCATGCCCGCATGATCCAAGACACCCTGGGCGAGCAACTCATCGGCCACCTCAGCCGAGACTCCACGGCCATAGAGGCACGCGAGTCCATTGCAAAGAAGGGACAAGACCGAAGTAGTCCCGGCCCAGCCCAAAAACAAACGCGGACGTCCATCAAAAGGCGAAGTTCGTGCGGCCCCCGAGCCCAGCCCATTGGAGCGCCAGCGAGGCCAGACGCTTGAACAAATGCTCTTTGAACTTGACACGGCTTGCGCCACGGGGACCAAGAAGAACGCACAGGGTTACAAGATCAGCTGGAAAGGCTACAAACTGCACCTGGATACGGCCTGCTGTGGCGTGCCCATCAGCGCCGTTCTTACCGGGGCCAACGTGCACGACAGCCGGGTCGCGTTGCCGCTCACACGCATCAGCGCCCAGCGCGTCGATGCCTGTTACGAACTGATGGACGCCGCCTACTGCAGCACGGTGATCCGCGAGGAAATACGGGCTGCGGGGCGCGTGCCTTTGATTGACCACAATCCGCGCAAAGGGCAAAAGCAGGAATTTGCGCCCCATGAAGCCCAGCGCTACAAGACCCGTTCGGGTGCTGAGCGCTGCAATGCACGGCTCAAGGACGAGTTTGGAGCCCGCCATGTTCAGGTGCGTGGGCACGCCAAGGTGATGTGTCACTTGATGCTGGGGGTGGTGGCGCTGTGTGCCGATCAACTCACGAGATTGCTGTTGTGAGTCGTAAACGCAACACCTTGGACAAAACCGAGTTCAAAAATAGTTCGCGGCGACTTGCGAGGGATTGCCACGGGCAAAACAGGGAGAAATCAATGCCGTAACGTGCTGCGTTCCTCCAACCCATTGCGAGTGCTTGAAAAATGAGCACTAGGCTTGCTTCAGGCTGCGACAGTTTTGAATTCTGCAAGTCCTTCAGATGGTCAAACTGTTGGACGCTACACCGGTCGCCCTGCCCTTCAAGGACGTGATGGGAGCGCTGGAGCAAAACACGGTGGACTGCGCTGAGAACAACATGCCCTCGTTTGAATCCACCGGGCACTACAAGGTTGCCAAATCGGTATATGTCACCAACCACGTGGTGTCGCCGGAAGCCTTGGTAGTCTCCACCAAACTGTGGTCCAGCCTGAGCGCTCCAGACAAAGCGGCATTTTCCAAGGCAGGCGCGGAGTCAGCCATCTTCATGCGTGAGCTATGGAATAAGCGTGTGGCCTCCGCCATCGAGACAGCTACCAAACAAGGGGTGCAGTTCGTACGCATAAGAGACGTTGCCCCCATGGTGCGTCGCATGGCCCCGCTGTACGGCAAGTACATGGCTGACCCCAGCACCCGCCAAGAGCTACTCACCATCATCGGCAACTAGCGCCTTGGCAAGCGTTAGGATGGCAGCCCTACCTTCACTGGCCGCGGCCGCGGCACTCTGCCATGCTTGCTCTGGACACTACGCTCGCTTTCTTTGCCGCATCGGTTCTGCTCGCACTCTCCCCTGGCCCGGACAACGTCTTTGTCCTGCTGCATTCGGCCGTACATGGCCGCAAAGCGGGCATTCTGGTGGTCCTGGGTTTGTGCAGCGGCTTGCTGTTTCACACAGCGGCAGTGGCCTTGGGCTTGGCAGCGGTGTTCGCCACCTCGGCCTTGGCGTTTACGGCGCTCAAGCTATTGGGCGCTGCCTACTTGGTGTGGCTGGCCCGGGGTGCTTGGAATGCGCCCGTTGGCATTCAAGAGCTTTCGGATGCACCGCCCATGACGGCGCTCCAAACCTATGGCCGTGGGGTGCTGATGAACATCACCAACCCCAAGGTCGCCATCTTTTTCATGGCATTTTTGCCGCAATTTGCTGACCCGGCCCAGGGAAACATGGCCTTGCAACTGTGCATGCTGGGCGTGGTGTTTATCTTGGCAGCCCTGCTGACGTTCAGCACCATTGCCTGGTTTGCCGCCAGCTTTGGCCAAGTGTTCAAACGCTCGCACCGGGCGCAGCGCCTGCTCAACCGGGTGGCCAGCGTGGTGTTTGTGGGCCTGGCCTTGCGGCTGGCGACCGCCCAGCGTTAACAACGAACAAGGCGGTGGCGGCGCCAGTCTCGCTCACTCCGTTTTTGCACCGCTTTCAAACCAGTCTGCAATCACCTCGCGCTCGGCCTCGGTGATGTTGGTGGCATTGTTCATGGGCATGATTTTGCTCACCACCACCTGCTGGTACACCGCTTGCGCATGGGTCGCCAGCGCCTGTGGGGAGTCTAGGCGCACGTTTTTCATTTGCACCGCCTCACCGTGGCACATATAGCAGCGCTGGGCCAGCACCGCCTGCACATCTTTATAGCCAATTGTGCCTCCAGCCCCCGTAGATATTGCGGGAGCAGCTTCTGTTTTCATAGCATCCTGCGCCACAGGCGCGGGCCGCAGCCAGACGATCAAGCCCAGCAAGATCACCACGCCCACCGCTGCGTAGGGCCAGGGATGCGCGTTGCGGCCCAGCTTGAAGCCGTGGCGCAATACGAAGAACTGGCGAATCGCCGCGCCGGCCGCCATCATGGCCATCAGCACCAGCCAGTTCTGGGGGTGGCTGTAGGTAAAGCTGTAGTGGTTGCTCAGCATGGTGAACAAGACCGGCAGCGTGAAGTAGGTGTTGTGCACGCTGCGCTGCTTGCCCCGGAAGCCGTGGATGGGGTCGACCGGTTCGCCCGCCTTGATACTCGCCACCATCTTGCGCTGCCCCGGAATAATCCAGTGCGCCACATTGGCAGCCATGGCGGTGGCAATCATCGCGCCCACCAGCAAGAACGCAGCACGCCCGGCAAACCAGTGGCAAGCCAACCAAGCCGCAATGCCCACCAGCAGCGCGACCAGCGCGCCCACAATGGCATCGCCATTTTTGCGTTGCCCAAAGATGCGGCACACCACGTCGTAGGCCAACCAGAACACCACCAAAAAGGCCAGTGCCACGCTGATCGCCTCCCAAGGTTGCCAGGCCATCACGGACTTGTCGATCAGGTAGGTGCCCGCGCTCCACAGGTAGGACAGGGTAAATAGCGCGAAGCCCGTGAGCCAGGTGCTGTAGGCTTCCCAGTAAAACCAGTGCAGATGGGCCGGCAGCTTGGGAGGGGCCGAGGCGAACTTGACCGGGTGGTAAAAACCGCCACCGTGCACCGCCCACAACTCGCCGCTCACGCCCTGGCGCTTGAGGTCTTCGTCTTCTGGCGGAGTCAGGCTGCTGTCCAAAAAGACAAAGTAGAACGACGACCCAATCCAGGCGATGGCGGTGATGACGTGCACCCACCGCAACAAAAGATTGGCCCAATCGAGCAGGTAGCTTTCCATGTGTGGTTTCTCCTAGGGAATCAGGCCGATGCCTGCTGTCGCGCAGTCACTTGCAAAAGTTGGGCCGCCACCGCAGCTGCAATCACTTCGGGGCGTTTGTCGTCGATACCTGGTACGCCGATGGGGCAGGTCACCCCGGTCAACTCGGCCTCGGTATAACCCCGCGCCGCTAGGCGTTTCTGGAAGGTCACCCATTTGGTGCGGCTGCCAATCAGGCCGATATAGGGCAGGTCAGCTTGGGCACGTTGGCGGGCCAGACAGGCCTGTACGATGTCCAAGTCTTCGGCATGGCTAAAACTCATCACTAGCACCCGCGACTGCGCCGCCAGCCCGGCCACCGCCGCTTGCACGGGCTCCGAATGTTCGCACTGCACGTTGTCGGGCAACTGCGGCGGGAAGATGCCTTCGCGGCTGTCTACCCACGTCACATCAAATGGCAGCAAGCCTAGGGCGGCCACCAAGGCATGGCCGACATGGCCGCCACCAAACAGGGCCACGGGCAAATGAGTGGGCCGCAGACGCTGACGAAGGGCTTGCACCTCACCCGAGTCCACGCACTCAAATTGCAAATGCACCTCGCCGCCACAACACTGCCCCAAGCTGGGGCCCAGCGCGTAGCGATGCATCTGGGGTGAAGATGGCTGAGACAGGGCGGATAGTTGCAACATTTGGTTGCGGGCGTGCGCTATGGCTTCCAGCTCTAAACGGCCACCGCCCACCGTCCCCCACACCTGCGTTGCAAACACCACCATCCACGCTCCGGCCTCCCGTGGCACCGAGCCGCGTGTGGACGCCACCGTCACCAACACTGCGGGCTCTGTTGCCAGTTGCGCCAGCACCGCGTGCAGCGTTTTCACAACCGGATACCTTTGCCGCCGATGGCCTGTGTTAACACGCCATAATTTACAACACAACAATCCGGCCGTTGAGCCGAAGGAGACACAGCATGCATCAGTTCTTGATCCGGGCCGCTTCGTCGTTGCGGGCCCACCAACGCACGGCGTGGGGCCTGTGTTTGACCGCCCTTTTGGCAGCTTGCGCTACGAAGGTCGAAGCACCCAAGCCGCCGCCTCCGGTTGCGGTAATCCCCGTCGCGCCGGTCGTGGTGGAGCCCCCCCTGCCCCAGCCGGTGTTGGTCTCGGAGGCCGTTACGCCGCGCGCGTACCGCCAAGATGCGGCGAGCCATCTGTATGCCCGCAATCTCCACCGGATTTACCAAGGAAGAATGCCACCGCTGTTGTACGCCGTTGGGGTCTTGCAGGTAGACATTGACCGCATGGGCCAGGTCACCGACATCCGCTGGATGCGCGCCCCCACCCAAGCACCTGAAGTGATGGCCGAAATCGAGCGGTCGGTGCGACTGGCCGCCCCCTATCCGGCCCCTAGCCGCATGGGCCGAGTGACCTATACCGACACCTGGCTGTGGCACAAAAGCGGGCGGTTTCAATTGGATACTTTGACCGAAGGGCAGAACTGAGGCGCTTACGAGCCCCGGTAGGTCGAATAGCTCCAGGGGCTGACCAGCAAGGGCACGTGGTAGTGCTGGTCGGTATTCGCGACGCCAAAATCCAGACGCACCTGATTTAAAAAATTGGGATCGGGCAGCGCCACTTGCAGGCGCCGAAAGTAGCCTGCCACATCAAACTCCAGCCGGTAGGTGCCTGCACGCAAACTTGCGTTGTCGTACAGCAAGCCATCTGGGTTGCGGCCATCGGCGTTGAGCACAAAGCGCTTAACCAGCGTGGCGACATCGCCCACCGTGGTGTACAGCGCAACCGCCATGCCAGCAGCCGGCGTGCCATGCATGGTGTCCAGTACGTGCGTGCTCAGGCCCATAGCGGCTTCCTTTTTTGAAAACCAAAGTGTATACACTTTTAACCACCACCGGTATGATAGCCCGACCTTGCGACGACCAGGCGCCTGCTGTGAAACTGCCTGTCCGCTGAATGTCAGCTTGCCAGCCCCGCGCCCCAAAACCGGGCATTCTTCTTGCTAAATCATTTCCACCTGTAATACCTGAAGGAGTTTTCATGCACAAGCGCCATTTCCTCCAAGCCATCGCACTGGCTACTGCAACACTGGCGGCCGGCTCGGCCTTGGCCCAAGTGACACCGATCAAGTTTCAGCTCGACTGGCGCTTTGAAGGCCCTGCTGCGCTGTTCCTCACCCCAGCGGCTAAAGGCTACTTCAAGGACGCCAAGCTGGACGTCACGATTGACGCGGGCAACGGCTCTGGCGGCACGGTGACCCGTGTGGCTTCGGGCGCCTACGACATGGGCTTTGCCGATATGGCAGCCCTCATGGAATTCCACGCCAACAACGCCGATGCCCCCAACAAGCCCGTGGCCATCATGATGGTCTACAACGACACGCCGGCCTCGGTGATGGCGCTCAAGAAGTCGGGCATCAAGACCCCGGCTGACCTAAACGGCAAGAAGCTCGGCGCCCCCGTGTTCGACGCCGGCCGCCGCGCCTTCCCCATCTTCGCCAAGGCCAACAACGTCACTGGCGTGCAGTGGACTGCCATGGACCCCCCGCTGCGCGAAACCATGCTGGCGCGTGGTGACATCGACGCCATCACCGGCTTCACCTTCACCTCGCTGCTGAACCTGGAGGCGCGTGGCGTCAAGGCCGAAGATGTGGTGGTGCTGCCCTACCCTGACTTTGGCGTGAAGCTGTATGGCAACGCCATCATCGCCTCGCCCAAGATCCTGAAAGAGAACCCAGCCGCTGTAAAAGCCTTTCTGGTCGCGTTTGCCAAGGGCATGAAAGATGTGATCGGAAACCCTGCCGCCGCCATTGGCGACGTGAAGGCGCGTGACGGCATCATCAACGCCGAACTCGAAACCCGCCGCCTCAAGCTCGCGATCGACACCGTCATCAACAGCGCCAATGCCCGTGCTGAAGGTTTTGGCCAGGTCAACGGCCCGCGCCTGTCGCTGATGGCATCGCAAGTGTCAGACGCCTTCAACACCAAGAGCCGCGTGAACCCCGACGTGGTGTGGAATGGCAGCTACCTGCCCTCTAAGGCTGAGCTCAACGTCTTGCCCAAGAAGTAAGCCATGAGTGCACCCGCGTCCCCGTGGTTTGTCGATTTTCAGGATGTCTGGCTTGCCTACAACGAAGAGTTGCTGAAGCAAAACCACTTTGCGGTCGAAGCTATCGACCTCAAAGTGCGTCAAGGCGAGTTCATCGCTATCGTGGGGCCGTCGGGTTGTGGCAAGTCCACCTTCATGAAGCTGACCACCGGTCTGAAGATGCCGTCGATGGGCAAAATCCTGATCGATGGCCAGCCCGTGACCGGGCCATTGAAGATTTCAGGCATGGCCTTCCAAGCACCTTCCTTGTTGCCGTGGCGCACCACGGTGGACAACGTGCTGCTGCCTCTGGAAATCGTGGAGCCCTACCGCAGCAACTTCAAGGCCAAGCGCAAGGAATACGAAGAGCGCGCCCGCAAGCTGTTGCAAAAGGTGGGGCTCGGGGGCTATGAAGACAAGTTCCCCTGGCAACTCTCGGGCGGCATGCAGCAGCGCGCCAGCATCTGCCGCGCGCTGATCCACGAGCCCAAGATGCTGCTGCTGGACGAGCCCTTTGGTGCACTGGACGCCTTCACGCGCGAAGAGCTGTGGTGCATCCTGCGCGACCTGTGGACCGAGCAGCAATTCAACGTGATTCTGGTCACCCACGACCTGCGCGAATCAGTGTTCCTCGCGGACACGGTCTACGTGATGAGCAAGAGCCCGGGCCGCTTTGTGGTGAAAAAGCAGATCGAACTGCCGCGCCCGCGCGAGCTGGAGATCACTTACACCAAAGAGTTCACCGAAATCGTGCATGAGCTGCGTGGCCACATTGGCGCGATGCGCAAGACCGGCACACCGACTACCCCATAAGGCCCTGCCATGAACAACAAAAAATTGGAGCAGTGGTCGCCGTGGCTGCTGTTGGTCTTCGTCATTGTGCTCTGGCAAATCCTGTGCTCTGCCTTTGAAGTATCCGAATTCATCTTCCCGAGCCCGTGGCGCATCTGGATCCAGTTTTGGGAGTTCAAGGAAATTATTGGCGCCCACGCCTGGCGCACTTTCTGGGTCACCATGGCAGGCTTTGGTATTGCCATCGTCGTGGGCGTATTGTTGGGCTTCGTCATCGGCAGCTCGCGTCTGGCCTACGCTGCCGTGTACCCGCTCATGACCGCTTTCAACGCTCTACCCAAGGCGGCGTTTGTACCGATTTTGGTGGTGTGGTTCGGCATTGGCGTGGGCCCAGCCATCCTCACCGCGTTCCTCATCAGCTTCTTCCCCATCATGGTCAACATTGCCACTGGCTTGGCCACGCTGGAGCCTGAGCTGGAAGACGTGCTGCGCGTGCTGGGCGCCAAGCGCTGGGACGTGCTGATCAAGGTCGGTCTGCCCCGCTCTATGCCCTATTTCTATGGCTCGCTCAAGGTCGCCATCACGCTGGCCTTTGTGGGTACCACGGTATCCGAGATGACTGCCGCCAACGAAGGCATTGGTTACCTGCTGATCAGCGCCGGATCGGCCATGCAGATGGGCCTGGCCTTCTCCGGACTGGTGGTGGTGGGCGCCATGGCCATGGTCATGTACGAGCTGTTCAGCGCGATTGAAAAACGCACCACCGGTTGGGCGCACCGCGGATCGCAAAATACGTGATGACCCCTGCGCAAGTTGAGCGCCACCTGTTGCATGCCAATGCCGTGGCAGAGCGTGCCATCGGCCTGGGCAAACACCCCTTTGGCGCCATTCTGGTGGCGCCCGATGGCGAAACCGTGCTCGCCGAGCAGGGCAATGTGGACACGGTGAACCACGCCGAGTCCACATTGGCGCGTACGGCCGCTACCAACTACACACCCGAGTACCTGTGGGGTTGTACGCTGGTCACCACCGTGGAGCCCTGCGCCATGTGCGCAGGTACCCAGTATTGGGCCCATATCGGTACGCTCGTATTTGGCATGACCGAACGCCGCTTGCTGGAGCTGACCGGCAACCACGCTGAAAACCCCACCATGAACCTGCCCAGCCGCACCGTACTGGCTGCCGGGCAGAAGCAGGTCAAGGTGATCGGCCCGGTCCCCGCAGTGGAAGAGGCCATTGCCGCCTTGCACCTGAACTTCTGGAAGGCCTGAGGCGCAAGCCCAGGCCCTCGAACTCCCATGGTGTGGCACGCCCAACTAGACCTGAATTACCGAATCGAAGCCGGTCGCACCGTGGCACGCCACACCCACAGCGGGCCGTTGCGTATTCTGCAAAGCCTGTACCCCGAGGGGGATGGTATTTGCCACAACGTGCTGGTGCACCCACCCGGCGGTTTGGTGGGCGGCGACACGCTGGCACTGACCGTACGAGCCGAAGCCGGCGCGCACGGCCTAATCACCACACCGGGCGCAACCCGTTTCTACCGCTCTGACGGCCTTTGGGCCACACAAACCACGCGCTTGACGGTGGAGGATGGTGGGCGGCTGGAATGGCTGCCGCTGGAAGCGATTTGTTACGACGCCTGCCAAGCCCGCAACCAGCTGCGCCTTGAACTGGCACCCGCTGCGGAATGCCTGGGCTGGGACACCACGGTGCTGGGCCTGCCGATGGCCAACTTGCCCTTCACCCAGGGGCAGTTTGAACAACACATCGAGATCCCGGGTGTCTGGCTGGAGCGGGGGCTGATCGACGGGCAGGACCAGCGCCTGCTCAACAGCCCTGCAGGCATGGCCGGGCACCGCTGCCTGTCCACCCTGTTCTTTGCCGCAGGCAGTCCGTTGCCGCGTGGGCGCCGGGAAGCCCTGCTGGAGAGTGCCAGGGCCTGCCTACAGGGCCACTCGCTGGCCAGCACCGCAGGAGCCACCAGCCCGCACCCGCAACTGGTCGTGCTGCGGGTACTCGCTCCCCATGTAGAACCTGCCGTGCAGCTGCTGCGCCGCGTGCGCCGGGCCTGGCGGGCCCAGCAATGGGCGCTGGAAGCGGCCGACCCACGCATCTGGGCCATGTAACCCCCACCCCACAGGGCCGACACTGCACCCATAATGCAGGTTCACTAGAACCCTCGTCCTGAACATAAGAGCGCCATGGCAAATCTCTTGGTGGCAGCACTAGACATCGATTTTTCCGAATGCACCGCTCTGGTCGTGGATGGCAACCCTACGTCACGGTCCATTCTGGTATCCCAGTTGCGCGACTTTGGCGTAACGACCGTGTCCCAAGCCGCACGCCCTATCGACGCACGGCGGCATCTGGAATACCGCTCTTTTGATTTTGTATTGTGCGAGCAGCATTTCGCCACCGACGAGATTTCCGGTCAGGACTTGCTGGACGACCTTCGTCGCAACCAACTGCTGCCGTTCTCGACCATCTTCATCATGATCACCGGCGAGGCCACCTATGCCAAGGTCGCCGAGGCTGCTGAATCCGCACTGGACGGCTACCTGCTCAAGCCCCACAAGGCCACCCAGCTGGGTGAGCGCCTTGCTGCGGCCCGAACCCGCAAAGTCTCATTGCAGGGCATCTTCAGCGCCATCGAAGAAGAGCGCTTTGAAGAAGCCGCAGCCATGTGCATGGACCGCTTTGAGTCCCGGGGACAATTCTGGTTGTACGCCGCCCGCGTAGGGGCCGAACTGCTGTTGCGGCTGGGCCGCCACGGCGAGGCCCAGACCATGTACAAGGCCGTGATTGCGGCCAAGACCCTGCCTTGGGCCCGACTGGGTGTCGCCCGAGCCCAGCTAGAAGCCGGCAATATCAATCAGGCCACCAGCACGCTGGAAAACCTCATCAACGACGACCCCACCTACGCCGATGCGTATGACGTGATGGCGCGCGCCTACTTTGAGTTGGGCCGCTTTGACAAGGCGCTGGAGACTTACAAGATGGCGTCTACTCTGACACCGGCCTCCATCAGCCGCGTGCAGAACCTGGCCATGATGACCTACTACTCCGGCAACCACGAAGACGCTGAGAGATTGTTGGACAAGACAGTGCGCCTGGGACTGGAGTCCAAGATGTTCGACAGCCAAAGTCTTGTACTGCTGGCCTTTACCCGGCTGGAAAGCAACGACCGCAAAGGCCTGCAACGTTGCCAAGATGATTTTTTACGCCTCGTCGACAAAGACCCTGACAACGCGCGCCTCCGACGCCTTTCAGCTGTGGTGGAGGTGTTGAACCTGATCCAACAGCAGCAGTTCGGTCCGTCACTGGACGCGGTCCGCGCCATGGCCAAGACAGTGCAATCGCCGCAGTTTGACTTTGAGTCCGCTAGCAACTTGGTGACCTTAGTGTCCCATCTGGCGCGCAAAGCGATTCAACTGGACGAAGTCGCCTCCTTGGTGGCCTCACTTGCCCGGCGCTTCTGCAGCAACCGCTCGATCACCGAGTTGCTGGCTGCCAGCGCAATGGCCTATCCCCCGTATGAAGCGGTGATTCGCACCGCCCAAGCCCAGGTGCTCGAGTACACCGAGACGGCCATGACGTTGAGTTTGGCCGGCGACCCTACGTCTGCCGTCAAAAACCTGATCCTGCACAGCCACGAAACATTGAACGCGCGCTTGGCCGAAAACGCCTACCAACTGCTACAGAAATACAGCGGCAAAGTTCGGGATGAAGGGTTTCTGCAAAAGAAAGTCAATGAGCTGCGTGCGCTGTGTGGCCCAGTGATCACCCGAGCCTCATTGGGTGAGCAACGGCGACAAGCGGGGGGCCTCGCACTGCGCACGGGCAAGCGAGCCCCGCCCGATGCAATGCCCTCCAGCGCCTAAATTGCCACCAGATTGCGCACGCCCTTGGCTTCCATTTCAGAACCCGGCCCACGCGCCACCACCGCACCACGCTCCATCACGGCATAGTAGTCAGCCAGCTCTTGGGCAAAGTCGTAGTACTGCTCGACCAAGACGATGGCCATGGTGCCGCGATCGGCCAACATGCGGATCACCCGGCCAATATCTTTGATGATGCTGGGCTGAATACCCTCGGTGGGTTCGTCCAGTATCAATACCCGAGGCCCTGCCGCCAGCGCGCGCAAGGGCCAAC
>JAXHOO010000057.1:0-16440 GCA_034519365.1 Rhodoferax sp. | reverse complement strand
CCTTCGCCATTGAGGTAGTCGTAACCCCACTTCCACTGCATACCCGTCGCCTTGATAGTCAGGTCAGCATTGGTGGTGTCTTTCATGGCCACCACGACCTTGGTCGCCGGCAAGGCCATCAGGATCACGATGACAAACGGAACGATGGTCCAGATAATTTCCACGGTCACCGACTCGTGGAACGTAGCGGGCTTGTAGCCCTTGGACTTACGGTGCTTCCAGATGGAATAAAACATCACCGCAAACACGGCAGCGAAGATGACTGTGCAAAGGATCAGCATGAACCAGTGCAGCCAAGCCTGCTCCCGGGCAATATTGGTGACCCCTTCGGTCAAATTGAGCTGGTTCACACCGGGCCCGCCCGGCAAATCGTTGACAGCGTGCGCCAAACTCAGCACTGAAGTTGCAGCCCATGTGCCCACCGCCAACAGGGGGGTCACCAGTTTGTTCAATATGCTCTTCATCGTGTTCACTTTTCTAAGCCCCAAAATTACCAAATGCGCCGCTACTGCGCCCCATTTTTTCAGACAACGCGCAGCGCCAGTCGGATTTCCTTGGCGAGCAACGGGCGCAGCTCCGGCCTGATAAACCGACCTACCTGGATCCTCTTACCTCGTGCCGATAACTCGATCAAAGATCCGTCACCTGCACGCGGCTCTACTTTTACCCACTCCTGCGGAAACTCGGCCCGCTCCAACTTGCCAGCCTGTTCCAGCTCAACCACCAACTGTCCCTCTTGCAGAACGATGCGTTCGCCATCGGTAGCATGCTGGGCATACACCACGAACGCCAAGCCCACCGCCATCAACTCAATCGATGCCAACGGAATCACCAAGCTAGCGCCTTGGATCCAGAAAAACACTGCGATTCCGAGCGACACCATGCACAAGGACACATAAAGCACCAGCAATTGATGGGGCTTAACCGAACGATTGCGCCGCAGAAACCACTGAATGTGCTGTCCTTGCACCGTTGCAAAGCGAAAAACCAAATTCGTCACGCGTCTGGCCCGAAAAGGCCCGGCCTAGGGTGCGCCGGGACGAGACTGCAGGGGGGAATTCCGTTACATCGTAATCCCTGCATTGTAGTGCAGACAACCCCCTGACCTGCCCCAGCCAAGGCAAAGCTCCAGCACCAGTCCATCCCCTAACGGTCCGTTTTTGAACTGGCAGGCCCGCGCTGAAGCGCAGACCGCATCTGGTCCAACGTGATCGTGGTCTCAGGCTTCATCCCAAGGCGAGGTGCCGGCTTGAAGGCATGGCCATACACCACCTCAAAGCTAACCTGCAGTCGCCCATCCGATGTTGACGTGGCCAAACCCTGGGTCAATGCCGCGTGTAGGCGCAGCAGCCAAGCCCGCGAACGCAAGCCCGCAAAGCGTGCGGGATGGAGGTTACGTCCCAATCCCCGCAACTCGGTCAATAGGCTTTGTGGGCTGGAATAGGTCAGGGTGATGTGTTCCATGTCCATCACCGGCTCGGCAAAACCAGCCTGTACCAGCATGTCGCCCCAGTCGTGCATGTCGGTGAATTCGTGCCCAGAGGCGGGCCAACCCGCATGGGCGTACACGGCGCGCAGCTCGCGCAGCGTGTCCGGCCCCAGGCAAGAAAACATAGCAAAGCCCTCGGTGGCCAGCATCGCGTGCCACTGCGTGATCAGCGCCTGCGGGTCGGCGGCCGTATGCAGCGCCATATTGGCCCATAGCATTTGCACTGGCTGGGGCGGTGCCCCCACCGTCACCTTGGCGCCTTGCCATCGGGCCAAACTCCACCACGGTTTTGCTATCAATTGCGTAGCTGCTTGTGCACGCTGTTCGGAGGCTTCCAGCACAAAACACTCAGACTTTGGATAGCGCTTAGACAACAGCGCCTGGGCTTTGAGCCCCCCTTGCAGCGGTGCCCAGTGCACCCACTGGCGTGGCTTTTGCACAATCCACTGCAGGCGCTCTTCCATGCGCCGCGCCACTTCTTCGTGCAACCACGGGGAACTGATTTGCGCGCTGGATCGCTCTGCCCAACGTTGGGCGGCGACAGGATCAATAGTGGGGGGGCGCTGGGTGCTCATGGGAGGGATGCGTAAAGCGCTGGCGAGTATATTGCCCGCATGTTCCGCCAGCTGCTTGAGGGGGTATCGCGGCGCCTGCCCAGCCGGTGCGCGGTATGCCATGGCTGGCCGAGGCAACCGGTCTGCGAAGACTGTGTTGCGCAGTTTGCCCAACCAGCCCACCGCTGCATGTTGTGCGCCCTGCCCTTGCCCACTGGCATAGCCCGTTGTGGCGCCTGTATCCGCAAGCCTCCGCCTTGGGATGCCGCCTTGGCCGCCGTGCCCTATGCCTATCCTTGGCCGGGATTGATACAAGACTTCAAGTTTCACCGACAACCCGCGTGGGCCACGGCCTTCTCGACGCTGATGCGCAGCGCGCCTTGGGTGGAGCCCGCATTGGAGGCGGCAGACATCGTCATGCCCTTACCCCTGTCGGCCCAGCGCTTGCAACTGCGCGGCTTCAACCAGGCTTGGGAACTGGCCCGGCGGCTGGCGCCGGCCAAAGCCCGCACCGATTTGCTACTGCGCATACGCGACACACCACCCCAAAGCAGCTTACCGCGCCAAGAAAGGCTGCGCAGCGTACAGGGCGCATTTGCGCCGGAGCCGCGCTATCAACCATCGCTAAATGGGCAGCGGGTCGTCTTGGTCGACGATGTGATGACCAGCGGCGCGTCCCTGCAGGCCGCCAGCACCGCTTTACGTACGGCGGGCGTGAGGCACTTGACGGTGCTGGTATTCGCTCGCACCGAATAAGCTTGCCCCCACGCGACAATACGGGCCATGTTCCATATTGTTTTAGTCGAACCCGAGATTCCGCCCAACACGGGCAACGTCATTCGCTTGGCGGCCAACACGGGCTGCAACCTGCATTTGGTCGAACCCTTGGGTTTTTCCATGGACGACAAGCACATGCGCCGCGCTGGGCTGGATTACCATGAGTACGCCCAACTCAAGCGCCATGCCGACTGGCCGACCTTCCTGCAAAACGAGCAACCCGCACCCGACCGGCTGTTCACGCTGACCACGCGCGGTACGCGCAGCCCCTTTGAAGTGGCGTTTCAACCCGGCGACTGGCTCGTGTTTGGCTCAGAAACCAAAGGGATTTCAGACCTAGTGCGCACTGCGTTTGACGCCCAACGCAGCCTGCGCCTGCCCATGCGCGCGGGGCAGCGCAGCCTCAACCTGTCCAACGCTGTCGCCGTCACCGTGTTCGAGGCCTGGCGGCAAAACGGCTTCGGCTAAGCGCCAACTAAGAAAAGAGGCCGCGTTTAAGGATAAGCGCGCGACAGTGACTCGGCCACGCACACCGGTTTGGCAGAGCCCTCACGTTCAATCGTCACCTCCCAAGTCTGCTGGCGGCCACCGTTGTCGATGGCGTCGCTGGCCAAGAGCTTCAGATGCGCGCGCAGGCGGCTGTCCACTGGCACCGGGGCGATGAAACGCACCTTGTTCAAGCCATAGTTCACGCCCATGCGCACCTGGGTGATGGCAATCGCCTCGTCGAAAAAGCGCGGAATCAGCGACAGCGTCAAGAAACCATGGGCAATCGGCGCACCAAACGGCCCGGCCTTGGCGCGCTCGACGTCCACATGGATCCACTGGTGGTCGCCGGTAGCTTGGGCGAAAAGATTAATGTGCTCCTGGGTGACGGTGATCCAGTTGCTGACGGCCACGGTCTGCCCCACGTGGGCGGCCACATCGGCCAGGGTTTCAAAGGTTTTCATGCTACCAATGTAGCCCTGGCCTGCGCCACACTATGTCCGGCGGGTGACAAGGAATTTGACGCCGAGCGCACCGATTCACTGACCATCCAACCAGCGGCAAATCGGCTGCCACTGCACCAGGTCACGTTCGACGCGGCCAGGGGCCACATCAAAAATCGTCAGCCCGCGTGCGGGCAGTTGGATGTAGTTTTGCGTATCGCGCACAAAGCCCAGTACCGGCAGGCCCAGGCTATCAACAAAGGTACGGAGCTGATCGGCGGCGCGGGTGCGTTCGTCCACCCGCATGCCCACAATGCCGATCTGCGTTTTCGCCGCTTGGGCGCTGTCGGCCAATTCGTCCAGAAAAGCCCGGGTGGCAAAAATATCGAACACGCTGGGCTGGAGCGGTACCACCACCTTGTGGGCGAGTTTGAGCACTTCTTTCAGCCGCTTGCCGTGCAAGCCGGCAGGCGTGTCCAACACCACATGGGTCGTTCCCTTGGGCGGTTTGGCAATCTGGTCATCACCCAAATCCCAGCTCGCGATAGGCCGCGCGGCGGGCGGGCGCAGGCTCAACCACAAGCGGGATGACTGCTGGCGGTCAGCGTCGCCCAGCATCACGGCGTGGCCGCAGGACGCGAAATAGCCTGCAATTTGGGTGGACAGAGTGGACTTACCCACTCCGCCTTTGGGATTGACGACGACAACCACAGGCATACACAGCTCCTTAGAGGGTGGAACTGCGCTATGTTATCGGTATGGCACCTGAACACCAAACTCCCGCCCCAACAGCCCTATCGGCGTCCGCGCGCTCCATCTACGTCGTGGCCGCGCACGCCGACTGGCGCAGCTCCCGCGTCAACCGCCGCCTGCTGCAGGCCGCCCAGGCGGTAAGCCACGTGACCGTCTGTGACCTGTACGCCCGCTACCCCGACTACGACATCGCCGTGGCCACCGAGCAGCAGGCTTTGCGCAAGGCCGAACTGGTGGTGCTACTGCACCCGGTGCAGTGGTACTCCATGCCGGCCCTACTCAAGCTCTGGCTGGACGACGTACTGGCCCACGGCTGGGCCTATGGTGGCGGCCACGCCCTGCAGGGCAAAGACCTTTGGCTGGTAGCCAGCACGGGCGGCGCCCAGTCGTCTTACCACCCACAGGGTTACAACCGCTATTTTTTCGACGCCTTTTTGCCGCCCTACGAACAAACCGCCGCCCTGTGCGGCATGCGCTTCTTACCCCCCATGGTGCTGCACGGCGCCCACAGCGCAGCCAACGAAGACGTCGACACCCACGTTGCCACCTTTGCTGAACGCCTGCAAAGCTACCCGAACTGGCCCGAGCTGGAGGAACTGGGCAGCTGCGTGGCATGTGAGGTGCCCAATGCAGACCGCCCCAACAGCGCAGACCAGACAGTGACCAACGCGAGGGCCATCTAGCCATGGAACACGCTCCTACCTGGCTGATCAACAGCTTGATCTACCTCAGCGCGGCGGTCATCGCCGTGCCCCTCTCCAAGGCGCTGGGCCTAGGCTCCATCATTGGCTACTTGGCCGCCGGCATTGCCATTGGGCCTTGGGGCCTGGGCTTGGTCACCAATGTGGAAGACATCCTGCACTTTGCCGAATTTGGCGTGGTGCTCATGCTGTTTTTGGTGGGCCTGGAGCTGGAGCCCAGGCGCCTGTGGAGCCTGCGCCGCTCCATCTTCGGCTGGGGCAGTAGCCAGGTGCTGGGCTGCGCCGCGGTATTGGCCGCAGTCGCTGTGGCCTGCGGTGTGGAATGGCGCTTGGCCGTGGTAGCGGCGCTGGGCTTGGCCTTGTCGAGCACGGCGATTGCGCTGCAAGTGCTGGGCGAGCGCAACATCCTGCCCACCAGCAGCGGCCAAGCCGCGTTTTCCATTCTGCTGTTCCAAGACGTAGCGGCCATTCCCATCTTGGCCTTGTTGCCCTTGCTGGGCGTGGTTGCGGTGACAAATGAGGCCTCAGCCCCCGTCGAATATACGGCAGCAGCTCTCAAAATCGTAGCAGTGATCGCCGGTATCGTGCTCGGCGGGCGGCTGCTGTTGCGCCCGCTGTTCCGCTGGATTGCGCGCTCGCGCACGCCAGAAATCTTTACGGCGGCGGCCTTGTTGCTGGTGGTGGGCATTTCGGCGCTGATGCTGCTGGCCGGGCTGAGCATGGCGCTGGGCGCCTTTCTGGCCGGCGTGCTGCTGGCAGAAAGCGAATACCGGCGGGAGTTGGAAACCGACATCGAGCCCTTCAAGGGTCTTTTGCTGGGACTGTTCTTTATCGCCGTCGGCATGAGCATCGACTTTGGCGTACTGATCCAATCGCCGGGCACCATGGCGCTGGTGGTGCTGGGTTTTTTGGGGGTGAAAGGCGTGGTGATTTACAGCTTGGCCCGCCATATCAAGCTACCGGTGCAAGAGCGCCCGGTGTTCACGCTGCTGCTCGCGCAGGGCGGTGAATTTGCCTTTGTGGTGTTTCAGGCTGCGGCCGGTGCGCAAGTGTTCTCCGCGTCCACGGCGTCCTTGCTTATTGGGGCGGTGGCAGTATCCATGTTGCTCAGCCCGGTACTGCTGGTGCTGATCGACCGAGTGCTGCTACCCCATTTCGCCCGCCACCAGGGGCCGCAGATGGAGGAAATCTCCGAGCCGCAAGAGGCGCCCGTGCTGATTGCGGGCTATGGCCGCTATGGGCAAATTATTGGTCGCATGCTGGCGGCGGAGGGGATTTCGGCCACCGTGCTGGACCACGACGCCGAGATGATCGAGGTGGCGCGCAACTTTGGCTACCGGGTGCACTATGGGGACGCCACCCGGCTGGACCTGTTGCGCATTGCCGGGGCAGCCAGTAGCAAGGTGCTGGTGGTGGCGGTGGACGATGTGGAGCAGTCGCTGGAAATAGTGGACCTGGCACAGGCCCACTTCCCCAACCTGACCATCGTGGCGCGCGGACGCGATGTGACGCACTGGAACCAGCTGCGCGACCGGGGCGTGATGTTGGTGGAGCGCGAACTGTTTGAGTCCAGCCTGCGCAGCGCGCGCAGTGTGCTGGAGCTATTGGGCCACCCGCCCCACGCAGCCCGCCAAAGCGCGCTGCGCTTTCGCCAGCACAACCTAGAGCTGTTTGAACAGCTGCACCCGCATTACAAGGACCGTTCCAAGCTGATCGCCGTCGTCAAACAAGGCCGCGAGCAATTGGAAGCCCAAATGGCGCAAGAGCGCGCGGCCCAGCAGGCGCGACAGCCGCACCACTGGGACAACTAGCTCAGACCAAGCCGTCCCACAGCAGCTTCACGCCGGTCAAAAACATGCCGGCGTACAGAAAACGGTAAAACAGCACTTGGCTGATGCGCCGCGCCATGCGAACGCCGATCCACACGCCAATCGGGGCGAGCGGCAACAGCACCAGGCTGGTGGCCATGTTGCGCAGGTCCAGCAAGCCCAACATTCCGTAGGGAATCCACTTGGAAAGGTTCACCACAAAGAAGAAAAACGCCATGGTGGCGGTGTACTTGATGGGCGAGAGGTTGAGCGGGATCACATAGGCGCTGATGGGCGGGCCGCCGGCATGGGCGATGAAACTGGTGAAACCTGAGGTGGTGGTGAGGATGGCGCCCAACCAGCGCGGTGGCGGCTTGCTCTCCGCGTGGGGCGGAAACAGCAGGCGCTGCGCCAAAAACAGCAAGGTAAAGCCCCCCACCATGGCAGCCACGGTGTGCGGGTTTAGCAGTTTGAACAGCAGCCAGCCAATGCCGATCCCCAGCATGCCAAACGGAATCAAAAACTTCAGCAGCACCAGATCAAAGTCTTTGCGAAACGCCGCCATGCCCAACACGTCCATCAGGAACAACACCGGCATGAGAATGGCCGCCGCTTCGGGCACCGTGACGGCCAGCGCCATCATGGGCACGGCCAGCGAGCCAAAGCCCGCGCCAAAGCCGCTTTTGCTGATGCCCAGCAACAGCACGGCCGGAATAGTGACGGCGTAGAAAAAGGGATCGGTGATCAGCGGAAAGGCCATGGGACTCAAGGTTTATGCATGTTTTAGGGCTCTAGCCCTTATGGATACTGCGCGAGCAGCTTCCAAAACCATAGCAACCAGCCGCTCTATACGCGCTCCAGCACCACCGCAATGCCCTGCCCCACACCAATGCACATGGTACACAGGGCGTAGCGCCCGCCCAGCGTGTGCAGCTGGTTCACGGCCGTGGTGGCGAGGCGCGCGCCGCTGGCGCCCAGCGGGTGGCCCAGCGCAATGGCGCCGCCCCAGCGGTTCACGCGCGCATCGTCATCGGCCAGACCCAACAGGCGCAGCACCGCCAAGCCCTGGGCGGCAAAGGCCTCGTTGAGTTCGATCACATCCATCTGGTCCAGCGAGAGGCCGGTCTGGGCCAGCACCTTCTGCACCGCGGGCGCTGGTCCAATGCCCATGACGCGCGGCGCCACGCCCGCTGTGGCCATGCCCACCACACGGGCGCGCGGCGTGAGGCCGTGGCGTGCTGCCGCGTCTTCGCTGGCCAGCAGCAGCGCGCAGGCGCCGTCGTTGACACCACTGGCGTTGCCCGCTGTCACCGTGCCGCCGGGGTGGACGATGGGCTTGAGCCGCGCCAACGCCTCCAGCGAGGTCGCGCGCGGGTGCTCGTCCTGCGCCACCACCACGGATTCGCCCTTTTTGGCTTTCAGCGTGACCGGCGTGATTTCGGGCGCAAAGTAACCGGCCTGCTGGGCGACCAGCGCCTTCTGCTGGCTGGCCAGCGCAAAGCGGTCCTGCGCGTCGCGCGCAATACCGTGCTCAGTGGCTACGTTTTCTGCCGTCTCGGGCATGGAGTCGGTTCCGTACAGTGCCTGCATCTGGGGGTTGATAAAGCGCCAGCCAATGGTGGTGTCGTAGACCGCGTTGCTGCGGCCAAAGGCCGTGTCCATCTTGGGCATGACAAACGGGGATCGGCTCATACTCTCCACCCCGCCTGCTATCAAAAGAGAAGCTTCTCCCGAACGAATGGCGCGGGCTGCCGTGCCAACTGCGTCTAATCCCGAGCCACACAAGCGATTGATGGTGGCGCCCGGCACATCTTGCGGTAAGCCCGCCAGCAGGGCCGCCATGCGCGCTACATTGCGGTTGTCTTCACCAGCCTGATTGGCGCAGCCCAGTAGCACTTCGTCCAGCAGCGCCCAGTCCACGGCCGTGTTGCGCGCCATCAGCGCCTGAATCGGCAGGGCCGCTAGGTCGTCAGCGCGCACACTGCTCAACGCGCCGCCGTAGCGGCCTATGGGGGTGCGAGTGGCATCGCAAATGAAGGCGTGGGGCATGGCGGGGCTCCGGTGGGGCGGGGGCAATGTACTGAGCTTGCACTGTACCCAAGCGGGCTGCTGCGGCCTGACGCGTTGGCGGCAGGCCCGTGCTAACCTTGGCCCCATGTTCAGCCCCTCCCAAGAAGACGTTCGTCGATTCTTTTGCTCCACCTACGCCAAAGCCCGCAGTGGCGTTGCGCTAGAAGCTATTGAAACCATAGCATCGCAATGGATGGACGAGCACCCCGAGTACGCCGCCGACTTTGCCGATGTGGACACCGCGCTTGCCACGGTGTACGAGGCCGACGAAGGCCGGACCAATCCGTTTTTGCACCTCAGCATGCACCTGTCCATCAGCGAGCAGTGCAGCATCGACCAGCCGCGCGGCATCCGCCAGTCGGTGGAACTTCTCAGCCATAAGCGCAACTCTTTGCACGACGCCCACCACGATGCCATGGAGTGCCTGGGCACCATGTTGTGGGAAAGCCAGCGCGCGGGCCGCCCGCCGGATGGCAACGCCTACATCGCCTGCGTGCAGCGCCACGCCACCAAAGACTGAGTTTTCAGGCCGCAGCCAGTTGGGCTTGCAACCAAACTTCGGCCTCGGCTTCGGTCTCAAACACCTGGAACGCCGGCCATCCTGCGGCTGCGTAGCTCCGCTTCAGCATCATTGGCATGACTTGGTGCCCCTCAACCTCAGGGCCCATGACAAACGCCGTAGCGCAGGGAGTCAAACGGGCTTGGACTAACTGGCCAAGCCCCTGCGCCAGTGCGGCCAACACATCCGGCCCGGCCATGGCGCTCTTGCGGATCACGACCAACTCGGCGCACGGTCCACGTGCCACCAAATAAGCGAACGCCTCGCGCAAGACGGGGCCAACGAGCTGGGCCAACTCCTTGTTAAACGGCCCCACCACGTCGGAGCGCAGCACCTGACCGTCGAAACGCCACTGCGCCCGTCCATGGGGCGGGAACAGGGGAGACCCCAGTCCGTCTGTTGAAAAAGAAGGCAGCTCAGGCATAGAGCGGGCAGTGTAGGGGGGATACCGATCTGCGGCAAGACAAGCGAAGAACGTAAAAAAACCGCTCAAGAGCGGCCTTTTTTAGAGGGGCTGTCCCGCTTACTTGAAGCGGCTTTCCGGCACAGTCTTGAGTTCGGTGGGCAGCTTGCCCAGGTAGTTGGACAGGTCTTTCAACTCGGCATTGGAAAACTGCTTAGCCACACCGCCCATGATGGCGTTACCACGGCCAATATGGGGGTTGCCTTCGGTTTTGTACGCCTTAAGGGCGAAAAACAGGTAATCGCTGTGTTGGCCGGCAATCTTGGGGTAGCTAGGATCGATGGGGTTGCTAAACGAATCACCGTGGCACGAAACGCAGGCGCCCTTGGTCAACAAAGCATTTACCTTTTCAGAGCCTTCAGGCGCTTTGGCCAAGGGCTGGGCACCTGCCACAGCGCCACTGGCTGCGTAGAAAGCGGCCAAATCGGCAATGTCTTGGTCCGTCAGCGAGGCGGCGATACCGCGCATGCTGGCGTGCTTGCGTTCGCCGCTGCGGTAGGCGTTCAGGGCCGAGGCGATGTACTGGCCGCCCTGGCCCGAAATTTTGGGAACCTTGTGGATTTCGGGGAAACTGGCTTGGTAGCCCACGATGCCGTGGCAGCCAATGCACATGGCATTTTTCTTCTCGCCAGCCTTGATGTCACCTTGAACACCTTCAGCGTGGGCGGCGAAAACGGTCACGGAGGCGACAAGCGCGGCGGACAGGGAGAGAAGGATTTTGTTCATTTTGCGGGGACAATCGAAACGGTGATTGGTATGCATCAGCCCGCTGATTATATCGGTCGCGTTTCGCCAGTTGCGTCGCGCCGGGCGCAGCTTTTTTGGGTCCGATCCGTCTTCCACCTTTTGCACCGACCACGACCATGAAATTCACCGGAACCAAAAACTACGTTGCCACCCAAGACCTGATGCTGTCCGTCAACGCGGCCATCACCCTGCAGCGCCCGCTGCTGGTCAAAGGCGAGCCCGGCACCGGCAAGACCATGCTGGCCGAGGAAGTGGCCGAGGCACTGGGCATGGAGCTGCTGCAATGGCACATCAAATCGACCACCAAAGCCCAGCAAGGCCTGTACGAATACGACGCGGTGAGCCGCCTGCGCGACTCGCAGCTGTCGGACATTGATGGCGGCGAACGCGTTAAAGACATCAATAACTACATCATCAAAGGCGTGCTCTGGCAGGCGTTTACGGCGGACAAACCAGTGGCGCTGCTGATTGACGAGATCGACAAGGCCGACATCGAATTCCCCAACGACTTGCTACGCGAAATCGACCGCATGGAGTTTTACTGCTACGAAACCCGCCAGCTGATCAAGGCCAAGCACCGCCCGCTGGTGTTCATCACCTCCAACAACGAAAAAGAACTGCCCGACGCCTTTTTGCGCCGTTGCTTCTTCCATTACATCAAGTTCCCAGACGCCACCACCATGCAAAACATCGTGGACGTGCACTTCCCCGGCCTCAAGAAAGAGCTGGTCAGTGCGGCCATGAAAACCTTCTTTGAGGTGCGCGGCTTGCCCGGCCTGAAGAAAAAGCCGTCTACCAGCGAGCTGCTGGACTGGCTCAAGCTCTTGCTGGCCGAAGACATCCCCGCTTCGGCCCTGCACTCGCAAGACGACAAGATGGCCGTGCCCCCGCTGGTGGGCGCGCTGCTGAAGAACGAGCAAGACGTGACGCTTTTTGAGAAGCTCATGTTCATGCAACGCAACCACCGTTAAGGCCTTGTCCATGGCATTCGTATCCCCCGTTACCCTGAGCGCCCGTGGCATCACCCTGGTACCGCTGGGCTTGGAGCATGAAGCGGGCTTGCGCGCTGCGGCGGCCGACGGCGAACTCTGGAAGCTGCGTATTACCTCGGTGCCCGAGCCCGAAAACACCCGCAAATACATCGAAGACGCGCTGGCCATGCGCGAAGCGGGCAACCGCTTTGCGTTTGCCGTGCTGGACGAGGCCAGCGGCAAGCTGCTGGGCAGCAGCAGCTACCACGACATCGTGCCCGCCGTCAAGCGCGTAGAAATCGGCTGGACCTGGTACGGCAAAAGCAGCCACCGCAGCCATGTGAACACCACGGCCAAGTTGCTGTTGATGACCCACGCGTTTGAGACGTTGGACTGCCACGTGGTGGGCTGGCGCACCGACAACTTCAACTTCAAAAGCCAGGCCGCCATTGAGCGCCTGGGCGCCAAGAAAGACGGCGTCATCCGTGGCCACGCGCTGCGCCGCGACGGCACCATCCGCGACACCGTGATGTACAGCATGCGCAGCGGCGAGTGGCCCGAGGCCAAGGCCCAGCTGCTGTATTTGCTGGACAAGCCGCGGGCGTAATCGAGCCCAAAAACGCGCTACAGGACACGCCATGCTGTTGGACTTTTTCTACACCCTGCGTTCGGCCAAGCTACCGGTCTCCGTCAAGGAATACCTGACGCTGCTCGAAGCGCTGCAAAAAGGCGTGGTGGGGCCCAACGCTGCGGTGGCGGACGACGGCAGCGCGGTGAGCGGCTACAAGATCGACGACTTCTACTACCTGAGCCGCACCGCGCTGGTGAAGGACGAAAAGCACTACGACAAGTTCGACCGCGCCTTTGCCGCCTACTTCAAGGGCGTGGAAATGGTGGCCGACTTCACCAAGGACATTCCGCTGGACTGGCTGCGCAAGAACCTGGAGCTCAATCCTCACGCCCGAAGAACAGGCCAAGCTGCAGAAGATGGGTTGGGACGAGCTGATGGAGACGCTCAAGAAGCGCATGGAAGAGCAAAACGAGCGCCACGAAGGCGGCAGCAAGTGGATTGGTACGGGCGGCACCAGCCCCTTTGGCGCCTACGGCCAAAACCCCCAGGGCATTCGCATCGGGCAGGACAAGAGCCGCAACAAGAGCGCCGTCAAGGTGTGGGACCAGCGCGCCTACCGCGACTACGACGACACGCAAGAACTGGGCACGCGCAACATCAAGGTGGCGCTGCGCCGCCTGCGCAAGTTCGCCCGCGAAGGCCACGAAGACGAGCTGGACCTGGACGACACCATCAGCAAGACGGCGGCCAACGCGGGCTACCTGGACATCAAGATGCGGCCCGAGCGCCACAACAATGTGAAGGTGCTGCTGCTGATGGACGTGGGCGGCACCATGGACGAGCACATTGCCCGCGTGGAAGAACTGTTCAGCGCCACCAAGACCGAGTTCAAGCACCTGGAGTTTTATTACTTCCACAACTGCGTGTACGACTTCATGTGGAAGAACAACCGCCGCCGCTTTGCCGAGAAGTTTGAGACCTGGGACATCATCCGCAAGTACAACAAGGACTACAAGCTGATCTTTGTCGGCGACGCCACGATGAGCCCCTACGAGATCTTGCAGCCCGGCGGCAGCGTGGAATACAACAACGACGAGGCCGGCGCCGAGTGGCTGCAGCGCCTGCTGCACGCCTTCCCCAAGTTCGCCTGGATCAACCCCGAGCCGCAAGGCGTGTGGCAGTACCGCCAGAGCATCAGCGTCATCCAGCAAATCATGCACAACCGCATGTACCCGCTGACCCTCAAGGGCCTGGAAGAGGCGATGCGCCACCTGACCAAGTAGCGGCACCCGCTGCGAAGATTAGGCCCCACTTACAATCCCCGCTCCGGTCTCCGTAGTTCAATGGATAGAACGGGCCCCTCCTAAGGGCCAGATACAGGTTCGATTCCTGTCAGCGGGACCACTCGACACATAGACGCCGACGTGATTTGACGCGGCGGGGTGGTATCAAGCGCGCTGCGCAAACACCTCAAACTGTGCGATGGGCAGCGGTTTGCTGAACAAGTAACCCTGGTAGGCATGGCAGCCGTGGCTGGCTAAAAAGTCCTTTTGTTCCTGCGTCTCAACGCCCTCGGCGATCACTGCCAGCCCCAGGCTCTGGGCTAGCGTCACAATGGTCTTGGCAATGGTGGCGTCGTTGGGGTCTACCAGCACATCCCGTACAAATGACTGGTCGATTTTGAGCTGGTCCAGCGGCAGACGCTTGAGGTAACTCAATGATGAATAGCCTGTTCCAAAGTCATCCAGCGAAAACCCCACCCCTTTGGCCTTCAACGCAAACATCTTCTCTATGGTGCCCTCCACATCAGACACCAGCAAAGACTCCGTGAGCTCCAGCTTGAGTCGGCGCGCATTGGCGCCGGTGCGCTTCAAGATGTCCAGCACCTGCTCTACAAATTGAGGATGGCGGAACTGTTGGGCACTCACGTTTACCGCAATGGTCAGATGGGCGCGCTCTGGCCGAATAGACCATTCGGCCAACTGGAAACAGGCAGCCTCCAAAACCCATAGGCCCAGAGGCACGATCAGCCCGGTTTCTTCTGCCATGGGTATAAATTCTGCAGGTGAAACCATGCCCCGCTGGGGGTGCTGCCAGCGTATCAACGCCTCGGCGCCGGTGAGCTGCCCGGCGCCGATGACCAGTGGCTGGTAATGCAGCACAAATTCTTTAGCCTGCAGCGCTGCGCGCAGACTTTTTTCCAGTGCCACGTGTTTGAGCACCGCAGTTTGCATTTCGGGGTCGAAAAACCGCGCGGTATTGCGCCCGGTTTCCTTGGCACGGTACATAGCCAGTTCGGATTGCTTGAGCACATCGTCCACCGATGTTCTCTGCCCCTGGAACAAGGTCATACCCACACTCGCAGCACCTTGGTGCGCAACATCACCCAGCTGGTGCACCTGGTTGAGATGGGTCAGTATCTGTTCCGCCACTTTTTCTGCAGCTGCAGCCGATTCTTGTGCGTTGCTGCCCAGGTTAGTCAATAGGACAACAAACTCATCCCCTCCAACACGCGCTACGGTGTCGCCGTCGTGTACGCATTCATCCAAGCGCTGGGCGACCTGCTGCAACAGCTTGTCGCCGACGTCATGGCCCAACGTGTCATTGAGTACTTTGAAGTGGTCTAGGTCAATGAGCAGCACCGCCGCAAAGTAACCATTGCGCTCTCCCAGCGTCATGGCCTGCCGCAGCCGGTCCAGCAGCAACTGGCGGTTGGGCAGCCCGGTCAGTTGGTCATAAAAGGCCAAGGTGTTGATGGTTTCTTCGGCCAGTTTGCGGGCACTGATGTCGGTGGCGTACGCCAAGATGCGAGACGCCGCCGTCCACGTCGGTCAGCGCTGCAGAGATGCTGACATGGCGACGTTGACCGTTCTTGTGCATCCAGACGGTCTCGTAGTCCACAAGCTCCCCATGCTGCTGCATGGCCTTGGCCCAAGGCGCACGGGTTGCGGCATCGGGCCACACCCCAAGTTCCACGGAGCTTTTGCCAATGATCTCCTGCCGGGTCCAACCGAACAAGCGCTCGTAATTTCGGTTGGCTTCGATGAAGCACCCGTCTTTGAGTCTGGCAATGGACGCTGCAATGGGTGCCGCTGCGAATGCGGCAGTAAACCGCCGCTGGGACTGCGCCAAAGCCGAATCCGCAAGCAACTTTTCTGCGGCATTGCGCATCCGCACATACTGGTAGAGGGCTAGCCCGCCGATCGCAGCCAGTACCAATGCTGCAAACATGCCCGCAGCCAGCGCAGCACCCCTGCGCCATGGGGCAAACACCGCTTCAAAGTTGCGCGCCACTGCTACCACCAAATAGCTGCTCATCCCCAGGTCAGAGAGCGCAATGGTGCGCTGCGCGATGATGCGGTCTAAACCCGCTAGCGTAGCCATCCCGATGTGTGTACTGGTGGTTTGGCCGCTGTCGCGGTGGCGCGAAAACAAACTGCCGGGTATGCCCACGTCTTTGCCCACCAGCGAGTCATCGGTACTTGCGAAGACAGTGCCATTGGCGTGCACCAGACTGGACAGTGTGTCTGGCGTGTACACCACCGAACTGAGCAAGATCTTGGCGAATTCTGGGTGGAGCGCCGCGTACACGGCTCCGTCAAATTCGCCTTTGGAATTGACCATCGAGCGCACCAGCGCAACGGATGTGGCACTCACCAAACTTTGGTACGGTGGGGTGAGGTACAAGGTTTGTGGAGCATTATTTTCCTGTGCCCGACGAAACCATTGCTGTTGGGCCGGCGCGCGCGAGCCAACCACACTGGGGTTGGAGGCCGCCAGGATTTCTCCCTGCGCGTCCACCACCAGCACAGTCCGTACGCCGGGCACCAAGTCGTTCAACACTTGCAAACGCCGATTGATCCTCAGGCGGAAGTCACTTTCTTGTTGCCAGCGGGGCAAATCTTCGATCAGACTGAGCAACGACAGGTTGGCAGCCTTTAGCTGAGGCACCAAGGTGCTTTCGACAACAGCCGCCTGCTGGGCCAGTCGCGCCAGCTCCTCGCGCTTGGTGCGCTGGTAGTCTCCATACGCCGAGTAACTGAGATAT
>JAXHOO010000033.1:0-82171 GCA_034519365.1 Rhodoferax sp. | reverse complement strand
GGTAGGCATCAGGCAACGAAGCGCAGCTCCTGAAGCTTTTATTACTGAAACAGTAATAGCTAAATCAGATCGAAGCCCTTAAAGATCGCCTAGGCATCGCGTCACCGGCCAAAGAAATGTTCGAGCCGGGGCGAGTCACAGTCCAGGGCTTTGTTGCTGGCATCCAACAAGAAATCCCAAAAAGCTATTGCTACCACTGCGAAGAATGCTGCAAGGTTGATCAAGGAATTTGGGTCAGAAGTCGCGAAGACAAATCCTACACTGAGCAATCTTTTTGACGTTGCGCAGGAAGCATCTTTCAATGTCCGCTTGGCGAATGCTGACGTTGTAGCCCCAGATGCCAATGCGCCCCACGTCTTCGCCTGGATTGCTAACATTCCTAAATGGGCGTAAGCTTGTCAAGGAATTTGGGCTTCTAAGTCGCAAAGACAAATCCTACACTGAACAATCTTTCTGACATTGCGGAGGGCGCAAGCTTTCGATGTGCGCTTGCCAAATCTCGACGTTGAAGCCCCGGACGAGAAAGCCGAGGGTTTCTTCTCTCGGACTTGCCTACCACTGCGAAGAATGCTGCAAAGCTATTAAGGGATTTGCGGTCCAGAAGTCGCAAAGACAAATCCCACACTGAGCAATCTTGCTGACGTTGCGGAGGGCTTGGCGAATCTTAAAGTCCCGGACGAAAAGCGAAGGGTTTCTCTCTCGGATTGGCAGCACCTGTGCCTGAGTAAGAGCAGGCGGATCCAAGATTTTGAGGCAAAAATTGCCGAAACAAATCCTACACTGAGCAGCCTTCTAGAGGTAGCCAAGGGCGTTATTGCGGCCTTCCTTGGGTTTGAGGTTTTGCAGCAGGCTGCACTTTCATGGGGAGAGTTTACCCGCTCAAGTCTTGACGCAGCTTTGGCACTCGAACGGCTAGAAACCGCATTGGAATTTAGTCAAGGATCTGCGGTTGGCGGAGCAGCAGCACTTAAGCTAATCAGAGATGAGGCAGGACGCTTAAATATCCTGATCACTTCAGCTCAAGAAGTATTTTGGCGGGCTGAGTGCTGCAACCCGAAATACAGCACTAGAAGGCTCTCCCCGCTGTCTCTTCGTCAAGCCCCAGCGTTGCTGAAGCGGCACTTAACCCCTTAAACAGATCTTCGGTGACTGCGCCTTCTAGTGCTGTATTTCGGGTTGCAGCACTCAGCCCCTTAAATCCTTCTTGAGCTGCGGTGATCGGGATATTTAAGCGTCCTGCCTCATCTCTGATTAGCTTAAGTGCTGCTGCTCCGCCAACCGCAGATCCTTGACTAAATTCCAATGCGGTTTCTAGCCGTTCGAGTGCCAAAGCTGCGTCAAGACTTGAGCGGGTAAACTCTCCCAAATAGCGCCCAGCTTGCTGCAAAACCTCAAACCCGAGGAAGGCCGCAATGCCGCCCTTGGCTACCTCGAGAAGGCTGCTCAGTGTAGGAATTGTTTCGGCAATTTTCGCCTCAAAATCTTGGATCCGCCTGCTCGCCTCAACCGCAGTGCTGCCAATCCGAGAGAAGAAACCCTTCGCTTTTTCGTCCGGGACTTTAAGATTCGCCAAGCCCTCCGCAACGTCAACAAGGATTGCTCAGTGTGGGATTTGTCTTTGCGACTCTGACCCAAAATCCCTTAATAAACTTTGCAGCATTCTTCGCAGTGGAGGCGATCCGAGAGAAGAACCCTCGGCTTTCTCGTCCGGGGCTTCAACGTCGAGATTCGCCAAGCGCACATCGAAAGCCGCGCCCTCCGCAATGTCAGAAAGATTGTTCAGTGCCGGATTTGTCTTTGCGACTGTCTGACCCAAATTCCTTGACAAACCTTGCAGCATTCTTCGCAGTGGTAGCGATCCGGGCGAAGACACCTTCCGCTTTTCCATCTGGGGCACAACGTCAGCATTCGCCAAGCGGACATTGAAAAGATGCTTCCTGCGCAACGTCAAAAAGACTTGCTCAGTGTAGGATTTGTCTTCGCGACTTCTGATCCAAATTCCTTGATCAACCTTGCAACATTCTGTCGCAGTGGTAGCAATAGCTTTTGGAATTTCTTGTTGGATGCCAGCAACAAAGCCCTGAACTGTATTTCGCCCCGGCTCGAACATTTCTTTGGCCGGTGACGCGATGCCTAGGCGATCTTTAAGGGCTTCGATCGTTTTAGCTGGCTACTGTTTCAATCGCATCTTCAGGAGCTGCGCTTCGTTGCCTGATGCCTACCGTAAAGCCATCTACGGTGTCTTTGCCTGCGTCTTGTGCCGCCGCATCAACGCGCTGAGCCTTGTCGATTCCCTTGATGGCGAGGCTTTTCTTTTTGGATAGATTCCCTCGGAGCCCTGAAATTGACCTTGATTCGTATCCCTTGAGGTCGCTACCCAAGCTATCTACGATTGACTGGATTACGGCTTGGGCTTTGTCTATGTCGGCGACGAGCTTTCGGAGCGCGACCTCTTCTTGCTTTGCGCCTTTTTTTGCTTTTCTCGGCTTCGGCTAGTTTAGTTTTTAGTTGCTTGTAATCTTGACCAACCGCCTCCGACAGTCGCTTGACTTCCGGTTTGTGCCTCTTTTGGCGTGAGAGCGTTGGTAACTCTTCCCGCTCCGCCCTGTGAGGCTCTTCTATCCTTCGGCGCAAGACTCTCAACTTGTGCTCGAACAATCCCTACCTCAGCATCAGCTTCCAGCGCTCAGGTGCCTTTCTCTGCAATCTCAAATGACCGTCGTGTCGATCGTTTCCGTGACTGCGTTTTTGGCAAGAGCAGAAACTTCGCCACTAAGGTTGTCGATTGAGGTTGTCAGATGGCCAATCTGATTGTCAAAGCCAGCGGTTAGCTGCCCCAGAATGCCTCCGCTGGATTCCGCAGGCGCGAACACCTTGGGAACGAAGGCTTCGGCTGCACCAAAGCCAGCCGCATCCAACCCACCGCTGACCAACGACCCAGCAACATTGTCAACAGCGTCAAACCCAGCGCCGATCGCTCCGCCCAGTGCTGGGAGTCCACGCGCAGCCCCGGTGATCAACGATGGCGCGACAAAGTTGTCTTTCACAAAAAGAGCTGCCTTGCCAGCCGCGCCGAACTTGTCGGCAAATTGCCGTTCGGCCTGAGCCAGCTTGCTGTAAGCGGCTGCCCCACTGAGCGCCATGACTCCGAGGCTGTCGGTCAAACGGTTGATCGGCTCAATATCGATTGCATCCCGCAACCTCAGGATCGCATCGCCTACGCTGTCAATTGCCGAGCGGGCCTGATCTGCTGTTTTTTGGGCAGCATTTGCGACGGCGCGCTCCGCTCTTACTGGAGCACTGACAACGGCTTTGGCCGTGTCAATCTTTTTTTGGCGCTGCTGCTGGCGGCGATCGTCAATTTCTCGTACCGCAGGCTCAAGTTCTCTAAGGTCTGCCGTTCTTGCAATCTCGCTTGCTACCTCGCTCCGCGATCGCCGCTTGTCTTGCGATCGTGTGGCGACACCAAACCTTTCTGCCAATGGTTCAAGATCTCGTTTCCCAAATGTTTTTATTTGGGACTCTAACCCCTCCCTGACCTTCTGGGGTTTTGCTTGAGCTATTCCCTCAAACACTTGCAACGAAGCGTCGATCTCTTGCTTGGCTGCGGCAACCTGGCGAACAATTGCATCCTGCAACGCCAAGATTGAGTCGGCAGGCAAAATTTCGATGCTTTGAGCGTCTTCGATCGCAGCTTGCACTCGTTGCGTCGAGGCGCTGATCTTCGATTGACTCTCCTGGATCTCATCCTGCAGCCCGACGGCAAACTCCTCGGCAACCCGTTGGAGTTGAGAAAAGGCCGTCTCCGCTTCTTCGCCAGCGGCAATCCCGGCCCCGGCTCCACCCAAGCCAACTGAATCCTCAAACTGAGAAATAGCCGCTTTTTTAAGAACACGTTCGCGAACAGCGGGGGCAACCCGCGAAGCAAAGGCGGTTGAATCTGCCTCTTCGCTCCTGATGGATCTTTTTGCAGCAGCGCCCCGGCCCTCTGCTGCCTTTTGCTCGATTACTCGAGCGTATTTGGTTGACTCCTGAGCGGTGAGCCTTAGTTTCTCGTCTTTTTTCCCTGAAATGGCTCGAACCGCTTTTGCAATGCCTTCAACGTCTTCGCTGGTTAGATTCCCCTGCTCAATCCGCTCAAGCGTAGTTTTGGGAACCCGAAGATCGAGCTTATCTTTAGAAAATTCAGGGCGATCGACTTCTGCCGCAACGACCCTAGGCGGCTTGATTGTGCCCTTACCAGAAAACTCTGTGAGCAGTTCCTCGGTGACCAATCCTTGCCCTGGATCCGCCACAACATCCAGCGCTCGGGCGATCGACTCAACATCCGCCGCCTCAATCAAGCCCTCTCTAATACGCTCAACCAATGCCGGGGGGACAAGCAATCTCTCGCCGTCAAAATTGACGCGATCGCCATCAACCTGCACCACTTCCGGCAGCTTATTAATCGCGTATTCGGCCTGCTCCAAGACGTCTTGGACAATCCGCCCAATCGCTTTTGTTGAGTCAATTTTCCGCGATTGAAGCCGCTCTAGATTTTTGGCGGCAACCTTTCCTTGGCGTATTGGAGCAATAACATCCCGGCGAGCGACGTCAGCCAGATCATCAAAGGTGCCTTTATCTAGGTTGCCAAGCTGAACCTGTCCGATCGTTTTTTGAGGAACTAGAAACTTGCCGTCTTCAATCCTTGGATCCGCAATGTCTGCTCCAACGACCTCGGGTAGTTTGTCAACGCTTTCGCCAGCGGCTTCGGCGACAAGCCGGACAATATTTTGGATCGCGGCCTCGGCGTCGATTTGCTCAATTACGATTTTGCTCGGCTTATCCGCCGCCAGCGAGGGTGCGACACCCTCGGGAGAGACTCCGGCACTCAACTCCTCAACGATCGCCAAGATCGCCTTTTCGTCGGCACCAGCGGCTTTAGCTCGTTCCTCTAGGTCTGCCACCGCCCTGCGCAGTGCAAGTTTGTCCTTAGGTTGCGCGGGCTTTCTTGTGGCCAAGCCCGCAGAGACACTCTGTGGCCCGCCAGATTGAGCGATCGAGGGCAAGTCTGCCTCCGCAAACTTGCCACTCTGGGACAGCTTCAAAACTCTGTCAACTGTCCTGCGCAAAGCGACCTCTTCTTTTGATAGTCGTTGCGCGGCAGGAGCTGTCGCCAACTCAACGGGGCCGTCAATTTCGACCTGTCGAGTGAATCTTTTTTTGGCTTGATCGCGAGCTTTTCGGCTAACCCTAGCGGAGTCAACGCCATCACTCTCGTCAACTTCCAGCAAGCTCGCGGCCTCTAGGTACGGTTCACGATTGCCAGAGATCGCCTCTCGGGTCTTGGCGGCGATCGCATTAAAATCGGGCAAGTTTTCTGTAATTTGATCGGCGGCAACTTGCAACGCCTTGGCCGGAATTCCCGCGACTAGCTCAATGATTTCGCCAACAACGATACTGGGGTCAAGGCTGAACTCAACGCCGAAACCTACCGTTGCCACAGGCGGAAACGAATTCTGGATCCGACCAAGACCGAGCTGCGATACAACAGCGAATGGGTGACCCGCTAGGCGCACGCAGCATGATCCAACTGGCCCAGCGCTACGCTGGCGCATGATGTAGCCTGCGCATGACTTTCTTTGACCACTTCCAGGACCGGACCGCCGATTATCGGTGCATGAATTTCTCTATCCGCTGATGCAGGGTTACGACTCCGTGGCGCTGCCAAGAGCGACCTGGAACTGGGCGGCACCGACCAGAAATTCAACCTGCTGATGGGCCGCACGCTGCAGGCGAGTATGTCCAGGAACCGCAGATTACATCTCTGACCATGCCGCTGCTGGAAGGCTTGGATGGCGGTCCAGAAGATATTTTCGAGCAAGAACAACTGCGTTGTTATCTACGAAGACGCCAGCACCATGTTTACCAGAGGTGCTGACGCCTCTTGGACGTGCTGATGTGAAAGTGGTACACGCTGCACAGAGCTTCCAGTCCCAGGCCGCCATTGCCGCGTTGAAAGCTGAAAGTGGAGAAACATGTCCGCCCCCCCCGGAACCTTAAGGCCTGCCAGGGCCAAAGAAATCACGGCACGCTTTCATAGCGCAGCGGCAGCCGAAGTGGCCGAGCAGGACTTCCTCCAACCACCGCAACAGGCGGTGGAACGGACCAATTCTAAAGATGACGATAGCGCTGGTTGCTACAAACCCGGGCGAACTTTCTGCAAGTATTGGTCACGTGCTCAAGATGGCAGGTTTGGCCTCCTCTACGCGGCGAAAGCCAACCGCGCCTCATCGACAGTAGTGGCGTGCGCATTGACAACAATGTGATCAGCGACAAGGGCTTGAAGCTCGAGGCACTGGCACTACTATTTTCTGGAAATTGACCAGTACAAGATTGCCGCGGGTGACGTAATGGCTTGAGTCCAGACGCACTACGATGTTGGCCTTGGTGCAGCGCGTTCGTCGCGCAAGCGTGGTGGTGGATGGGGAAACCGTCGGCGCGATTGGGCAAGGCCTTTTGGTCTTGGTCTGCGCCGAACAAGGCGATACCGAAGTCCAGGGCGACAAGCTGCTTGCCAAGCTGCTCAAGTTGCGCATTTTCAGCGATGCTGATGGCAAGATGAACCTGAGTGTGCAGGATATGGACGGCGGCGGTACCCAAGGTGAATTGCTGGTCGTGAGCCAGTTCACTTTGGCGGCGGACACCACGGGCGGTAACCGGCCCAGCTTCAAAGGCGCGGCGGCTCCGGCGGATGGGCGGCGGCTGTATGACTACTTTGTAGCCCAGGCGCGGGCTGCACATCCCATCGTGCAAACTGGCATCTTTGCGGCAGACATGTTGGTGGAGTTGGTCAATGATGGGCCGGTGACGATACCGATGCGAGTTTCGCCTGCTCTTTAGTTGCTATGTTTTGGATAGCTGGTCGCGCATAGCCGATAAGGGCTAGAGGGGTAAAAGGCTTGTGGTTTTATTGTTTTCGCCCGCAACGGGGTGGGCCCGACTGCTCTGAAGCAAGAACCAACAACGATCCAATTGAGAGTCCAACCACCTGGAAGGATCAAAAACTCAATACGGATTCTTAAACCCAAGACGCGCCATGATCTCGGTTTCGCGCAACTCCATCACTTCCGCGTCTTCGTCCAGCTCATGGTCCCAACCCTGCGCGTGCAGCGTGCCATGCACGATCATGTGGGCGTAATGGGCCTCCAGCGTCTTTTTCTGTTCCCGGGCTTCCTTGCTGATCACGGGGGCGCAGAGCACCAGATCGGCAGTGACCGGCTCCTGTGTGTAGTCAAACGTCAGTACATTGGTCGCATAGTCCTTCTGGCGGTACTCGCGGTTCAGGGTTTGGCCTTCTTCGGCATCGACGATGCGCACCGTGATTTCGCCGTTGACTTCCAGCGTGTTGCGAATCCAGCGGATCACTTTGTGGCGTGGCAGGGCGGCGCGGTGCTTGTCGGCGTCTTTGATTTTTCCGAATTGCAGGGATAGGGTGAGTTCAGGCTGCATAGTGTTGGGGCGAAATGGTTCAGGCGCGCTTAGGCTTACGGGTTTTTGGCAAGCCTACGCGGGGTAGTTCGGGTTCTATGTCAGGTACCGCAATGTGGGGCAAATCTTCCAGCCGCGCGGCGTCATAGGCGTCCACGATGCGGGCCACCAGCGGGTGGCGAACGATGTCGATACTGGTGAGCCGGGTGATGACAATGCCGGGCACGCGGCGCAGGATTCGCTCGGCCTCGATCAAGCCGCTCATCTGGGTTTTGGGTAGGTCGATCTGGCTCACGTCGCCCGTGATCACCGTCTTGGTGCCAAAGCCCACGCGGGTCAGAAACATCTTCATTTGTTCGGGCGTGGTGTTTTGCGCTTCGTCCAGGATGACGAAGGCATTGTTCAGCGTGCGCCCGCGCATAAAGGCCAGCGGCGCAATCTCCAGCTGCTGGCGTTCAAAGGCCTTGTGCACTTGGTCGTAGCCCATCAGGTCGTACAGGGCGTCGTACAGCGGGCGCAAATACGGGTCGACCTTCTGGTTCAGGTCACCGGGCAAAAAGCCCAGGCGCTCGCCAGCTTCCACAGCGGGGCGGGTCAGCACGATGCGCTGCACCGATGAGCGCTGCAGCGCGTCGACCGCCGCCGCCACAGCCAAGTAGGTTTTGCCGGTGCCGGCCGGGCCAATGCCGAAGGTGATGTCGAACTCGGCAATGTTGTCCAGGTAGGTGGCTTGGTTTTGGCTGCGAGGTTTCAGGTCGGCGCGGCGGGTTGCCAGATTGGGACCGTCCGCAGCGTCCGCGCTGCCGTCGCCACTGAGCATGAGCTGAACGGTGCTGGCTGCAATCGGGCGGCCCGCAATCTCGTACAGCGCCTGCAGCATCTCCAGCGCGCGCTGGGCTTTGACTTTGGCTCCTTCCACCTTGAACTGCTCGTGGCGGTGGGCAATGCGCACCTCCAGTTCACGCTCTATGGTGCGCAAGTGCTCGTCCGTAGGACCGCACAAGTGTGAGAGGCGGTTGTTGTTGAGCGGCGTGAAGGTATGTTTGAGAATCAAGCTGATAATCCGGCAGGCTACAAAGGGCGCGCCACGGCGGCGCAAAAAAGGCGCAGTTAGCCAGCGCCAAGCCCCAATGATAGGCAACAAACCCCCACTTCACCTGCGCGCATTGCACGTACACCTAACAGGCACCCCATGATCGGCAAACTCACAGGCATTCTGAGCGACAAAAACCCACCGCAAGTGATCGTGGACTGCGGTGGCGTGGGCTATGAGGTGCAGGTGCCGATGAGCACCTTTTACAACCTGCCCGCGGATGGCCAAAAGGTGACGCTGCTGACCCACTTTGTGGTGCGCGAAGATGCGCAAATTTTGTACGGTTTTAGCAGCAACAAAGAGCGCGAGGCGTTTCGGCAACTCATCAAGATTACGGGCGTCGGCCCGCGCACCGCGCTGTCCATCCTGTCGGGCATGGATGTGGGTGATTTGGCCCAGGCTGTGACCTTGCAAGAAGCCGGGCGGCTGGTGAAAGTGCCGGGCATTGGCAAGAAGACTGCAGAGCGCTTGCTGCTGGAACTCAGAGGAAAACTGGGGGCTGACATGGGCGCACCGCAGGGCGCCGTGGGCGACGCGCAAATGGACATTTTGCAGGCGCTGCTGGCGCTGGGCTATAGCGACAAGGAAGCCGCCGCCGCGCTGAAGGCCCTGCCCAAGGACGTGGGGGTCAGCGACGGTATCAAACTGGCGCTCAAGGCGCTGGCCAAATAACGCCGGGGTGTGAAGGTCATCGCCATTTCGGGCAGCCTGCGCGCTGCCTCGATCAACACCGCTTTGCTGCGCACCGCTGCGCGTGTGGCACCGCTCGGGGTTCAGGTGCAACTGTGCGCGGTGGTGGGGGAACTGCCCTTGTTCAACCCCGATCTGGAGGCGCAGGTGCCCGCCAGCGTGGCTCGGCTGCGGGCCGAGGTGGCCGCAGCCGATGCCCTGCTGATCGCCAGCCCCGAGTACGCGCATGGTGTGACCGGCACCATCAAGAACCTGCTGGACTGGCTGGTCAGTTTTGAGCCGTTTGTGAACAAACCCGTGGCGGTGCTGAATGCATCGCCGCGCGCCCACCACGCCGACGCGGCGCTGCGGGAAACCCTGCGCACCATGTCCGCAGTGATCGTGGAGGCGGCATCCATCAGCCTGCCGCTGCTGGGCGCGCACACCACCGAAGCCGCGATGGCCGAATCACCCGCGATCACACAAGCCATTCGGGATGCCCTGGTGGCGCTGCAGGGCGCAGTGACCCAGCAACAGTCAGAGCGCGAAATTAAGGGTGTTTTCGGCCTCTAGCCCGCGTGCAGACTGCGCAAGCAGCTACTAAAAAAATAGCAATTGCTGCGCGTTGCACACCGGATATGTCATCGCGGGGGGGGCGGTGCAAGGCAAGAACCCCTTTGGGTTATGGATACACCCTCTTCGAACAGGCCGTCAACATATCGGTCTTTGCGTCAAGCGGCGGTCTCGCTTTCCTCAACAAAACCACCTATGTGGAAGTCAAATTCCGTCCACTCCTTTGATTCGAGGTTATGACAAGAAATTTCCACGTGATGTGGAGAGAAACCGTGATCCTTGTAGTAATTCGCATGGCGATACAAAAGCCACACTTCGTCTATCACTTTTGCTTGTAAGTATGCTTTTGGCAAATCTGAAAGACGCGGACGTTTGTCTTCTCGTCTCTCCACGGCTCTCGGTAAGTTGGAAAAAATGAGCACGGCTACTTGCAGTTGTTGTGCCATTTTTTTTAGATCTATCAGAGTGCTTAGCAGTCGATCAATATGTGCATGGGGGGCCCGTCCATTCCACTCGAGAAAGTCAATACACAGCAAAGTGTCAACCAGAGCTAAAGGGATAACTTCTGGTATGTAATTGGGAAGGCAGTCCGGTGGCATGTAAATTTCCCGCCACAAAGTAATGGGTGCAGACTTCAAAGCAAGCGCAGCATTTTTCAGCGCATATTTTTCCTGAAAGTCTGGGATGCGCCAGGGTCTGTGAACTGGATTCAGGTCTGCGGCTCGCCAAGCTAGTTCGGTTGCCCAATTGTCCAACCCCCACGCACTGGAAAAGACATACACAGGTTGGCTTTGGCGTAAGCCACGCTCCAGAGCAAGGTGCATTGCCATTGACGATGTCCCCATGTCAGGTCTCCCTGCAAACAGGGTCACCTCACCTCGGCGTAGTTTGCTGTTCAGAATGCGCAAATTTTCTTCAAACAGGTTGTGCTGCGAGCGCGAATCGGGGGAGTTGGTTTCCATAAGACTTTCTGTGGCATCGATGGTTTTGAGTTCATGAAGCGTCTCTCGATTCGAGAAGTGGAATGCATCTTCAGAAAAGATGCGCCAAAGTGCGACGGATATTGACAAATATCTCAGCCACGGATGATGTGGCACACCGTGTCGTCTCCCTGCGTAACGTCAGGCGATGCCCGAAACCGAAGTCCCCAGGAGGATGTGCCAATATGAGACCGGCGCTAGATGACTACCTATGCCAGAACTACCCCGCGCTTTTTGTGGAGCGGAACCTGACAGCTGAAGAAAGCAGCATGTGCTGGGGGTTTGATTGCGGAGATGGATGGTTCCATCTTATTGACGCTTTTTGTGCTGAGGTTCAAGTGAAAAAAAAAATATTCCAAGTACGGCGGCATGGACGCCAGCGAAGCCAAACGGCTGCGCGAACTGGAGTTGGAGAACGGCAAGCTCAAGCGACTGCTGGCCGAAGCGCACTTGGACATCCATGCGCTTAAGAGCGTCTTCGGCACAAAGCGCTAGCCCCACAAGTCAAACGCGAGGCTGTTTTAAACATGGTGATCCATCACCAAATGTCTGAGCGCCACGCCTGCGCCCTTGTGGGGCTAAGCCGAGATACCTACCGCCATGTGGGCCACGTCAGTGCGCTCAATGTGGAGCTGCGCGACCAAATCGTCCAGACGGCGCACGCTCGCAGGCGCTGGGGTTACCGCATGATCCACGACGTGCTGCGTCCGCAGTACCCTGGAATCAACCACAAGCGGGTCTACCGCCTCTATACCGCTGAAGGCTTGTCCATCAGGAAACGCAAGAAGACCAAGCGCATTGGCGTGCGCGTGCCGCTGGTAGCAGCCATGGCGGTCAATCAAACATGGAGCATGGACTTTGTGTCAGATGCCATCAGCCGCCCAGGTTCGGTATCACGGCGCATCAAATGCCTCACGGTGGCCGATGACTTCAGCCATGAGTGCGTGGATATCTCAGTGGACTTTGGTATTGGCGGTGCATATGTCACCCGACTGCTGGACCGTGCGGCCACGTTCCGGGGCTACCCGAGAGAAGTTAGGACTGACAACGGACCGGGATTTACTTGCAGGGCATTCATGACGTGGGTGCAAAAGCACGGCATCAAACACATCCTGATCGAGCCCGGCAGCCCGACGCAGAACGCTTACATCGAGAGTTTCAACGGAACCTTCAGGGATGAATGCCTGGACGAGAACTGGTTTGAATCCTTGGAGCAGGCCCGCCAAACCATCGCAAATTGGAGAACGGACTACAACGAGATCAGACCCCACAGCAGTTGCGGACGTGTACCGCCGGCAACATTCGCCGCTTTGAATCGCCAGTTAACTGGCGATTCAAAGCAACCCAGCAAGACAGATCAAGGGATCAGTTAATCTTGCAAACCCCGGGCTCCTAGAATTTAAATTGGTACGGGGATTGGGGGCAGGTCACAGGATTGGTGATAGCCCTTGAGGTACCTCCTGTTGTCGTAACCCAGGTGAAATCCAAGTTGGGCTCACTACGCATTCATTTCAAAGGTGGAGATGCGCGTGTCCACGCCATGGCGCAATTGGTCAGAAATATTTCTGAGCGCATTGATGAGGAATGTGGAAGGGCACGCCCTGACTACATTGAAAATGCGGTGGCCAATTTTGAGTGAAATGGCAACGGAGGTAAAAATACTTGTATCGGACGAGTCAGGTCATAGGTAGAAGATTTTCAAAGTCGCGGATCAACTTGAGCCGATCCAATATGTCACCGGTCTCAGGGTTCCATCCTGCGGGCATAGAGCTTTTCAGTGCTTTATCTCCCGTATCCAAAATCGCAGCTTCCGCTTTTGAGATGTATGCAACAGCCATCAATCGATCAATGAATCGACACATGTCGCGTGCACATTGCCCATCCTCGTCATAGCCATCTACCAATGGCCGCACCTGAAATCGTGTAAAAACTTGGTCACGGATATAGGCGCATGGCACTACATGTTCCGGGTGAAAGCCATGCGTAGGGGCATTGACACTGCGGCCGATCAAGATTTCGTCGTTCGGAAAGAACCACTCGAGTGCGCGACTATGGTTACCTACATCATGTGCACACATGAGCCACAACAAACGAATCAAGCGTAAACAACAGCGTGGATTGCGCACAGACGGGGTTTGTGCAAACGGATGCTCGTACCGACGGCAAATCATTTCAAAGTTGGTCTTGCTCCTCGGTTATTTCACAAGGTGCATAACCTGCAGAACGCAGGCCCTTCGCAGTTTCAATGGCAGCGTGGGTGATGCTCAGATTTTGTTGGCGGATAAACCCGTGAAGCACCATTGACCTGAGGTAGGTCATTTTTGCTTTTCCTGGGGCCGGGTTGACTAACCTGATCAGTGCTGAATGACCGTTGCCACCCTGTTCTTCATGCGTTTGATAGAAAAAGTAAGCAAGATATGCGATTCGCTCTAAATAGTTGCGTTCTGTATTCACAGTCATGAATTTTTCCTCGCCTTCACCAACAGCCGCAAGACGAGCTGCCCCGCAATCACAAGAATGGGATGTCCGTCGAGGTCGTAGCTATTCGCTGATGTGGCCCCTATTTTTGGCTTCGCTTTTCGTCCGTCAATAACCCATGTGTTGCTTGAAGCGGCTCCACTTTTCGGTTTGAGCTCCTTGCCGTCCCAGAGCCAAGTGTTACTCGACGAAGCCCCACTCTTTGGTTTGATTTCATTTCCGGAAAGTAGCCACGTATTTTGTGATGTGGCTGAACTTTTCGGCTTGAGCTCGGTACTTGTGCATACCCAGTCCTTGGGCAGGCGAATGCTATTTGACATGTTGAACCCCTCCCTTTTGTTAAAAATTTGTCTGTTGTGACGTTGCTCGGGGTTATGAGAGGGATTGGCTGTCTATCGCGACACAGTTCATGCGTTCTCCCTTTTCTTGCCTACGAAACTTATCGCGTCTCCAAACCCCCGCAGCCACCAATCCAGCATTGCTGAATCCACCACCGTGGCAGTGATGTCGTACTCGTCATCAAGCTCTTTCACCTGTTGATCTTCGGATAACGGCGACTCCAGCAGATGAAAGCCGAAGTCTTTGTCTATTCTGAAATTGAGCTGGATGCGCTCGCCATTGCCAAAGCCAAAACGCCCATCGTTGTCGTATTGCTCCAGGTTAAATTCAGGTGGACGCTCGAAAGTGAACGTGGTCGCTTGGGCAGATTGCATCCTATGCAAAGCCAGACTGCGTTCATTGTCATAGTCTTCAAAGCGGCAGATCAAGTACATCCGTGGTCCTTGTTGGGCGAGGCCCAAAGGCATGACACGGTGATTGGCAGCTTTGCCTGCCGCGTTGGTGTACCCCACATCCAGCCACACGTCCGCATACAGCGCATTGCTGACTTCTTCAAAAACTTTCGCATCAACCTTGGGCGGAAGCAGCGGCTGGCTGGTGCTGACAACGCGCACCTTATCAATCCATGCTTTTTCTCTCGCCGAACCTTTGGGGTCATTCAATTGTTCACGTGCTTGGGTAAAGAACCCCTGCATGGAATTGAGCAATCTAGCCGGTAGCAGTTTGCGCAGCTGCTGCTCTGCCAGGGTAAGCAAAAGACTTTCCTGCGCGCTCAAACCGGGCAGGCTCAACCCCTTGGCGCGTTCCTTCCAACTGTAGCGATAGGGCTTGCTTGTGTCATTGCGCTCCAAGTCAAAGTACTCGGAAAGTGTCTCAAGCTGCCGCTGGATAGTGCGCATGTCGCGTTCGAACCCTGCGTCCGCCAGTTGCTGCTGCAACTCGGCGGCAGTGACGGAACGGCCTTTGGGAATACGGCGAACCATTTCCAACGCCATTTGCAAAGATTCGAGGCCATCGGGACGTTTGGGCATGGGTTTATAAGTCCAGATCAGTGCGGCCCGCAAACACTTGCCAGAGTCTGACCATGGCATAGGTGTCCAGCTTGCAATAGGCCAGCAGTTGTTGTTGAAGGGTTTGCTTGAGCTCCGGAGTTGTCTCTGGGTGCAGGGCTTCCAGAAAGGCTTCCATCGCCATGCCACCGTCTTGCACGCCCTCAAGATCGCTGTAGCGTAAATCGGGTACGGCGGCTGGCAGCACGGCTTTGATGCTCCAACTGCCGTGCTGGTTGGGGTTGTAGTAGCGCGTGCGGGCAATGGGCAGCAAATCCACGATGCGCGCATTGATGGCATGTAGCGCCGCGGCATGTTCTGGGAACCGTTCCGCCAGTTCTCGGATGCGGCTTTTCTCAAAACCCGCGTTGTACGCAAAAATGGGCCAAGGGTGCGTGCCACATCCCGCAATGAGGGCTAGAGCTAATTTCAATGAAGGATCGCCACCGTCCAGTCCCAAGAATTCGTAGTGCTGCAACTCACCGCTTTCGGTGAGGGTGTGCAGACTGTATTGAAAGGGGATTTGCTGGTAAGGCCGCGTGCCGGCCCAGATGGGAACGGCAAACTGAATCGTCTCAAAGTCCAGAAACTGCACGGGCAATGGGAATTCCGACAAGTCTTGTGCAGCGCCAGTTGCGTCGAAATACACCGTACCAGCCAGGGTGTGGTGCTTCACCCGCAGTTGTCGCTCATTGAGCAGTGCATTGGGCACATTGCGCATGTCGTTCACACCTTCTTCTGCAAGCTCCCGAATCAGCTTGCCCGAGATGTGCGGTAGCCAGAAAACTGGATATTCCGGTTGAGATTCGTTACGACTGCAGTAGGTGTAGAAGCCGCACTCAAAAGGCTCGTCACAGTGCGTGCCGATGGAAATAGGCGGCTCTTGGTCCTGTGCAGCAATTTCCTGTGCTTGGGCGATCCAAGTTTGGACTTCCTCCTGGCGTGATTTCGCCTCAGCGGTCAGGTCGTGTTCCTGCAGCAGGCCAACGTAATTGCCCCCGCCCGGATAAACCCAGGAGCTGTCAATGCATGCCACGGCAATGGAGGAGACCGGAATACCAGCAGCCAGGGCAACATAGCTCTGTACTGCAACATCATCTCGGTGGTAGTCCTTGACCCTAGTGGAAGACTTGACCTCCACCATCCGCCAGCGGAGCGGTGTAGTGCCCGGCTCCGGAAACATGACATCGGCAAAAGCCAGTGCGCCACCAGCAGAGAAAGCAGCTTCGAAAATGGGTTGAGAGGTCTGCAGCAGGGACGCGCTGCGCACAAAGGCTTGATTGAAACCATCCGCATCAATGTCAATCAGCGCACCTTGACCGCTTGGGTCGTAGAGCTGGCGTGCGACTTCTCCAGCCTCGTAGCCAACCTGGAAGCGAGTCTCAGCGCCCGATGAGTCGGCCCGCAATTCAGGACGATGGATTTCGAGCCACAGCCTTTTCGAACACTGGCGCAAGGCCATTAGCTTTGATTTTGAGAATGTTCGCATCTCCCTCCCTTGCTATCAACACGCCGTGCATTTCATAGATGCATCGAGTTTGTTCATTGATGCGACACATTGTGCCGCAGGAGTGTGGATGCTTCGCTTTTCCACTTCAGGAGTCGGGTATGTCCAAATTCGTAGCTGTCCCTGAATCCAGTTCAGCAGATGCCCAAGACTTATACCGACAGGCTGTTTTCATCGTGCGTAAGTACCAACTCGGCAGTGTGGCGCTCATACAGCGGCGTCTGAAATTGGGACATTCAGAGGCGCTCCGATTGATGGCGGCCATGGTGGCTGCAGGGGTTGTAAGCGAAGAGGTCGCTGAAGATGGTTATCGACAGATTTTGTAGCGTGACTGCATGTGTCCGAGGGCAAAACCGCATCCCTCAATATTTATAGTGTTTTTGGCCTCTAGCCCCTGTTCAGACTGCGTAAGCAGCTACTAAAACAATAGCAATTACTGCGCCTCGCGCACCGGACGTCCGTTGACCGCTTGCACCGGGCGGGCATTCATAGGGTAGAGCTGGGTAAACAGCTTGAGTTGTGCTGGGCTGATTGGCATGGGGGATTTCAGCACCATCCACAACACGCCTTCGCTGCAAGGCGGCGTGGTGAGCGAGCCCATGAACTGGTAGTAGCGCTGGTCAGCAGGCAGCAGCTCATTGAGGTTGAGCATGCCTGACGGCATGCGCACCCGGTCGTTGATCTCCAGTGGCATGTACGTCCAGACTTTGTCGATGAACGGGTTGACGTTGCCGGGCTCCAGCAACACCGCGACCACCGCCAACTGGCCATCGTCGTTCCGATGAACCAGATGCGCCACCATGGCGGTGCGCTTGCCGTTGATCTGTTCTTCCGCAGGTGCGTGAAAATGGAACTGCACCAGCCTGTAGCGCCCGCCGCGCACGGTGATGCTGTTGTCGCCCTGAACGTCGACCTGGATGGTGTGGCCGTTGTTGACCACAGTGCCGATGCTGGGTGCATAGTTGAACAGCAGCGGTTCGGCGGGGCCTTGCAGCGTGCGGTCTTCTTCAATGTTGATCGGGGACTGGCGTTTGCCCAGCGCGCAGAGATTGAAGTCAGGTTTCAACTTGCCCCAGGCTTGCGGCCCCTTTTCGCCTTCGTAGGTCCAATGCACGTCTTCGTTGTGGCCGACCGCAGCGGCGGCTGCGCGTGCGTTTTTGCTCTGGGCCGATGCGGGCGCACCTCGGCCCGTGGTGGCCTTGCCGCTTACCACAATCGTGAGATTTTTCTTTGGGGTGACCGGGACGCCCAAGGCCTCCCGCAACTGGTTGCCAATGTCCTTGGCGTTGGAGGATGGGGTTGCAGTGATGTCTGCAACGGGCTTCTTGGGTGCGCTTTTGGGAGCTGGTGCTGCGTCGTTTGCTTGGGCCAGACTCGCCCACAGCGCCAGCGCGCAAGCCAGGGCAGTACCAAGCCCTGGGCGCGGGTGCAAGGGGTAGGGGCGGCGAAGTGGCATGGGGGCGTGGCCTTTCAGACGAGCGCGGTCGGGACGGAGGGCTTGCCTAGCTTATCGGCATACCGCGCCCCTTCTTGAGCCGACGGCCCAGCGCGCTATAGTGGCAGCCCGCCCCGCGTTCTGCCCATTTCGTAACCCATAGGCCCTTTGTGTGAGCATCCAGACCGACGATTTTTCCCTTCCTCCTGGCCCCGCTGGCATCGGTCGCATGGTGTCTCCCGCGCCGACCTCTAGCAGCGAGGAGGCGCTGGAGCGCGCGCTGCGCCCCAAGCTGCTAGACGACTATGTGGGCCAGGCCAAGGTGCGTGAGCAGCTGGAAATTTTCATCGGCGCCGCTAAAAAGCGGGACGAGGCGTTAGACCATGTGCTGCTCTTTGGCCCACCCGGTCTGGGGAAAACTACGCTCTCCCACATCATTGCCCACGAGCTGGGCGTCAACCTACGCCAGACTAGCGGTCCGGTGCTGGAAAAACCCAAAGACCTGGCGGCGCTGCTGACCAACTTGGAGAAAAACGACGTTCTTTTCATCGACGAAATTCACCGACTCTCCCCGGTTGTCGAGGAAATTTTGTACCCCGCGCTGGAAGACTACAAGATCGACATCATGATTGGCGAAGGTCCTGCAGCGCGCAGTATCAAACTCGACCTGCAGCCCTTTACGCTGGTGGGTGCCACCACGCGCGCGGGCATGCTGACCAACCCGCTGCGCGACCGCTTTGGCATCGTGGCGCGGCTGGAGTTTTATACCAACGAAGAACTGGCCCGCATCGTCAAGCGCAGCGCTGGACTGCTGGGAGTGCCCATGGACGAAGACGGTGGTTTCGAGATTGCCCGCCGCTCGCGCGGCACGCCGCGTATTGCCAACCGCCTGCTACGCCGTGTGCGCGACTTTGCGGAGGTCAAGGGCAACGGCACCATCACGCTGGACATAGCCAACCGTGCGCTGGCCATGCTGGATGTGGACCCGCAAGGACTGGACCTGATGGACCGCAAGCTGCTGGAGGCGGTGATCCACCGCTTTGACGGTGGCCCCGTCGGGCTGGACAACATTGCGGCGAGCATTGGTGAAGAGCGCGAAACGATTGAAGATGTGATCGAGCCGTATCTGATTCAGCAAGGCTATCTGCAGCGCACGCCGCGCGGGCGGATTGCCACGCTGGCGGCCTACCGGCATCTGGGGGTGGTGGCGCCGGCTGGCTCAGCGGGCGATTCGCTGGGGGATTAGCCCCGGTGTAGGCAGCGGGATTTGCGAGGCACTACAAGGGCATTTGGCGCACATCTACTTGGTCTGCCTGTACCTCGAAGCGTGCGATGGTACTGACTTGGCTGTCGGCTTTGTGAATGGAGTCAATCACTCGAAAGTCCACCTGCATGCGCTGGGGCGTTACCTCCACCAGGCTATATCCGCGCAAGTGGCGGTCGGTGTAGATGCAGTGCGGTGCGAGGGCTTGAAATTGGTTGGCCGTGAGGGATGAAAACGATGGCGTGGTGATGCTGGTGCTGACAAACTCCGGCATGACGACGGGGCCAGTGGGGTTCGCCGGGTCCGCATGGATGCGGGCCACCCAGTTTTGGTGGATGTCGCCACCAAACATGACCGGGTTGGAAGTACGTCCCCGTTGAATGGCTGTCAGGATGCGGTCGCGGCTCAGCGGATAGCCGTCCCAAGTGTCCTGGTTGGCACGCCCACCCATCACGGGAATGAGGAATTGCGAGAACACCATAGACTGGCAAATAGCATTCCACTGGGCCCCCGTGTCCTTGCCCGTACCCGCCTTTTCGAGCTGCCCCAGCAGCCATGTTTCTTGGGCCTGCCCCAGCATGGTACGTTGGGGGTCGCGCAAGGTATCGCAGTCCTTGGGGTCAAACAGTCCTGCGGTGCCGCATTTCCCTGGTGATGAACGGTATTGGCGCGTGTCCAACAAGTGCCAATGCAGCAATCGGCCCCAGGCGTGGGTGCCATAGATGCGCAGTTCGGCGTTGCCTTGGATCAGCCCCGGCATGCCACCTTGCAGCGCGCGCGGCGACACGGGTTGGTGCTCGTACCAGGCTTGGTAGGCTGCAGCCATTTGACGTGCCAGTTGTCCTGTTTCCGTACCCGCGCGCACGGGGCCACCGGCATAGTCGTTGGTCACCTCGTGATCGTCCCACAGTATTAGCCAAGGGCATTGCGCGCGCACGTCCAAAAGTGCACCATCCGAATGGGCGAGTTCGTAGCGTAGGCGATAGTCCGACAGCTTGGAGGCGGGGCCCATGGTCGGGCCACGCGACTCGACGGCGTGGCCCGCACTGTCGTAGATGAAATCTCCCAGGAACACCACCAGGTCGGGGGCGTCTGCGAGCATGTGTCGGTAGGGTGCGAATGGGCCGGAGTGAAAGCGCTGACAGCTGGCCAGCGCAAAACGTAGCCGCTCTGGCATGGCATCGGGGGCAGGCATGGTGCGGGTGCGTCCCACGGTGCTGACATAACGACCGGCCGTGAAGCGGTAGTACAGCATGGCGCCGCTGGGAAGACCTTGCACTTCGACATGCACGCTGTGTGCAAGCTCTGGCGGCGCCAGCGTTTCTCCCTGCGCCAGCAGGCTTGTGAACTCAGGCGTGAGCGCCAACTCCCAGCGAACGGCCACAGCAACATCGCCCCACGGATTGCGCATCGGGTTGTGGGCGATCAGGCGCGTCCATAACACCACCGAGTTGTGCGTAGGGTGCCCACTGGCAATGCCCAACTTGAACGGATTCGCATCGAATACGGGCTCGGCATTTGCCAGCCTTGTGGGTGCCAGCAGGCCGGTGGCTTGTGCCAGCGCCAACTGCATCCAGTGGCGTCTGGAAGTCTTGGATGTGGTCATTGTTGTTGGCTGCCGCGCGCGGTGTCGCGTGGCATTTGCATGAAATGCACGATCAGCATTTGCGCCGCAAAGTAGGTCAGCAATATCCACAGCCCTGACAGTGGTACCGGTGTCAGGAACTTGTTGATCGCGATCATGGTGTCGCTGGCCATGAACACACAGGCGCCAACCGCCACCCAACGCGACGCAGAATCGCCCAGCACCGTCGCGCGGCCAATGGCCTGCGCCGCCATCAGCGAGATCACCGTCACATAGGCGGCCACCGCGCCCTTGAGTACCGGGTCGCCCAGGCTGCTCCACAGCACCGCGTACATCACTGCGCCAAAGCTCAGCACCACGGCCAGTGCGCGCTTGCTGGGGAACCAGGCCTGCCCATGCTTGAACAGCGCGATGTAGAACACATGCGCCACCAGAAACGAGCCCAACCCGAGAATAAAGGGTGGCAGCCCGCCAATGGGCACTTCGCCGGGCAGCATAAGGAAAACATCCCCGCCCAGCGAAAACATGGCGGCGCACAGCAAAAGCACATCCAATTTGCCAATTCCGCCCGTGGATATTGCGCGAAAAGCTATGAAAATCATAGCAATGGTCATGGGCATGGGCTTGAGCACATAGAACCACCCCAGCATGCCAAGGGCACTGACGGTGGCCGCAGCAGCGCTTTGCAGCAGCAAGATCTCTAGCCAGTGCAGGCGGCCCTGCATGAACGGGCCCAGACCCCACATGCTGGCGGTGAGTGCCGTGCACCAGATGGCGGCTTCGCCCCAGGGCATGGCATCCGCATGCCAGAGGAAGACCGACACGGCGGCGATGGCGGCGACAAATTGCAGCACGGCAAAGCCTTGCTGCGCGCCGCTCAGGGGTGGGTTGTAGGTGGTGACGTCGGCCAGGCGGAATGTGGGGTAGGGGTGGTTGCGGGCCAGGTCGGCCGACTGCCAGCCTGGCGGCTTGAACCACACGCGCAGTTTGTCGCTCCACTTTTCGGTGCGCCAAGAATTCTTGATGAGCGACCAGTAGACGTCTACATTGGCCCACAGCGGGTCCCAACTGTTGAGGGCACCGCGGGTGCCGTAGACGCAGGGTTCCTGTTCTTCCCGGAAGGTGCCAAACCAGCGGTCCCACAGCACCAAGATGCCGCCGTAGTTCTTGTCGATGTACGGGTCGTTGACCGCGTGGTGCACGCGGTGGTTGCTGGGCGAGCAGAACACGCGGTCAAACCAGCCCAGCTTGCCGACTTGCTCGGTGTGTACCCAAAACTGGTAGAGCAGGTCAATGAGGGCCACGATGCCGAAAATCAGCGGCGGCACACCGGCAATCGCCATGGGCAGGTAAAAGACCCAGCCGAAGAGGGCACCGCTGCTGGTTTGGCGCAGCGCGGTGGACAGGTTGTAGTGCTGGCTCTGGTGGTGCACCACATGGGCCGCCCAAAACAGCGCCACCACATGGCCAGCGCGGTGCAGCCAGTAGTAGCACAGGTCGTAAAACACCAGTGCCAGCAACACGCCGTACCAGGTTTTCCAGAACTCCAAATCGGGGTAAATCGCCACGGCGCCAAACACCAGGGTGTAGATGCCCACACTCAGGGCCTTGGTCAACACGCCACTGACCTGGCTGAGGATGCCCAGGCTGATACTGTTGATAGCGTCGTTCAGGCGATAGGCTTTGTCGCCAGCGACACGGGCGCTGGCACGGCGGCTCCAGAAAAATTCCAGCGCAATCAGCAGTAGAAAAACCGGGGTGGCGAAAACAATGACTTTGCTCATGCTGGAATTTTTGCCGAGCAAGCGCTTGGTGCCGAGCGGGACAACCCTAGGCAGGACTAGAGCTAGGGTTCTACTTCGGGCGAAATTCGCGCCACTGCACGCGCATAAACCAGCCGCAGACGGCACCCAACACCAGATAAAACGCCAGCGTGCCCCAGGCGACGTCCGGGAAATCCCACGCAAAGCTCATCACCGCGCTGGCGCTGATGAGAAACAGCAAGCCCGAGAGCAAGGCCAACACCAACGCAATGCCCCGCTCCACGCCGGATCGCAGGTGCGTCATGGTGGTTTGGGTTTGCTCCCAAGCGTCGGCGGCATCGGCCAAGGGGCTGCGGTCTTGTTCGGCCAGCGCTTCGGGCACGTTGGCCTGGGTGGCCAAGGCGGCAAAGTCGCCCTGTGCAGGCCGGCTCGCGCGCTTGCACCACCAAAATACGAAGAACAAAAGCACGATGGCCGTGAGGATGAGTGCGCCGTACAGCAACTGGTCCTGCCAGGGGACAGAGCCTGCATGCAACAAGTAGTGCCCCATGGGTGTTCTCCGTGTCAGGTGCTGGATTCGTCCAACGCAGTTTCGTCCAAGTGGCGGGTATCGGCCCAGCCCACCAGGGTCAGGGCGTCAGGCGTCCAGAGTAGGCGGTTGATGGCTGTGTTGCCCAGCTCCCAGGTGCGTGGTGCGTGCAGCTCTTGGCGCGTGGCTAGGCGGTACAGCATGTCCATCACGCCACCATGCGCCACCAATACGATGTGCTCGCCCAAGTGCTGGGCGGCAATCTCGTCAACTGTGCGCCTCACGCGTTCCAGCAGCACCGTGGGCGTTTCGCCGCCCGGTGGTGCAAAGTGGGGATCACGCTGTTTCCAGCGACGCGACTCTTCGGGCCACTTTTCGGCAATGTCGGCCCATGTTTCGCCTTCAAAGCTACCAAAGCCGCGCTCGCGCAAACCCTGGTGCAAGCGCACCTGCAAAGGGGGCGAGCCTGGCTCGCGGGCGTGGCGGGCGATGGCCTCAGCCGTGCAGTGGGCGCGTTGCAGGTCGCTGCTGTAAACGTGGTCAATCTCGGCTTCCGCCAGAGCCTTGCCAACGCGCTCAGCCTGCCATTGGCCCCGCGCGTTCAGACCAATGTCGAGCTGCCCCTGAATGCGGGTGTCCACGTTCCAGGCGGTCTCGCCGTGGCGTACAGCGGTGATGCGGGTCGCGGTCATTCAGCGGGGCCCCGCGCTATGTCCTGGCAGCTCAACCACGACTTTGCGGGTGCCTGGCGCGGGGTAGTCCTGCAGCGCGGCTTCCAAGATGGGTGGCAGCAGGTTCAGCGTGTCGCTCCAGGGGCCTTCGAAGGTGGCTGAGGTCTCGTAAGCCACCTGGCCACTCGACGTCTCGCGCAATAAAAGGTGCACGCGGTGGCGGTACCACGGGCTTTCTAGATCGGGAAACAGTGGCTGCTCGTACCAGAGGCCGTTGTTACCCAACACCAAGCGCGAGCGGGGCGGGCGGTAGTAGGGGTTGCGCATGCCTTCCACGCCCAAGTCCACCTGTACCAGATAGCGCGGTGCGGCGTCGTCGCGCTTCAGCCCAGCGTTAGCCAGCGCGTCTGCCGTCATGGCTTCAACCTGGTCTTGCGCAGGGTTGTTGGCTTGTGAGGGGAGGCGATCAAACCGATAGCTGGCGCCGGTTGCCGCCGGCACGCTGCCGGCAAAACTTTGCACCTCGCTGTCGATCATGCGGGGCAGGGCGCAGCCCGACAGCAGCACTGCGGCACATAGCATTGCGGTGCGGCAGAAGAAGCGGGCGAAAGGGCGCATGCGCGTTACCCGATTACAGCGTAACGACCTGCACACCCGGTAGGCCGGACAACGTGGGCAAAGACGGCGCGGGGAACTCTTCCTCGTCAAAAGCCTTGTCACCGTCCTCGTCTTCCACACCCGTGGCTCGCACGTTCTTGAAGTCGTGCAACTGGTGGTCCATCAGGTGCGAGGGCACCACGTTTTGCAGCGCGGTGAACATGGTCTCGGCGCGGCCGGGGTACTGCTTTTCCCAGTCGCGCAGCATGTTGCCGATCTGCACGCGCTGCAGGTTGGTTTGGCTGCCGCACAGGGTGCAGGGGATGATCGGGAACTGGCGGTGTGCGGCCCAGCGTATCAGGTCTTTCTCGGCCACATAGGCCAAGGGGCGAATCACCACAAACTCGCCGTTGTCACTGGTCAACTTGGGGGGCATGCCCTTGAGCTTGCCGCCGAAAAACATATTTAAAAAGAAGGTCTGCAACATGTCGTCGCGGTGGTGTCCCAGCGCAAGTTTGTTGCATTTGAGTTTGCGCGCCACGTTGTACAAAATGCCCCGTCGCAGACGACTGCACAGGCTGCACATGGTCTTGCCTTCGGGGATGTTGCGCTTGACGATGGAGTAGGTGTCTTGGGTTTCGATGTGGTACTCCACACCCAGGGCTTTGAGGTATTCGGGCAGGATGTGCTCGGGGAAGCCGGGTTGCTTCTGGTCCAAGTTGACGGCCACGATCTCGAATTGAATCGGTGCGCGCTGCTGCATCTTGAGCAGGATATCGAGCATGCCGTAGCTGTCTTTGCCGCCCGACATACAAACCATCACGCGGTCGCCTTCCTCGATCATGTTGAAGTCCATGATGGCCTGGCCCACGTGGCGGCACAGGCGCTTTTCCAGCTTGTGCGTTTCGCGCTCGATCTTCAATTCTTTCTGGCGGTCGGCCGCCGCATCCACGGTCTCGGCGTCGTCTTCAATCCATACTGCACTCATCGTTTTCTCCATTGCGCCTGTGCGCTTACCACTGTCCGGTTTCCATGCGAATCGCCACTTCGCAGTCTTCAAAAATTTCTAGTTTGGCAATCTTCACCCGCACGCCCAGTACACCGGGTAACTGCATCAACCGGTGGGCCAGCTTGCCAATCAAGGTTTCCAGCAGGTTCACATGCTCGGCCGTGCACTCGCTGATGATGATCTGGCGTACCTTGCGGTAGTCCAGCACCCGGTTGATGTCATCGTCGTGCGGCAACAAGGGCTGGGTGCCCAGGCTGAGTTCCGCGTCCACTTGAATCGGTTGGGGCGCCACTTTCTCCGAATCCAGAATGCCCAGATTAGCGTCGAACCGCAGGCCCGTGAGGGTCAAGGTCTGGAGGCCGGTGCTGGCCTTCATGCTTTCGTCACGCATTAGCGCCTTTCATGCGAAATACTTCCACACCGACTCCCGCGCAATCCGGGTACACATCGGGTTTTTGGGTAGACAGGCGCACAGCGCGCACCTGGGGGTGGGCCAGTAGCTGGGCGGCGAGGTCGTCGCACAGGGTTTCTTGCAACTCCACATGGCCTAGCGCCACGCGTCGCGCAATCACCTCGCGCACCATGTCGTAGTCCACCACTTCGGCCAACTGGTCCGCTTTGGGTGTGCTGTTGGCGTAGGGAACAAACAGTTCCACGTTGAAGACCAAGCGCTGCGGTGCGCCCTTTTCAAAATCATGCGCGCCGATCTGCACCGGCACCACATGGTCGCGCAGAAACACGCGGCGGCATTCCAGCATCAGCGTGTCCATAGCCGTGCTCATGCTGTCGCTCCAGTTGCGGTGTCGGGAATCATGAACATCACATCGCGCGCCAAAGGAACCAGATGCTGGCCGTTGTCCACCGCGATGGTGACGCCGTTGATGCTGGGGTTTTGCGCTAAAAACAAGCATGTGGCAGCCACTTGCGCGGGGTCCAGCGGGGAACGTTGCAAGTTCACCTGGGCGGCTTGGTCAAAGTTGGCCTGGGTTTGTGGGCCGCTCAAAAACATCAGCCCCGGTGCCACGCCGCACACGCGAATGGCCGGCGCTAAGGCCTGGGCCTGCAGGGCCACAGCACGCTCCAGTGCGAGCTTGCTCACGGTGTACGAAAAGTAGTCAGGATTCAGGTTGAACACTTTTTGATCCAGTAGGTGGATCACGCTGCGGGTTCCGTGCGCCACGTCTAGCGGCGTTTGCGCCATCAGGCTGGCCAGCGCTAGGGGCGCGAGTAAGTTCACTTCGAGTTGTTGGCGTGCGCCAGCCACGTCCATGGCATCGCCGCTGTCGGGCTCAAAGCTGGACGCGTTGTTGACCAAGCAGTGCAACGGGCCGGAGCGCTGAACAATGTGGGCCACCATGCGTTGGCGGCTGGCGTCGTCTGCCAAGTCGGCGGCAATGGCTTGGGCCGCGTGGCCTTGGGCACGCAGTTGGGCGCACAAGGCCTCGGCGGCCGTGGCGCTGTGCTGGTAGTGGCACCAGATTTCCCACCCGGCTTGGGCGAACTGGTTGCAAAGCAGCGCGCCCAACCGTTGGGCGCCACCGGTAATGAGGACGCGTTGATGCATGCAGGAATCCTAGAAAGGGGTGGGGCAAGAGGGTCGGATAATGCGGGGCTTATATCCCCCTATGCAGCGATGACCGAATCCACCGCCGACAGCATTCCGTCCCGTTTGCTCCCAATTATCGCGGATGCCATCCAAAAAGCGGGTGGCTGGCAGGGTTTTGACGCCCTGATGGCCCAGGCGCTGTACACGCCCGGCCTGGGCTACTACGCCAACGGCCTGTCCAAGATTGGCGTTTTGCCGCAGTCCGGACCCGGCGCGGGGAGTGATTTTGTGACCGCCCCAGAGATGACGCCGCTGTTTGGCCAGGCGCTGGCACGGCAGGTGGCCCAGGTGCTGGAGGCGACGGGTACCGATGAGATTTGGGAGTTCGGCGCTGGCACCGGCGAGCTGGCGCACCAACTGCTCACTGCCTTGGGCCCGCAGGTGCGGCGCTACACCATTGTCGATGTGTCCGAGTCGCTTAAGGCGCGCCAGCGCCACACTTTGGCCGAGTTTGGCGATCAGGTGGTTTGGGCGACAGAACTACCGGTGCAGATACGGGGTGTGGTGGTCGGCAATGAGGTGCTGGACGCCATGCCAGTGCAACTGCTGGCGCGGGTGCAGGGCCAGTGGTTTGAGCGTGGCGTGGCGTGGGGCCCCGGTTTAGTTTGGCAAGACCGCCCAACGGAGCTACGCCCGCCCATGGACATTGACGGGGAACACGATTACCTGACCGAAATTCATCCTCAGGGTGAAGCCTTTGTGCGCACCTTGGCCGATCGACTGGAGCTGGGTGCGGTGTTGTTGCTGGACTATGGCTTCCCAGAGAGTGAGTACTACCATGAGCAGCGGCACATGGGCACCGTGATGTGCCACCGGGCACACCAAAGCGACATGGAACCGCTGCACGACGTGGGACTCAAGGACATCACGGCCCACGTCAACTTCACGGGTATCGCGCTGGCGGCGCAAGACGCGGGGCTGGACGTGTTGGGCTACACCAACCAAGCCCATTTTTTGATCAACTGCGGACTGGTGGAAGCTATGCAGTCGGCGCCGTTACCTGAGCGCGTTGTGGCCCAAAAATTGATTTTGGAGCACGAGATGGGCGAGTTTTTTAAGGTCATCGCGCTGGGGCGGGGCGTTGACCTACCCTTGCTCGGCTTTGCCCATGGCGATAAGACGCACCGTCTGTAGATCGTCGCAAGAAGCCGCGCCTGGTAACGAGGCGGTAACGCAGGCCGTGTGTTGCAAGTTAGTATCAGCCGCGAGTCTTTAAGGAACGATTCATCATGCAAACCACCCACCGCACCGAAACCATTGAACGCACGACCCGCCCTTGGGGCTGGTACGAAACCATTTCCGAAGTTGCAGGCAATAAGGTCAAGCGCATTGGCGTGTTGCCGGGCCAGCAGTTGAGCCTGCAAAAGCACCATCAGCGTGCCGAGCACTGGGTGGTGACCCAAGGTGTCGCCCGCGTGACGCTGGATGACCAAGTGTTTGAACTCACCCAGGGCCAACATTGCGATATCGCCGTGGGGCAGGTGCACCGCTTGGCCAATCTGACGGACCGGCCTGTAGAAATCGTCGAGGTGCAGTTTGGTGCCTACCTGGGTGAAGACGACATCGTGCGCCTGCAAGACGACTACGGTCGTCAGTAACTTCTCTTTCCCCTTTCCAGTCCTACTTCCTTTCGATTGCCTGTTATGTCCGCCAACGCCCCTCTTGTGACCCTCCTTATTCCCGCTGGCACGCCGCCGGTTGCCTGTGTTGACATTGGCGGCACCAAGGTCGCGGTCCAAATCGCCGATGCCTTAGGCGTGCGCGGCAAACTGGCGGAACCTACGGCCAAAGAAGGCAATAACGACGCCTTGGCCCAGCAAATTATTCGCATGATTGGCCAAAGCTGCGCGCTGGCGGGGGTCGCCGTAGCCGACATTGCGGCGGTCGGTGTTGCGACTTGCGGCCCCTTTGTGATCCGCGACGGCATGGTGGAATTGGCCGGCCCCAACATCTGTGGCGGTTTGGCCGGCAAGGCCCGTGGCCTGCCCAATGACTGGGCTACGGCCCTGCTGGAAGCGCCGCTCAAAGCCGCTTTCCCCAAAGTCCGCGTAGAGAACGACGGCGTGGGCGCGCTGGAAGCCGAGCGCCGCTGGGGCGCATTGCAAGGCCTGTCGCATTGCGCGTACGTCACCTGGAGCACCGGCATTGGCATGGGGCTGTGTGTGGACGGACACATCTTGCGCGGGAAAAATGGCAATGCAGGCCACGCGGGCCATACCTTTGTCAGCACCAACCATGACGCCTTGTGCGGCTGCGGCCTGACCGGGGATGTGGAAGGTCTGGTCGCCGGCAACGCGATTCCACGTCGTTTTGGCAGCCAAGGATTTTCCGATTCTGCTACGCTTTTCGTAGCTGCTCAGGAAGGAAATACGGAGGCTGTGGCCATTATTGATGACCTTTGCGATGTCATGGGGCGCACACTCTTCAACATGGTCGCCACGCTGGATTTGCAGCGCATTAGCGTCGGTGGCAGCGTGTTTTGGCACAACCGTGACTACCTCTTGCCCAAGCTGCAAGCCTACCTGCGCGGCAAACTGCCCGCTCTGACCAACGGCGTTGAGATTGTTCCTGCGGGGCTGGGCGAGCAGGTTGGCGACTACGCCGCACTGGCGTTGGTCGTGGGCTGAGGCGCCGGTTGCATTGTTGGGAAGCCTGATGTCGATCCCATCGAACCTCGCAACCGCCATCGCCCTGATGGTGGGGGTGTCGGCGGCCGTGGCGGGCGAGGTGGAGGTTTTGCACTATTGGACCTCGGGGGGGGAAGCCCGGTCCGTCGCGGAACTCAAGAGGATCATGCAAGCCAAGGGCCACGTCTGGAAAGATTTTGCGGTGATTGGCGGTGGCGGGGATAACGCGATGTCCGTGCTCAAGAACCGTGCGGTTTCTGGCAATCCACCCGCTGCAGCGCAGGTCAAAGGCTTGGGTATTCAGGATTGGGCCAAGGAAGGCGTGGTGGCCAATTTGGACGCGATTGCCAAGACCGAACATTGGGGCGAGTTGCTGCCCGATGTGGTTGCCGACGTCATGAAATACAAAGGCATTTACGTTGCTGTGCCGGTCAACGTGCACCGCGTGAACTGGATGTGGGCTAATGCCGCCGTGCTGAAAAAGGCGGGCGTGACGTCCATTCCCAAGACCTGGGACGAGTTCTTTGCGGCCGCTGACAAAGTGAAAAAGGTGGGTCTGATTCCTTTGGCGCACAGTGGCCAGAGCATCTGGGATTTCACAACGTTTGAGTCGGTTGCACTCGGTGTCGGGGGGGCCAAGTTTTATAATGACGCCTTGGTGAAGCTCAACCCCCAGGCGCTGACCAGCGATGCGATGAGAAACTCGCTCGAGATTTTTCGCAAACTCAAGGCCTACACCGACCCCGCTGCGACAGGCCGCGATTGGAATTTGTCGACTGCCCTGGTGATTCAAGAAAAGGCCGCATTCCAGTTTATGGGAGACTGGGCCAAAGGGGAATTCACGGCTGCTGGGAAGGTGCCCGGCAAGGACTACATCTGTGTTGCAGCGCCCGGAAGCGCCAATGCCTACACCTTCAACGTGGACTCCTTCGTGATGTTCGGGCTGAAGGGCGTTGGGGCGCAAAAGGCGCAGGCTGACCTAGCCGCTGCCATCATGGGCGCTGAGTTCCAAGAGGTATTCAACCTGAACAAGGGGTCCATCCCGGTTCGGTTGAATACGAATATGAACAAATTTGACGAATGCTCCAAGACGTCGGCCAAAGATTTCGTCTTGACGGCTAAATCTGGCGGCTTGGTGCCGTCGGTGGCCCAGGGCATGGCCGTCAAGCCTGCGGTCGAAAACGCCATCAAAAATGCAGTATCTCAATACTGGAACGACGACAGAATTTCGGTAGCTGACGCAGTGACCAACATCTCAGCAGCCGCCAAGACCAAGTAATTCATACCGGCAGGGTCGCCGATTGTCTTGGGGGCTTGACTCACCCCCCCCAAGAGGCTGCCTAGATGCCGGTCTCAGCTCGGTGGCGGTAGCTGCAGGCTGACGGTGAGGCCGTGTGGCAGGCTGCTGCGTGACTCTGCGCTACCCCCATGGCGCTTGGCGATCTCCGCCACGATGGACAGGCCCAAGCCACAGCCGCCGGGCAGTTCGCTGGCGCGCCAAAAGCGTTCGAACACATGCTCGCGTTCTTCCGGGGTCAATCCCGGGCCGTTGTCCTCTACTTCCAACACACACTGGCCCCCACGGCTTTCCGCGCGCAAGGTGACGTTGCTGTTGTGGCCTGCGTAGCGCAAGGCGTTGTCGATCAGGTTGCTCAGGGCTTCCCGCAGCAGCAGTTTGTCGCCCGCCACGATGAGTGTGTCCTCGCCTTCATAGCCCAAGTCTACGCCGGCACTTAGGGCGCGGGGCGTCCATTCGCGGGCCACTTCGCGTGCCAGGGCCGCCACATCCACGGGGCGCAGGGCCACCTCGGCCTCGGTGCGCGCCAAGGAGAGCAACTGGTGTACCAAGTGGGCGCTACGCTGGGCGCCGGTGTGCACCTTGACCAGCCGCTGTTGCAGAGCCTCGGGTTCGGTTTCCTGCATGGCCAACTCGGTCTGGCTGATCAGACCGGCCAACGGCGTGCGAAGCTGGTGGGCGGCGTCGCTTAAAAAGCGCTTTTCCTGGCTCAGGCTGCGCCGCAGATTGGTGAGCAATTGGTTGAGCGTGTTGGCCAGCGAGTGCACTTCTTCGGGCGCTTGCGTCATTTCGATGGGTGAGAGAGACGCGGTGCTGCGGTGCGCCAGCTGCGCCTCCAGCCGCTCCAGTGGCGCCAGGCCGCGGCGTATGCCCTCGTACACCAACACGCTCAGCACGGCGCCCAAGATCAGCAGTGGAAACAGAACATCGCGCACCAGTTCGCGCGCAATCCGCTGCTGCGCCACCAGGCTCTTGGCGACCTGCACGCGCATGGTCTGGTCGGTAAAGCCATCACCAAAACTCAGGTCGATGGAGGCAATGCGCATGGGTTTGCCGTCGATCACGACTTCGTACAGCAGGGGCTCGTTGTGCAGGATGGTGAAGTGATCGCCAGGGCCTGGCAGTTTTCCATTGCCTAGCAAAAAACTGCCCGGTGGTGAGGACACCATGTAGGTCACCCGGTCGTTGGGGTCCTGTTCCATGATGTCTTGGGCCGCGCGCGGGAAGTCAATGAGCAGGCCCGAGCCCAATGGTTTGACCTGGCGCGCCAGCGAGCGCACGGATTGGGTCAGCGACTGGTCAATCGCCTTTTCGGCATAGGTCAGTGCGACGCGAAAGGCCAGCACCCCGCCCATCAGCCACAGCACCAGCTGCGGCAGCAGCAACCAGACCAGCAACTGCCGCTTGATGGAGAAGCGGGCCGCTACGCTCATGCGCCGTCGAGTTCCAACATGTAGCCCAGTCCACGCACATTGCGGATGCTCAGGCCGCTGTTGCCCAACTTGCGGCGCAGGCGGTGTACATAGACCTCCAGCGCGTTGGACCCCACTGCTGTGCCGTCTTGCGGCTGGGTTTGCCAGACGGCCAATACGTCTTCGCGCCCCACCACCTGGCCTAGGTTATTGACAAACAGTGACAGCAGTGACCACTCGCGGTGCGTCAGGTCCATCGGCTCGTCCCCTAGCCAGCCCAGCGGGCGCACCGGGTCCAGCCGCAGGCTGGCGTGGGTGTCGGTTTTTATCTCCAGTGACCCGCCAAAGGCCGGCAGGCGCGCACGGCGCAGCATGGCTTGCAAGCGGGCCAGCAGCTCGGCCATGTTGAAGGGTTTGGTCAGGTAGTCGTCGGCGCCAGCGTTTAGGCCCTGCACCCGGTCGTCCACGCCGTCGCGGGCGGTCAGTATCAGCACCGGCAGCGCCGCTAGGCGCTGGCGCAGCCATTGCAGCACGCTGACGCCGTCGATGACCGGCAGCCCCAGGTCGAGCACCACACCGTCAAACCGGGTGCTTTCCAGCAGGCTTTGGGCTTGGGCGCCGTCGCTGGCGCTGCTGACGCTGTGGCCCGCGTGGACCAACTGGGCACACAGCCCGTCGCGTAGTAATTCGTCGTCTTCAACAATGAGTAAATGGGCCATGGCCGGAGCATACCAAGGCGGGCGGCCTGCGCCGCGTGTCGGGTGGCGCAGTCGCTACAGGGTTTGTGCTACCGCGTCGGTGCGGGCGGCTTGGATCATTTGACCTATTTTTGGGCCGCTAGCCCCCGCCGATATTGCGCGAACAGCTACCAAATCAGTAGCAACCGACTGCGCGCTGGCCAAGGCCTGTGCTAGCCGCGCGGCTTGGGGGTAGGGCGTATCGGTGAGGCCCAGACGACCCTGTGCGTCGCACTGGCAGGCCAGCAGTGCTTGGGCAAAGCGCGCCGGCTTGCGAAAAGCGTCACAGCGCTCCAGCAGGCGCACGATGGCGGCGGCATTGAGGCTGGCACTGCGGTGGATGTTGCCGTGCTCGCGCGCCACCACCTCGGCCAGTTCGGCGCAGTCGCTGGGCACGCGCAGCCGTTGGAACACCGTTTTGAGCAGGCGCACGCTGCGTTCCTCGTGGCCAATGTGGCGCGGCAGGACGTCGACCGGCGTCGTGCCTTTGCCCAGGTCATGGCCCAGGCAGGCAAAGCGCACTTCCAGCGGCGCGCCCAGTTGGGCGGCGCGATCCAACACCAGCATGACGTGTACGCCGGTATCGACCTCGGGGTGGTGCTCCGGGCTTTGCGGTACGCCCCAGAGTCGGTCTAACTCAGGCAGCAGGCGCGCGAGTGCGCCGCAGCTGCGCAACACCTCAAACATGCGCGAGGGTTGCGCTTCCATCAGGCCCTTGGACAGCTCCTGCCAGACGCGCTCGGGGACCAAGTGGTCTACTTCGCCCTCGGTCACCATGGCCTGCATCAGCGCGGTGGTTTCTGGCGCTACCGTGAAGTCGGTGAATCGGGCCGCAAAACGTGCCAGCCGCAGAATGCGCACCGGGTCTTCGCGGAAGGCCGGTGTGACATGGCGCAGTACGCGCTGCGCGAGGTCAGTACGCCCTCCATACGGATCGACCACCAATTTGGTGTTAAATTGGCCTCTGGCCCTTATGGAATTTGCGCGAACAGCTATTGAATTGATAGTAAGGTCGCGCCGTGCCAAGTCTTCTTCCAGCGTCACTTCGGGGTGGGCGTGCACCGTAAAGCCGCGGTAGCCCGGTGCAGTCTTGCGCTCGGTGCGGGCCAGCGCGTATTCCTCGTGGGTCTCGGGATGCAGAAACACCGGGAAGTCGCGGCCCACCGCCACAAAGCCTGCCGCCTGCAGCGCTTCGGGCGTGCTGCCCACCACCACCCAGTCGCGGTCTTGTACTGCCAAGCCCAGCAGGGCGTCGCGCACCGCGCCGCCCACCAAGTAGACCTGGGCACCGGCCGGTAGGGCGACGTCGGGTGTCGCCGGACTGGGTTGATCGCCGGATGTGGTGGACGCGGGTGCCATGGTGCGGGAAGGCGCCTAGCGCGTTAGGCGGTAGGGCTCTTCAAAATCCAGAAAGTCTTTTTCCGCCCGCGCGTCGCTCATCCAGGCCTGCACGCTGGGCAGCGCCAGCACGCGTTGCACATAAGCCGCAGTTTTGGCGGGGAGCGGCAGAGCATAGGTGTGCAGACGCGTGCAGACGGGTGCGTAGTAGGCGTCTGCCACCGAGAACGCACCAAACAGCATGGGGCCGCCATGTTGGTCCAATAGGGCTTCCCACATGGTCACCAGGCGCGCCACGTCAGAGCGCACGCCGGGCTTGTCGCGCCAAATGAGGGCGCCGGTTTGCGACAAGTCGGCCTCGATGTTCATGGGGCAGTTGCCGCGCAGTGCGGTGAAACCGGCATGCATTTCGGCGCAAATGCTGCGCGCCCGCGCCCGCGCAGCCTTTTCGCGGGGCCACAGTGGCGTGTTGGAAAACTGCTCGGCCACGTACTCGGCAATCGCCAGGGTGTCCCAAATCGCAAGCGTGCCATCGACCAGCAGCGGCACCTTGCCGGTGGGGGTTAAGGGTCCCATCGTGGCCTTGAAGCGTGAGTCGCTATCGAAGGAGTCAAAGCGGACCATGACCTCTTCGAAGTCGATGCCCGCCTGTTTGAGCAGCACCCAAGGCCGCATGGACCAGGAGGAGTAATTCTTGTTGCCGATGTAGAGCTTGAGCATGAAACACCTCAGATGAAACTAGGCCTGCATGGTAGAGCGCGCCGCACCGCGTATTAATGAGAAAGCAGACGGGGATTGATGCGCCGCAGCGTTCTAACTCAGGGCAAGTCCAAACCCGCCTCGGGTGTGACTGCGTCGCGCGGGCCCACGGTACCCAAACGCGCTTTGAGCGATTGCGGCTGGCCAGTGATCAGGGCGGCGTAGAGCGTGGTGTTGGCCAGCACTTTCTTCACATAGTCCCGTGTCTCACTGAAGGGCACGTTTTCGGCCCAAATGGCAGCCTCCAGCGTGGGGGCGCCGGTCTGGCCGCGCCAGTTGCGCGGGCGGCCGGGGCCAGCGTTGTAGGCCGCAGCGGCCATGGGCATGGAGCCTTCAAAGCTGTCGAGCACCAGCTTGAGGTAGCCGGTGCCAATGGCGATGTTGGTGTCGCGGTCAGTGATCTGGTGCGACTGGAAGTCGGTCAGGCCAATCTTCTTGGCGGTCCAGCGGGCAGTGGCGGGCATCACCTGCATGAGACCGGAAGCGCCTACCGAGGACTTGGCGTCCATGATGAAGCGGCTTTCTTGGCGGATCAGGCCATAGACATAGGACGCCTCCAGCCCAATCGCTTTGGTGCGGGCCAGTACGGCGGTTTTGAATGGCATGGGGAAGCGCTGTTCCAGGTCGATGGCGGTGCGGGTGCGTTCGCTGGTGTTGATGCAACGATCCCAGACTTCGGCCTGGCAGGCCAGACTGGCGGCGGCCAGCAGGCTGCGGTCGTCCATGCCGCCGGGGCTGTGCAGGTTGGTGGTGTAGTTCCACTCGCGCACGCCGTCGCTGCGCAGGCCCAGTTTGATGGCATAGAGCCCGCGGCTTAAACCAGCGTTGGTGTTGGCCAACTCCTTTTCGTCGGCCGTCAGGGGCAGCGGCCGTGCCGGCAGGGTGATCTTCTGGCCCAGGTCTTCCAGCGCCAGCATTTGGTAAAAGCCCTGAATTCCGGCCAAGGCCTGCAGGCCTCGAACGCCCTGGGCGCGCTCCACTTCGTTGTTCGAGAGCTGAATTTGTGCCCGGGCGCGCCAGTATTGCCACGCGGGGTCGTTGCGCTGGGCCTCAGGCATGGCGGCTATCGCGTCTGCCACTTGGTTCCAGCGGCCAGCGCGTAGGGCGGCTCGCGTGGCCCAGGCCAGATGGTCTTCGTGCATCTGGCTGAATTTGCCCTTGGAGAAATAGTCGGGCGCGTCGTTGGATAACCTTTGTGCCGCGCGCTTGCCAATCACGCCCCAAATCCAGCTGCGCTCCTCCGTGGTGAGTTGGGCTTTCCAGCGCAACTTGTCTACCTCTTGTGCAGCGTCTGCGGGGTCTAGGTAAGCTAGGCGCACCAGCGCCAACGACACCAATTCCCGGGTCTGCGGGCGCAGGGCGGTGAGCTTGTCGTTGAGGTACTTGGCCGGTTGCTGGTAGACCGTGTTGACGGTTTTGTTCCAGTCGTCGTTGAGCAGGCCCACGGCTTGGGTAACCACGCGCAGTCGGTCGTTTTCCATACCCAGGCGGGCGCGAATCCAGGCTGCCTGGTTGGGCAGTTTTTTGTCACCTAGCAGCTGTGCCGCAGCGGCCGCACAGGCGTCGTCGGCGTCTTTGGTGCTCAGCCAAGCGTCTCGCACTTGGTCGCTGACATTGGCGCCGTGCAGGTTGTAGTCGGCTAGCAGGCGGTAGCACTGGATAGCGCGGTCGTCCTGCATGCGGTAGGGCGACCATTCGCGCGCAAAGGTGTTCCAGTCGCGTTGCTTGCCTAATTGTTGTAGCCACTCCACCCGCAGCCGGTCTTCTTGGTAGGTGCCTGCGTAGCGGCTCAAGAAATCTTGGATTTCAGACGTACTGGCTTCGCCCATGCGGGCGGACAGCTCCCAGTAGGCGGCCCAGGGCTCTAGCGGGTGGTTGCGAACCTGGGGCAGCAGGGCGGACAGGCGCTTACGGTCCCGCTGTTTGTAGGCTTGGGACATTTCCAACAGCGTGTCGTCGGCGCGGGCCGCTTCGCGGCTGCCCTCACGCCCTTGGGCGTTGGCCGGCAAGGCAAAGGTGGACACCGCAAAGCCCGCCAAGGCGAGGGATGTCAGAATGGCTGAAAACTGCATGTGGGGATTATGGACAACTCAGAAGATTACAAAGCTACGCAGAAGAAAACCCTTCGCAAGCTGCTGGTAGAGCAACGCCTGAACCTGCCCGATCGCCTACAGAGGGCTGAACTTTTACAACGCGTGATGCGTATCTGGCTGGTCGGTCGCACCGATACGGTGATTGGCGCCTACTGGCCCATCAAAGGTGAGTTTGATCCCTTACCAGCGCTGCACCGCTGGAAAGAAGATGGTGAGCTGGTGGACCAACCTGCGTTGCGACGTATTGGTTTGCCGGTGGTCAACCGGGAACATAAGACCATGACTTTTCACGCTTGGTACCCCGGCTGCCCCATGGAAGAAGATGCTTACGGCATTCCCAAGCCCAAAGACACGGAGTTGGTGGTTCCTACGTTGCTATTTGTTCCTTGCGTGGGTTACGGACCGGGGGGCTATCGCTTGGGCTACGGCGGGGGTTTCTATGACCGCATGTTGGCCAGCTTGGAGCCCAAGCCGGTGACGGTGGGGTTGGGGTACGCGCCGGGTTTTGTGGACGACTTTGAGCCGGAGCCGCACGACATGCCCTTGGATGCCATTCTCAACGACCACGGGGTAGTGTGGCCCGTTTGAATATGGCCCCCACGTTCCGCCGCTGCGCGGGTCGCTGCCCCCCGAGGGGGCTAACTCGCCTTGGGGGCGGCCCGGCGGCGGGTTGCTGTGTTGCCCTCGGGTAGCTTGGGTGTCCGGCGCGCGTTCTTAGCTGCCGGTTTGTTGCGCGCTAGCAGGGCCGCTTCCAAGGCCAGCCGCGCCCACGGCGCCATCAGCGGCTGCGACTCCATGGCATCCGCTGGGGCGCTGTAGTAGTTCATGCTCATGGTCTTGTCTTTGGCGGCGTACTCAAAGCGTTGGCAGCCTGCATTGGTATAGCGCTGCGCATCGCCGGGTGCTGATTTGAGCCACAGCGTGGCGCCTCCACCCAAATTGGCCAAGATGGCCACGGTCAAGCCGTCGGTGCTGATGCCCCAACCGCCAAACATGCGCCGCGCGGCACAAGGCCCGACGCTGGACAAAAGCTCGCAGCAGTAGTCGGCGAATTCACGGTCTATGCCTGCCATGGTGGAGTTCCTAGTGGGTGCGGCTCTGGGAACTAGCGCGCCTGCAAGGCCCGGGCATCGGCTTCGTAGCCTTGCAGGGTCTGCTGTAGGCGCAGCCGTTGCCCGGCGCCGGCGCGGTTGTGGAATTCGGCAACCGCCGCACAGGCTTGGCGGCGCACCTGGATGGTGTATTGCAAAAAGGCAGGGTCGGGCGACTCCAGGGTGCGTCCCACCAGCGCGCGCAATGCGGCTTGCGTCTGCGCCGCCGTGCCGGTGCCGGAGACCGCATCTGCGGTGATTTGGCGTAGCGTGAGCAGGATGTCCTGCTGGCGGCGCACACCCTCTTGAAACTGCAGGCTGGGGTCAAAGGCAGAGGCGCGCAACTGCGCGCGCAGTTGGTCGCGTTGGGCGGGGCTGATGCGCCCGTAAAACTCTTCGGCACGGGCCACCATTTTTTTCAAACGGCGGTCTTCGCGCTCGGCCGGTGGATCGTCCAGCCATTCTTCGCGCCATTCGCGGCTGCGTTTGTCCAGTGCCAGTTCCAAGTGGGTGAGCTGCGCCGCACTTAGGTTGGGGGCGATCGCGGCGGCCGTGGGAAGCGCCCGGTCTAAGACGGCTTGCAAGCGTTGCTGCACGTAGACGCTTAGGGCACAGACCTGGTCGGTTTGAATGTCTTGCAGCGCAGCCGTTTGCACCGCATGGAGGGTGGCCACCACTCCGGGCAGTTCTTGGGCGCGGTGCCATTGCAACAGGTCTGGCAGGTCATTGCGCAACCGGGTTGACTGAGGTTGGTCCCAGTCGAAAAAACCGTCGCTCCACCAATACAGCAAGTCTGGGGCATTGTTGTAGGCCAGACGCGTCGCGCTGCAGCCGGTGAGTAAGCTCGCCCCCAGTAGCAGGCCGATAATGGCGAACCAATGGCCTAGGCGTTGCTGCCTGGGCGGGTATTTTTCAACACCAACTGCGCTGGGCGCGAGGGCATGCACGTGACGTCTGGTAAACAAGTTCAAGAAGCGAGTGGCACGGTGCCGGTAGTGGACGTGGTCATTATGGCGGCGGGCAAGGGCACGCGTATGAAGAGCCGCACGCCCAAGGTCTTGCACACGCTGGCCGGGCGGCCACTGTTGCGCCATGTGCTAGACACTGCTGCGGAGCTGCTGGCGCGCAAAGTCGTGGTGATCACGGGTCACGGCGCTACAGAAGTAGAAGCAGCTTGTGCAGTTTCCACTGGGGCTACAGCCGATTTTTCTATAAATTTTGCGCGGCAAGAGCCGCAACTGGGGACGGGACACGCTGTGCAGCAAGCGGTCCCCTTGTTGGAGGACGATGCAGTGGTGGTGGTCCTGTCCGGCGATGTGCCGTTGACCCAATCCGACACCCTGTTTCACCTGATTCAGGCCAGCGGTGGCAGCAAGCTGGCTCTGCTGACATTGGAGCAAGCCGACCCAACCGGCTACGGGCGGATTGTTCGGGCCCAAGATGGCGCGGTGCAAGCCATCGTAGAGCACAAAGATGCCAGTGCAGCGCAGCGCGCCATCACCGAGATTTACAGCGGCATCATGGCGGTGCCAGCGGCCCAGCTCAAGCGCTGGCTTGCCCGTTTGGACAACCACAACGTCCAAAACGAGTATTACCTGACAGATGTCGTCAAGCTCGCGGTGGTGGATGGCGTGGAGGTAGTGGGTTACAAAATTGGCGATGCCGTGCAGGTGGCCGGCGTCAACAGCCCGGTGCAGCTCGCAGAACTGGAGCGCGCCTACCAACTGCGCCAGGCTCACCGCCTGATGGAAGAGGGCGTGCGGTTGGCGGACCCCGCGCGGTTCGACGTGCGCGGCGACCTGTTGTGCGCGCACGATGTGAGCATTGATGTGAACTGTGTGTTCATGGGGCAGGTGAATTTAGGTGAGGGCGTGTCGATTGGCGCCAACTGCGTGATTGCTAACGTGGTAATCGAGGCTGGCGCGGTGATTCACCCCTTTACCCACATCGACGGCGAAAAGCTGGGAGTGACAGTGGGAGCGGGAGCGTTGGTCGGCCCGTTTGCCCGCTTGCGACCGGGGACGCGCTTGGGCGCTGAGGTCCATATTGGCAATTTTGTGGAAGTCAAAAACTCCACCTTGGCGAAAGGTGCCAAGGCCAACCATTTGGCCTATTTGGGCGACGCGACCGTGGGTGAGCGGGTGAACTATGGCGCGGGCAGCATTACCGCGAATTACGACGGTGCCAACAAGCACCGTACGGTGATCGAGGCGGACGTGCATGTGGGCAGCAACTGCGTGCTGGTGGCACCTGTCACCCTGGGCGCAGGCGGCACCATCGGCGGTGGCTCCACCATCACCAAGAATACGGAGCCGGGTTCACTGAGCGTGGCGCGCGGTAGGCAACTCAGTATTGCCAACTGGGCGCGCCCGACCAAACAGCCCAAAGCGAGTTGAGCATTGTGATGTCTTCAATGGATGCGCAAACCCGGATCGCGGAATTGGAGGCCGAGTTGGCGTCTGCTCGGCGCGAGCTGCAAGCATTTACCCATGCTGTCTCGCACGACTTGCGTGCACCGCTGCGGCATATCGTGTCGTTTTCCCGGCTGGTACAAGACGAAGCTGGCCCCGTGCTGACAGATGAGTTGCGGGGGTTTTTGGAGACCGTCACCCAATCTTCCCAGCAGTTGGGGCAAATGCTGACCGGGCTGACCGAGCTCGCACGGTTGGGGCAGTCGCCTGTGGTTTGGGAAACCGTAGCACTGCAACCATTGCTGGCGGAGGTGTGGGCGGAATTGCAGCAGTTGGCGTCCATGCAGACTGCAGTGTGCGCGATCGAGGTTGGGGGTGTTCAGGTGCGGGCGGACCGGCAACTGTTGCGGACGGCGCTGGCGCAGTGCTTGGGCAACGCCTGCAAATTTACGCCTGTCGGCGTTCCTGCTCAGATTCACATTTCCGCAAGTTTGCAAGCAGACCAGCGGGTGGCGCTGCACTTGGCAGACCAAGGCATTGGCTGGGACCCGGCTCAGCGAGAGCATCTGTTCAAACCGTTTGGTCGTCTCCAGGGGAGCAAGACCTACCCGGGCTTGGGTTTGGGTTTGTTGACGGCGCTGCGCGCCATGCAAAAACTGGACGGCCAAATAGACATGACCGTGAACCCCTCTCAGGGTTGCACGGTCATCTTGGTGCTACAGGGGGCTTAGCCCCGGGGCGGGTGCCCCTTTCAATTACCAAGCTTGGGCGTAGGCCACAGGAGCGGGTTCCACTTCTGCTTGGGACAGCTCGGCACGCACGTCAGCGCGGGTCTTGGCGATGGCGACGTCTTGGGTGCTAGCAGCGTTGAACGCGAAGTCCAACTCGCTGGGGTTTGACGTGTCGATGTTAGAGCGCGTGGCTTGGGCCGCTTCAGCACGCACTTGGGCACGGGTCAGCGTAGACACAGCATCTTGCTTGCCAGCAGCGTTGAACGCGAAGTCCAGCTCGCTGGGGTTCGACGTGTCGATGTTGGCGCCAAGGCGTTTGGCTTGTACCAGCTCAGCACGAACCTCAGCGCGGGTCTTGCTGGAAGCAATGACTTGCGTGGATGCGTTCATCGCAAAGTCCAGTTCGCTGGGGTTGGATGTGTCGATGTTGGAGCCGGCCATGGCTTGGCCAGCGACCAAGGTGGAGAGGGCCAAAACCAAAGTAGCTGCAGTAGTCGATTTCATGATAAATATCCTTTCAAAGTTGAAGAAGCCGCTGCGGCGGAATCACTCCGTCTAAACAGCATCGAGGGGCGTTTCCTTGTTTCGTCTCGTCGATGGGATGAACTGTAAAATTTCCAACACAATAGATAAATACCCTAATGCGCATTGGTGCGTTTCCAAATCAGAAACAATGAGCGCTTGAATCTGTGCACCAATGCCCCAAGGCGGGGTAATAACGGTGGAAATACGGGGGGGGGCCGTTAGTGGCGGGCTGGTAGCGGTAGTTCGGCGCCGAATTTGCTGCGTTTCACGCTGAAAAACGCTTTCACGTTGCGCACATTGGCGTCCGCCGTGAACAGGCGCTGGGTCAAGGCCAAGTAGTCCTGCATGTCCAGCGCATGCACCACCAAGCAAAAGTCCGGGCCGGGGGACACCCGGTAGCACTGCTGTACCCGGTCTTCCTGCACCACGCGTGCCTCAAATTGCTCCCATGCCTCTGTGCTTTGTTGGTCCAGCGTGATTTCCACCATTGCTGTCAGCCCGCAACCCAGCGCCGCAGCGAGGCGCTCTGGGTTGAGCAGCGCTACCTGTTTTGTAATCAGCCCGATATCGTGCAGGCGTTTGACGCGCCGCAGGCAGGTGGGGGGGGAAATATGGACCCGGTCGGCCAAGGCTAGGTTGCTGGTGGATGCATCCCGCTGCAGGTAACCCAGCAGCTCCAAGTCGACAGAGTCAAGAATATTGGGTTTCATTTTGGTATTTTATGGAATTTAATTTCATGTCGAATATTAATTGGACTATTTGAAAAAATAAATAACAAAAATAGACAAAAAATTTCTATCGGTGTAGATAGCATCCACTCTAGTTTTTGAAAGGACAGTCGTATGTGCGGCATCGTAGGCGCAGTGTCATTGCGCAACATCGTTCCAGTTTTGGTTCAAGGCTTAGAGCGACTGGAGTACCGGGGTTATGACTCCTGCGGCGTGGCTGTGTACGCGCAAGGCGGCTTACAGCGCGCCCGCAGCACGGCACGCGTGGCCGAGTTGATGGCGCAAGTGAGCGCCGGTGATGTGCAAGGCACATTGGGTATTGCCCACACCCGCTGGGCCACCCATGGCGCACCCGCCATGCACAACGCCCATCCTCATTTCAGTCATGGCACCGGGGCAGACGCTGCCAACCGCCCGGGCCGCGTGGCACTGGTGCACAACGGCATCATTGAGAACCACGATGCACTGCGCGACCAACTGCGCGCCAAGGGCTACGTGTTTGACAGCCAGACCGACACCGAAGTTATCGCCCACCTGATCGACAGCCTGTACGACGGCGATTTGTTTAACGCTGTACAGGCGGCGGTTGCGCAGTTGCATGGCGCCTATGCCATCGCCGTTTTTTGCCGGGATGAACCCCATCGTCTGGTGGGCGCGCGTGCCGGCTCGCCGCTCATCTTGGGCGTGGGCAAAGACGGGCAAGAGCACTTCTTGGCCAGCGACGCCATGGCCCTAGCGGGTGTGACCGACCAAATCGTGTACTTGGAAGAGGGCGATGTGGTGGACATGCAGTTAGGTAAGTACTGGTTGTTCGATAGAGCCGGCAAAGCCGTAGCTCCCGCGCAGCGCCCTGTGAAAACGGTGCTGGCGCACAGCGGTGCGGCCGAGTTGGGCCCGTATCGCCACTACATGCAGAAGGAAATATTTGAGCAACCCCGCGCCATTGCCGACACGCTCGAAGGCGTGGAGGGCATTGTTCCTGAGTTGTTTGATGCGCAGATGAACCACGCGCCGGGTAGTAATGCGGCGCGCGTGTTCAAGCAAATTGACTCGGTGTTGATCTTGGCCTGTGGCACCAGCTACTACAGCGGCTGTGCGGCCAAATACTGGATCGAAAGCATGGCGAAAGTACCCTGCCAGGTCGAGGTTGCCAGCGAATACCGTTACCGTGATTCGGTGCCCAACCCTAATACGTTGATCGTCACCATCACCCAGTCGGGCGAGACGGCAGACACGCTGGCCGCGCTGCGCCACGCACAAAGCCTGGGCATGAAGCACACGCTCACCATTTGCAACGTGGCCACCAGCGCCATGGTGCGCGAATGCAGTTTGGCCTATGTCACTCGCGCCGGTGTCGAGATTGGCGTGGCGTCTACCAAGGCGTTCACCACCCAGTTGGCAGGTTTGTTTTTACTCACGCTATGTCTGGCTCAGGCGAAGGGCCGGTTGACTGACGCGCAAGAGGCGGACCACCTCAAAGCCATGCGCCACCTGCCCGCTGCGCTGCAGGCGGTGCTTGCGTTGGAGCCGCAAATCATGGCGTGGGCAGACGACTTTGCGAAGAAAGAGAATGCGCTGTTTTTGGGCCGAGGTCTGCATTTCCCGATTGCCATGGAAGGCGCGCTCAAGCTCAAAGAAATTACCTACATCCACGCCGAGGCGTATGCCGCCGGCGAGCTCAAGCATGGCCCACTGGCGCTAGTGACCAGTGAAATGCCCGTGGTCACCGTGGCCCCCAACGACGCCTTGCTGGAAAAGCTCAAAAGCAATCTGCACGAAGTGCGCGCGCGCGGCGGTGTGCTCTATGTATTGGCAGATGCCGATACCCGCATCGACAGCGGCGAAGGCCTGCACGTCATCCGCATGCCCGAGCACTACGGCGCGTTGTCACCCTTGCTGCACGTGGTGCCGCTCCAACTGCTGGCGTACCACACAGCCTGCGCGCGGGGTACGGATGTCGATAAGCCTCGAAATTTAGCCAAGAGTGTGACGGTGGAGTAGGTCAATTTTTTGAATCTACGGTATTTGATATTCAGCAGGAACTTCCCCGGAGTGAGAGGCATCTGACAGGACGATGAAACGTGCATTTGTCCTGATGGCGATCTTGGCTGTAATTTTGACCGGTTGCGCCACGCTTGACGAGCGCCAGCGCGAATGGATATTCCAACCCTCGGATCGTAGTTGGTGGCGTGGAACCGAAGCCGCTGCGGGAATGAGTGATGTTTGGATCGAGTTCAGCTCCCGAGAGACTGGCCAAGAGGTCAAGCTACACGGTTTATGGCTATCGAATCCCAACTTTGCGCTCAAATCCGACGCGCCTGTGCTGCTCTACCTGCACGGCGCGCGTTTCAATGTTGAAGGCTCCGCCTTTCGGGCGCGCCGAATGCAAGAGTTGGGGTTCTCAGTTTTGGCGGTGGACTACCGGGGGTTCGGCAAAAGCAGCCCAGGGCTGCCCTCGGAAGCCATGGCCTATGAAGACGCGCGCGCGGCCTGGGATTGGCTGCGCCTCCAATATCCCGATCGCCCGCGTTATATCTTCGGACATTCTTTGGGGGGGGCCATCGCTATTGAGTTGGCATCGCAGGTGAGCGATGAGCAAGGCCCCCTTGTAGAGGGCACCTTCACCTCTATCCCTGAAGTCGTGAGCACTTTCAAATGGGGTTGGCTGCCATTGGGGCCGCTGATCACGCAGCGCTTTGAAGCCATCAAGCGGGTCGCGGATATCGGGTCCCCATTGCTGGTGGTGCACGGCTCCAACGATAGCCTCATTGCGCCTGAGCTTGGCCAACGTTTGTTTGATGCAGCAACGGGTAGCAAAGCATTCGTGATGGTTCCAGGTGGGTCGCATCACAACACCAATGCGTTGGGCCAGCCTTTGTACAGAGTGGCTTTGGCCGAGCTATTCGGCTTGCGCTGATCTCGGTCACCCCGAAAACCGGGGTGAATCGCCCCAGTTATTGGATTTCACACCCCTCAGTCAGGTCGCATGTATCGGCGTTCTCCTACAGGGGAACTAGGAGCCCGCCTACGTGTAAATCGCCCGATGAAAGTTAACCTACAGTTTTGGAACTTAGGAGATGCATATGTCTTGGCTCTTCCTTTTTGGCGTCGGAATCGTTGCAATCCCAATGCTTGTATTTACGGTGTGGTTGGCGGGCCCGATTGATGAAGTATTCGATTGGCTTGCAGACGATTTGGTCGTTGCTCCAAGCCAAACTTGGCAGCATTGAGTCGTTTCAAGAATTAGTTTTTGCCAGCTGTTTGGTCAACAAATTGTCCAAGCGACAGATTGCACTCGCGTTAGCGGGAACCGATAGACGCTTTGGTATTTGCCTGAAAACTCAGTAATTTTCGCCGCCTAGCGGCAGTTCACCTCGAGATAGGAAAACCCCATGAAACATTTGAATAAATTACCAACCCTGATCGCCGCCGCCGTATTGGCAACTGCCGCTGGCGCACAAGAAGTCCACAACTGGCGCAGCGCGTCCGGCGATGTCTGGAAGAACGCGGCGGGCGAATGCTGGCGCGATGCAAGCTGGACACCTGCGACGGCAGCTCCTGGCTGCGATGGCGCGCTGGCAATGGCACCCGCGGCAGAGCCAGCGCCTATGCCGCCGAAGGCTGTTGAAGCCGCGCCGATGGCTCCAAAGCCCGCTCCTGTGCCGGTGGCCGCAGCCAGCAAAGTCACTTATGCTGCCGATGCGTTCTTTGACTTTGACAAATCAGTGCTGAAGCCAGAAGGCAAAGCCAAGTTGGACGACTTGGTAACTAAGGTGAAGGATATCAACCTAGAGGTCATCATTGCCATGGGCCACACCGACGCCACCGGCCCTGACGGCTACAACCAAAAGTTGTCGGTTGCCCGCTCCGAAGCAGTGAAGGCTTACTTGGTTTCTAAGGGTATTGATAAGAGCCGTGTTTACACCGAAGGCAAGGGCGAGACCCAGCCCGTCGCTGATAACAAGACCAAAGAAGGCCGCGCTCAGAACCGTCGGGTAGAAATTGAAGTGGTGGGCACCCGCAGCAACTAACTCTCCCTTTGGGCCGGTAAAAAACCCGCTTCGGCGGGTTTTTTCTTGCTCGGCGCACCCTGTGCCCGGGAAATGCAAAAAGCCGTTGATCCTTACAGATCAACGGCTTTTTGGGTTTTTGGTGGTCGTAGGTGGACTTGAACCACCGACATCAGCATTATGAATGCTGCGCTCTAACCAACTGAGCTACACGACCGGAGCCCAGAATTATAGACCAAAATTTATTGGTGGGTAAACAGAGCCGGGCGTTTGTTGACGAAGGCGTCCATACCTTCTTTCTGGTCGGCTGTGGCGAACAGGGCGTGGAACATGCGGCGCTCGAAGGCGATGCCGTCGGCCAAAGTCCCTTCAAAGGCGCGATTCACGGATTCTTTGGCGGCCATGGTGGCGATTTGCGAGAACGCGCAGATTTGCAGCGCCGCGCCAAGTGCCTCGTCTTGCAGCTTGTCCAGCGGTACCACGCGACTGACCAGCCCGGCGCGCTCGGCCTCAGTGGCGTCTATCATGCGGCCTGTCAGCGCCATATCCATGGCCTTGGACTTGCCTACGGCGCGCGGCAGGCGCTGGGTGCCACCGGCGCCGGGGATGATGCCTAGCTTGATCTCGGGCTGGCCGAACTTGGCGTTGTCGGCGGCGATGATGAAGTCGCACATCATGGCCAGTTCGCACCCCCCCCCCAGCGCAAAGCCGCTGACCGCTGCGATAACAGGTTTACGAATGCTGCGGATGACTTCCCAGTTGCGGGTGATGTAGTCGCCCTTGTAGGCGTCGGCAAACGTGAACTTGGCCATTGCGGTGATGTCGGCACCCGCAGCAAACGCTTTTTCGCTGCCGGTCACCACTATGCAGCCAATGGCAGGGTCCGCGTCAAAGCCCTTGAGTGCGGCGCCCAGCTCGTCCATGAGTTGGTCGTTCAGCGCATTGAGTTGCTTGGGCCGGTTCAGGGTGATGACCCCGACCTTGTCGCCTTCGGTACGGGTGGTAATGCATTCGTAGCTCATGGTGAGATCTCCATAATTTGGTGTCTTGGCACTATAGCGAAGAGGGTTCCCGTTGCTAGCGCTCGGACGAAGAACTACCGTCTAGCCACTTGGTGACCGCAGAGACGTCGCGAATCGACAGGCGCACCGTCTGGCTGCCAGCCGGCAGTGTTAACGGTAAGGTGATCAAGCGTTTGTCCCGGGAGATAGTTGCCACCAGCTTCTTGGCCTTGCCGGTGTAGAGGTTGAGGTCGTCCAGCGCCTGCATACGCCAGTGGGTGTCGCCCTCGGCTTGCACGGCCAGCCATTCGTCGCCGGCCGCAAAACCTGCCTTTTCGGCCGGGCCGCCCCGCATTACCTGCTGGATGAACAAGCCGCCGCTGTCTTTGACGCGTAGGCCTAATTGCTGGGCGATCTGGTCGGGTTCGCCGTGTACCTGCACACCGTGCCGCTCCAGCAGCTCAGCCACGGGCAACTCTTTGGTGCTGTGCACCCAGTGGGCGATGTCTTTGGCGTAGCTGCGGCCGCCCAACTCCTGCAGCACGGCCAGCAGGTCGGCCTCGGCCATGGGGCCGCCCGCGCAGCGGACCCACAGGCCGCGCATCACGGCGTCCAGCGTGGTCTTGCCTTCCGCGCGCAGTGTCAGGTCCAGGCACAGGCCGACCAGCGAGCCCTTGGTGTAGTAGCTTACCGTGGCGTTGGCGGTGTTTTCGTCCTGGCGGTAGTACTTCACCCAGGCGTCAAAGCTGCTTTGCGCCACGCTTTGCACCAGGCGCCCCGGTGTCTGGTTCACCTGGTTGATGGTCTTGGTCAGCAGCTTGAGGTAGGTGGCGTTGTCGATGCGCTTGGCGCGGCGCAGCAACAGGTCGTCGTAATAACTGGTGAAGCCTTCAAAGAACCACAGCAGCTGGGTGTAGTTCTCTTGGGTGTAGTCGTAGGTGGCCAGCTCGGCGGGGCGCAGGCGCTTGACGTTCCAGGTGTGGAAATACTCGTGGCTGATCAGGCCCAGGAGTGTGGTGTAGCCCTCGGGCTGCTTGTGCGTGGTGGGGGCCAGCGTGTTGCGCGGCTGGCGCGGCAGGTCTTTGCGGTTGCAGATGAGGGCGGTGGAGTTTTTGTGCTCCAGGCCCCCGTAGCCGTCGTGCACGGCGTTCAGCATGAAGACGTAGTTTTTGAACGGAATCGGGCTCTGGTCACCGTCCTTCTTGCGCGAAGTGCTACTCTTTTGGGAGTGCGCGTCGACCGCATCGCCATGCCAGAAGCGCAGTTCGGCCTCGCAAATCGCTTGTGTGTCGGCCAGCAACTGCGCGCCGTCAAAGCTGGGTGGCGCACCGGCCACCACAAAGCGGTGCGCAATGCCACAGGCCACAAAGCTGCCGCTCCAAAATGGCCCCATCTCCACCGGGCAGTCCACCAGCGTGTCGTAGTTGTTGGCGCGGTACAGGCCAAAGCCGGCCTTGGTCACGCGCACTGGCTCCAGTCCGGTGGCCACGCTCCAGCCTTGGAGGGGGTCACTGGCGACCAGCTCCAGCGTGTGCGGCTGGTCCTGCGCTTGGTCTTGCACTTGCAGGCACAGGCTGGTGCCGTTGAAGAAGCCGCGTGTGGCGTCTAGCCAGGCGGTGCGCACGGAGTTGTCAAAGGCGTAGACCTCGTACTGCACCTCTAGCGCTGTGCCGGGCGTGCAGCTCACCTCCCAGGTGGCCTTGTCGTGCTGCTGCACCGCCACGCGTTTGCCGCCTTGGCGGGCCTCCAGCTTTTGCAGGTGCTTGGCAAATTCGCGCACCAAGTAGCTGCCCGGAATCCACACCGGCAAGCGCAGCGGCCTGTGCGGCGGCGGGCGTGGGCAACGGTCAGCGTGACCCGGAACAGGTGGGCCTGCAGGTTCAGCACCTCCACCTGGTAGTGCAGCGGGGGGCAATGGTGGCGGCGGAAGTGCGAAATTTCATGTCAAATTGGCCTCTAGCCCGCGTGGAATATGCGCGAGAAGCTATGAAAAAAGGAGTGAGCTGCGCGGGCCGTGTCAGCCCTTGGCGGCGGCCAGGTGCTTCTCGATCTGTTGCGCGTCGATCGCGCCGGGAATGCGCGTGCCATTTTGGAAGATCAGGGTGGGTGTGCCGGTGATGCGGTAAGTTTTGCCAAATTCCACATTGCGTGCCAGCGGGGTCACGTCGCACATGGCGGCCGCAGCGGCGGCGGGTTGGTCGCGCAGCATCCAGTCTTGCCAAGCCACTGTCTTGTCTTTGGCGCACCAAATGGCCTTGGATTTGTCGTGCGAATCAGCGCCCAAGATGGGGTAGAGAAACATGTAGACCGTGACGTTGTCGATCTTTTGCAAATCGCGCTCGAAGCGCTTGCAGTAGCCGCAATTGGGGTCTTCAAATACCGCCAATTTGCGTTGGCCGTTCCCGCGCACGATGGTGAAGGCGTCTTTGAAGGGCAGGTCGTCAAACTTGACTGCGGTGAGTTCATTGACGCGCGTTTCGGTCAGGTTGCGCAGGCCCTTGGTTTCGAACAGGTTTCCCTGAATCAGATAGTCGCCTTTGGCGTCGGTGTAATAAATCTCGGCGCCGTTGACGCGTAGCTCATAGATGCCGGGCAGGTTGGTCTTGCGGACTTCGTCAATGTCTTTGAGCTGGGGTACGCGCTTGGCAATGTTGGCGCGGATCACGGCCTCTTGGGCGTAGCCGGTTGCGGCCGTTAGGGTCAAAGTCAGTATGGCCAGCAGGGTCGATATTTTCACGGTGCGACTTTCAAAAAAAGGGAGACGGCTTAAGTGTGGGCGCTGCCCATGGCGCGCCGGGCCACCCATTGCTTGACGGGGCCGAGGGTGTTGAACTGGTTCATGCCCCAGTCGCGCAGGCTGGCTGCTGCGGCATGGGGGTGGGTAAACAGCTGTTGTAAGGCGTCTCCGGATCCGCCCACCAGGGCAAATTCGGCTTTACGCGCTCGCTCGTAGGCGCGCAACAGCCGCAGGTCGCCCACGCTGCGCCAGTAGGGGCGGGCGTCGAGTAGGCGCACCAGTTCGGCCACGTCGCCCAAGCCCAGGTTCAGACCCTGGCCGGCCAGTGGGTGGACGTTGTGGGCCGCATCGCCCGCCAGTACCCAGGCGCCCGTGCTGCCCTGGCCGCTCCAGCGCCGAGCCAGCGCGTGCTGCAGCGGCCAAGCTTTACGCGGGCCGGTGAGCTGCGCCGCGCCCAGCACGCTATGGCTGGCAGCTTGCAAGGCGTGGGCAAATTCCATGTCGGGGAGTTCCTGTAGCGCGACAGCGCGCTCTGCCGATACAGACCAAACGACCGCGCACAAGTTCCCCTGGGCGCCGCCCAGGGGCAAGAACGCCAGGATTTCGCCTTGGTTGAACCACTGGCGCGCGACTTGTGCGTGGGGCAGCTCACAGTGAATGCGGGTGGCCACGGCCCATTGGTCGTAGGAGGTGGTGTCGAATTCGACGCCGAGTGCTTCGCGGGTTTGGCTGAAACGGCCTTCGCACACCACGGTGAGCGTGGCGGGGGCGGGGGTTTCCAGCACCTCAATCAAAGGCTGAAAGCGAACCGCCTCGGCCAGCTGCTGTTCCAGCGCGGGCACATCGACGATCCAGTTCAGCGCGTCCACACCCTGTTGGGCGGCGTCAAAGCAGACGTTGGCGCCACCGTCCGTGCGTACGTCCATGCGCAGCACCGGGGTGGCGTGGTCTGCATCCGGCCAGCAGCGCACACCCTCAAGCAGCGCGCGCGCAGGCTGATTGAGCGCATAGGCCCGTACGTCCGCATCGACTGCGGGCCCGGCAGACACCACCAGCGCAACCCGCAGGCGTTTGGCTGCCAAGTGCAGGGCCAGCGTGCGCCCCGCAATCCCCGCGCCACGCACACAAATATCGTAAGTAGAAGCCATGCGGCCATTGTAGGAGGGCATGCACAATGGCGGCCCAGCCCTGCTGGCAAGCCCTTGCCCACCCGTCGCCCAGGAATTTCTATGTCTGAACTCGCCTCCACCGCCTCTGCCCTTGCCTCCGCTTCCGAACCTGATGTCAGTGCGACGATTGCGCGGCTGCGGGTCTACCCGGTCAAGTCGCTCGGTGGCCTAGAACTCGACAGCGCGGTGCTGCAGACCACGGGTCTGCAGTGGGACCGGCACTGGATGGTGGTGGATGCCGAGGGCGTCTTTGTCTCCCAGCGCGAGCTGGCCCGTATGGCGCTGGTGCAACCGCAGCTGCGCGAATCTACGCTGGCATTACAGGCGCCCGGCATGGCCGCACTGGAGTTGCCCCTGCAAGCCCAGGGCGCGCTGTGCAACGTAGAGGTGTGGGACGACGCGGTGACTGCGCTGGACATGGGCGATGTGGCGGCGGCCTGGCTGCAAGAAAGCCTAGGCTCCGCAGGTCTGCGGCTGGTGCGGTTTGACCCATCGGCGCAACGCGCGTGTAGCCGCAAATGGACCCAGGGGCTAGCCGCCCACACCCAGTTTTCCGATGGTTACCCAGTGCTGGTCTGCACCAGCGCCGCGATGGAGGATCTCAATGCGCGCTTGGCGGCGCAGGGCCATGCCGCCGTCGGAGTGGAGCGCTTTCGACCCAATATCGTGCTGGACGGCGCTCTGGCACACGACGAAGACCATTGGAGCGCGATGGAGGTGTTAGACGCACATCACAGCCTGCTAGCGGGTCTGCGATTGGTCAAACCCTGCGCGCGTTGCCCCATTCCAGATATTGACCCCGCCTCTGCAGTCAGCCACCCCGCTGTGGGAGACACCTTGCGGGCGTATCGGCAGGATGCACGGGTTAATGGCGCCATCACCTTTGGTATGAACGCCATCGTGACCCAGGGGGCAGGCGCTCTGCTGCGGGTGGGGCAAAGGGTACAGGCCGATTACGCGTTTGACTGAACCGAGTCCATGTCGGCGGGAACCGTGTCGGGGGCTTCCAGGAAGCGGATGGGCCGTCGGGTGCGCGGCGATATACCGTGCATCACATTGCCCAATTCTTCGAGCACCGTTTGGCGGTTGGGGATCACCTCGTGCAACAGCACGCAGGCCACGTGGAATTGCAGCGTGACCTCGGGCTGCAAGCCGGGCAGCGGGATCAGACCGGAAGCGATCAGTCTCACCATGCGCTCAGTCAGTGCCTGGCGGTCGGATACACCGTCCAACACCAGGCCAAAGCGCGCGCTGTCGATTCGACCAGCCGGGTCCACATCGCGAAGCACGCGGTGCAGCTTGACCGCCGCGCGCAACAGGCATTGCTCGGCGGCGGCGTCACCGTACTGTTCTCGCAGGTATTTCGCGTTCACCACATCCACCAGCACGATGGCGCTGGGCTCGCCGTCGTGCTTGGCGCGTGAGATTGCCAGGTCCACCTGATGCTGGAACAGCGCGGGCGTGAGCAGCCCGGTCAGCGCGTCTTGCGTGGGCAGAGCCTTGGCGCGGTCCTGCACATCGCGCCGCTCGCGCGCCCGGGCGTAGAGGGCCTGCTGCAGCAGAGGCACTGTCATGGCCACCGCCAAGATCAGCGCATACCGCGCCTGCCACCAAGCGGGTAGCCATCCCCAGGTCTGGGCAGCGAGCACCAACACCGTCAACCCTTGCGGGCCGTAGGCCATGAACAGCCACTTGCTGACCGCATATCCACGCCGCCAAGTCAACACGGTGGCGAGCACGATCAGCACGGAGCCAGTAGCCAAATACAGCCCGTTGGTGTGGTCTGCAACGCGGCGGTCAATGGCGGCGGCGAGCAGGGCCAGAGGCAGCGACACCAAGCCGACGGCGTACAGCGCGTGGGCTAGGCGGGGATAGGCGACGTCCAGCGAGGTAACGTGGCGTACAAACAAGGTGGTGGTCCCTATGCACACTACCGGCAGCGCCATGTGGGCGAAGTTGGCCCAAACCGGGGAGGTAGGCCACAGCCACAGACTGGTCAGGCCGGTGGAGCTGGCGATCACTATGGCCATCAACACGGTGTAAAGCGTGTACCAAGCGTCGTCCCGTTGCCCGCTTTGGCTGTAGTGGATGGCGCACACGCCCACCAACATGCCCATCATTCCCAGCAAGGCACCCAGGCCCAGCGACTCTATTTCGCGCTGGCGCGCTCGGGTGCTCTCTTGCACCAGGTGCAGTGGTAGCGATACAGGCTTGAAATTTCGAACATGGAGCAGGGCTTCAGTTACACCTTGGTCGTTTAATTCCAGACTGAAGTCAGGGTACAGCGCGGGGTGGGTCCACTGGTCGACGGCCAGTGTGTCACCGGCCACTTGCGGTACCCAGTTGCCGCGGTTGTCGCGCAGGTACAGGGCGGCGTGGTCCAGGTAGGGCAGGGGCAGGTGCAAGGTCCAGTGCGCGTGGCTGCCCGGGGCGCGTACCAGTTTCAGGCGCAGCCAAGCACCATGGTCGGTGGACAAAGGCAGCATCTGGTTGGCAGGCACCGTGGTGAACTGCTTAGGCCCCATTTTGTCGACTTGGGCAATGCTGCTGCCAGGCAGGTCTTCCAGGCGCAAGTCCACCAGACTACTCACTTGGAAGCTGGGATTCGCATCCTCCAGCACGATGATGTTGCTACTGCTCTGGGCTTGTGCTGGCACCGCCATTGAGGCCAGCACAATGCAAAGAGTCCCTAACCGTCGCCAAGACCAGCGGCCTTTCATACGGACTCCAACACAGACTCCAGCGGCGCGGCTTGGGTGGGCACGGGCTCTAGAAAGCGGATCGGGCGGCGGGTGCGGGGTGATATATGGGCCAGCACCTCCGACAGATCCGCCAGGGCCTGGTCGGCGGGCAGGGGGTTCTCTTGCAGCAAAACACAAGCAGCCTGGAATTGCAGCGTGACCTCGGGCTCCAACCCTTGCAATGGCACTAGCCCGGAGGCCACCAGTTTGACCAGTCGTTCGGTCAACGCCTGTCGACTGGAAGTACCTTCGAGGAGCATGGCGAAACGGGCTGTGCCGACGCGGGCTGCGGTATCTACGTCGCGTAGTACGCGGTGCAGCTTGATCACCGCGCGCAACATGCACTGCTCGGCCGAGGTATCACCCATGGTGGCCCGTATGCGGTCCAGATTGGTGACACTCACCAGCACCAATGCCACTGGCTCCCGGTGCGTGATGGCGCGCTGATAAGCCTCTTCAACATGGTGCTGAAACGCTTGCGCGGTCAGTAGGCCGGTGAGTGCATCTTGGGTAGGCAGGTGATCGGCCCGCACCGCCACTTCTTTGCGGTCATGGGTGGCTCGGCTGAGGGCGTAAACAATGGTAGGGATCACCATCGCCATTGCCAACGACAGCAAGTAGCGAATCTCCCAATGCGCCGACACTTGGCCGGAGACTTCAGCGATTTGCCACAGGACGTAAATGAACTGGGGAACATAGGCGCCAGCCAGCCAGGGGCCCAGCGCAGAGCCGTGGCGCCAACTGATGAGGGCTGCTGTGAACCCGGTGGTGGTCGCCAGCACGAGCGCCAGTTGTGTCAGGTACGACGCCACCAACCGGTCCAACACGACATAGCCAGCGATGGAGCCTAGGGTGAACCAGCCCGCCACTACCAAAAACTTGTCAAAGCGAGGGCTTTGGGGGCCTAAGCCCAACAAGTAGCGCACAAATACCAGACCGGCACCCACCGCCAGTTGGGGAAAGACGCTGCTGGCAAAGTCCGCCCACGCAGGCCAATCGCTCCACAACACCGCATTGAGCACACCATTCACCTGTGCCAGCGCCAACACGACCAAGCTGCCATACCCTGCTGCGAACAAATCGAGCTTGTTCCGGTGTTCGTGGTAGCGAATGGTGCTGATCGTCACCAAGGTCAGCAACATTCCCAATAGCAAGCCAAGTGCACAAATCTCTACCAGCAGTTGGCCTTCACGCGTGGGGCTTTGGGTCAGCCGCAGCGGCAAACCCAACGGTTTGAAATTGCGAATCTGTAGGTAGATGTCTTGGGGGACGCCGGCGGGTAGGTTCAGGTCAAATTCCGGGTACAGGCCCGGGCGACTCCATTGCGTCTGTGACAAGGTATCGCCGGACGAAGATGCCTGCCAACGGTTGTCAAAACGCTGCTGGTACAGGGTGACCGAATCGAGATAGGGAATCGGAATATGGAGACGCCAAGGAATGACATTGCCTTCGGTGCGCACCAAGCGCAAGCGGATCCACAAGGTGGTGTTGGTCTCCAGTGATGGCACCTTGTTGAATGAGGTAGGGGAAAGCAGCAACGGAGTTTGAACCACCGTCTCGATAGTGGCCTGTGCCCCACTTTCCAGCCACATGGGTAGCTCTTGCTGCAATGCCAAGGCTGGACTGCCATCGTTCAGTAACAGGGTGTCGGCCGGAAGGGCGGGGGCTGCCCAAGCCATCGGCCCCAGCATGCCCAGCCACAAGGTGGCGGCCGACATCAGGCGCGAAAGCAGGTATGGCATACACTTGTCTTCCAGTTTTTAGAGGTTTTTATGAGTCTGAAGTGTGGCATTGTAGGCCTGCCCAATGTGGGCAAAAGTACCCTTTTCAACGCCCTGACCAAGGCGGGCATTGCGGCGGAAAACTACCCGTTTTGCACCATCGAGCCCAATGTGGGCGTGGTCGAAGTTCCTGATCTGCGCTTGAGCCAGTTGGCAGGTATCGTGACGCCGGAACGCATTGTTCCTGCCATCGTGGAGTTTGTGGACATTGCCGGTTTGGTGGCCGGTGCCAGCACGGGCGAGGGCCTGGGCAACAAGTTTTTGGCGCACATCCGGGAGACCGATGCCACCATCAACGTGGTGCGCTGTTTTGAGGACGACAACGTGATCCACGTGGCCGGCAAGGTGGACCCGATTGCCGACATTGAGGTGATCCAAACCGAACTCTGCTTGGCCGACTTGGCTGCGGTGGAAAAGGCCTTGCACCGTGTCACCAAGCTGGCACGTTCGGGCGACAAAGAGTCTGCCAAGCTAGTCGCTATCCTAGAGAAATGCCAAGCCGCGCTGAACGAGGCCAAACCGGTGCGCACGCTGGATTTCAGCAAAGAAGATTTGCCGTTGCTCAAGCAGTTCTTCTTGATCACCGCCAAGCCTGCGATGTTTGTAGCCAATGTGTCGGAAGACGGTTTCGAGAACAACCCGTTGCTGGACCGCCTCAAGGCCTTTGCCCAAGCGCAAAACGCACCGGTGGTGGCCATTTGCGCGAAGCTCGAAGCCGAGATGAGCGAGATGAGCGATGAAGACCGCCAGATGTTCCTGGAAGAGCTGGGCCAAAGCGAGCCGGGCCTGAACCGCCTGATCCGCTCGGCCTACACCTTGCTCGGTCTTCAAACCTACTTCACCGCCGGTGTGAAGGAAGTGCGCGCGTGGACGATCCATGTAGGTGACACCGGCCCGCAAGCCGCTGGCGTGATCCACACCGACTTTGAGAAGGGCTACATCCGTGCCCAGACCATCGCGTTTGACGACTTCATTACCTTCAAGGGTGAACAAGGCGCCAAGGATGCCGGCAAGATGCGCGCCGAAGGCAAGGACTACGTCGTCAAGGATGGTGACGTATTGAACTTCTTGTTCAGCTCCTAGCGATAACGCAGGCCCCGGCGTGACCCCAAGCTACGACTGGCTGGCGCTGGGGGCCGCTTGCTGCTGGGCCATTACCAGCCTGTTGTCTGCCCCACAAGCGCGCCATCTGGGCGCGTTTGCATTTACGCGCTGGCGCATGGGGCTGGTGCTGCTGATGTTGCTACCGATCGTCTTGCTGAGTGGTGGTTGGCGTACGCTGTCGCCGCAGGTCGTTGGCGTCCTGATGGTCAGCGGTCTGATCGGAATTTTTGTTGGCGATACAGCGCTGTTTGCCTGCATGAACCGTATGGGGCCACGCCGCAGTGGCGTACTGTTTGCCACCCATGCGCTGTTCAGCGCTCTGCTGGGGTTTGCGGTATTGGATGAACGCATGGGCCCGCGCGCGATGTTGGGCAGCGCGCTGGTCGTTGGCGGTGTGATGACGGCGGTGGCCTTGGGCGCACGCAAGGACGAATCGCATGAACTCGAAGCGATACGCGGCCATTGGGCTTGGGGTGTGGCGTTGGGCCTTTTGGCCGCGCTGTGCCAGGCGCTGGGCTCGCTGATTGCCAAGCCGGTGATGGTCGCCGGTGTGGACCCGGTGGCTGCGACGGCGGTGCGGGTTGCCGCTACGACGGCAGCCCACGTGCTGTTGCTGTGGGCTGGAGCACGGGTGGCCACCACGCGAAACCCGGTGAACCTGTCCGTTCTGGGTTGGGTTGCGCTGAGTGGATTGATCGGTATGGGATTAGGGATGAGTCTGGTGTTGATGGCTTTGCAGCACGGGAATGTGGGCTTGGTGGGTATCTTGTCGTCGGTATCGCCGGTGCTTGTATTGCCGTTGCTGTGGTGGCACTTGGGCCGTGCGCCGGCGCGTGGGGCCTGGGTGGGCGCGGCGCTGACGGTGGCCGGGACTATCCTTGTTTTAGTGCGTCAGCCCTGATGGAGATTGCGCAAGCAGCTATACAAAAAGTAGCAAAAGGAGTGCGAAAAGCAAGGTCAAAGCTGCCACCATTGCAGCAAACCGGTGAGTGCCGCTGTCATCACGGTGTAGCGAACCAGCTTGCCGATGGCCATATAGCCTAGGCATTGCCAGAATGGTAGACGCAGCCAACCCGCTACCGCGCACAGCGGGTCTCCCACGAGTGGCAGCCAAGCCAGCAAGCAGGCCTTGGGCCCCAAGCGTTCCAGCCACGCAAGGGCGCGCTGCTGCTGGGTAGAAGGCCGCTGTCGGTCCACCACCTGGTGGGTCGCGTACCCCATCCACCAGCTCACGCCACCCCCTAGGGTGTTGCCCAAGGTGGCCACCACCACCACGGGCCAGAACAAATGGGGGTTGAGCTGCACCAGACCGAGCACCACGGGCTCCGACCCCATGGGCAGCAGCGTGGCGGACAAAAACGACACGACAAATACCGTGCCTAGGCTGTATTCGGGCAGGGCAAGCAATTGCAGAAGGTGGGGTATCCAAGCGTCCATGGCGAAGGCAGTATAGGCAGGGCTGACTGCTCGAAGGTGAACGTTACGAGCCCTCGCTGCATTGCAGCAGCGAAATTTCAATTGCTGAAATTTTGGGCAAGTAGAATGTGCCCGGCCCCGGTAACGCGGGGCCACTTTCTTTTTATTCGTTCCCTCATTCCCACCCATTCCATGCACATCGGCCAATTCGCCTTGGCGAATCCCCTTTTTGTTGCGCCCATGGCGGGGGTGACTGACCGCCCGTTTCGCCAGTTGTGCAAGCGGCTGGGTGCGGGCTATGCGGTGAGCGAGATGGTGACGTCGCGGCGCGATTTGTGGGACACGCTCAAGACCTCGCGCCGTGCCAACCACGATGGCGAGCCGGGTCCGATTGCGGTGCAGATCGCCGGCACAGACGCCCAGATGATGGCGGACGCCGCGCGCTACAACATCGACCGCGGCGCGCAAATCATCGACATCAACATGGGTTGCCCGGCCAAGAAGGTCTGCAACAAGTGGGCGGGTTCGGCGTTGATGCAGGACGAGGCTTTGGCCATCGAGATTGTGCAAGCCGTGGTGGACGCCTGTGCGCCGCGCAATGTGCCGGTGACGCTGAAAATGCGCACTGGTTGGTGCCAAGCTGAGAAGAATGCGGTGGTGCTGGCCCGTGCGGCGGAGGCCGCCGGCGTGCAGATGGTGACGGTGCACGGTCGCACGCGCGAGCAGGGCTACAAAGGCGAGGCCGAATACGCTACCGTGGCAGCAGTGAAAGCCGCACTCAGCATTCCGGTGGTTGCCAATGGCGACATCAGCACACCCGAAAAGGCGCGCGAGGTGCTGCGGGTGACGGGCGCCGACGCCATCATGATCGGCCGGGCGGCCCAAGGCTACCCCTGGATATTCCGCGAAGTGGCGCACTTCTTGTCGACTGGCACGCAGCTTGCACCGCCTTTGGTGAGCGAAGTGAAGCGTCTGCTGGTGGAGCATCTGCACGACCACTACAGCCTGTACGACGAATTCATCGGCGTGCGCTCGGCGCGCAAGCACATTGGCTGGTACCTGCGTGAGTTGCCCGGTGGCGAGGCGTTTCGCCAACGCATGAATGCGTTGGATGACAGTGTGTCCCAGGTGGTCGCAGTGGAGCAGTATTTGGATAGCTTGAACGAACAAATGGACCGCATCCCCGCTCGGGGAGCTGCGGCCAGTTTGGCAAAGGGACAAAGCATGATGGAACTGGCAGCATGAGCCAAAAGCACTTGGACGAGTGCGTACGCACGAGTCTAGAAATGTATTTTTCTGACCTGGATGGCACTGAGCCCGATGGCATGTACGACATGTTGGTGCGCGCGGTGGAGAAACCGCTGCTCGAAGTGGTGATGGCGCAAGCCGAACACAACCAGTCGCGCGCCGCCCAGTGGCTGGGCCTGAACCGCAACACCCTGCGCAAAAAACTGGTCGAGCACAAGTTGCTGACCTAGACCCCATTGCGTGGCCCTGCCATGCTGCGGGGCCGTCTCTCTCTCTTCTGGTTTTTAACTCTCCTCCCGCACCATGAACGCCTCCCGCAAAGCCCCCCAGACCGCACTTTTGTCCGTCTCGGATAAGACCGGCATCCTCGAACTCGCGCAAGCCCTGCACGCGCAAGGCATTAAGTTGCTCTCCACTGGTGGCACCGCCAAACTGCTGGCCGAGAAAGGCCTGCCCGTGACCGAAGTGGCTGAGATGACTGGCTTCCCGGAGATGCTGGACGGACGCGTGAAGACTCTGCACCCCCGCGTGCACGGTGGTCTGCTGGCACGCCGCGACTTCCCTGCGCACATGGCGGCGCTGGCCGAGCACCAGATCGGCACCATCGATTTTCTGGTGGTGAATTTGTACCCGTTTGAATCCACGGTTGCCAAAGCGGGCTGCACTTTGGAGGATGCGATTGAGAACATCGACATTGGCGGTCCCGCTATGGTGCGCAGCGCGGCTAAGAACTGGAAAGACGTGGCGGTGCTGACTGACGCCTCGCAGTACGCCCCCGTCGTGGCCGAGCTGGCTGCCCATGGCAAGGTCGGTGATAAGACCAAGCTGGGCCTGTCCATCGCCGCCTTTAACCGCATCAGCCAATATGACGGCGCTATCAGTGATTTCCTTTCCGCCATTCAAGTGGGTGACGAAGTGCCTGCCGGGGATGCTGCCCCCAAGTTGGACTTGTTCGCGGGCCAAAGTAATGGCCGTTTCATCAAGGTACAAGACCTGCGCTACGGTGAAAACAGCCACCAGCAGGCGGCGCTGTACCGCGACCTGTTTCCCGCGCCGGGTTCACTGGTCACGTCCAAGCAGTTGCAGGGTAAAGAGCTGAGCTACAACAACATCGCCGATGCGGACGCTGCGTGGGAATGTGTGAAGAGCTTTAGCACGCCAGCCTGTGTCATCGTTAAGCATGCCAACCCTTGTGGAGTCGCCGTAGGCGCCAACGCTCTGGAGGCTTACAGCAAGGCCTTCCAAACGGATCCCACCAGCGCCTTCGGCGGCATCATCGCCCTCAACACTGAGCTGGATGAAGCCGGCGCGCAGCAGATTGCCAAGCAGTTTGTCGAAGTGCTGATGGCCCCGAGCTTCACCCCCGCCGCACTGGAAGTGTTTAAGAGTAAGGTTAACGTGCGCATCTTGCAAATCGATTTACCCAAGGGCGGATCGACGGCGTGGGACCAAGGCCGCAACGCGGTGGACATGAAGCGTATTGGCTCCGGCATCTTGCTGCAAACGGCGGATAACCACGAACTGGCGTTGAGCGACCTGAAGGTGGTAACGACCAAGCAGCCCTCTGCAGAAGAGTTGAACGACCTGATGTTTGCCTGGACCGTGGCCAAGTACGTCAAGTCCAATGCCATCGTCTTCTGCAAGGGTGGAATGACCATGGGTGTGGGTGCCGGCCAGATGAGCCGTTTGGATTCGGCGCGCATCGCCAGCATCAAGGCGGGTCACGCCAATCTGTCATTGGCGGGTACTGCTGTGGCTAGCGATGCCTTTTTCCCCTTCCGCGATGGCTTGGACGTGGTGGTGGACCATGGTGCTACCAGCATCATCCAACCCGGTGGCTCGATGCGCGACCAAGAGGTGATTGATGCCGCGAATGAACGCGGCGTGGCGATGGTGTTCAGCGGCGTGCGCCACTTCCGCCACTAGAAGGAAGCTCGATGCGCACGATCGGTAATATCTTCTGGTTCATCCTCGGCGGCTTTCTCATGGGCCTGGGCTGGTGGTTGGCGGGCCTGGTGGCCGCCATCACCATCGTCGGCCTGCCGTGGGCCAAGGCGTGTTTTGTGATTGGGCAGTTCGCGTTTTTGCCATTCGGCAAAGAGGCCGTGAGCCGCAAGGACCTGACCCAGCAAGACGACATTGGGACCGGCGCCTTGGGGCTGGTGGGCAATGTGATTTGGTTCCTGTTGGCAGGATGGTGGCTGGCGATTGGGCATTTGGTGTCGGCGCTGGCCTGTTTTGTCACCATCATCGGTATCCCGTTTGGCATTCAGCACATCAAGTTGGCGCTGATTGCGCTGGCGCCCATCGGTAAAACCATTGTTTCCAAATAGGCGAACCATGAAAAATCACATCGAATCGAGCCTGCAAGAGGCGCATTCCGCACTGACCGCCTTGCTGGCCAATCCGGCTGCGCTGGCAACGGTCGAGCAGGCTGCACAGTTGTTGATCGCCACGTTTGAGAACCAAGGCCGCGTGTACTCGTGCGGCAACGGCGGCTCCATGTGCGACGCCATGCACTTTGCCGAAGAGCTAACTGGCCGCTATCGCAAAGACCGCAAGGCGCTGGGCGCTACCGCCATCAGCGATGCCGGGCACTTGACCTGCGTCGGCAATGACCATGGCTACGACAACGTGTTCGCCCGCTATATCGAAGGCCACGGCCGGCCCGGCGATTGCCTGGTTGCTTTGAGCACCAGCGGCACCAGCAAAAACGTGATCAAGGCCGCCGAAGCCGCCAAGGCGCTGGGCATGAAGGTCATCATCCTCAGCGGCAAACGCAGCGAGAAGTTGGAACCACTGAGCGACGTGTACGTGTGCACCCCCGGCGGCACCTATGCCGACCGTGTGCAGGAACTACACATCAAGGTACTGCACATCCTGATCGAACTTATCGAACGCCACTTTTTCCCCGAAAACTACGTGGGTGGGGGCGGGTTGCGCGGCGGGTGCTGCTTCTTATGGTCGGGCTCGCTGAATGGCAGTTGTGCGTTTTGCGTGCCGCTCAGGGGAAAGTGAGCGGCGAGGTGTCCGTTCGACCAGTCGCCTTGTATTTCCTTCCACCTATTTTTTTCCCTCCGGGGGATCCCGGCTTTTTATTTCCGCAATGAGCTTGTTGTCCTCATCGTTCGCGGCGTCGTTCTCTTCTTTGTCGGCTCCTGATCTTTTTTTGCTCCGCTCCGAGGTAGGAGGTTCCTTCGCCTCCCTTTTTTGCCTTCCCCTTTTTTTCCCTCCGGGGGAGATCCGCCTTTTCTTTCTCGGCGCCGACCGTTTTTTCCTCCTCTCCCTGGGTTCGGTCTGGGGCTTTTTCTGGTCCCGGCGCGTGATGAGCGCGGCCTCGGGCTTGCCTTCTTTCTTCCTTGGGTGAGCTTTGTCGGGGCTTCTTTGTCAGCCCTTCCCCCTCTTCTCCCTCCCCCCTTGTTCCGGTGTTGGGCTTTTGGTTTGGTGCTTCGCAGGCGGTCTAGTGTCAGGTCCTCTCATCTTCCGCGGTCGGGGTCGTGGCGTGGGGCTCCACGGTCCCTCGGTTTCTAGCTTTTAATACTCCCGTCCCCTGTCCGCTGGGGGCTCTCAATGTTTTGTCAACTCTTCCGGGTGTTCGGGATGGCTCGGCTTTCATCCCCCCTTTCTTCTTCCAGCGGGCCTTGCGTTCGGTGTGGGGTCTGGTCCACTGCGCAAGCTGATCGCCCCAGTAAACGAGTCGTCAAGTTGACATCCTCCTTGGTAGCTTTTAGAGGCATTCTTTTCAGCCCTTCCCCCTTTCCCCTCCCCCCTTATTCCATATTAGGATCTTTGATTTTCTTCCGGCTCTATTCATCCATCTCTCTTCCCTCTTGTCTCCACTCCCTATTTACTCTTTTCCCCCCCTTCCCTGGTTTCATTTTTTCACTCTTCCTGTTCATGCTCACTTTCACTCCCCCCTCTCCTCTCTTCCCCTTCCCTCTCCATGCTTTATTCTCCCCCCAATTCAAAAGTTAGATGCCAAATTGTAGCCCCCGTGGATATTGCGCAAGCAGCTTCTATTTTGATAGCAAACTGAATGCTTCTGCTGCCAGCGTTACCGTCTCTGCGATGTCCGCGTCGGTGTGCGCCGCGCTCATGAAGCCGGCCTCGTACAACGCTGGCGCGATGTAGACGCCGCGGTCCAATAGGCCGTGGAACAGGGTGTTGAAGCGCGCGTTGTCGGTGGTCATGACCTTGGCGTAGTTTTGCGGCAAGTCCTTGAACAGGAAGAAGCCGAACATACCGCCTTCGCTGTCGCCACAAAAATCCACTCCCGCCGCGTTGGCCGCGCCTTGCAGGCCGCTGATCAGCGACTGCGTTTTGCGACTCAGATCATCATAGAAGCCGGGTTTGCCGATTTCTTGCAAGGTCGCTAGGCCACAGGCTGTGGCTACTGGGTTGCCGGACAGCGTTCCCGCTTGGTACACCGGGCCCAGTGGGGCGAGCTGCTCCATTACCGCGCGTTTGCCGCCAAAGGCCGCCAGCGGCATGCCACCGCCAATGACCTTGCCCAACACCGTCATGTCGGGCTCGAAGCCGGGAATGCTGCGGGCGTAAACGCTTTGGGCACTGCCAAGCGCCACGCGCAGACCGGTCATCACTTCATCAAGCACCAGCAGCGCACCGTATTGCGTGCACAGCTCGCGGCAGCGTGTCATAAACGGCACGCTGGCGCGCACAAAGTTCATGTTGCCGGCGATCGGTTCGATGATTAGGCAGGCCATGTCCTTGCCGTGTAGGGCAAAGGCCTCTTCCAGTTGAGCGACGTTGTTGTACTCCAGTACCAGTGTGTGTTGCACCACTTCGGGCGGCACGCCAGCGCTGGTCGGATTGCCAAAGGTGGCCAAGCCCGAGCCGGCTTTCACAAGTAGGGCGTCCGCGTGGCCGTGGTAACAGCCTTCAAACTTCAAAATCTTGCTGCGCCCGGTGGCCCCACGCGCTAGTCGGATCGCGCTCATGCCGGCTTCGGTGCCGCTGCTGACCAAGCGGACCATCTCCAAGCTGGGTACGCGCGCCAGAATAGCCTCGGCGAGTTCAACCTCGCGCTCGGTGGGGGCGCCGAACGAGAAGCCGTCCTGCGCGGCCTTCAGAACGGCTTCCAGCACCGCAGGGTGGCCGTGGCCCAGGATCATGGGGCCCCAGGATCCGATGTAGTCGATATAGCGCTTGCCATTGGCATCCCAAAAATAGGCACCTTGGGCGCGTTGCACAAAGCGCGGTGTGCCGCCGACGGCCTTGAAAGCGCGCACCGGGGAGTTCACACCGCCGGGGATTACTTGGCGGGCACGGTCAAAGAGCTGTTGGTTCAGGTCGCTGGACATATCAGTGGCGGGTCGCGTGGGGTGGGATGTCAAAGTCGGGCTCGTCGGACGCTTCTTCTTCGTCGTCTTCGGGGTGTGCCCAGAACAAGCGGTCGGGCAGCACCTGGCCCATGCCAGGGCGGAAGCCGCTTTCCAGACAACGGTCCAAGTAGCTCAATGCTTCAGTAACGGCCTCATTCAATTCGGTGCCGCAGGCAATCAGCGCAGCCAGTGCGGCGGATAGTGTGTCGCCGGCGCCGGTAAAGACAGCCTCAAATCGTTCAAACTTTTCGCTGCACAAGATGGCAGTCGGCGAGCACAGCACGTTGTCGATGAATTGGTCTGGCAGCGGAATGCCTGTGACCAAGGTATAGGGCACGCCAAAAGCGTTGGCGGCACGCGCAATGTCGCGGGCCGTCGGGCTTTTGTCGAAAGTCCAGTCCGGCAGCAGCCAACGCGACAGGGTGCTGTGGTTTCCAACCAACACCGTGGTCTGAGGCAAAAGTAACTCCGTGCAAGCGTCTTGGTAGAGGTCGATCTGGTCGTCTTGCCACCACGACAAGTCGGGCATATAGGCAACCAGCGGGATCTCGTCGTAGTCGGACGCGAGTTCGGCAATGGCGCTGAGATTTTCTGGCGTACCGACAAAGCCAACCTTGAAAACTTGGGCTGGAACATCTTCCAGGATGACGCGCGCTTGTTCGGTCACAGCCTCATCGTCCAGAGGGAAATGGTCGACGGTCTCCGAGGTATCGCGGACATAAACGCCGGTGACTACGGTCAGTGCGTGGGCCCCAACCGACGCGATGGCGGTCAAGTCTGCAGCAGTCCCGCCGCCGCCGCTGGGGTCGTTGGCATTGAAGGCCAAGACGAATGCGGCAGGGCCTTCATCTTCGATTTCTTCGTCGTTGGGGGAGGGGGGGAGTGCCGACATCGGGAGGCCTGTATTGGGGTTTGTCATCAGGCAGAATGGCGAACTTTCGCCGGGCGGCCCGCATTTTCGCAAGAGCTGCTCTATACAATGATTGCATTCTATTCGAAGGCCCCGTAAGCTGTGACCGATACTAAAACTTGGATGTGCTTGATTTGTGGTTGGATCTATGACGAGGCCGCTGGTGCCCCAGACCATGGCATTGCCGCTGGTACGTTGTGGGCTGATGTTCCCATGAATTGGACCTGTCCCGAATGCGGCGCGCGCAAGGAAGATTTTGAAATGGTGCAGATCTAGCACCACCCCGAGCGCGCCTCACCCTGTCGCCATTCACGCTAGTACTGGAGCAACGCCCCTTGAGCACTACAGCATCGACTTTCAAAGTTCTGGTGATTGACGACAGCAATACGATTCGACGCAGCGCCGAGATTTTTCTGAAGCAGGGCGGGCACGACGTATTGTTGGCCGAAGATGGTTTCGATGCACTGGCCAAGGTCAACGACTACCAGCCGCAACTAATTTTTTGCGACATCCTGATGCCGCGGCTTGATGGTTACCAGACCTGCGCCATCATCAAACGCAATACCAAATTTTCCAGTGTTCCAGTCATCATGCTGTCGTCAAAAGACGGCGTGTTCGACAAAGCGCGTGGCCGCATGGTCGGCGCCCAGGACTACCTGACCAAACCCTTTACCAAAGACCAGTTGCTGCAGGCAGTGCAGCAATTTGGCGCTGAATTGCAAGGAAGCATGTAATGTCGATAACCAAAGTACTGATCGTTGACGACTCGAAAACCGAGTTGATGTATTTGACGGATTTGCTGCAGAAGAACGGTTTCACGGTTCGCACTGCCGAGAATGCTGATGAGGCGTTTAAGCGTCTGGCAGAAGAGAAGCCAGAGCTCATCTTGATGGACGTGGTCATGCCTGGGCAAAACGGCTTCCAGCTGACGCGCGCTATCAACCGCACCCCCGAATATGCAGATGTTCCCATCATCATGTGTACCAGCAAAAGCCTAGAGACTGACCGAGTTTGGGGAATGCGCCAAGGTGCCAGGGACTACATCACCAAGCCCGTGGATGCTGCCGAGCTGTTCGCCAAAATCAAAGCTTTGGACTGACCCTCGAATTCCATGGCCAACAGAGAAGCACTTCGAGAACTCCAAACCCGATTGGCCAGCCGATTGCAGGCGGCGCGGACGGAGGGTATGTCGGTCGCTTGGCTGGCGGTCAGCGCGGGTGGACGCAACTACCTTTTTCCCTTGGGGCAATCGGGTGAGATCGTGCCGCTGTCGCAGGTGCAAGCGGTTCCTTATGCACTGGACTGGTTTCGCGGCGTGCTCAATATTCGCGGCGGTTTGTTCGGAGTAGTTGACTTAGCGGGGTTCATCGCGGTTTCCAGCGGCGAAGCGCGCAAAGAGCCGTCCGCTGCAGAACCAAGTGTGGTCACTTTGAATAGTTTGTTGGAGGTCAACTGCGCGTTGCAGATTGATACTTTGTTGGGCCTGCGTGGCCCCGACGCATTTGCCTCATACGAGCCTCCCGCCGCAGACGCCCCCGGCTACTTTGGCAACCAGTTTGTCGATACTTCCGGCGAGTCTTGGCAAGAAATCAATTTGCGTACCCTGTCGCAAACCCCGCAGTTTTTGAGTATCAGCGCTTAGTTCACCAGTAAGGCCTCACCATGTCCGTTGTCGATCAATTGAAAAACCTGTTTTCCAAGACACCGTCGGAGTCCGATTTGGATTCTCGCCTGAGCTTGGCCATGCCGGACGCGACGATAGATCCGGCCAGCGCGGAAACTGTGCAGGACTCCCACAATGCGCCGTTGCAATCGGCGCCTAGCACGGCGAGGCCTGCTGCAGAGCTGGACGTCGACGACGGTGATCTGATTGCGGTGCCAGTACTGGGCCGCCGTACGGTGGTGCAACACCAGCGCTTGCTGTCGCTGTTGTTGGCAGCTGCCTTGGTGGTTCTGGCTGGCGTGACGTTTGTGGCCCTGAACCAGTCGGACAAAGTGGCGCAGCAGTTGGGGGCTACCGGCCAGTCATTGATGCAGTCGCAGCGTTTGGCTAAATCGGTATCCCAGGCGGTCGTGGGCAGCGCAGAGGCATTCCCCGATGTGGCGGAAAGCGCTGGCGTTCTTGCCAAAGCGACACGCGGATTGCAGGCAGGCAATGATGAGATGCGCATCAGTCCGCTGGACGAAACCTTTGCGCCTGAATTGGGCAAGGTGCTGCCTTTGGTAGAGCGCGCCGAGAAAAATGCCAAGGCGGTGATGGGCCAGCAAACCATGCTGACGCAAATTGGAGCTGCCTTGCGTCTGATTAACCGTCAATCTTCCGATTTGTTGGAAATTGCAGAGACTGTGGCCTCTTTGAAGTTGCAGCAAAACGCACCAGCAGTGGAAATCTCCGCAGTAGGTCAGTTGGTGATGTTGACGCAGCGTATCGGCAAATCGTCCAACGAGTTCTTGACTGCCGAAGGCGTGAGCCCGGAAGCCGTGTTCCTGCTGGGCAAGGACTTGAATACATTCAAGGAAATTTCTGACGCCTTGTTGTCGGGTAGTACTGAGTTGCGTCTGTCGGCAACCAAAGACCCCGCCACACGTGAACAGCTGGAAGCCCTGATCAAAATGTACGAAGAGACCCGTGTTCAAGCCGGGGCTATTCTGGGCAACTTGCAGGGTTTGGTGTCTGCGCGTGAAGCCCAGGGCGCCATCATCGCGGAAAGCGAGCCCTTGCGACGCGATCTAGAGGAGCTGCAGTCCAAGTTGTCAGGCCAAGCCGGTATTGGCGGTGCGTCGCTGGCTCTGTTGGCGGCATCGGCCGGATTTGCCCTGCTGTGCGCGGGTGGATTGTCCTTCGTGCAGTTGCAAGACAGTCGAAAACGGCAGGTGGTCGCGGAAGACCAGCGGGTCGATGCCGAGCGTATGGAGCAAGAAGCCAAGCGCGTTAACGATGCCAACCAAGCCGCTATTTTGCGTTTGATGAACGAACTGCAGACAGTTGCGGAAGGCGATCTGACCCAAGAAGCCACGGTGACGGAGGACATTACCGGCGCCATTGCTGACTCGGTGAACTACACCGTGGAAGAGTTGCGCTCCTTGGTATCCAACGTGCAAAACACGGCGGCCCGGGTGGCCCAGACGACAGCCGACGTGGATGCCACCTCGACAGAGTTGTTGGCTGCCTCCAACGAACAGCTACATGAAATTCGGGAAACGGGCAAATCCGTTGTGGATATGGCCGGTCGAATTAACGAAGTGTCTGCCCAAGCGCAAGAGTCGGCATCGGTGGCGCGTCAATCGCTGCAGGCTGCCGAATCGGGTCTGCAGGCCGTGCAGAACGCCATCGGCGGTATGAACTCCATCCGGGATCAGATCCAGGAAACCTCCAAGCGCATTAAACGCCTCGGTGAGTCGTCGCAGGAGATTGGCGAAATTACCGAGCTGATTTCGGACATTACCGAACAAACCAACGTGTTGGCTCTGAATGCCGCCATTCAGGCCGCATCGGCCGGTGAGGCCGGACGCGGCTTCTCGGTGGTGGCGGAAGAAGTGCAGCGACTTGCGGAACGCTCTGCGGACGCAACGCGCCAGATTGCGGCGCTGGTGAAGGCCATTCAAACGGATACCCAAGATGCTATCGGCGCTATGGAGCGCTCTACCCAGGGTGTGGTCGAAGGAGCCCGTCTGTCCGATAACGCGGGTACCGCGCTGACCGAAATTGACCGCGTGTCCCGCCAAGTGGCCGACCTGATTGAGCAAATTTCGAACGCCGCATCGCGGGAAGCAGGATTGGCCAACGTGGTGGCTGACAACATCCAGCACATTTTTGCCGTAACGGAACAAACGGGAGAAGGTACCCGGGCGACGGCCAACCAAGTGCGCGAACTGTCCCGCATGGCGGAAGAGTTGCGTCAGTCGGTGTCACGATTCAAGATTGCCTAATCGGCAAGATTGTGTTGACCACCTTTAGCACCCCGTGAGTTTCAGGAGAGATCGCCCCCATGTCATCCACACCTGCTGCTCCCGCCGATAGTGAATTGGCCGTCAGTGACTTGGGGCCCTTGGCCTGGGTGCTGGATGAGCTTCGCAAGTCTTTGGATGGCGCCACCAAGGCCATGCGCCGGTTTGTACGTGACGCCGAGTTGGCGCGCGGTTCTGACCTGACCGAGCTAGATGCTAGCCATCTGCGTATTGCGCGCCAGCAACTGCACCAGGCCGTGGGTGCGCTCGAAATGGTAGGTTTGGTCGCTCCAGCCAAAGTGCTGCGTGCTATGGAGACCTTGGCCCAGAAGTTTGTCCAGCGGCCAGAATTGTGCAGTGACGAAGCCGCCAACTGCATGGAACGCGGCAGCTTTGCACTAACCGAGTACCTGGAAGGGGTGCTAAAGGGTAAGTCAGCCTCGTCAGTCGCCTTGTTTCCCCAATATCGGGCTTTGCAAGAGTTAGCGGGCGCAGATCGCATTCACCCTGCTGATCTCTGGCCACCGGAGTGGCGTTGGCTGCCGATCGCCGTCCCTGCGGATACCCAAGCGTTGGCTTATGGCGCCGATGTGCGCCGTGATATGGACCACGCGGTGTTGCGGCTGGTGAAATACGCTGACGCTCAGGCCGCGCGCCGTTTGCAGGTGATTTCATTGGGCTTGGCAGCTGGGCGCACGGATTTGGAGTCGCGCACTTTTTGGATGGCCAGTGCCGCCTATTTTGAGAGCACCGCGCTGGGTTTATTGGCGGGCGATGTTTATAGCAAACGTGCGGCATCACGTGTCTTGCAGCAATATGTGACCTTGGCCAAGGGCGAGCCTACGCCCTCAGACCGGTTGGCGCAGGACCTTGTATTTTTCTGCTCGTTGGCTATTCCTGCCGCGCCGGGCGGCGCCCCTTTGTTGTCTGCTGTGAAGGCCGCCTATGGCTTGAATCGCAGCAAGCCGGTTGACTATGCCACTGAGCAGTTTGGTCGTTTTGATCCGGCGCTGTTGGTGATGGCGCGCAAGCGCATTGCCACCTCGGCCGAAACCTGGTCGGCGTTGGCGGGTGGAGACACCAACCGGCTCAAGGTGGTTCTAGAGCAATTCACGGCCGTCGCTGACGCGGTGACCAAGTTGCATCCAGAAAGCGCTGAGTTGGCGCGTGCGCTGATGCACGCTATTGACGCGACTGTGCGTTCTGGCGCTGCCCCGGCGCCATCAGTTGCGATGGAAGTGGCGACCGCAGTGCTGTACCTCGAAGCTGCGTACGAAGACTTGGACCCCACCGACAGCCAAATGGCGGACCGCAGTGTTCGTCTGGCCCAGCGCTTGGCGCATGTTACTGCGGGCGCAGATCCCGAGCCGCTGGAGGCTTGGATCGAGGAGCTGTACCGCCGCGTCAGTGATCGCCAAACCATGGGCAGCGTGGTGGATGAGTTGCGGACCAATTTGGGCGAAGTCGAGAAATCACTTGACCAGTTTTTCCGCAATCCGAAGGATAAATCTCCGTTGCGCGAGGTACCTAGCCAACTGGCCCAGATGCGTGGCGTGTTCTCTGTGCTGGGCTTGGACCAGCCGTCCATCGCCGCCTTGCGCATGCGTTCCAGCGTTGAGCAGTTCTTGGTCGACGAAATTGACGAAGAAACGGCGCGTACCGGAATTTTTGAGAAATTAGGGAATAGCTTGGGTGCAATGGGCTTCCTCATTGACATGCTGAGCTACCAGCGCAGTTTGGCCAAGACACTGTTTGTCTATGACGAAGCGACAGGTGAATTCCGTCCGCTGATGGGCCGGGAGCGGGTGGAAGCCGAAGAGCAGGCGGCACCTCAGCCAGAGCTGGCTCCTGTTATGGATGCGATCGCTCCGGTGCAGCCTGCACCGGTGGCGGTTCCGACCCCGATTACACCCCCTGATCCCGATACCGATGCGGACGACGGTGCGGAATTGCGGGATATCTTCTTGGAAGAGGCGCGGGAAGTAGTTCACAACGGATTGGCTGCATTGCAGGCGCTACAGGCTGATCCCGCCAATTTGGCAGATCAGACCACTTTGCGCCGCGCGTTCCATACGCTCAAGGGCAGTTCGCGGATGGTCGGCTTGCATGAGTTTGGTGAGGCTGCTTGGGCTTTTGAACAGGTGCTCAATACCTCGCTGTCCGAGCAGCGCCCTGCGACTGAAGCTTTGATCGATGCGTCCGGGCAAGCCATGCGGGGCTTTCATCGGTGGGTGGAAGATATTGCCGCCGGCCAAGACGCCGCTTGGAGCGCACAACATTTCCGTCAGACCGCGGATGCGCTGCGCCTGCATGGAGAGTTATTGGAACTGGTGACACCTGCCGAACAAGGTGGTTCGGTTTTGGATGCATCGGGTGATGATGGCGTCGCCGCCTCCGAAGCCGCTATGGAGCAAATTGAAGCGGTAGAGATGATTGAGGTCGTAGAGGCCCCGGCATTGGATTCTTGGGATGAAAAGCCCACCGTGGACTTTGAATCTACGCAAATGTTCGACACGTCGTCTGATTTGGACGCGCCTGTTGCGCAAATGCCGACTGCCGACTTCTCTGCCACCCAAATGGTGAGTTTCGACAACACCCAGATTCAAGATATTTCTGCGCTCCAGGATCTACCGCCACCCCAAGACAACGTGGACTTGGGTGACTTTGACTTTGGGGATGTCGGTCAAGTACAGGAACCTGAACAGGCGCCAGAAGCCGAGCCAGAAACTGTGATGTCGGAGCTGGTCGAGATACAGGTGGAGGATGTGCCTAGTCCAGACTTGGAGGAGTCAGTACCTATCGAGCCCGCGAACGACGTAGACGAACCCAGTGTGGATGCCGCGCTTGAGGTAGTGGTTGAACCCGCCGCCGAAGCAGACGCAGATGAAGGCATCAAGGTTATCGGAGATCTTCGGCTGGGCATTCCGCTCTACAACGTCTACCTCAATGAGGCGGATGAATGGTCACGGCGCTTGCAGACGGAGCTGAGCGAGTGGGGCATGGAGTTGCCCACTGAAATCTCGGATTCTGTGGTTTCGTTGGCCCACTCTCTGCTGGGCAGCTCTGCCACGGTGGGATTTACCGCCTTGTCCAATATGGCGCGCGCTTTGGAGCAGGCTTTGCAGCATGTGCAACTGCACCACCAAGGCACCCCCGAGCACGCCCAGGTTTTCAACAATGCGGCGGAAGACATTCGTCGCCTGTTGCATCAGTTCGCAGCCGGATTCCTGAAAGACGCAGACCCTTCCATATTGCTGGCGTTGCAGGCCATCACCGAAACAGAGTTTCTCAGTCCAGCCTGGGACGCTGGGTCGCACCTAGACGAGGTCGCCCTCGATTCTGAGGTTGAGGCGAACGAAGATGCTGCCCCGGATGCGGTGATTGTGGAAGAGGCGTTGCCCCACGGGATGGCGCCTGCCATGGCGGTGGCAGCACCTTTGACCATTGCGGATGCGCAAGATGATGACGACATCGACGCCCAGGACAATCTGGACGAAGACCTTTTGCCCATTTTCCAAGAAGAAGCCCAGGAGTTGATGCCCCAACTGGGAACTGCGTTGCGCCAATGGGTTGCCCATCCCGACAATCTCAGCGCCCGCAATGAAATCTTGCGGCTGCTCCACACACTGAAGGGCAGCGCCCGTTTGGCTGGCGCGATGCGCTTGGGTGAAATGGCCCACCGCATGGAGTCGTCGATTGAGCAGATCGGGACCGAGGGTGTGCAGTCGGTCCAGCTCGAACCACTGTTGACGCGTTTTGATACCTTGCAGGCCGCCTTTGCAGGCTTGGGTGTGGTGCTTGAGTTGGTGGCGCCTGAGGTCACGACGACTGAGGTGGCAACGCCCTCAGGTGCGCTAGTAGCCCCGTTAGACCTCAAGGCCGTGGTTCAAGTACCGACGATGCCAACTGCACCGCGCGCCGTGGCAAGTCATTCGGTGCGTGTACGGTCGCAGTTGCTTGATCGCTTGGTCAACCAAGCAGGCGAAGTCATGATCACGCGCTCACGCATGGATGCGCGCCTGAACCAGTTGCGTTCGTCGCTGGGGGAGTTGGGCGGAAACCTGGATCGCCTGCGGCAGCAACTGCGCGATGTGGAGCTGCAGGCTGAGTCGCAAATGCAGTCGCGCTTGGCCCAGACCAAGGATTCAGCGCAGTCGTTTGATCCACTGGAGTTTGACCGTTTCACCCGGGTGCAGGAACTGACCCGGATGATGGCGGAGTCGGTGAACGACGTGGCGACGGTGCAAAGGAATTTGCAGCGTTCCGTGGAAAGTACCGAAGATGACTTGATTGCACAGGGACGCCAAGCGCGCGAGTTGCAACGCGACCTCTTGCGTACCCGTATGGTGGAGTTTGAGGGTATCTCGGACCGCCTTTATGGTGTGGTGCGCCAAGCGGCCAAGGATGCGGGTAAACAGGTCAAACTCGACATCATCGGTGGTTCCATCGAGATGGATCGTGGGGTTTTGGACCGCATGGCTCCCGCGTTCGAACACCTTTTGCGCAATGCTGTTGCGCACGGGATTGAGTCGGCGCAAGTGCGCGCTGCCGCAAGCAAACCAACGGCTGGCACCATCACGATTCAGGTCAGCCAAGAAAGCAATGACATTTCGGTTTCGTTCCAAGATGACGGTGGCGGTCTGCATGCAGAACGCATTCGCCAAAAGGCCATTGCCAACGGTGTAATTGGTGCGGACGACGCGTTGAGCGAGGCTGATGCTGCCAATTTGATCTTCATGCCGGGATTTTCGACGGCCGAGGCCGTCACCGAGTTGGCTGGTCGCGGTATCGGCATGGACATTGTTCGTTCTGAGGTGAATGCCTTGGGTGGACGGATTGAGACGAAGAGTACCGAAGGTCAGGGAACCAACTTCCGTTTGGTGTTGCCGCTGACCACAGCGGTGACCCAGGTGGTGATTTTGCGCATGGGCGAGTTCACCATCGGGGTGCCTGCCAACATCATGGAAACCGTGTTGCGTGTGCCGGTCGACACAGTGGCCCATGCCTACAACAATCGCAGCTTTGACATGGCTGGTCAGGCCTTGCCCTTCTTCTGGGCGGGGGCCTTGTTGCAAGTGTCCGCTCGCAGTACCGAGTCGGCCACCAAGACATTGCCTGTGGCGGTGTTCCGTAGCGCGGGTCAACGGCTGGCGCTGCATGTGGATGAGGTGTTAGGTAACCGCGAAGTGGTGGTGAAGAATTTGGGCCCTCAACTGGCGCGTTTGCCTGGTTTGGCTGGTATGTCCGTTTTGGCTTCCGGCGCGGTGGTACTCATATACAACCCCGTTGCGTTGGCTGCGGTGTATGGCGACATGGCCCGCACCTTGGCTGATTCGGCGGCGACTGCGGCGCAGTCCCCGACAAGCGCTGGCCTGCAACCTAGGTTGGTTGATGTGGCTGACCAGTTGCCTTTGGTTTTGGTCGTCGACGACTCCATTACCGTGCGCCGCGTGACGCAGCGCCTGCTCAAGCGAGAAGGCTACCGTGTAGCTTTGGCCAACGATGGACTGCAAGCGCTGGAGCGCCTAGAAGAAGAGCTGCCGTCGGTGGTGTTGTCGGATATTGAAATGCCGCGTATGGACGGTTTCGATTTGCTGCGCAATATCCGTGGACATGACCGCACGCGGGCGTTGCCTGTCATCATGATTACCTCGCGCATTGCGGAGAAGCACCGCGAACACGCGCGCGAGCTCGGTGCGGACCAGTATTTGGGTAAGCCCTACTCTGAAGACGAGTTGTTAGCCTTGGTGCGTGGCTACTGCACCGAAGCGCAAGCAACGTCTTAAACGGCCTTTTTTACCGCGCCGTAGCGCAACAAGGTGCGCGCTCGGGCGCGCGTGTGGTCTACCAGCGGTTGCGGGTAGTTATCGCCAAGCCGGACGCCAGCAGCCGCCAGTACGAGCCGTGGTGAGGTCCATGGTGCGTGGATGGCCTTGCTATCTAGCCCCGCCAACTGCGGCAGATAGCGCCGTATGAACTTTCCTTCCGGGTCGAATCTTTCGCTTTGGGCCATGGGATTGAAAATACGGAAGTAAGGCTGGGCATCGCAGCCGCTGGAGCTCACCCACTGCCAACCACCGTTATTGGCTGCCAGGTCAAAGTCATTGAGTTGTTGCGCGAAATAGCGCTCGCCCCAGCGCCAATCAATGCCGAGGTGCTTCACCAGAAAGCTGCCCGCCACCATGCGCAGCCGATTGTGCATGTAGCCGGTGGTATTGAGTTGCGCCATGGCCGCATCGACGATGGGGTAGCCGGTCAAGCCCTGGCACCATGCCGCAAAAAGTTGCTCGGCATGCGTTCCTTCCTCCCAGGCGATCTGGTCGTATTCGGGCTTGAAAGCGCCATGTGCGGCATGAGGAAAGTTGGCCAAAATCTGAAAGTAAAAATCCCGCCATGCCAGCTCGCTCAGCCAGGTCGTGGCACCAGTACTTCCGGCCAGGTGGTGGGCGTAGCCCAAGGCCACCAACTGCCGTATCGACACCGTGCCAAACCGCAAGTGCACACCTAGATAGCTTGGCCCCTTGATGGCCGGGAAGTTGCGTGTCTCGTCATACTGATCTAGACGGTTTGTAAACGCGTTCAGCAACTGCTGGGCGCCCTGTTCCCCGGTGGGAATCGCTAGGGACGACAAATTGGTGGGCAAGAACCCCAGGTCAGCCAATGTTGGTGTGGGGTTGCAGTAGTCGGTGGGTCGCTCGGCCAGTTGGGTGTTTGCGGACAGTTCCGTATTCTCTGCAGCGTGGGGAAGGGCGGTAGCGAGCCGGGCCAGCCAAGCACGCCAATAGGGGGTAAATACGCTGTAAGGTTTTCCGGTCTGCGTGAGCAGCTCGCGCTGCTCCAAGATGACGTGGTCTTTGGCTAGCAGCAGCTGACTGCCCATGCCGCCGAGCGACAGCGCAACCTCGGCATCTCGGTCCTGGGCATAGGGCTCATAGTCGCGAGCGGCAAATACAGCGGTTGCGCCAATTTGCTGCGCCAGTTGTGGCACCAGGTCCTGCGGGCGTCCGCGCAGCACGATAAGACCACTTTCCTTGCGTCCGCTCAAGGCGCGCAGGTTGCTGTCCAACTCCGCCAGTGAGGCCAGAATGAACTCGACGCGCCGGTCTGCGCGGGGCAGCGTAGCCAGAATGTTGTCGTCCAGTACAAACACGCAGTGCACTTGACGGCAATTTTGGAGCGCGTGTTGGAGGGCCGTGTTGTCGCGTAGGCGCAGATCGCGCCGTAGCCAGACTAGGCCAGTCGAGTGGGGTGGGTGCATGCCAGCCGCTAAAATAGAACCATGTCCAGCCATTCTGCACCTATCAATCTCACCGATCACTTTTTGATAGCGATGCCCGGGTTGGAAGATGCACTATTCGGCAAGAGCGTGGTGTACGTTTGTGAACACAACGCCAAAGGTGCTTTGGGATTGGTGATCAACAAGCCGTCCGATATCGACCTCAGCGGCCTGTTTGAAAAAGTCAACCTGCCGATGGAGCGCGGTGATCTGGCCGCCCAACCGGTGTTTCATGGCGGCCCGGTCCAAACCGAGCGCGGGTTTGTGTTGCACGACCAGTCGATGCTCCAAGACGACAAAGTGGCGTCCCCGCTCTATGCCTCATCGATGTCCATCCCGGGCGGCATGGAGATGACCACCTCCAAAGACGTCTTGGAAGCCATCGCCAGCGGATCGGGCCCCAGTCGGGTCTTGGTCTCCTTGGGTTATTCGGCCTGGGGAGAAGGTCAACTGGAAACGGAGCTGGGCGAGAACAGCTGGATCACAGTCTCCGCCGATCGCAGCATCATTTTTGACACCCCAGTTGCAGAGCGCTATGACAAAGCGCTGGCTTTGCTGGGCCTGCAGGCCTGGATGATTTCTACCCAAGCGGGGCATGCATGAGCGAAGCCGCCCCGCAGACTGTGGGCGAGGCGCTGCGTACCTTTATTGCATTTGACTACGGCCTCAAGCGTACCGGCGTGGCCGTAGGAAATCGATTGCTCAAGACCGCGCAACCACAGGGATCCATCCATGCCGAAGGGGATGCCCGGTTTGCCTTGATCGCCAAGCGCATTGAAGAGTGGCAACCCGACGCGATCGTGGTGGGTGTGCCCTACCATCCCGATGGCGCCGCCCATGAAAACACCGTGCGCGCCAAAAAATTCGGCCGCCAGCTACACGGTCGCTTTGCGCTGCCGGTCTTTGAAGTAGACGAGCGCTATAGCACCACCGAAGCCCTCAGCTCGGGTGCGAAAGACGCAGATGCCGCATCGGCCTGCATCATTCTGGAACAGTTTTTGAGGAGTTTGACGTGACAACACTGTCCCTGGACGCGGAGGCTCTGTACCGCGATTTGGTCAGCGGTGTGCAACAGCTGTGCACCCCCGAAACCCGCTTGGTGGGTATTACCTCCGGAGGTGCCTGGCTGGTAGAGCGCCTGCAAGCCGATCTGAAGTTGCCCGGCAACCCCGGTGTGATTTCATCTGCCATGCACCGCGATGATTTCGCGCAGCGTGGCCTGTCGGCGGGTGGGCAGACACTGTTGCCCTTCGATGTCAACGGCGCACACATCCTGATTTTGGACGACGTGTTGTATACCGGCCGCACCTTGCGCGCGGTCATTAACGAGTTGTTCGATTACGGCCGCCCCGCCAGCGTGAAGCTGGCCGTGCTGGTGGACCGCGGTGGGCGCCAACTGCCGGTACGGGCCGACTATGCCGCGGCACGCGTCAGCCTGGCTCCTACCCAGTCCTTGGCCCTGGCACGCGGTGTCGATGGCGTGTTTTCTTTTGATGTGAAAGAGGTGTGACCATGCGCCTGCAACGCAATCCGCAGCTCAACCAGCACGGCGAGCTGATTCACCTGTTGTCGGTCGAAGGGCTACCCAAAAGCATCCTCACCCACATTCTGGATACCGCCGCCAACTTCGTCTCGGTCAGTGACCGCGAAGTTAAAAAGGTGCCGCTGCTGCGCGGGAAAAGCGTGTTCAACCTGTTCTTTGAGAACTCCACGCGCACCCGCACCACGTTTGAAATTGCCGCCAAGCGTCTGAGCGCTGACGTGATCAACCTGGACATCGCGCGCTCCAGCGCCTCCAAGGGGGAGTCCTTGCTGGACACCATTGCAAATCTGAGCGCCATGGCGGCAGACTTGTTTGTAGTCCGCCACGGCGAGTCGGGCGCCCCCTACCTGATTGCCCAGCACGTCGCTCCCCATGTGCATGTGATCAACGCGGGGGATGGGCGCCATGCCCACCCTACCCAGGGCTTGCTGGACATGTTCACTATCCGGCACTTCAAGAAAGACTTTTCCAATCTCACGGTGGCTATCGTGGGCGATGTGCTGCACTCCCGCGTGGCGCGCTCCGACATCCATGCGCTCACGACCCTGGGCGCGGCCGAAGTGCGCGTGGTCGGCCCCAAAACGCTGGTGCCGTCGGACATGGCCCAAATGGGTGTGCGGGTCTGCCATACGCTGGAAGAGGGCATTAAGGACTGTGACGTCATCATCATGCTGCGGCTGCAAAGCGAGCGCATGAGCGGCGCCTTACTGCCCTCCATGCACGAGTATTTCAAGAGCTTCGGCCTCACTCCCGAAAAACTGCAACTGGCCAAGCCCGACGCCATCGTCATGCACCCCGGCCCCATTAACCGGGGTGTCGAGATTGACTCTGCCGTGGTGGATGGCAAGCAAAGCGTCATCCTGCCCCAAGTCACTTACGGCATTGCGGTGCGCATGGCCGTGATGAGCATCGTGGCTGGTAACGAAGCCTGACCCCCGCGCGAAGGACCCGAACCATGAATATCCTGATCCAAGGCGGCCGCGTCATCGACCCGGCTACCCAGCTGGACACTGTCGCTGACGTGGCTCTGTCCCACGGTCGAATTCTCAGCGTAGGCAACGTGCCTGCCGACTTTGCGCCTGACCAAACGGTGGATGCCAGCGGTTGCATCGTCGCGCCCGGTTTGGTGGACCTGTGCGTGCGGCTGCGCGAGCCTGGCCATGAGCACGAAGGCATGCTGTCCTCTGAACTGGCCGCTGCCGTAGCCGGTGGCGTGACCAGCGTGGTTTGCCCGCCCGACACCGAGCCCGTACTGGACGAAGCCGGCTTGGTTGAAATGCTGCGCTACCGCGCTGAGCGCTTGCACCAAGCCCGCGTGTTTCCGCAAGGTGCGCTGACGCGGGGGCTGGCTGGCGAAGTACTGACCGAAATGGCCGCGCTGACCGATGCGGGTTGCGTGGCGTTCGGGCAGGCCGAAGTGCCGCTCGTCAATACGCAAGTCACTCAACGGGCATTGCAATACGCCAGCACGTTTGGCTACAGCGTCTGGCTGCGCCCGCAAGACTTTTACTTGGGTAAGGGCGTGGCTGCCAGCGGCCCATTGGCCACCCGCATGGGTTTGGCGGGCGTGCCCGTGGCCGCAGAAACCATTGCCTTGCACACCATTTTTGAGCTGGTGCGCGCTACGGGCGCGCGGGTTCACCTGTGTCGCATCAGCAGCGCCGCAGGGGTCGAGCTGGTGCGCCAAGCCAAGGCCGAAGGCCTGTCCGTGAGCTGCGATGTGAGCATCAACTCGCTGCACCTGATTGATGTGGACCTCGGCTACTTTGACAGCCGCATGCGCCTGAACCCGCCGCTGCGCCAACAGCGTGACCGTGACGCCCTGCGCGCCGGCCTGGCCGACGGCACGATTGACGTGCTGGTGTCGGACCACACTCCGGTGGATGAGGACGCTAAGGTCTTGCCGTTTGCCGAGAGTGAACCCGGTGCGACCGGTTTGGAACTGCTGCTCAGCCTGTCTTTGAAGTGGGCCGACGAGCACCAGATCGGCGTGTCCCGTGCGCTGGCCGTTCTGACTTGCCAACCCGCAGCGGTATTGGGTTCTGGCCTCGGTACGCTGGCCTCTAGCTTGGGCCGCCTGGTACCGGGTGGGGTGGCCGACTTGTGCATCTTTGACCCCACGGCCACTTGGACCGTCAACCCCGCCAGCCTGCGCAGCCAAGGCAAGCACACGCCGTTTTCCGGCTACGAGTTGCCAGGGCGGGTGCGCGCTACGGTGGTGGCCGGCCAAGTGGCGTACTCGGCTTAAGCCCGTATGCAAACTCTGCAAGCCTGCTGGCGCCTGCTGCGCGTCCTTGCCCATGTGCTGGCAGGCGCGTGGCGCATTCGCCGTGTGTTTCCGCGCTTGTCGCAGCCCGAGCGTGATGCAGAAGTTCAGGCCTGGGCCCGCACCATGCTTGCGCGACTAGCTATTGAATTGATAGTGGTTGGCGACCCACCGGTGCACGGGCCTATGCTGCTGGTGTCTAACCACATCTCCTGGCTGGATATCGTGGTGATGCACGCCGCACGCCACTGCCGCTTTGTCTCCAAAGCGGCTGTCCAGCATTGGCCTGTGGTCGGTACTTTGGCCAACGGCGCGGGTACTTTGTATATCGAGCGTGAATCGCGCCGCGACGCCATGCGCGTCATGCACCACATGGCCGAGCGACTTGCGGCGGGCGATGTATTGGCGGTGTTTCCGGAAGGGACTACGGGGGACGGCACCACGGTGCAGACCTTCCACGCCAATATGTTGCAAAGCGCCATCTCGGCCCATGCCCAAGTGCAGCCTGTGGGTTTGCAGTTTCGGGACGCCGCCACGGGCGCGGTGAGCTTTGCACCTTGTTATATCGGCGATGACACGCTGTTCCAGTCGCTCTGGCGTACGCTGAAAACTCAGGGTGTTCAGGCGGTGGTGCGCTTCGGTGTAGCGCAGGGCGCTGGGGGCCGCGATCGCCGCGCGTGGGCGGCTGATCTCCATCAGGCGGTAGTGGCCCTGCGCGCGCCGATCAACCCAGCCGGCTGAACGTCACCACATGGTCCACCTGGGGCCGTATCCCGATCCACTCACCCAGGCGGTGGTCGTGGTGGCTGGGTACATGGGCCATCACCGTGAGCCCATCGGCCAAGCGCAGCGTGTAGAGAAACTCTGAGCCGCGAAACGCCTTGCGCACAATCTCAGCCTTCACCGGCGCATCGTCATCGTGCACGATGTCGTCCGCCCGCAGCAGCACATCGCATTCTCCGCAAGGGTAGGCCGAGGGCAGGGGGCACTCTTCTACGTCGCGCAGCACACCCAGCGGCGTGTGCACTACCGGCTCGTTTTCGTCCAACACAATGGTGGCCGGGGTGAATACGCCGTGCCCAATAAAGTCCGCCACAAAGCGGGTCGCAGGGCGGTGGTACAGCGTGTAAGCATCGTCCCACTGGTGCAAACGGCCTTCGTCCATCACGCCGATGGTGTCGCCAATGGCAAACGCCTCCATCTGGTCGTGCGTCACAAACAGGGCTGTCGCCTGCGCTGTTTTCAGAATCGCCCGTACCTCGTGTGCCAGCCGCTCGCGCAGGTAGTGAATACGTAACCGAACGAAGTAATAC
>JAXHOO010000043.1:0-9425 GCA_034519365.1 Rhodoferax sp. | reverse complement strand
AATCTCCCCGATGGAAGCCGTTGACACCTGTGCCTGATCCTTTGCCCGTTACTCTTCGACTAATTGCTACTTTTTTGATAGCTGCTTGCGCAATTTCTGCGGGGGCTACCACCCTAAAACAACCTAAATCCAAGTTGCCTGCCAAGAGCGTGGTCCGCGCGCAGGCCGAAGGGCCAGCCTACCGGACGCGCCCCGACGCCATGCAGGCCGCCGACGAGATTGCCGACCGCCTGCAGCTCGACCGTGACTGGGTCCGCAGCGCCATCGGCAGTGCGCGCATGCAGTCCTCCATTGTTCGGGCCAGCACCCCACCGGCAGTCGGCACACCCAAAAACTGGGCCGTCTACCGCAGTCGCTTTATTGACGCGGTGCGCATTCGCGCCGGCGTAAAGTTTTGGCAGGACAACCGGGCCACGCTGGAACGCGCCGAGCGAGAAACCGGAGTCCCGGTCAACATCATCGTCGGCATCGTCGGCGTGGAAACCATCTACGGCCAGCAAATCGGCAACTACCGGGTGATGGACGCACTGTGCACACTGGCGTTTGACTTTCCCGCAGAACACAGGCGCGCCGCTGATCGGGCCAAATTTTTCCGTAGCGAGTTGGAGGCTTATTTGAGTCTCACCGCGCGCACCGGAACCGACCCATTGGCCTTGCGCGGTTCCTATGCGGGCGCCATGGGCCTGCCCCAGTTCATGCCGTCGAGCTGGACGAAATACGCGGTGGACTTTGATGGCGATGGCCGGGTGGATTTGTTCCACAGCGCGGCCGACGTGATCGGCTCGGTGGCCAACTACTTTGTCGCCTTCGGCTGGCAGCGTGACCTGCCTACGCACTACCCGGTTGACTTCGACTTGCCCCGGTTGGACCGTGCCGCCCTGCTAGCCCCCGACATCCGCCCCACCTTCACCCCGCAGGCGATGCTGGAAAAAGGCGTGCTGCTAGATCCAGCGGTCTTGGCCCACCCCGGCTTGCTGGCGCTGGTAGAACTGCAAAACGGCGCCGATGCGCCGGTCTACATCGCAGGTACCGCCAACTTCTACGCCATCACCCGCTACAACTGGAGCAGCTACTACGCACTGGCCGTGATTCAGTTGGGCGAAGAAGTCGCAGCCGCCATGCCAAAATAAGCCATGCCTAGCCCCGCCGCCACTGCCCTGGATACCACGGACGAGCACTCCACCACCGCGCTGTACCGCGCGGCCATTGGCACGGTCAACCCCGACTATTACCTGCCGCTGTTCACGCGCTTCGAGACCGCCGGGCGTGGTGGCCTCAGTTGGAACTGGGCGGCGGCCCTGTATACACTGAACTGGCTGGCGTTTCGCCGCCTCTGGCATGCGGCCTTGGTTTATGGCGGCATGGTGGTCATGTTGGCCCTTGGCGTGTTGGGTATTGGGCGACTGGTCTACCAGTTCTCTGATACCACCCAATGGGCGCTGATGGGCGGCCTGCTGGCACTGGCCATCTTGCTACCCGGCGTGGGCGGCAACGCCGTGCTGTTTGCCGCCACCCGGCAGCGCCTGCAGGCGGCGCTGAAGGCCACCGCCACCGTGGCCGAAGCCTGTGCGCTGCTGGAGCGCCAAGCGCCCAGCCGCAGAGGCCTGATCATTCAGATGGTGACCAATGCCCTGGCCCTCGGCGTCGCGGCCTATTCTTGGAACCAATTCATTGGCATGGAACCGCTGCCCACCGGTCTGCCCAAGGTAGACAGCACCAGCGCCGATGCGCGCAATGTGGCCGTAGGCCGCACGACCGATCCTACCGACGGCGCGAGTGCGCCAGCAGCCCAGCCAGCAGCCTCCGCCCCCATGTCCATCGCCTCTGCACCGATGGCCACACCAACCGCAGCGCCAGCCCAGCCCACAGCGTCTGCGGCCTTACCGGCGGCCTCCGACAGTGGGACACCACCCACAGCCACCCTGCCGCCTCTGGCGCGCACCGCTGCCAGTGCACCCGTTGCAGCCCAAACCGTTGTCAGCCCCACACCGGCGGCAACACCGGCCAAGCGGGCAGTACCGATCCCGGCCGCGGCTGCAATACCGAAAACACCCGAGCCTACGGCGCAGCGCCGTACCGCACAGCGCGTCGCCCCCCAAGCGCCCACGGTCCCGCTGGGCAACGAGCCGCAGGCTTTGCGCTATGTGCTAAATGTGGGAACATTCACCGATGAAAACGAGGCGCTGAACGCCTTTGTGCGGCTCACGGATGCCCGCTTGCCCGCTACGCGGCAAACCTTTGTGGACCGCAAAGGCCCCCGTGTTGTAGTGCGGGTCGGCCCTTACGACACTTCCGCCGAGGCCGAGGCAGGCGCAGACACCGTTCGCACGCTGGGCTTGAAAGCCCAATTGCAGCCACTTCCGCCGCAATAACGGCGCCGCTGCAACCGCAGCTCAGGTCACCGGCACCAAGAATTCGCGGCTGATCTGGGCGCCTAGGTCGTTGACCCGTTCCAAAAACTGCGTGAGGTAGGCGTGCAAGCCGGTGGCCAGGATTTCGTCAATGCGGCCGAACTGCAACTCCGCGCGCAGCTTGCCCGCACGGCGTTGGGTTTCGCTATTCACATCGCTGGTGACGAAGCTCAGGTTGGACACCACTTCGTTCAGGCAGGAATGCAGTGAGCGCGGCATGTCCGGGCGCAGGATCAGCAGTTGGGCCACCCGTTCGGGCTTGATCACATCGCGGTACACCTTGCGGTAGACCTCAAAGCCGGAGACGCTGCGCAAGATCGCGCTCCAGTGGTAGAAGTCAAACTCTTGGTCCTTCTCGCCGGCCGCACCATAGAAGTCGTTGTGCATGGCGTGGAACTTCACATCCACCAAGCGCGCGGTGTTGTCGGCCCGCTCCAGAAATGTGCCAATGCGCATGAAGTGCAGGGCCTCATCCATCAGCATGGTGCCCACCGTGACGCCGCGCGAGAGGTGCGAATGGAACTTCACCCACTCGTAAAACGCCACCGGGTCACGGTCAAACTCGCCAGAGCGCACGATGTTTTTCGCTTCAAGCCAGGTCGAGTTTTGCGTTTCCCATACCTCGGTGGTCAGTGCTCCGCGCACCGCCCGCGCGTTTTCACGCGCGGCCCCCAAACAAGACATGATCGACGAAGGGTTGCTCTCGTCTTTCACCATGAAGTCCATCACCTTGCGCGCATCAATCTCGCCATGTTTGGCTTCGTAGGCCGGCAACAACTCGCTGATGGACAGCAGACCTTGCCAGCCCACTTGGGCAGCAGCCTGGCTTTGGCGCAACAAAGACGTTTGGTAGTTCACGTCCAGCATGCGGGCGGTGTTCTCGGCCCGCTCTGTGTAGCGGGACATCCAGAACAAATGGTCGGCGGTTCGTGACAGCATAGTGTTCCTTAGGCTTCCAAAATCCAGGTGTCCTTGGTCCCGCCGCCCTGGCTGCTATTGACCACCAACGAACCCTCTTGAAGGGCCACGCGGGTCAGTCCTCCGGGTACCATTTGTACCGTCTTGCCCGACAGTACATAGGGCCGCAAATCGATGTGGCGCGGCGCAATGCCGCTTTCGACAAACGTGGGGCAACTCGACAGGCTCAGGGTCGGCTGGGAGATATAGCCACTGGGGTTGGCGATCAAGACCTTGCGGAACTCGTCCACCTCGGCCTTGGTGGCCGCCGGGCCAACCAGCATGCCGTAGCCTCCCGCGCCGTGAACCTCCTTGACCACCAACTCGTCGAGGTGGGCCAGGGTGTAGGCCAAATCGTCGGGCTTGCGGCACATGAAGGTAGGCACGTTCAGCAGAATGGGCTGCTCGCCCAGATAAAACTCAATCATCTTGGGCACATAGGGGTAGATGGACTTGTCGTCGGCGATACCGGTCCCTACAGCATTGCAAATGTTGACATTGCCGGCGCGGTAAGCGTCGATCAGGCCGGGGCAGCCCAGCGTGGACTCGGGCCGGAATACGCGGGGGTCCAGGAAGTCATCGTCCACGCGCCGGTAGATCACATCGACCCGCTCGGGGCCCCGCGTGGTGCGCATATAGACAAAGTTGTCTTTCACAAACAAGTCTTGGCCCTCAACCAGACCCACCCCCATTTGCTGCGCCAAGAAAGCGTGCTCGAAGTAGGCGCTGTTGTACATACCCGGTGTCAGCACCACGACCGTCGGATCGGCCGTGGCCGAGGGGCTGCTGTCGCGCAGGGTTTCCAGCAACAAATCGGGGTAATGGGCGACCGGGGCCACACTGTGGGCGCTGAACAATTCCGGAAACAGCCGCATCATCATTTTGCGGTTTTCCAACATATAGCTCACGCCGCTGGGCACCCGCAGGTTGTCTTCCAACACGTAATACTCGCCTTCGCCGTTGGCATCGGGCGCGCGAACAATGTCCACCCCCGCGATTTGCGAGTACACCTGATTCGGCAAATCCACCCCCATCATCTCGGGACGAAACTGGGCGTTGTTTTCGATCTGCTCACGCGGCACAAAGCCGGCCTTGAGAATGTCTTGGTCGTGGTAAATATCGTGCAAAAAGCGGTTCAGCGCATTGACCCGCTGGGCCAGGCCTTTTTCCAGCCGCGTCCACTCGTGGGCCGGGATGACGCGGGGAATCAGGTCAAACGGAATGAGCCGCTCCGTACCAGCACCATCCGAATCTTTTTCACCGTAAACGGCGAAGGTAATACCCACACGCCGGAAGATCAGCTCGGCCTCTACACGGCGCTTGGCCATGGTGTCGCCGGGTTGGCGAGAGAGCCAGTCATCGTAGATTTTGTAGTGTTCGCGTATGTGCGCCCCTCCCTTTAAAAACTCATAGGGGAGCTGGGTGTACATCTCGTCAAACTTCGGCATAAATGACCTCTCTGGTACCTCGTTATGCAATCTTTGGGCCATGTGCATCATGCACCACTATGGCACACGGTGGTGCCAATAGCGCATCTGGTTTTCGCGGGAACACAACCACGCGGCCGGCGCATCCGACGACCACAGCATTGCACCACAATGGGGCGAATCCAGCACGCTGACACCCGTCTGGGCATAGCGCGCTAGCACCGGCTCTGCCGGGTGCCCAAACCGGTTGCGATAGCCTGCCTGCACCATCGCCAAACTGGGGGCGACCGCCGCCACGAACGCCTCGGAGCTGGAGGTTTTGCTGCCATGGTGCGGCACCAGCAGCCAATCCGTTTTCAATACCGTGCCGCTGGCCACTGATTGCAACAACCGCGCCTCTTGGGCGGCTTCAATGTCGCCCGCCAATAGCGCGCTGCCGTGCGCGCCTGCAATGCGCAGCACGCAGGACATGGCGTTGGACTTGGCCGCCTGCGCGTAGTCCTCAGCGCGCGGATGCAAGACCTCGAAACGCACACCGTCCCACTCCCAAGCCTGGCCCGCTTCGCAGCGCCGGGACGCGCGCAGCGACTGCAGCGGGTGGCTTGGCTCTAGCGAGCTCAGCAAGGCAGCGTGCGGGTACAAGGCCAGCACGGCCGGCGCCCCGCCCACGTGGTCGGTATCGCGGTGGCTCAGCACCAGCGTATCCAGCTGCACATCCAGCGCGCGCAGCAAAGGCACCAGCACCCGGTTGCCGGCGTCACTCTCCAGGCTGTAACGTGGCCCGGCGTCAAATAGCAGCGCGTGCCGCGCAGTGTGCACTAACACCGCGTTGCCCTGCCCGATGTCAGGCGCCAGCAACGTAAATGCCCCTGGCGCTGGGGCCTCAGGCTGCCACCACAGCACCGGCAGCAGCAGGGGCAAGCCCAACCACCGCGCCGACCAAGGCCAAGGCAACACCAACATAAACGCCCCCAACATGGAGGCGAGGCCCCAAACCATGGGCGCCCGGGGCAAGCTCAGCGACGCGCCAGGCCACTGCGCCAACCAACCCAGCCACCACCACAAACCCTGCGCAGCCCAAGCGGCAACATCCCAGCCGGGCGGCACGACGGTACCCAACAAGGCCAGGGGCGCCAATACCAGCGTCACCCACGGAATGGCCAAAACGTTGGCCAACAAACCGACCACCGACACCTGCCCAAACACCATCAGCGTCAAGGGCGCCAGCGCCAGCGTGATACCCCACTGCTCTCCAAGCCTTCTGCACACAAGTTGCCACGTTTTTACATAAAAAGTGCCTTCGCCCGGCATAGGCTCTGCGCGAGAAGCTCCTGAATTGCTAGCAAACAGCACCCCCACTGCCACAAAGCTGAGCCAAAAACCGGGCTGCAACAAGGCCCAAGGATCCACCGCAACCACCACCGCACAGGCCAGCAACCACACCTGCGGCCAAGGCCAGCGCAGCCCGCTGGCGCGCAGCAGCGTGACGGTGGCCAGCATCCAACAGGTGCGCTGCGCGGGCAGGCCCCAACCGGAAAACACCGCATAGGCGCAGGCCGCTAGCAAACCGCCCCAGGCCGCCGCAGTGGCGGCGGGGCAGGCCAAACTCAGCCGGCCCGAGCGGCGCCACAGGAAGCCGATCAGCGCCGCCGCACCCCACGCAAACAGCGTGATGTGCAAACCCGAAATACTGACCAAATGGCTGACCCCGGTGGCCCGGAACACATCCCAGTCATTGCGCTCCAACGCCGCTTGGTCGCCCACCACCAGCGCCGTGAGCAGCCCCGCAACACGTCGGTCCGGCACCCGCTCCAGAATCCGCTCTCGCACCACCTGACGCGCCAAGGCCACGGGTGCCAGCCACGTCTGGGCCAGCCGCTCCGGGGGCAGGTCTTTGGCACTGGTGCGCACATAGGCCGTGGCCTGAATGCCCTGTTCCCACAACCAAAGTTCGTAGTCAAACCCATGCGGATTCATGCTGCCGTGCGGCGCTTTGAGGCGCAGCGTCAACGCCCAGCGCTCCCCGGCCCGCACTGCGGCGGGCACGGTCTCGCCCGTGCTACCTCCATTGGCATACCAACCGACGGCCACGCGCGCCGGAAGCTCCACGGCTTGCCCATCCCGCTGCGCCTGCTCTACCCGCAAGGTAAACCGCAACCCCACTTCACTGCTTTGCGGTAGCCCCTGCACCACCCCGGTCACCCGTACATCCCGTCCTTCCAATGCGGGATTCAAGGCTGTGCTGAGAAAGTCGGCGGCACGCAGGCCGGTACTGCCCCAACCCAAGGCCAAACCGGCCACTATGCAAAACAGTGGTGCCAACCGTCGCCGCGAAAATGCTATATTTTTGAGAGCTGCTAGCGCATACGTGGAAAGGGCTAGGAGCACAAAACACACATAAATCCGGCGATCCGACAGTGCGGATTGCTGCAACTGCAGGGCGCACCCCAGCACCGCCCCGAGCAAGGCGGGCGCAACGGTGCGCGACCACCCTTGGGGGCTGTAGGCAGTAGTGAACATGGCGCATGCTAGCGCGACCCAGCGTGAAAAGCAGGCCGGACTTGGCGAGCTGGTGCCCGCCCGCTAGGGGACGCACGGCAAGGCGCCCATGGCGCGCCCGTCCGATGCGGCCCCGCAGGCCGGTGAGATGGCCGTGGGGCGAAAGTCTTTGCCGGCAACATCCGACAGCTGTGCTGCTGCCTTTTTTGACTGGGTATCTTTGCCGTAGGTACCGCGCCAGGCTGTCCAGTTCAGCCGTGTGGCGTACCAACCATAGCCAAAAACATCGGCGTAGCTGGTGTCTAGCAGGTTGTAGTCAAACCGCCCCTCAGCACCCAGCACCTTGGACTGGGAGGCCAGGTCCACCGCGCTGGCATTCGCGGACGCATAGGCAAAGTAGTTGCCGGGGACGATGATGTTGTCCCGCACGATGAAGTTGCGGCTGTTCGCGTCTCCCACCACCACCCCAAAGTCCAGGCTACCAAACAGGGTGTTGTGCCGGATGTCAATGTCCCGGATATAGCCCGGTTGGGAACCCACCGCAATACTGCCGCGCAAGACGTTCCACGACACCTCGATACGGTCTTGCGTGTACTGGCTGGACAGGTGCACAGAACCCCCTTCGCAATCGTGCAGGTAATTCCCCCGAAACGTATTGCGTTGTCCGTTGTCTTTGTCCTTGATGCAGGGGCCGTCAATCGCCCACACCTCGTTGTTTTCCACCAGACTGCTGCGCACGTTGTACAGCACCAAGGCCCCGCCGTGGTAGTTGGCAGTCGTGTCGCCATGCAGGCCCGACCCGCGATCAAACAGATCGTGAAACGTGTTGTCCTGGACGATGATGCGGTCGTAGTACTGGTTGTCCCAAAAGAAAATAAAGGCCGGGTTTTCCGACTGGCTGGGGTCGTACAAGTGGTGAACGGTGTTGCGCCTGAACACCAGCTCATCTTGGTCGCCGTCGACACTGAAACCGTGGTGGCTCAGGTTGTAAATTTCCAGCCCCTCGACCCAGGTCCGTGAGGTGCGGATGTTGACATTGGTATAGGCCAAATCGAGCGCCGGCGTGGCATCCCCAGGGTAAGCGATCAGTCGGTTGATCTTGCCGTTGGTGAAATTAAAGCCCCCGGTGTAGGTCCCCGCCCGCACATACAGCGTGTCCCCGGTCGCGCCGTGGTTGAGCGCCGACGCCAAGCTTCGCCACGGCTGGGCCAGCGTACCGGTTCCCGTGCTGTCATTGCCGCTGGGCGCCACAAAGTAAAAGCCGCTGCTGGTGACCTGAACGCTGAGACTCTGATCAACGGCGGCTCCCAGAGAATCGGTTGCCCGCAGCACCGCCGTCACCGTGCCGGTGCTGCTGGGTGCGGTCCAATTCACCAAGCCAGTGGCTGCCGCGATAGACATACCTGTGGGGCCCGACACCACGCTGTAGGTATAGGGCGCCTGCCCGCCAATCACGCCCAACCGGTAGCCATAGGCCAGACCGGGATAGGCCTTGGGCGGGGCCCAACTGATGATTTCTAGCGCCCCAATGACCGAGGCGGGGTAGGTTCCGGCCAGGCTGGTGATCGGAGCGAGCCCTGTGACCGCGACCCCGGTGATGGCGACGCTGCCAGGCACACTGCCGCCCCCAGACAAGGGGCTGGCCACGCCTGGGGCGCTTGCGCTGTTGCCGTTGCTCTCGGCATCGCTCCCACCGCCGCCACACGCCACCATCAAGAGCGCAACCAACGCAAGGCCCAAGCATGTCATCAAACGGTAGGAAAGTGGTTGCATCGTAGAAGCGGGTTGCCCCACAGCGGCAGGGACAGAGGAATGCCGGGTGAAACCACCGAGCCGGACGCATTGGACCAAATAGAGAAAAAAAACCAAGCGCTTTTACATATGGCAACATGACAGTGCCACCCGGCAGGTGGCTCGGTACTTGCTAGAACCTTTTGTAGCTATACGTTTTTGATTCGCACCGCCGCCTCCGGGCGAGCCTGAAACCTTGATTGAACGAGACACACCATGTCCATCCACGCAGCGCTCAACCACGTTACCCACTACAGCTACGACCGCCTGGTCAAGCTCGGCCCCCAGGTCGTCCGCTTGCGCCCAGCGCCCCATTGCCGCAGCAACGTACTGTCCTATT
>JAXHOO010000035.1:0-83249 GCA_034519365.1 Rhodoferax sp. | reverse complement strand
CCGAGCGAAGTCCACGTAGCCGCGATCCATCACGTAAAAGGCACCTGGCTCGAAGGTGAGCATGTCCAGCACATTCACGTCGTGCAGCTTGCCGTCGCTCACGTGGATGAAAGCAGGGATGCAGCCACGCAAGTCCAGCAAGGTGTGCAGCTTGATCGCAGCTTTGGTAGAACGAAACGGTGCCCAGTCGAACAGGCTCAGGCACAGATCGACGGTGCTGGAATCCAGTGCGTAGACCGTGTTGTCCAAATCGACTCCAAGAGAATCGCTCGCGTACAGCTTGCGTGCGCGGCGGATCAGCAAGGTTGCCAAATCGAACCAAATGCGCCAGTTGCGCGACTCGTTGGCGTCGGCCAGAGTGGAGCGCTTGACGCAAGAGCGAAAGCCCATCGCATAGAGTTTGGTGGGGTTGGCGCCCAGACTGACTTCGATGTCGCGCAGGCTTTCGCGCCAAGTCAGTTGTGCGAAGGCCATCGCACGAAATTGCTCGGCGCAGGACAACGTATCGGGTGGCGCAGGGGAGCCTCCCCCCTGCGCTCCCACGGAACCGTACGTGAGAGTCTCCCCTCATACGGCTCTTGTTGCCACCTTCAAGTCTTGCTGTACCTTGGTGTCAATATCGACCAGTGAGCAAACAAATCGCACCGATGTTTCCGGGTACGCCTGATCCACTCAAAGGCTTTGACTCGACTGCGCTTGAAACGCTTGTACACCTGACACAACCATGTCGCTAAACGTTCATCAATGCGTGCGAGTACATTGTTCGTGAGATGACTGCGGTAGAACTTGCCGTAATACGCAATCCAACCTCGAATGATCGGATTGAGTCGTTTGGCCAGCGCTTGCACGTCACGATACTCCCGACGATGCACCAACTCGCGCACCCTGCCCCTCATCTGCTTGGCTGCCTCATTGCTGACCGCCGGACAGAATGACGTACCCGCTCGGCCTGTCTTCTTGAGCACCTGCCGAGGTCGGAAGGTGTAGCCCAGAAAGTCAAACTGAATTCGCGGATAGTCAAACCGACGCTCGCTTTGCTTGCAGTACACCACCTTGGTTTTCACCGGATGGAGCTGCAAGTGGCATTCGGCTAGACGCTGCTCTAACGCATGGCGCAATCGCTCAGCCTGCTCTTGGGTAGCACAGTGACAAACAATGTCATCGGCGTAACGCTCAAACGGAATGTCGGCATGATTGCGCTTCATCCACGCATCGAACGCGTAGTGCAGGTAGAGGTTGGCCAGAAGCGGGCTGATAACGCCGCCCTGAGGCGTGCCCTTTGTACGCGGCTCCTGCACGCCGTCGCTTAGAGCCACGGGCGCAGTCAGCCAGCGTTGGATGTACAGCAGCATCCATGGGCTTTGCACATGGTGCTTGAGCGCTTTCATCATCAGGCCGTGTTCGATGGTATCGAAGAAGCCTTTGATGTCTACGTCCAATACCCATGCACGCTGCCAACAGCGCTGCCGCGCTTTTGCCAAGGCATCGTGGGCGCTTCGGTTGGGACGGTACCCGTAAGAGTCCTCATGAAACAGCGGGTCCAGCAGCGGTTCGATTTGGTTCTTGACCACCATTTGCGCGATTCGGTCTGCCACCGTGGGTATGCCCAGCGGTCGCTTGCCTCCATCGCGTTTGGGGATCTCGACCCGTCGCACCGCTGGCGGGTGATAGCTGCCTGAGGTCATCCGGTTCCACAGCTTGTAGAGGTTGCCCGAAAGCTTTGCCTCAAACTGGGCCAGAGTCTGACCATCCACTCCTGCTGCGCCTCGATTGGCTTTGACCTGTTTGAAAGCCTGCCAGACTTGCGCCTTGCTGACCTCAAACGGCTTGGATGCAATCACGGGCTCCTCCTGATCCCCGCTTGCGCGGCGACAGTTGACCCGATCCTGTTCCTGACAACTGGCGGCCTTTGCTCCACGGCCATTACAGCCGCTTCAACACTACTACGCCGCCATCTGCCCCTGTGCCCCGCATCGGTACTCAGGCGCTTGATGTGTGACATGTTCACGCCGCTTCCTTAGCATCGGGACGACAGGTTCCCACGTTCCGCCTAAAAGCCTGATTTGCACTCACGCTGCCTATATGCCGGATGCCGCCCAACCAGTAACCAGAATATCTGCTGGGCTTATCACGCGCCGTTCGCATAGCGTCGGTTTTGACATCATCTTTCGGTTTCGACATGTCTTGAGCAGTTCACTTTCGTTCGTCTTTGCAAATCTCACCCGTGGTACGGCCTCGGTTCGCACTTCATAGGTTCGCACCTGCTGCAAACCAAGCTGGTTCGCAGTGGGTTCGTACCCCGAAGTTCGCACTCAGGTTCGCACCCTTGACGCTCACCACCACCGCTCTTAACGGCAGCAGCTCAAGTGGGTTTGTAAACCCCGTCTGGACAGCGTTTACGAGGGGCCGACCCTCATCTTTCAAGCAGTTTGTCGCACCCTTTCTTCTCACTTTGACGTGCGAACCACCGGGTGCGAACCGTGGCACACGCGAACGCCCGAGTCGCCCTTGTGGCGCGTAACGATGCGTGCCAGGCTCGTCCACGGTACAAACTGCATGACTTGGGCAAACAGTGTTTTGCCGACGTACATTTTTATCCCCCGAGGCTGTTGTCAAGCCAGGGAAAGTACGCGGTTTTAGGTCAACAAAGTTCAAGTCGGCACCAAACAAAATCCGTCTACAGGCCTCACCAATGCTTGATCTTCGGCTCGGCGTTGGTCATTTAACCGGACAGCAGTGGCACCCGGTCTTTTCCGTACCCGATGCCCCGTGCCAGCAGTTCTTTCCACATTCGAGGCCATCCGTAGCTGCCCTTGACCTGGGCATTAATCGCTTTGATGTGCACCAGCAAGGCCTCGTCACTGAGGTGGCGCAGTTGCACCGCACTGGCCCGTCGCAGGAAGTGCTCGTGGTAGCCCGCCACACTTACGCGCAGCACACGGCACTGCACAGAGATCGGCCACACCCGCCGGTTGCGTTGAATGAAGGCGTACTTCACGTCGACCCCTTTGCAAAGTACGCCGTCGCTTTTTCCAGGATGTCGCGCTCCATCTTGACTCGCGCCAGCTCTGCCCTCAAGCGGCTGATTTCCATTTGCTCGCTACTGACCTTGACCTGACTTCGTCAGCGCCCTTGAGTTTGCCCTCGCGGTGCGCTTTGATCCAGTTGAACAGCGTTTGCTCAACCACCCCGAGCGTCCTGGCCGCCGCAGCCATACTTTGGCCGCCCTCCACCAGCCGAACCGCCTCGACCTTGAACTCCTGCGTGTACCTCGCCCTTTTGGCTCTCTTCGTCATTTCCGTTCTCCTTTGCTTGCGATTGAATCCTACTCAGCAAAGGGATACGGTTTTCGGGGGAAAAGGTCACACCACTGCGCGTTGTTCCCAGCAGCCCTTCTCACTGACCCCCGCCACAACGGCCCATGTTCTGGTGCGAGCGCACAAAAGAAGTGTGGTCTGTCATGCTGGCGCGGTGGGTGTGGATAAGATGAGTTGTGTGCAAGGACAAGCCTCCCATTTTGTGAAACGGCTTCGGCCACTTACCGCGCTTCATAGGTTTGAACCCTGACTCACCTGCCAAGCGCTTAGGTACGGCTTTATGTTGAGCTAGTTCAGCGGGCGTCATATTGGACTGGGTGATTTACTACTGATTGTGATTTTTCCAGAGCAAACGCCGATTGCGTAAACCCAGTAGCCGCCCCGTCAATAGAGACGATCTGGGTCACGATCTGGGGTCTTGCGCTTCGCACGCAAGTCATTTCCTTCTTGCCTCCGCGCTGGTCTTGCTCTTGAGAGTTGGCGCGTACAAACTGGGGCTTCGTCTAGCCGGCGCAATAAACTCGCACGCTCCGACTAGACACACGAGGAACCAAATGGGCGCGCAATGGAAAGCCAAACACAAAGACCTGGCGGCCAACGCCAAGGGCAAGCTGTTTGGCAAGCTGGTCAAGGACATCATGATTGCCGCACGCAGTGGTGCCGACCCCGCCGCCAACGCCCGCTTGCGTCTGGTGGTGGAGCAGGCGCGTAAGGTCTCCATGCCCAAAGAGACGCTGGACCGCGCCATCAAAAAGGGCGCGGGCCTGCACGGGCGAAGCCGTGCACTTCGAACGCGTGATTTACGAGGGTTTCGCGCCACACCAGGTGCCGGTGATGGTGGAGTGCCTGACCGACAACGTGAACCGCACCGCGTCTGAGATGCGTGTGCTGTTCCGCAAAGGCCAATTGGGCTCCACGCGGCTCGGTCGCGTGGGACTTCAACCACGTGGGCATCATCGAAGCGGAACCGCCAGCGCCCACAAACGCAAACGTTATGCCGAGGTAGCGGCCATCGAGTCCGGCGCGCAAGACTTCGAGCCAGCGGACGACGAAGGCGTGTACCGTGTTCCTGACCGACGCAGCCGACCTTGACCTGGTGAGCCGTGCTTTGCCCACCCACGGCTTCACGGTGTCCTCGGCCAAACTGGGCTACCAAGCCCAAAAACCCTATAGACCCCACCAGCCTGAGCGCCGGGGCAACTGGACAGAGGTGGAGGAGTTTTCTGGCCGCCGTTGATGACAACGACGACGTGCAGAACATCTTCGCGGGTCTTGGCAGCTGATCCTGGCCCGCAACTGGCCCGCAACTGGCCCGGCTCAGGGCGAGCCGATCAAAAAATCTTGAATCACCACCGCCTTGGCGGGGGCGATGTCTTGTTGACCCAAGTAACCGTTCAAACGGGTGAGCATGTCTTCGGACAAACCGGTGATGCCTTGAGGAGGGCCCGGTCAGTTGCAGTCAGCTCTGAGATGCCTTTGAGTTTTGCAGCACCAACCCGACTTGGTTGAGCTGCCGCTCCATCAACAACTTGGCAGACGAGTCGGCAGCGTCAATAGCCACCTTGGTTTTAACAGGCACGCCATCGGTGGTGGTGGCGCGGATGGTGCCGGGGCTGACCCAGGTCGGTTTGGGTACCTCCCCGGGTGACGAAGTGTCGAAGTCAAACCAGACCAAGGCCATCACCAGCACCACCGGCGCAGCGCCTAGCAGTATGTAAAGCGGCACCGTCCATGCGCTGGTGGCTGTTTTGCAGGGCGAGTGGGTGGTGCCATGAGGCACAATCAAGCAGCGGTTGGGCGAAGGTTGGGCGCGGAAAAACGAAGGGACGTCCCACCTTCAAGCCGCGGCGTTGATGCGCCAAGACGGGTGGCTCAGTCACTCCTGTGTTGCTGCGTTCAAAAGCAAAGTCCATGAGCGAGAGTACACCAGAATCCAAGCGGGCCAATAGAACTGCTGTGGCAGATCTGTTCTCTCTTTTTACCTAAGACCCCATCCGCCCGTGTGTTCCAACAACATTGGGCTGAACAAAAATTGCAAAAACCAAAATAGCCTGCTTGACTGATAACCTTGCCCCCGAAAGCCGCATCCGTTGCTGAGTGACTCAATCGCAAGAAAAGAGGCACCGCGTGGATGAAGCAGGCAAGCCTGCATTGGCGCGTCCACTTTCAGCGCTTCACGTCAGTGCATCAGGTATTTTTGAGCGAGATCCTCAGAATGATGAACTCCGCCGGGCGCACCATTGCCATGCCAATGTCGATGATCATGCGGTCTTCCAGAAGGTCTTGCGCGGTCATGGTCTGGCCCAGTCCACAGCGCACGAAAAACGCGTCTTTTGGCGTGTTGCCAGCCAGCGCACCTTCGCGCCATTTCAGCATCAAATAGTTTTCGATCATTCCGCGCACCTTGACCCAGGTGTTGGCGTCGTTGGGCTCGAAGACCGCCCAGTAGGTGCTCTTCTTGACCGACTCTTCCACCATGTTGAAGAAGCGCCGCACGCTCACATAGCGCCACTCGTTGTCGTTGCCGGCCAGCGTGCGCGCGCCCCACACCAGCGTGCCCTTGCCTGCAAAGCTGCGAATGGCGTTGATGGACTTGCCGCTGGTGGCGTCAACGTTCAGGTTGTCCTGCAACGCGTTGTTCAGCAACACCGCGGGCTCGATGACGTTGTTCAGTCTCCTGTCCACGCCGGCCGGTGCCTTCCACACGCCACGCGTGGTGTCGGTGGCGGCGTACACCCCGCCACCGCGCCGCTGGGCGGCATGACGATGGTGTGGTCGCGCAGCGCGCCCTTCACTGCGTTGTACATGGCGGCGTTGCTGCTGCGCAGCGCGAACAGGCCGACCGCCGCCGCAGCGCATCCAATGGTGACGGTGTTGGTTTCGTCGTCGCTCACCGGGTGCGTGATGTCGGTGCGCAGCCAGGGGTAGTAAGCAGCGCCGTAGCGCAGGTGGTTGTCGCCGAACAGGCCGCCGGTCGGCCGTCAGGCGCGTGCAAGTCCTTGGCCACGTCGCCTTCACGCAGGTCGAAGATTGCAAAGCGGTCTTTCAGCGTGAAGCACTGCAGCAGTATGGCCGTGCACAGGTTACCGTAGCCGGTGTCGGTGAGGCGCACGGCCTCGGGCACCACCAGCAGGGTAGGCTCGTCTTCCAGGGCGATGGCGGCCAGGCCGCCCAGCAAGCCGGCGGTGGCTGTGCCTTCGACGATGGCATCGGTATAACCACCCACCGACACGATGTAGCACTGGCCGCCACCGTTGTCGAAGTACTGCTTGACGGCGTGTGCCAGCAAGTAGGTGGTGACCGGCGGCTTGACGGTGACGGCTGTGATGGCTCCACCAGGTCCGGTGCGCACGGTCACCGCAATCGCTGGGTCATTCGGGGTGCCGAAATACTGCTCGTAGTCGGTGTACGAATAGACCTTAGTGGGCCGCCGCGACAAGCTGACGCCGCCTACACCAATGGCCTGCCGCGTGTGGCCAATAAAGGCCGGAATGGCAGTCTCGACCTCCGCCACCGAGGGCGGAAAGACCGAAACTTCTTCAACATAAACGTCAGGCGTTTGGTCAGTGGCCATGATTGCGGTGCGCTCCTGGTTTGGAAAAGCAGCGGAAGTCTGGCCTCTATTCTTGCCTTCAACCCCGTCGCCGTGTGTTCCACAAACCTTTGGCTGAACAAAAAAATGCAAAAACCAAAACAGCGTGCTTGACTGAATGGGAAGTCCCTGTGGGGGTTGGGCTTCCGTGCGGCGGCAGTGCTAAGATGTGTACCCGGGCTTATTGAGGTACACAGCATGCGCACGAATATTGAGATAGATGACAAGCTCATGAAGGATGCTCTTCGTGCAACCGGTGCCAAGACCAAGAAAGAAGCGGTTGAGCTCGGGCTACGGACACTGCTTGACCTTCGTGCTCAAGAGAAAGCGCGAGAGTTGCGCGGCAAGATTACCTGGGAAGGTGATCTGAACGACATGAGGACTGACGGGTGATTCTTGTCGATTCGAGCGTTTACGCTACTTTTGACCCCGCAGGTGGCTCTTCTGGATCTCGCTTTTCGGGCGAACCCGTATCGCCGTCGGCGACTTGGTTGCCGCGGAGGTCTTGCAAGGCGTTCGTGATTACAAAGAGTTCAAGTTGGTGAAGAAGGTCTTCGATACCTTCACGCGTCTTGATCTCTGCGGATACGACTTTGGCAGCTGAAGGCTTCAGAGAACTATCGTGTTCTTCGAGCGAAGGGCATCACAGTCAGAAAGACGATCGATACGTTGATCGCCACGCGGTGTATCGAGGATGGCCTGACTCTTCTGCATTCCGACAGGGACTTTGTGCCGTTTGCGAGACACCTGGGCCTGCGCGAAGCGTATTCGGAAATCTAAATCTCGACTAACCCCTTGTGGCGGCATTGGCCAAGTCCACGTGATAGGAATGGAGCCCTGCTGAGCGGCTCAATACTGGGCCCGCAGCGTGACCACACGTCAGTTGCAACAAGGCCGTCTGTAGAGTGGCAGTCTGTTCTCTGTTCTTGCCTTCGACCCCGTCGCCGTGTGTTCCAACAGCCTTGGGCTGAACAATGAAATGCAAAAAAACTAAAGCACCGTGCTTGACTGAATGGGAAGTCCCTGTAAAGGGTTAGGTTGCAGCCGCGAAGTGCTTGACGACCTTGCAATTCGTTGGCGATCCGTTGCGTACTTTTGTGAAGCAACCAATAGCCATACCCCTGAGACAGCCCGAACGCGATTTCAAAGGCCGCGAGGAACCAAACAACTGGCGCGCCGTCCGTAGCCAGAAGATAGTAGAGCTGCCAGGTGAAGAAGAGGATTCGAGCAAACGAATCGAAGAGGCCAAAGACAGGATTTGTGGATTCCAAATACGAAGTACTGACCAGACCGCAACGATGCTACCGAGAAGGTTGGCGAAGAGAACGTGCAATGGTTTCGAACGGTGGTAGCGGCGAGAATTCGGCCCATCAACTGGTGAACTACTGCGAATGTCCATGGCGTAGCGAATGCCGCGGTGGCGACCAAATCGTAGATTGCGCTTGCGCGCGCGCAAGGCGGCGGTAGTTCGCTAAGAGCATAGGTGGAGAGGGTCACCAAAACAGACGCCATCAATTGGCATGGTCAATGTAGCGCAGCCACGTTGGCCGTTTGATCTTTCGTAACTACTCAGGTCGCTTTCAAGCGGGCGCAGCTTGTTCAGGCGAAGCGAGGCTTAGGCGTGTTGCCATTGAAGGCGGCGGCGAGGGATTCAAAGATGTTGGCGCCTTGTTTGTGCATGGTGGCGGCATACGAGCGAATCACACTGTAGGTCTGCGCACCTTGCAGCGTTCTAAAGCATCCTGATACCTTTTGCTTGACCTTGGGGCTTCGCACCGCCTGCTCCGCCACGTTGTTGGTGAACGGCACATCGGGCTGCAGCATGAATCGCCAGACTTCATCGCTGTATTGCCGCAGCCGCCCCAGTAAATTAGTGGCCTTGCTTTGTTTGGGCCGACCGCGCTTGCCCGTTGACGCGGCTGCCGGGTTTTGTGCCTCACCTGCAGCCAATATGGCCTCATACAAATCTCGCAGTTCCCTGACCTGACTTTGATACTTTCTCGTCTCGTATCTGGGTACTTTCCCATTCGCACAGCTCACGTTGTCTTGATGGTTGGCGTACCGCAGCAACTCCAGCATGTCAGCCGCCCACTCTTGGTTTTGCTCCTCGAAGAGGTAGGTCAACTCCCGCAGGTGATGGGCATTACACAAGGCATGCTCACAGCTCAACGCCTTGTAGGGCATCCAGCCGTCGTGAACCAGGACACCTTGAAATCGCTCAAGCAGCGCAAACGACTCAAAGGCTTGCCCGCCACGCTTGGGGTGGCAGCCCATCCAAGTCAGTGTGTCCGTGGCCAGCACATGCAGCCAGTGCAGCTTCTTGCCTACTTGCAAGCCCGTTTCATCGGCATGCAGTACCGGTGAAGCAACGCATGCCTTGGCAATCTCTTGCACCGTGGGCTGCAAAATTTGTGCGGCCACTTCATTGGCCTTGAGCACGGTGGCTTGACTTGCGGGTAGATCAAAAAAGTCCCCCATCAAGGCGGCCGTGCGTTGCAGCGAGACCGCGTGGTTTTGGTTCAAGTGCACCATGGCGGCTTGTGCGCGTGGCCCGTATTGAACGGCGGCGCTCACGCCATCGGGAAATTGCCCCGTATGCACTTGGCCACAAGTACAGATGGCCTGCATCGCACGGTGTTCAGTGACTTCACGCTTGAGCACCGGCAGATCCCACACTTGGCGTGTTTCAGCGACGAAGCCAAAGCGCAGCTTGCGCTGGCAGGCTTGGCATTGATCAGGCACATCGTGCACAACGACTGTGTCTGGCTGCGATGCCTGGCGCAGCGTGCTACCAGGGTGGCCCTTTTGTCCGCCGCTGGGTCGTTGCCCGGCCACACGCAATGACTTTGGCGCGGGCTTGTTCAAGCCATCGCTGGACGGCGGCTTGCTGGAGTTGCGGCTGTTCATGTTCAGCCGCGCTTGCAGTTGGGCGACAGCTTCTTGCAGCGCCGCAATCTGCCCTTGCTGCAACAAAATCAGCGCATCCTTCTCGGCATGGCTTAACTGACTCAGGCTTGATGGGCTGTGCTGCATGGGCCACGATTGTCGCTTAGGGAATCTCGGGGGCTGAGTAGTTACCGTTTTTGTGTAGAGAGCAAATGATCTGTCCGGTGCTGTAGCAAGTAATCTGTCCGGTTTAGGGAGGTGCGATGGAAGCACCGAGACTGAGCCGGGCGCACTTGATACAAGGATGCCGGATCATGAGATTTGAAGAGGTATACGAGGGCTGGCACGCTCGGCGATTGAGCCAGGCCGAGGCGGCGCAGGTACTGGGGGTGTGCGAGCGCAGTTTTCGTCGCTACGTGGCACGCTACGACGAGGGCGAAGGGGATTTGAACTGCTTGGCAGATCGGCGCTTGAGCCAAGCCTCCAAGCGCAAAGCCCCAGATGCCGAGATCACAGCGGTGCTGGCGCTTTACAAAAGCCGCTTTGAGGGCTGGAACGTCAAGCACTTTTGCACCCACTACCGGCGCGAGGCACAAGCCCAGGCGCAGCCCGTACGCAGCTACAGCTGGGTCAAGACCGTCTTGCAAGGCGCGGGTTTGGTGGTCAAGGGATCAGCCAAAGGCAAGCACCACAAGAAGCGCGACCCCAAACCCATGGCGGGCATGATGGTGCATCAAGACGCCTCCACGCACGAGTGGGTGGCGGGCAAACGCTGGGATTTGGTGGTGACCATGGACGATGCTACGGGTGAGCACCTGTCCATGTTCTTTTGTGCGCAGGAAGGCACCGGCTCCAGTCTGCACGGGATTGGGCAAAGCATTGCCCGCTATGGGCTGTTTTGCAGCCTGTACACCGACCGGGGGGCGCACTACTTCACCACGCCGGTGGCGCAAGGCAAGGTGGACAAAGTGAACCTGACGCAAGTCGGGCGAGCATGTAAGGATTTGGGTATTGAGCACATCGCGGCGTACTCGCCCCAAGCCCGAGGGCGCAGCGAGCGGGCGTTTCGCACCCACCAAGATCGGCTGGTCAAAGAGCTGGCCCAGCAAGGCATTCAAGAGATGATGCAGGCCAATGCCTACTTGGAGCAGGTGTACCGGCAGCAGCACAACCTGGAGTTTGCGCGGCCTGCGGCCAGTGCGCAAAGCGCGTTTGTGCCCTACATATCCCAAGCCCAATTGGCCGACAAGCTGTGCGAGAAGTATGAGCGCGTGGTGGGCAACGACAACACGGTGCGCTTTGAGGGTTTATCGCTGCAAATTCCTGAGCAGCAAGTGCGCTACAGCTACAGCCGCACCCATGTGTGGGTGCATCGGTATGTGGATGCCACGTTATCGGTGTGGCACGGCCCCATGCTGCTGGCGCGCTTCACTGAGCAGGGTGAGCTTGTGCAAACGGTTGAGGCTGCATGCGAACAACGCTTGGCAGCCTGAGCCTAATGCGCCACTCAACCATCAGGGCGTTCAAGCAACGAAAGGGGGGGGGCCTGCGGCGCCCTGGCAGGGGCCTCAAGAGCATAAAAAATAGAAAACCAAAGCAACCAAAAACAAACCGCGTAAAGCGGACAATCTATTTGCTTCAAAAGCGGACAGTTCTATTTGCTCTCAACAAGCCCCCCCCAACCGGCTCTTCGCGTAATTCAGTGTGATCGAACATTGACGGGCAGCAGATCAAGCTTGCCGCAGAAGAACAATATGCGAGTGCGGAAGTTGGCGAAGCTACGAAAACCCCGGGCGTTGGCCTTGAGGGTCTGGATGATGGAGTTGAAGCCTTCAGCGGCGGCATTGGTGATGCGGTGTTTGGTGTAGTTCAGCAGCCCGTCGCGGTGGCGGCGCAGCATCTTGACGACCTTCTTGATGGGCTCGATTCGGCTGCGCATGGCACGCTTGGCCCAGGCGTCAAAGTAAGCAGCCGCTGGCTTGGCGTAGCGGTAGCCCCAAAACGCCGCAAAACTCTCCTTGAGCGTCCAGGCTCGGCTGGTCTTCAAGTTGGTTTGGTACAGGTGCCGAAACGCCACCGCCTCGGCGCAGCGCTTGTCTCCAAAGGTTCTGAGCCAGCCGTACTTGCTGCCCGTCAGCGGGGATGGGCCCTCTCCAAGCAGCCGCTTGTGTTCGGCCCGGCGCACCTGATCCACCGCGTCGTTGGGGTCCTAGCCCCTTATCTGCGGCGTTGTTAAACCGTGCAGCAAAAAGGCTGTCGGAGCTGTCCGATCCAGCTTTTTTCAGTGCCGGTTGCTATCCAGGCCCGTGTTTTCCAAAGCAGGCTTACCTTGTTCTCGCTCGTTCAAGTCCATCCCTATCTCTCCAGCTGCAATTCTCCAACTCTTACAGCACGCCTAAGGCGCTGCGAGAACCGTTTTAATCGTTTGGTGGCCTCGCAATCCGTTGTTTTGGCTTTTGGCTTTGTGCGCGTGTGCTCAATGTCCTCCAAGTCCAGTACAGCGCAAACTCATGGTGCTCGCGGTTACCGCAGTACTCGCTCCCCGTCGGTGAGGATGCGAGCAGTGGATGCCCTCTCCTCGTACCACGCAGCACCTTTCGTTGAGCATGTCCGCTGCCGTTGGCGTGCTTGCGGTCGTACAGCTTACCATGCCGTCTTCAGTAACTGTCGATGAGGTCTGCTATAAATCCGACCCACGCCCTTTGTTGCCCACATAGTAGGTGTCCTGCAGCCCAAATACCCAGAGCTCTGTCTCAATCTCGCCATGGCCTGCTTTTCTTCTCGGCCTTCTCCAAGGCCCCAGTTGGTCTTCGGTGAGGATCAGTCCATCCTCGCCACCTTCCGATAGCGCCTTCAAGCGCTGGCAAAGGTCTGCAGATCGTGGCGCAGCCAAATGGAGCGAACCCCACCGCCCATACAAATACACCCTTCTTGCGCAACTCGTTGCTCACGCTCTCCATAAGCGGGCTGCTCAACGGCAAAGGCCACCACGGCCGCCTCCACGGCTGGGTCTACGCGGTTGGAACGTGGGCTTTTTGCGGCTGATCTCTTGCAGCGCCGCCTCACCCCTTGTCGTACAGTTCTTTAACCGGTAGAAGCTGTCCCGGCTAATCCCATGACCTTACAGGCTTTGGAGACGCTGTCCAGCTGCTGCGCCAGCTTAGTAGCCCCAGCTTTTCTTATCACTTTGCTCTCTTGACTCTATTCATCTAATTTCTCCTTCTAGCGACTCGTCGCTATCGATGTTGAAATGTCAGATTAAGTCTAGACTAGTTCAGTTGAGGTACTTGGAGACATGGAACTTGTCGTGCACGATGTCTGCATTGCCCAGCATCGTCTTGGCCGCGCTCATGTAAGCCGGCCACATGTCCATGGCAATGGCCTGCACCCCGGCACGCTGCTCGGGGCTCAAGCTGCCAAGCACCGCTTGCGCGTCTTCGAGCTTGCGCCCAGGCACCACCTCCAGCACCCGCGAGCCCCCCACATCAGTCAGCACGCTGGCGTAGTGGTGCCCACTGGCAAAACTCTTCTCATCCAACCCGAGATGCCGTACCGGCTCCTGCGCTCGGCGCGCCAGGCCCCGCTCGACGGCGCGATTGATCACGTCGTTGACGGTGTGCCAATCCAGCCGAATCAGGCTGGCTACGCGGCTGATGTTGGCTGCCGCTTGCAGCAGTCGAACCACAAAGGCCTCCATCAACAGCGTGATTCGGCTGTAGCGCTCGGCCCACGGCACAGTGGCTTCTTCCACCCGGCCGCTCTTGTACTTCAGGCGTGGCACCTCGGCTTTGATGCGCGTCTCAAACTGGCAGGTGTCCAGATGCCGCCACTCGCGCTGGACCCAGCCGTGCACATGGGCCCGATCCTGCAGTGTCTCGGGGTCACCCCACACCTGACCTCGCTCGCACTGCACATGCACTGTGATCCGGTTGTGCTCAAGCTCCAATTCCACTTGGCTGACCGACCACGGCTTGTTCAAACCCAGAAGCTGTTCGTAGAGTTGCGTGTCTTTCATGGCGTCATCTGTCGTTGCGTTGGCTCACTCTACCGCTGGCTTGATCTGCTGCCCGTCAATGTTCGATCACACTGAATTACGCGAAGAGCCCTATTTTTTATGCTCTTGAGGCCCCTGCCAGGGCGCCGCAGGCCCCCCCCTTTCGTTGCTTGAACGCCCTGATGGTTGAGTGGCGCATTAGGCTCAGGCTGCCAAGCGTTGTTCGCATGCAGCCTCAACCGTTTGCACAAGCTCACCCTGCTCAGTGAAGCGCGCCAGCAGCATGGGGCCGTGCCACACCGATAACGTGGCATCCACATACCGATGCACCCCACATGGGTGCGGCTGTAGCTGTAGCGCACTTGCTGCTCAGGAATTTGCAGCGATAAACCCTCAAAGCGCACCGTGTTGTCGTTGCCCACCACGCGCTCATACTTCTCGCACAGCTTGTCGGCCAATTGGGCTTGGGATATGTAGGGCACAAACGCGCTTTGCGCACTGGCCGCAGGCCGCGCAAACTCCAGGTTGTGCTGCTGCCGGTACACCTGCTCCAAGTAGGCATTGGCCTGCATCATCTCTTGAATGCCTTGCTGGGCCAGCTCTTTGACCAGCCGATCTTGGTGGGTGCGAAACGCCCGCTCGCTGCGCCCTCGGGCTTGGGGCGAGTACGCCGCGATGTGCTCAATACCCAAATCCTTACATGCTCGCCCGACTTGCGTCAGGTTCACTTTGTCCACCTTGCCTTGCGCCACCGGCGTGGTGAAGTAGTGCGCCCCCCGGTCGGTGTACAGGCTGCAAAACAGCCCATAGCGGGCAATGCTTTGCCCAATCCCGTGCAGACTGGAGCCGGTGCCTTCCTGCGCACAAAAGAACATGGACAGGTGCTCACCCGTAGCATCGTCCATGGTCACCACCAAATCCCAGCGTTTGCCCGCCACCCACTCGTGCGTGGAGGCGTCTTGATGCACCATCATGCCCGCCATGGGTTTGGGGTCGCGCTTCTTGTGGTGCTTGCCTTTGGCTGATCCCTTGACCACCAAACCCGCGCCTTGCAAGACGGTCTTGACCCAGCTGTAGCTGCGTACGGGCTGCGCCTGGGCTTGTGCCTCGCGCCGGTAGTGGGTGCAAAAGTGCTTGACGTTCCAGCCCTCAAAGCGGCTTTTGTAAAGCGCCAGCACCGCTGTGATCTCGGCATCTGGGGCTTTGCGCTTGGAGGCTTGGCTCAAGCGCCGATCTGCCAAGCAGTTCAAATCCCCTTCGCCCTCGTCGTAGCGTGCCACGTAGCGACGAAAACTGCGCTCGCACACCCCCAGTACCTGCGCCGCCTCGGCCTGGCTCAATCGCCGAGCGTGCCAGCCCTCGTATACCTCTTCAAATCTCATGATCCGGCATCCTTGTATCAAGTGCGCCCGGCTCAGTCTCGGTGCTTCCATCGCACCTCCCTAAACCGGACAGATTACTTGCTACAGCACCGGACAGATCATTTGCTCTCTACAATCATTGAGGGGGTGCGGTAGCCGTCCGGACAGCGCTGCCGCGATAATCACGGGTTGATCTTCGCGCGCCGTCTTCGGTGTGCTCCTGCAGAAAAGCCACCCCATGTCCCTCGAATCGCTGTTTCCAGTGATGGCCAAAGAAGTCAAGCGCCGCCGCACCTTCGCCATCATTTCCCACCCGGATGCCGGCAAGACCACGCTCACCGAGAAGCTGCTGCTGTTTTCGGGCGCGATTCAGATTGCCGGTTCGGTGAAGGCGCGCAAGGCCACGCGGCATGCCACCTCGGACTGGATGGAGATTGAAAAGCAACGCGGCATCTCAGTGGCATCGAGCGTGATGCAGATGGAATACCGCGACTGCGTCATCAACCTGCTGGACACCCCCGGCCACCAAGACTTTTCGCGAAGACACCTACCGTGTGCTCACCGCCGTGGACGCCGCGCTGATGGTGATCGACGCCGCCAACGGCGTGGAGCCGCAAACCCGCCGCTTGCTGCAGGTTTGCCGCGCCCGCAATACGCCCATCCTCACCTTCGTGAACAAGATGGATCGCGAGGTGAAAGACCCGCTGGCCCTGATGGACGAGATCGAACGCGAACTCGGCATGGAGGTGGTGCCCTTCACTTGGCCGGTGGGCATGGGCAAGGCTTTTCACGGCGTGATGGATTTGCGTGAAGAAGCAAATGCGCGTCTTCAGCCCCGGCGAAGACCGCAACCCACCACAACGATGAAATTTTGGCGGGCCTGGACAACCCCGCTTACGCCGAGCGTTTTGGCATGCAGTACGAACAAGCCCAGGGCGAGATCGAACTGCTGACGCGATGCGGCACCACCGTTTGACAAAGACGCTTTTCTCACCGGCAAACAAACACCCATGTTCTTCGGCTCCGCAGTGAACAACTTTGGCGTGCGCGAGGTGCTGGATGCGCTGGTGGACTTGGCACCGCCCCCCAGGCGAGCGAGCGTCCATCCAGCGCGTGGTGCAGCCTGACGAAGCCAAGTTCACCGGCGTCGTGTTCAAAATTCAAGCCAACATGGACCCGGCCCACCGCGACCGCATTGCCTTCTTGCGTGTGGCCTGCGGGCCACTTCCAGCGCGGCATGCGGCTCAAGGTGGTGCGCTCGGGCAAAGAACTGCGGCCCAACACCGTGGTGAGTTTCCTGAGCCAGCGCCGCGAGTTATTAGATGAAGCCTATGCCGGCGACATCATCGGCATCCCCAACCACGGCGTGCTGCAACTTGGCGACACCTTGACTGAAGGCGAAGCGCTGCAATACACCGGCCTACCGTTTTTTGCCCCCGAAATGTTCCGCTCGGTGGAAGTGGCCGACCCGCTCAAAACCAAACAACTCAAGGCCGGCCTCACGCAGTTGGGAGAAGAAGGCGCGATCCAGGTCTTCCGCCCCGTGGCGGGCACCGTGCTGCTGCTGGGTGCAGTAGGTCAATTGCAATTTGAAGTGGTGGCACACCGGCTGGAGCACGAATACGCCGTGCAAGGCTCGCATCATGCCCAGCCGCTTCCAAGTGGCACGTTGGGTGACCGCCGACACCGGCGAAGGTGCGGCAGCAGACGAGCGCGAACTCAAACGGTTTATAGACGCCAATTCACACCGCGTGGCCTATGACGCGGTCGATGCGCCCACCGTGCTGGTGGAGTACGCCCCCGAATTACGCGCCATCGAAGCCAACTGGCCCAAGATCAAATTCCACGCGCTGCGCGAGCATGCGGGGCTGGTGTTTCAGAGGCGGCTGGAGGGGTGAAGCTCGCGCAGGCCCGAAAGCACCCTGGTTGACCATCGTCGTCGCTGATCAGCGATCCGGTACGGGTGCTGGGGCTTCACTAAACCCCTCGGAGCGCAGGTAAGAGTTGCCTTAAAAACCAAGTTGCTCCGAAACACGATGACGCTCGCCACCGCTCGCCTCCCCCTCTATCTCGACCTCATCCGCTGGAGCCGCCCCGCAGGAACTTACCTGCTGTTGTGGCCTACGCTCTCGGCGTTGTGGATTGCAGCGGGTGGTTTTCCGGGTTGGCATTTGTTGGTGGTGTTTGTGCTGGGCACCTTCTTAATGCGAAGCGCCGGTTGTGCGGTCAACGACGTGGCGGACCGCAACTTTGACAAACACGTGAAGCGCACCGCGCAACGGCCCGTCACCAGCGGCGCACTGGGTGTGAAAGAGGCCTTGGCGGTGGGTGCGGCACTGGCTTTGTTGGCCTTTGCACTGGTGCTGACCACCAACCGGCCCACGGTTCTTTGGAGTTTTGCCGCGCTGGCGGTGGCGATTGTTTACCCCTTTACGAAACGCTTTCTGTCCATGCCGCAAGCGGTGTTGGGTGTGGCGTTCAGCTTTGGCATTCCCATGGCTTTCTCGGCGGTTTTGGGGCAGGTGCCTTTGGTGGCGTGGCTGTTGTTGCTCGGTAATTTGTTCTGGGTGTTGGCCTACGACACCGAATACGCCATGGTGGACAAAGACGACGACTTAAAAATCGGCATCCATACGTCGGCCATCACGTTGGGCCGTTTTGACGTGGTGGCGGTGATGTTGTTTTATGCGCTGTATTTGTTGGTGTGGGCAGCGGCGGGATTGTTGCTGGCCTTGGGTTTTGCTTTTTTTACGGGCCTGGCGGTGGCTGCGGGTTTGGCACTGTGGCACTACCGTTTGATCAAAGACCGCAGCCGCGACGGTTGCTTCAAGGCCTTCCGTCTAAACCACTGGCTCGGGCTGGCGGTGTTTATTGGAGTGCTGGTGGACACTTCAATCAGGTAGTCACCAGAACGGGGAAAAGAAGCCACCGGCGGTCGAGGCGCGGTGGCGGTGTTGGATGAAGGCGGCGAACAAGACATTCACCGCTGTCGTTCGAGTCCTTCAAGGATACAAACCGCGCTCCTCGCGCGCAATCAAAATGCGCTCGCACGCGACGGCAAACGTCGCGGTGCGCAGCGTGATCTTGTGGCGGTCGGCGGTGTCCCAGATGTTCTTCAGCGCGTCGACCATGATCTTGTCCAGGCGCACGTTGATCTCGTCTTCGGTCCAGAAGAAGCTGCTGAAGTCTTGCACCCACTCGAAGTAACTCACGGTCACGCCACCAGCGTTGCAAATCACGTCTGGCACGACGAGGATGTTGCGGCTGGCCAAGATGTCGTCGGCCTCAGGCGAAGTGGGGCCGTTGGCACCTTCGAGCACCAACTTAGCCTTGAGGCGGTTGGCACGGGCGGCCGTGATTTGACCTTCCAGTGCGGCGGGAATCATGATGTCGCAGTCCACGTCCCAGAAGGCTTCGCCGTCAATCTTCTCGGCGTTTTTGTAGCCACCAATGCCCATCTTCGCGTTTGACGACGGCGATGGCTTCATTGAAATCGAAACCATTGGGATTGTGCAAAGTGCCGGTGTGGTCTTGCACGGCTACGAGTTTGGCACCAGCGGCCACAAACAATTCCACTGCGGCACTGCCCACATTGCCCAGGCCCTGCACGGCCACTTTGGCACCTTGCAGGTTCAGGCCAATGCGTTTGGCGGCTTCGCGGCCGGTCACGAAGACACCGCGGCCGGTGGCTTTCACACGCCCCAGCGAACCGCCCAGGTGGATGGGCTTGCCGGTGACCACGCCAGTGGCGGTGGAGCCGGTGTTCATGGAGTAGGTGTCCATCATCCAGGCCATGATTTGGCCGTTGGTGTTGACGTCAGGCGCGGGGATGTCACGCTGTGGGCCGATGATGATGCCGATCTCGCTGGTGTAGCGGCGCGTCATGCGCTCCAGTTCTTTGCGTGACAGCTGTTTGGGGTCGACACGGATGCCGCCTTTGGCTCCACCATAGGGCAAGCCCACGCCCGCGCATTTGACCGTCATCCAGGCCGACAGCGCCATGACTTCGTCCAAGGTAACGTCGGGGTGAAAACGCACACCGCCTTTGCCAGGGCCGCGCGACAGGTTGTGCTGCACGCGGTAGCCCTCGAAGTGGCGCACGGTGCCGTCGTCCATTTCGATAGGCACGTCAACGATCAAGGCGCGTTTCGGGCGTTTGAGCGTTTCGCCCCATTTAGTCAAGTGGCCCAGATAAGGCAAAACACGATCAACCTGCGACAAATAGGTTTGCCACGGGCTGTCAGGGTGGGAGGGAACGTAGGACAAATTGCTCATGCGGGGCTCCAAACAAGTCAACAAAAAGAGGGCACGGGGGCTCGCAAGATGCGATGCGTCGTGTATTGACCGGCACTGTAGGTGGGAGTGGGCCGAGTTTGTCACTGTTTGCCATGCGTCTTTTGCATAACGACCATTGGGGCAGGCATGGCCCTAGTCGGTCTGTGATGTTGTTCTCAGATCGCCGACGAGCCGCCGAACTCCTGGCCCAGTTCTGCCGCGCGGCGCTGTGCGGCACGCATCGCTTGCACGAAAAGCGACGCCACACCCGCTTCTTGCATGTGGCTGATGGCCGCGTGGGTGGTGCCACCTTTGGACGTGACCCGCTCGCGCAGGATTTGAACCGGATCTGTGGAGGCTTGGCCCAGCGCGGTTGCCCCAGCAAACGTGGACAGTGCCAGCGAGCGCCCTTGTTCTGCGGACAAACCCATGTCCAACGCGGCCTGCACCATGGCTTCAATGAAATAAAACACATAGGCGGGGCCGGAGCCGGACAAGGCCGTCACCGCGTCCAAATCCGATTCTTTGTCGACCCAAAGCTGTTGACCGGTGGGTGCTATCAAATCGCTCACCTGTTGGCGCTGTGCGGAAGTGACCTCCTCGCCTGCAAAAACGCCTGTGATGCCCTTCCCCACCAGCGCCGGTGTGTTGGGCATGGTGCGCACCACTTGGCGACTCCCGGTGAGTTGCTCAATGGCGCGGCAGGGGATGCCCGCCATGACGCTGATGTGAAGGGCATGCTGCAACTGAGCCCCCAAAGCAGTCGCGGCCGACTCGAACATCTGCGGTTTAACCGCCCACACCACCGCTGAGGCCTGAGCCAGCGAAGCATCCGCTTGCGCAAGTGTTTGCACCCCCCATTCGGTTTTGTAGCCGCTCGCGTTGTTGCGCGTTCGGGATCGACCACACAAATCGAATTCGCGGCGCGACCAGCGCGAATTTGTCCGCCCACCAACGCCTGCGCCATGTTGCCGCCGCCGATAAAACAAAGCAAAGAAGGTTTCATAACCGCAGTTTAGGGGCTGACCGAGATCAAGCTACAGCTGCGCAGGTGCCTTGTGGAGCGCACCCCTCGAATGACGGATGGGCGCGACGCAAGACGCAAGGGTTAAATTACAGCCCGCAACAGAATAACGAAAGGGAGTTCCTATGAAACGAGTTTTGTGGCCGATTGCGACCGGGATATTGGTGCTTCTTACGGGATGCGCCAACATGCAAAGCCACTCGAGCAAAGTGGGTGGCGCTCAGGCCGCCGCCGAGGCGGGTAGCCTGACGGCGGCGCTGCAGCAGCTGGAGGCGTCTGCCTCAGTGACGCGGCCAAGAAGGAGCTGCTTTACAACCTGGAGCGCGGCGAATTGTTGCGACTTGGCAAACGGTATGACGACAGCACCGCCGCTTACTTGGTGGCCGACGAGAGCGTCAAAGCGTGGGAGGAAACGGCCAAAACCTCACCAGAAAAACTGTTCGGCGCTGTACGCATCAGCCGTCGTGAGTGAGCGGCTGAAAACCTACGAAGGCCAGGACTATGAAAAAGTCATGCTCACAACGCGCTTGGCCCTGAACCGCATGGCGGTGGGCGACTGGGACAACGCGCGGGTCGACGTGAAGCGCACGCACGAGCGTGAGGCCATCATTGCTGAACTGCGCGCCAAAGCGTTGGTCGCTGCTGAAGACGAAGCAAAAAAGAACGGCGCAACCAGTGGTGGCAAAGAACTCAACGGTTACCCCGTGGAGACACTCGATGATCCGGCCGTCTTGGCCCTGAAAAACGGCTATCAAAATGCACTCAGCCACTACTTGGCCGGCTTTTTATATGAGGTTCTGAATGAACCAGGTTTGGCGGCACCGGGATACCGCAAAGCCATTGAACTCAATCCCAACGCCGCCGTCCTCGAAGAGGGATTGCGCGGTCTGGATCAGCGCACGAGTTTCACGCACCGACGCCGCCAAAAAATGACCGACGTCTTGTTTTTGTTAGAGGCCGGTTCTGCGCCAGCCCGCACGTCTGTCAAATTCACGGTACCGGTGCCCACTGGCAGGCGGCTTGTGAGTGTGTCTGTCGCCTACCCGTTCATCCGGCCATCCAGCTCTCCCTACATCGCCAATGTGGCTGTGGGCAACAACCAGATCAAAACCCAAGCGGTGGTTGATTTCAACGTGATGGCTCGGCGTGCTCTGCGCGACGAGATGCCAGGAACGATCGCGCGAACCGTCAGTCGAGCCATTGCCAAGGGTGTGGTTCAAGACCAAGCGCAAAAAAGGCTGGGGCCTCTGGGCGGACTGGTTACCGCCGTGGCGTCGATCACCACCGAACAAGCCGATGACCGCATGTGGCGCATGTTGCCCGAGCGGGTTTATGTGGCCCGCGCTTATTTGCCACCAGGCACGCACAGAATCAGCATTGATGGGCGTGAGCTGCCTGAGCCGGTGGTGATCGACGGCCAGTACGCGCTCGTGCCTGTTCGTGTGTACACCAACAATTCGGTGGTGGGTAATGTGGCCAGCTTTCGGGAAACTCGCTGCGACGGCTGCCGTCGCGGAACCGGCACCTTTCGTGCCTGTGGATTCGACAAAGGTAATATCCACCACGAACCGCAGTAAGGCAACGACATCTACCGCGCCCGCCACTCGCCCCGTGCGTGCCGTCAAGCCAGCCTCAACGGGGACTGGCAGCGCGGCAATCACACCCGCCGCAACCGCTCCCGCCGCAAAATCGAACGTCAAACCGGCCGGCGGGTGCGGCCGGGTTAAAGAACTACCGCCGCCAGTGAGCGTTGCGGTCAACGCCTAAGCCGCCTCATTCGTTGTCATCTGTCTACCGAAAAACAGTCAAACTCAGGAGGATTTTTATGCATTCCACAAAAACTTTATTAACCCTTGTTTTGGCAGCGGCCTGCCACCTGGGCCAGCGCCAGTCCGTTGCACAGGTGCCCCCTGAGGCGGGCAGTGCCGCCAGCAAGCTCATGTTGCGCGGCGAAGCGTATGGGGTGAAGATCATCGACATGCGGGCTGAAAACGCAGCGATATTCTGGTGGTGCAAACCGAGCTGCTCAACACCGAAAAAGCCGACCGTCGAGTGTTTTGGCGTTACCGCTGGCTGGATGCCTCAGGCATGCAAGTCGGTGACGGCGAAGTATGGAAGCCGCTGGTGATGTACGGGCAGCAGTCTCAGTTCCTGCGCGGTACCGCACCGGGCATGAACGTGGCTGATTTCCGCCTGGAAATGAACGTCGAAGATCGCTGACCCAGTGCTCAGCACAGACACCAGCCAACACAGTTAACAAACAAGGGAATATTGATGAATCTCAACCCAAAAACACGCACCCTGCTGGGTGTTTTGGCAGCTACTTTGCTGCTCGCGGCCTGCGAAACCAAAGTGTCCTCACCCGTGGTGCGTTTTGACCGCCAAGTGAATTACGGCGACAACCAAAGCCGTTGAGCTGGTCACCAACGAGTTTGGTTCCACCGACTTGCAGCTGATCGCTGAAAAAATGACGGGCTCGCTCTTGGAGACGCCGATTTTCACGGGCCGTCCCACCGTGACTATCTCCACTGTTCGCAACAAAACCAGCGAATACATCGACACCACCAACGTCATGAACTCGATTCAAACCTCCCTGGTCAAAAGTGGCAAGGTGCGTTTCACCCGCAGCATTTCTGAGATGCAAGCCGGTGTGGACGAGTTGCAGCGCCAAAACCAAAGTGGCCTCTACAAACAAGGCACCACGGCCAAGGTCGGCAACATGAAGGGTGCCAAGTACAGCATTGAAGGCGAACTCACCTCCATCGTCAAACAAAACAACACCACCAAAGACGTGTTCTACAAATTCACGCTCAAGATGTACGACGTGGAAGAGGGCACCATTGAGTGGCAGGACGAAAAAGAAATTCGCAAGACCAGCAAACGCTGATCCACCTTGCCATCAACGGGAGTCCAACATGAACAAAACCCTTCCTCTCATCGGCCTGCTGCTGTCTACTTTGGCAGTTAGTACTTCGGTCCTTGCGCAGCGTATTCCGAGTGTGGCGGTGACCGACCTCGCCTACTCGGAGCGTGTGCGTGAGTACTTTGAAGTGGCTCAGGTGCGTACGCAGTCCAATGTGCACGCCAACCGCCATTCCCTGAGCGCCAGTCACTCGGGCGAGTTGACCTATGCCGCAGGCAGCTATTCCTACATTGAGCAAGGTGAGCTGCGCAATTTCACCGCAGACATCAAGGGCTCCTTGCTCAAAGGCGGCGGCGTGAAACTGATTCAAGCCCGTGCCTTTGACGGCGGCGCACCAAAGCCCACCAAGGCCGAACAAGTGCTGCACCAAATGCAAACCGGCAAAGCGCCTGCCAAGCCAGTGCGCCAGCCCAGCGTGCACGACATCGTAACCCGCATCAAAAAAGGCGAGTTCTCTGGCGCCGACTATGTTCTCTTTGGCACCGTGTCCAGCATTGAGTTTCACAACGAACTCGCGCCACTGCAGGGCAGCACCAGCGCGTCGTATTTGTTCAGCCTGGACTTGGTGAGTGACTTCAGCGTCATCAACACCAAAACCTTGGAGATCAGCGCAGCCTTCAGCGCCCAAGGCAATGGGCAAGAGGTGAAAATTTTGAGCAACCGTGGCGATAATGGTGGTGCCCAACCGTGGCAAGGTCATTCGCGCCACCTCACTGAGTTTGGCCGACAGCGTTTATTCGCAGTTGGTTGATCAACTCGGCCCCAAAGGCAGCCCACCCATCGGCTCTGCTGCGGGTGCTGGCAATACCGCCACTGCGGTGCCTGCTGCGGCAATGGTCAAACCCGCCGAGCAACCCACCATGGTGTTCATCAGTGAGGTGTTTGGCGCTCTGCGTCTTGCTGCGCTGACCGGCCTGGCCACTTTGGTGGCCTGCGCAAATCCCGCTGCAAACCCACGCCGCCCCGTTACCACCACAGGCCGGGGCGGTTTCTATTTCACCCAGGCCCGCTCGTTTTGTGCTGCCCGATGGCGGCGTGTTGCACTACCTTGCCACTGGGCCCGGGCGACTGGGGCCTGAGCGAGCCGCCGAGGCACCGCGTTTATGTCATCCCCGGATCAGGCTGCAACGGGCTGGCGCCGATTGCTCGCGCCTATTTTCGTGGCCTGGCCACTGGCAGGGGAATGTGGTGGTGTTGCACAAGCGCCATGTCGATGCCAACCGATGGATGGGCTCCAATGAACAGTGCAGCAGCGCTTTCGTGCAGCACGACCGACTGGATCGATGGGCGCAGGAGGCCAAGGCGTTTGTCGCTTGGCATCTGCGCCAGTACCCGCCTCATACGAGCCAAGCGGTTGCTTTGGTGGGCATTTCCGAAGGAGCCGAAGTGCTGCCTGTTGTGGCCGCCAACGCATCAGAGGTGGACGTGTTGGCCGTGGTGGGCAGCACTGGCCTGGACCCCCTGGAGTCCCTTCAGATTCAAGCGCTTCGGCAAGGCGCACCCAAATTTGTCGCCGAGTTGACACGGCAAGCGGCTTTATTCATCAAGGGCCGACGATGCCGTTTGGGCCGGGAGCGCAGCCTGGGGTACTGGCGCGCACACTGCTGCAATGGCGGTACAGCCAGTCCTTGCTGGCTGCGCCCCAGACGCTTTGGTTCGGATTCGGCACGGAGGACACTGCCGTTCCTCTGGAAGGTTTGAGGCGGTTTCAGGCCCGCGCTCAAGCGCAAGGGCGGCCACTTTGTTTGGCTGTGTTCGATGGCGCAGACCACGGTTTGCAGCGTCATGGCGGCGACCAACCGCTGCAGCAATATTGAGCCCGGTTATCCGCAGGGCTTGAAGTCGCCAAGGTCCGGCGATCGACTGCGCTTTGCCTGTGCCACCGTGACTGCGCTTGAGGCACAATCAGTCGGCGAGGTATTTCTACGAACACCGTTTTTCCGGGCTTATGAGCAAGCTCATGTGCTTCGCTAGGCGCGCGCCCATGCGCCAGTGCGGTGAGCGAGCCGGAACGATCTGCCACCCAGCATCAACTAACAGTCCCGCCCGGGGGTGATTTCCCCGGAGGACGTTGAACATGTTGCGGCAATTTTTTTCATTTCCCGCTGACGGCTGTTTTTGAGCCTGTCGCTCAGTGGCTGTGTGGCTACAACGAATTTCAAAAACTTGACGAAGACGTCAAGGCCGGTTGGTCCGAGGTGCTCAACCAGCACCAGCGCCGTGCTGATTTGATTCCCAATGTCGTGGCCACAGTCAAGAGGTGTAGAGCCAGCTTTGAGCAAGAAACACTCACCAAAGTGGTTGAAGCCCGCGCCAAGGCCACCAGCATTCAGGCCACGCCCGAGTTGGTGAACAACCCTGGAAGGCGTTTGAGAAATTTCAAAAAGCGCAAGGCGAACTCGGTGGCGCTTTGAGCCGTTTGTTGGTGGTGAGTGAGCAATACCCCAACCTCAAAGCCAGCCAAGGTTTTCAAGACCTGCGGGTGTTAGTGGAAGGCACCGAAAACCGCATCACCGTGGCACGCAACCGCTACATCAAAACCGTGGCCGACTACAACGTGCTGGTGCGCAGCCTGCCCAGCAACTTCACCGCCATGGCCATGGGCTACCAGGTCAAGCCCAGCTTCACGGTGCAAAACGAAGCGCAAATTTCGGCCCCACCGGCGGTGAGTTTTGACAAGCCCGCCAAACAATGAGCTTATCGTGAAGAGTGCGCTGCGGTTTTGCGCCAGCGCACCAGTGCCGCCGCTTTGCGGCTGGCGGCTGCGGCACTGTGTTGGCTCATCCTGACCGCCCCAGCGTGGGCGCAAGATGTGCTGCCCGTGCCGCCTTTGTCTGGGCGCGTCGTGGATCAAACGGGCACGCTCACCGCCGCGCAAAGCAGCGCCTTGAGCGGCAAGTTGGCCGCCATTGAACAGTTCCAGGGCAGCCAGCTGGTGGTGTTGTTGGTTGCAAGCACGCAGCCTGAGGACATCGCGTCCTACGCTCAGCGAGTAGCAGACGTATGGAAGATTGGGCGGCGCGAGGTTGGCGATGGTCTCTTGATCGTGGTTGCAAAAAACGACCGCAAAGTGCGCATTGAGGTGGCCAAAACGCTGGAGGGTGTCATTCCCGACCTGATGGCCAAACGCATCATCAACGAGCAAATCACCCCGGCTTTTAAGGCGGGTGACTTTGCTGGTGGATTGAATGCCGCGGTCGATGCATGGCCACGCGCATACGAGGGGAGAGCCTGCCCGCTCCTACAAACCAGCGCCAAGGCGCGCCCAATTCGGCAGGGTGGCGACCTGGAGAGTTTGTTGATGTTTTTGTTTGTGGGCGTGCCGTTGCCGGCGCGGTTCTCACGGCCATGCTCCCGGCCGCAAGCTCGGTGCGCTGGCAACGGGCGCCCGGGTGCTGGCGGTTTAGGCTGGTTGGCCACCGCGAGCCTGTCTGCGGGCGCAATTGGGGTGGTGGCGGTTGTGATCGTGGGGGTGTTGGGTTTGGGTGCGGTGCGTCGCGGTTTGGGCCGTCAAGTGGCCCCGTCATTTGGACGGGTGGCACGGGAGCTGGGGGTTCAGGCGGTGAGGTAAGAGCGGGGGTTTCAGTTCGGGCGGCGGCGGCAGGCTTTGGTGGCGGCGGTGCCTCGAAGTTGGTGATGAACAAGTGGCTTCGATTTTTCAAACACCGCTTGTTCGACGAGACCGACGCTGCACGCGCTGGGCACTTCGGCCATGAAACGCATTGAAGAGCGGGTGCGGCTCAGCGAACAACACCACGCCGGCGAGGTCTGCGTCTGCGTTGAAGCCAGCCTGCCACTGAGTTATTTGTGGCGCAATGCCACGGCACGGCAACGCGCTGTCACCCAGTTTGGGAAACTCCGCGTGTGGGACACCGCTGGCAACAACGGCGTGCTCATTTATTTGCTGCTGGCCGAAAGCGTGTGGAGGTCTTGGCCGACGCGGGCTCGCGCAACAAGGGTATCAACCGCCGCGTGGCAAGCGCTGTTGACCACGCTGAGTGCAGATTTTCAAGGCGGTCAATTCCGGAGTCGGGTTTGCTCAAAGCGGTGGTCGAGGTTGACGCCTTGTTGCGTTTGCACTGCCCACTGACAGCCGGGCAGGCCGCAATCAATGAAAAGCCGGATGCGCCTGTTCGTATTTAGAGATGCTGCGCACGAACCCGTGTTGACATGGCAAGAATGACCGACGCTGGTTGACGGCGAGCGGCATTAAACCTCGTTCCAGCGCAGCGCAAACAGCCGGCTCAAGTACAGGTTCATCGATCGGCCCATTGGATCGCGTCCAGCCTGTCGCAAACACCGTCCACATCCAATCCCAACACGGGCCTGGCCATGGTTGTAGCCATAACTCATCAGCACCACAGGGCAGCCTGCGGCGCGGGCGGCTTGGGCGTCGTTGCTGCTGTCGCCCACCATCAAGGTTTGCGCGGGTGCTGATCTCAGCGCGTCGCAGGTTTTGAGCAGTGGTTCGGGGTGAGGTTTTTTATGGGGGAAAGCGTCACCGCCGAACACAACCTCAAAGTAACCCCACAGCCCCTTGGCTTGCAGCAGCGGCTCGGCCAAGGCGGTTGGTTTGTTGGTGACGCAGGCCAAACGCAAGCCGCGTTCTTGCATGGCCTGTAGGCCCTCGTGCACCCCAGGGTAGACGCTGGCGTGGCGGCCATTGATGTCGAAGTAATGCTGCATGTAAAGCCCAAAGGCTTGATCGAACTGCTGCGCATCGGCCTGAACATGCGCCAAGGTGGAACGAATTAAGTGTTCGCTGCCTTTGCCCACGGTGTGCTGAATAAAAGCGCGGTCAATGGCGGGCAGGTGCAGCTCGCGCAGCATGGTGCCCAGGGCAACCTCGAAGTCGCCCAGCGTGTCGACCATGGTGCCATCGAGGTCGATGATGGCGGCTTGCAGCCCGGCGGGCAGTGGCATCAGGGGGTTCTGTTTCAAGCGGTTTTCGAAAGCTCGTTGCGCATGGCTTGCACCACCGCCGCATAGTCGGCCTGACCAAAAATAGCGCTGCCAGCGACAAAGGTGTCGGCACCGGCAGCCGCCACTTGGGCAATGTTGGCTACCTTGATGCCGCCGTCCACCTCGAGGCGAATGTCGCGACCACTGGCGTCAATGATGCGGCGGGCTTGTTCAATCTTCTTCAAGCTGCTGGGAATGAAGCTTTGGCCACCAAAGCCGGGGTTCACACTCATGATGAGCACGAGACCACATGGGCGTCTAACAAAATGGCTTGGGCCTTTGAAAAGTCCTGCGCAAATTGTACGAGGTCGAACGGGGTTGCGTCATCCCCCAGCGGAATGCGCGCAGCGCGCAGGTAGGCGCGGGCACCATGGGCGGTCGCATCCAGACAGTCCTGCGGATGTTCATCACCATGAAATTGGAGTGTAGCCCCCGGAATCATTCCGCAAGCAGCTCCTATTTTCGTAGCAGTTGCGTTGACAAATAGCAGCACGGGCGTGATGAAAGGCGGCAAGCGCTTGGCAAGTTCAGCAGCCCGTTGTGGCGTCACATAGCGCGGGCTCTTGGGGTAGAGCACAAATCCGACGGCATCGGCGCCAGCCGCCACCACAGCGTCGACGTCGGCTTCTTGGGTCAGGCCGCAGATTTTGATTCGGGTGCGAATAGGGGTGTTTTCATGCATGCTCATGGCAACGCATCATACGCAGCCGTGCGGTTCGGTATGCCCCATTTGGCATCGTAGCGCGGACCCAAAAAGTACAGACCATCGGGTGAGAACGTAGGCGCAGCCACTTTACGGTCTCGCGCAGCCAGCACTTCGGCCATCCACTCGACGGGTTGCCTGCCTTGACCGACCTGGAGCAAGCAACCCATGATGTTGCGAATCATGTGGTGCAAAAAGGCATTCGCTTCAAATTCGATGCGCCAGTAGGCGCCACGTCTGTGCAACGAAATTTCCATCAAATTTTTAACCGGGCTCAGCGCTTGGCATTGCGACGCGCGGAACGATGTGAAGTCGTGCTCGCCGAGCAGGATGTCGGCCGCTTGGCGCATGGCATCAAAATCCAGGCTACCAAAGGTCCAGCCCACGCGGCCATAGTCCACGCTGGGCCGGATGGGGGATTCCAGCAGCACATAGGCGTAACGGCGCGAGGTGGCGCAGGCGCGGCAGTGGAATTCGACTGTCGTCTTGACGGCCCACTGGACAGCAATGTCGCGCGGTAGGTTTGCGTTGGTGCCTCGCACCCAAGAGTGGGTATCGCGGTCCAATTCGGTGTCAAAGTGCACCACCTGCATCAGGCCATGAACACCGGAGTCGGTGCGGCCAGCGCACAACGTAGAAACGCGCTGGGCGGTGAACTTGCCCAGCGCGGTTTCTAGTTTGTCTTGGATGGTGAGGCCAGAGACTTGGCTTTGCCAGCCTTGGTAGGCCCCACCGTTGTAGCTAACGCCAAGCGCGATTCGCACGAATACCTTTTCCCGCCGGCGTCACCCAGGCGCCATACCTTAGCTGAGTTGGGCCAAGGCCTTCTGTGCTTTCGCGCGCATGTCGCCGGTAGCTTCCGCCACCACTTCTTCGATTAACGCGCGGGCACCGTCTTCGTCGCCAATGGAGATGAACTCCTCGGCCAAGGCCAACTTGGTTTCCAGTGGGTCTTCGCTCATTCCTTCTGGTGCACCAGCCGGTTGGTTAGCAGGTGGGTTCAGGTCCAGCGACAAGTCGCCCAAGTCGAATTCCATGAGCCCGGTGTCTGCGGTTGAGCTTGGCACTTCAGCGGCGACTGGCAGGGGACTAGTAGCTTCAAACTTGAGTGGCGCAGGCTCGTCCTGTACAGGTGGTTCCAGATCGTCCAGCGAGAGGGATATCTCTGGCATGGACAGTTCGGGCATCTCAGGGGCCGCAGGCTGGGCCTGAATGGCTTGGGTCGGCTCGGGCATGTCAAAGTCCATGTCCAAGGAGTTGTCGTCCGGTAGGGCAGTCATTTTCACCGTCTGCTCGGGGACTGGAACGGTACTACCGGTCACATCACTGATGGCGCTGGCTACAGGGGTTTCGTCAAGGGAGAAGTCCAGGTCCAAGTCGAGGTCGACACCCGAGGCTGCCGGCACGCCCAAAGCGGCGTGAGAAGAGACTGGCACCGTGCTGCCACCAAAGCCTGAATCGGCCGGCGCGCTGGGCGCAGCGGCAGATGCTGGGGCACCGCCAGGCTGGTACAGCGGGTTGGCCGGGTCAATCGCCAAGCCCATTTCGCAAATGCGAGCCCAGTCTGGGCTGGTTGGGCCCGTTAACTTGTAGGCTTGGGTAGCGGTGGTTTCGAAACTGCGTGCATCACGACGCTTGCTGAAAATTTCCAGCAGCTTGGTGTGAATCGCCAACCGCCCAGGGTTGCTGCGCACGGCTTCTTTCAGAATTTCTTCGGCTTGCAGGTCACGCCCATACGCCAAGTAAACGTCAGCTTCGGCCACTGGATCTACGTCATCGGCGGCATCCAACTGGCTAGCGGAATACACCATGGACGACGCGCTGGAGGGGCCGTTCTGGTTGGTGTCGACGCGTTGCCCGCCACTGGCGCCGAAGAAAGAGTCAGGCTGTAGGCGGCTTTCCAGGAAGGCGCTGTCGACTTGCGCCGCGTTCTTCTTGCGTTGGCGCATGCGATAAATGCCAAAGCCGGCCAACAGGGCGATCAGTCCGGCCGCCGCCGCGGGGACCAAGGGGTCTGCCATCAACTCGTCAAGCAATTCCGGCTCGGGCGTGGGCACAGGGGCGGGTGCTGCGACCTTCGGTTTAGCAGGCGCAGGTGCCGCTGCCACCGGGGCTGCTGCGGGTGCAGAGGCTGCTTCAGCGGGCGCTGCAACCGGTGCTGATGCAGCAGGGGCGGGTACGGCGGCAACCGGGACTGTTACGGCTGGCGTAGCTAGGGCTGGCTTGGCTGCTGGTGCTGCAGCGGCGCCCAGTTTGTCCAGATCGCTGATGTTCTTGGCGATTTCTGCAGCACGCGCGGCAGCGTCTTGGGCTTCGCGTTCTTTGGCGAGCTTGGCATCGTCGGTTTTCGACTGCACGGAGCCTTTGGACAGCGTGAGCTTGTCGGGGGTGGGGCTCGTTGGCCTTTTGTCTTCTACTTTGGCCTCAATATTGCCACTGGCTTTGCGATCCGCCGATGCGACTGCGGCGGCCGGTGCGTTGGCGGCCAGATTGCGCCGGAAGTCATTGAAGTCTTTGCTTTGCGCGACCACCAGCTTGGACGCCTCAGCCGGCGACACACTCTGGGCCACTTCGCTGCTGGGCACGTTGAGCACAGCGCCCGCCTTGATGCGGTTGAGGTTGTCGTTGATAAACGCATCAGGGTTGGCGCGCATCAGGGCGACTAGCATCTGGTCTAGCGATACACCAGCGGGACGGATATTGTTGGCAATTTTGCCCGCAGTGTCACCGCGTTGCACCGTCACTTGGTCGGTAGATGTTGTGCCTTTGGGCGCGCTCGCAGTCGAACTGGCGGCGGGACGGCTGGTGGCTGGCTTGGCCGCCGCTGCCGCCAGCGTCTTGGGGGCTTCCGACGCCGCCGGTGCTGCTTTGGCTGGCAGGTTGGTGACGACGGGTGCTGGGTTGGATTGCGCCAGCGTGGGCGCAGCAGGCGCTTTGCGCAGTGAGGGTGGGTCAAACAACAGCGTGTAGTCGCGCACGATGCGCCCTTGTGACCAACTGGCTTCCAAAATCAGGTCAATAAAGGGCTCGTTGATGGTGCGGCTGCTGCTCAAGCGCAGATAGGCACGGCCGTCTGCGCGCCGCTGCAGCGTGGCTTGCAAGCCCGACATGGCGGGGTTGTAGTCCATGCCCGCTGCCACAAAGGCGTCGGGTAAGGCCGCACCAGCCTTGAGCGAGGCGGCCTCGTCGGCAGTAATGTCTGGGATGTCGATTTCGGCGCGCAGAGGCTCGCCCAGTGCGGACTGGACTGTCAGTCGGCCCAACGACAGCGCGTGCGCTGCGGTCCCGGACAGGCCGAGGAACGCAAGGGCAGCTGCCGCAGCTGCGGTCTTTTGCCAACGATGTGACTTAGCAATCAATTTATTAGCCTCCGGAGCCCTGTTGGGCGGCGATTTAATTCTCAGTTTTCAGGCGCATTAGCCCGACTGTCAAAACGTAAAAAGTAACATAACATCAATGTCTTAGCCTGACAAGCTAAGAAACGTTTTAACTTTAAAACCGCCCAACGATTGCTGTTTTGCATGCTACAGATTGTTGCCTTGCGGCAACGACCTGTAAGCAGCTGTTACGCGCCCAGCAAGATGCGCAACATGCGTCGCAGGGGCTCCGCAGCACCCCACAAGAGCTGGTCGCCAATCGTGAACGCGCCGACATACTCGGGTCCCATCGCTAGCTTGCGGATACGGCCCACGGGAATCGTCATGGTACCGGTCACTGCCACGGGAGTCAGATCTTGGATGGTGGCTTCCTTGGTGTTGGGTACCACTTTGACCCACTGGTTGTCCGCCGCGATCATGGCTTCGATGTCGGCCACGGGCACATCCTTCTTGAGTTTGAAGGTCAGGGCCTGGCTGTGGCAGCGCATGGCGCCCACGCGCACGCAGAAGCCGTCCACCGGGATGGCGCTGGAGCCAAAGTCTTCGCCCAGTCCCATGATCTTGTTGGTCTCGGCCATGCCTTTCCACTCTTCCTTGGACATGCCGTTGCCCAGATCCTTGTCGATCCACGGGATCAGGCTGCCACCCAGCGGCACGCCAAAGTTGGCGGTTTCTGCGCCAGTGAGGGCGCGTTGCTTGGCGATGACCTTGCGGTCGATTTCCAGAATGGCGCTCTTGGGGTCGTCCAACAAGGCTTTGACTTCGGCGTTCAGCGTGCCGTACTGGGTCAGCAGTTCGCGCATGTGCTGGGCGCCGCCGCCGCTGGCAGCCTGGTAGGTCTGGGTGCTCATCCATTCGACGAGACCGGCCTTGTAGAGCGCGCCCACACCCATCAGCATGCAGCTCACGGTGCAGTTGCCGCCCACCCAGTTCTTGCCGCCCTTGGCCAGCGCATCCTGGATAACAGGCATGTTGACCGGGTCCAGGATAATGACTGCGTCTTTTTCCATGCGCAGCGTGGAGGCGGCGTCAATCCAGTGGCCGTTCCAGCCAGCGGCACGCAGCTTGGGGAAGACTTCGCTGGTGTAGTCGCCACCTTGGGCGGTGATGATGATCTCGCAGCGTTTCAGGGCGTCAATGTTGAAGGCGTCTTGCAGCGTGGTTTCGTTCTTGGCCCAGGCGGGGGCTTTGCCGCCCGAGTTGGAGGTGGAGAAGAACAGGGGTTCGATCAGGTCGAAGTCCTTTTCCTGTTCCATGCGGTCCATCAACACCGAGCCGACCATGCCGCGCCAGCCGACCAAACCTACCAACTTGCTCATATCAACGCCTTTTCAAATAGTTAAACAAACAATGCTCTTACACGAGTGTCTATGGACTGTTTGCCCGGCTCGTCTGGCCGGGAGGGCGCGCGACGAACCGGGCTGGATTAGCCTTTAATCGTCGTGGTTTTGGAGATGTCTGCGCACGCGGTCTTGCCAGCCTGAAGGGTTGAAGCAAGTTGCAAAGAAACGGGGTGTGCGGCAAACATGGGTAGATTGTACCGCCAAAATTAGAATTTTTTGCCCCGCGCGGACTGAAATGGTTTTGAAAAAATAAGGCCATGACCCGGTTGAAACCGAGTTGGGGCCTTATTCGTCATGCTTATCCCAGTGCCTTCACCACCGCATCGCCCATCTCTTTGGTGCTGACGCGGGTAGTGCCTTCGCTGTAGATGTCGGCCGTGCGCAGGCCTTGTTCCAGCACCTTCTTGACAGCGCCTTCGATGCGCTGTGCCGCGGCTTCCTGGTTCAGGCTGAAGCGCAGCATCATGGCTGCGCTCAAGATGGTGGCCAGCGGGTTGGCAATGCCTTTGCCGGCAATGTCGGGTGCGCTGCCGTGGCTGGGTTCGTACAGGCCTTGGTTGCTGCTGTTCAGGCTGGCCGAGGGCAGCATGCCGATGGAGCCGGTGAGCATGGAGGCTTCGTCCGAGAGGATGTCGCCAAACATGTTGCCGGTGACCAACACGTCAAACTTCTTGGGCGCCTTGACCAGTTGCATGGCGGCGTTGTCGACCAGCATGTGGTCGAGTTCCACGTCGGGGTACTGCTGGCCCACTTCCACCATCACGTCTTTCCAGAGTTGCGAGGTTTCCAGCACGTTGGCCTTGTCCACGCTGGTCACGCGCTTGTTGCGCTTGCGGGCTGCCTGGAACGCCACGTGGGCAATGCGCTCGATCTCGGGGCGGCTGTAGCGCATGGTGTCAAACGCTTCTTCAGCACCGGGGAAGTGTCCGTCAGTCGCAATGCGGCGGCCGCGCGGTTGGCCGAAATAAATGTCACCGGTCAGTTCGCGGATGATCAGGATGTCCAGGCCCGCAATCAGCTCGGGTTTGAGGCTGGACGCGTCCACCAGCTGCTCGTAGCAGATGGCGGGGCGGAAGTTGGCGAACAGGCCCAGGTTTTTGCGCAGGCCCAGGATGGCCTGCTCGGGGCGCAACGGGCGTTCCAGCTTGTCGTATTTCCAGTCGCCCACCGCGCCGAAGAGCACGGCGTCGGCCTCCTTGGCGAGCTTCAGCGTGGCTTCGGGCAGAGGGTGGCCGTGCGCGTCGTAGGCCACGCCACCGACCAGGGCGGTTTCCATTTCCAGTGGCAGATCCAGCGCCTTCAAGACCTTGACGGCCTCGGCCACGATTTCGGTACCAATGCCGTCACCCGGCAATACTGCAATTTTCATTTTCTAACTTTCTTGTCTTTATTGGTTGGGGTCAGAGCACGTCGCTACGCGATTGGTCTGACCGCAATGCTTCAAAATTAATAGCTGCTTACGCAGCCATGGTGCGGGCTAGCCACGGTTTTTGTGCCAAACGCTGGGCCTCGAAGGCCTTGATCTTGTCGGCGTGGCGCAGGGTCAGGCCGATGTCGTCGAAGCCGTTGAGCAGGCAGAATTTGCGGAAGGCCTGCACGTCAAAGGCAATCTCTTCGCCCTGGGGTTTGACGATGACCTGGCGCTCCAGATCCACCGTCAGCTGGTAGCCGGGGAAGGCCAAAGCCTCGTTGAACAACTGATCCACCTGTGCCTCAGTGAGCACGATGGGCAGCAAGCCGTTCTTGAAGCTGTTGTTGAAGAAGATGTCGGCGTAGCTGGGCGCGATGATGGCGCGAAAGCCGTACTGGTCCAGCGCCCAGGGCGCATGTTCGCGGCTGGAACCGCAGCCAAAGTTCTTGCGTGCCAGCAGGATGCTGGCGCCTGCGTAACGCGACTGGTTCAGCACAAAGTCCGGGTTGGGTTTGCGGCTGGCGGGGTCCTGGCCGGGATAGCCCGCGTCCAGGTAGCGCCATTCGTCGAACAGATTTTGACCAAAACCTGTTTTGCGGATGGACTTGAGAAACTGTTTGGGGATGATGGCGTCGGTGTCGACGTTTTCGCGGTCCATGGGGGCAACCAAGCCCTTGTGGATGGTGAATTTCTGCATGGTGAGGTGCGCCTTATTTGGAGATGTCTCGGATTTTTTCGCCAGCTTTCTCGATACCTTTGCCAGCGGACGTACCGACCTCCTTAGCGTCTTGCTTGACGCCGGACCAAGTGTTGCAGCCGGAAAGGAGCAACAGGGCAGAAGTCGCAATCAGGGTAATGATGGTTTTCATAGAGGAACTCCTTCAGGGCGTGGGTTAGCTGAACTTACGGATGTCGACAAAGTGACCGTGGATGGCCGCCGCCGCGGCCATGGCGGGGCTGACCAAGTGGGTGCGACCACCGGCGCCTTGGCGGCCTTCAAAGTTGCGGTTGCTGGTGGAGGCGCAGCGTTCGCCGGGCTCGAGCCGGTCGGCGTTCATGGCCAAGCACATGGAGCAGCCGGGTTCGCGCCACTCAAAGCCCGCAGCCTTGAAAATCTCGTGCAAGCCTTCGCGCTCGGCCTGGTCTTTTACCAAGCCGGAGCCCGGCACCACCATCGCCAGCTTGATGTTCTTGGCCACTTTTTGGCCCAGCTTCTTCACCACGGCAGCGGCTTCGCGCATGTCTTCAATGCGGCTGTTGGTGCAGGAGCCGATGAACACCTTGTCGACAAACAAATCGTTCAGCGCCTTGCCGGGTTCCAGGCCCATATAGGTCAGGGCGCGCTCAATCGCACCGCGCTTGTTGGCGTCTTTTTCTTTGTCGGGATCGGGCACGCGGGCGTCGATGCCCAACACCATTTCGGGCGAGGTACCCCAGGTGACTTGCGGCACGATCTGGCTGGCGTCCAGCTCGACCACGGTGTCGAACGTGGCGCCCGCGTCGGAGTGCAGCGTCTTCCAGAATTCAGCGGCCTGGTTCCATTCCACGGCTGCCGCTTCGGGTGTGGCTGCGTTGGCGCCGGGGGCCAAGGGTCGACCCTTCACGTAGTCAATCGTCTTCTCGTCCACGGCCACCAGCCCAGCGCGCGCACCGGCCTCAATGGCCATGTTGCAGACCGTCATGCGTCCTTCCATAGAGAGCGCGCGGATGGCGGGGCCGCCGAATTCAATGGTGTAGCCGGTGCCGCCTGCGGTGCCGATTTTTCCAATGATGGCCAGTACGATGTCTTTGGCGGTGATGCCGGGGGCGGCTTTGCCGTCCACTCGCACCAGCATGTTCTTGGCCTTCTTGGCCAAGAGCGTTTGCGTGGCCATGACGTGTTCGACCTCGCTGGTGCCAATGCCATGCGCCAGCGCGCCAAACGCACCGTGGGTGGATGTGTGCGAGTCGCCGCAGACCACCGTCATGCCGGGCAAGGTCGCGCCGTTCTCAGGTCCGATCACGTGGACGATGCCTTGGCGCTTGGACAGGAAGGGGAAGAAGGCCGCCGCACCGAACTCTTTGATGTTGGCATCCAGCGTGACGACCTGCTCTTTGCTGGTGGGGTCTGTGATGCCGTCGTAGCCGCGTTCCCAGCCCGTGGTTGGTGTGTTGTGGTCGGCAGTGGCGACGATGGAGCTCACGCGCCAGACCTTGCGGCCCGCTTCACGCAGGCCTTCAAAGGCCTGGGGGCTGGTCACTTCATGGACCAGATGGCGGTCGATGTAGAGGATGGAGGTGCCGTCGTCTTCGGTGTGGACGACGTGGTCGTCCCAGAGTTTGTCGTACAGCGTGCGGGCAGTGGTCATGGGTCTTCCTTCAGATGGTCGATTTTAGGCCTTGGCCCCGTGCGGGGTCATGGCGGTGAGGTGGTCTACCAGCAAGCGCGCGGTGCGCGGCAGGGTGGAAAAGTCGCGGGCCACCAGTTCGATGTGGCGCGTAGCCCAGGCGTCGGTGAGTGCTACCGGAGTGAGCTCGCCTGCGCTGTGCATCAGCGTGAAAGCGCGAAGCGGCATCACGCCAATGCCCAGTCCGTTGTGGATCATGCGACCCATGGCGTCCAGCCCGGTCACCTGGATGCGCAGCTTGATGGTTTGCCCCAGCGCGGCAGCGGCTTGGCGCATGGTGACGTAGATGGAGCTGTTGGAGTGCAGGCCCACATGGTCAAACGCCAACGTCTCTTCAAACGCCACGGTGGTTTGGGCTGCTAGAGCGTGTCCGTTCGGAACGATCAGCACCAATTGGTCTTGCCTGTAGGGCAGGGTTTGCAACTCTCCCACGCCGTCAGCGGTATTGCAAATGCCAAAGTCGGCCACGCCCTCTTGCACCGCGCGCAGCACCTCGGTGCTGAGGTGTTCTTCAAGGTCAATCTTGATGCCTTGATGAGTACGCACAAAAGCGCCCAAGTCTTCGGGCAAAAACTGCACGGTGGCGGAAATGCTGGCGTGAATGCGCACCTGGCCGCGCTGTCCGTCAGCGTATTCGCCCAGCTCACTCTGCATGCGCTCCAAGCTAAACAGCACGCTGCGCGCGTGGTGTAGCAGGCTTTGGCCGGCGGGGGTGAGGTCGACGCCGCGTGAATGGCGGTGCAGCAAGGCGCTGCCCAAGGTGACTTCCAGATCGCTCAGGCGTTTGCTCAGCGCCGAGGGCGCGATGAACTCCCGCTCGGCGGCTTTGCCGATGCTGCCCAACTCGCAGACGGCCACGAACAACTGAAGCGAGGTCAGGTCCAGGCGGCGAGAGAGATTGCGGTCAGGGGCGGGCATGGGTGCTTGGCATCGTGGATGGCGATGTAATTCTGCATTTTCCCACTGGTTTTACTTGTCTGTCATCGTGATGGAAGATGGGTGGCATCGGCGAAGTTGAATGCCAAGTGGGTTGCGAATACTATTAAAATAATAGCTGCTCGCGCATATTCCATAAGGGCTGGAGGCCTATTTGGCATAAAAAATACCCGCCAACTTTGCAGCCGGCGGGTATTTCTAGGTTTTTGCAGCCTCGCGGCTGCACCCATCAACGTTGGCCGATGGGTTTCACGTCGCGGCGCACCGAGCCGGTGAACAGCTGACGCGGGCGGCCGATTTTGTACTCGGGGTCACCAATCATTTCGTTCAATTGGGCAATCCAGCCCACGGTGCGGGCCAAAGCGAACACGCCAGTGAACAGGTTCACTGGAATGCCGATGGCGCGCTGCACGATGCCGGAGTAGAAGTCCACGTTGGGGTAGAGCTTGCGCTGGACGAAGTAGTCGTCTTCCAGAGCGATTTTTTCCAGTGCCTTGGCCAGTTTGAACAGCGGATCATTCTCCAGGCCCAGTGCGGCCAGCACTTCGTTGCAAGTTTCTTGCATGAGCTTGGCGCGAGGATCGTAGTTTTTGTACACGCGGTGGCCAAAGCCCATCAGCTTGACGCCAGAGTTCTTGTCTTTGACCTTTTCCATGAACTCGCCGACCTTGCTGACGCCGCCCATTTTCTGGATGTCTTCCAGCATGTTCAGGCAAGCCTCATTGGCGCCGCCGTGGGCAGGGCCCCAGAGGCACGCCACACCGGCCGCGATGGCCGCGAACGGGTTGGTACCCGACGAAGCGCACAAGCGCACCGTCGAGGTGGACGCGTTTTGCTCGTGATCCGCGTGCAGGATGAAGATGCGGTCCAGCGCTTTTTCCAGCACCGGGTTGACCACATAGTCTTCGCAGGGCGTGCCGAACATCATGCGCATGAAGTTGCCGGCGTAGGACAGGTTGTTCTGTGGGTACATGTAGGGCTGGCCCACTTTGTACTTGTAAGCCATCGCCACCAGCGTAGGCATCTTGGCAATCAGGCGGATGGCCGCGATTTCGCGGTGTTCCGGATTGTTGATGTCCGTGCTGTCATGGTAGAAGGCCGACATGCCACCCACCAAACCCGTCAAGATGGCCATGGGATGGGCATCGCGGCGGAAGCCCCGCAGGAAAAACTGCATTTGCTCGTTGACCATGGTGTGGGTCGTCACCAGCTTGTGAAACTCGGTGCTTTCTGCTGCATTGGGTAGTTCACCCTTGAGCAACAGGTGGCAGACGTCGAGGTAGTCACTTTGGGTGGCCAGTTGCTCGATGGGGTAGCCGCGGTACAGCAGTTCGCCCTTGTCGCCGTCGATGTAGGTAATGGCGGACTGCGTGGCCGCCGTCGACAGGAAGCCTGGGTCGTAGGTGAACATGCCGGTTTGGGCATAGAGCTTGCGAATATCGACCACGTCCGGGCCAATATTGCCCTGGTAGACGGGCAACTCCACACTGGGGCTGCCGTTGCTGAACGACAGGGTGGCTTTGTTGTCAGATAGTTTCATCTTTCACCTTTCAGAGTGGTTATCGCTTCGACATCACTTGCGAGCAAGTGGGTCTTCACTGGACACGGGTGTCCTCAACATTTTCAAAACTTCGTGCACATCGGCGCGATCCAACGAGGCATCAACTTGCGACAGCGACTTGCGTGCCAAGTGCACGTCAAGCAAGTCGTTGTCGCTGAGGTCCATCAAGCCGCTCAAGGCTTCGGCCTGCCGCACCGTGAGGGTACTGGCAAACCGGCGGAAGAAGCGTTCGATGAACAGATCGTTCTCCAGCAAGCCGCGGCGGCAACGCCACTGCAGTTTGCTCAAACCCCGTTCGTCGATCAGTGCTTCTACCACGCGCAAAATCTTATGCTTCAGACGGTGCGAAGCACCATCATTTCTTTGATCTTGCCAATGGCCTTGGTCGGGTTCAATCCCTTGGGGCAGACATCGACGCAGTTCATGATGGTGTGGCAGCGGAACAGGCGGTAGGGGTCTTCCAGGTTGTCCAGGCGCTCACCGGTGGCTTGGTCGCGGCTGTCGGCAATGAAGCGGTAAGCCTGCAGCAAACCGGCGGGGCCGACAAACTTGTCGGGGTTCCACCAGAAGCTGGGGCAGCTGGTGGAGCAGCTGGCGCACAAGATGCACTCGTACAAGCCGTTGAGCTCTTCACGCTCTTCGGGGCTTTGCAGGCGCTCTTTTTCAGGCGGTACGGTGTCGTTGATCAGGTAGGGCTTGATCGAGTTGTACTGCTTGAAGAAGTCCGTCATGTCGACGATCAGGTCGCGCACCACGGGCAGGCCGGGCAGTGGCTTGAGCACGATCTTGCCGGGCAAGGTCAGCATGTTGGTCAGGCAGGCCAGACCATTTTTACCGTTGATGTTCATGGCGTCGGAGCCGCAAACACCTTCGCGGCAGGAGCGGCGGAACGAGATGCTGGGGTCTACGGCTTTGAGCTTATTCAATGCATCCAGCAGCATGCGCTCATGGCCATCGAGTTCAACCTCAATGTCTTGCATGTAGGGCTTGGCATCCTTGTCCGGATCGTAGCGGTAGATGGAGAAAGTGCGTTTAGTCATGGTCTGTATCTCGCGAAATGGACGACGTTAGAAGGTACGGACCTTGAGGGGCACGGAGTCCACCGTCAAAGGTTTCATCTGCACGGGCTTGTAGGAGAGGCGGCTGCCTTCGCTGTACCACAGGGTGTGTTTGTGCCACTCTTTGTCATTGCGTCCATTGGGGTGTTCTGCGGAATCGCTGTAGTCGTCTACCGTGTGCGCGCCGCGGCTTTCGTGGCGGGCGGCAGCCGACACGATGGTGGCCTGAGCGGCCTCGATCAGGTTTTCTACTTCCAGCGCTTCGATGCGCGCGGTGTTGAAGATCTTGGACTTGTCTTTCAGGTTGATGGCGTTGACGCGGTCGCGCAGCGCTGCGATCTTGGTCACGCCTTCGTCCATGCTCTTCTGGGTCCGGAATACACCAGCGTGTTGCTGCATGGAGGCGCGCATGTCGTTGGCCACGTCTTGGGCGTATTCGCCCGTCGTCGTGGTGTCCAAGCGGTTCAAGCGGGCCAAAGTGCGGTCAGCCGCATCTTTAGGCAGCGCCTTGTGGGCCCTGCTGGTCTTGATGTAATCGACGATGTGGTTGCCCGCTGCGCGGCCAAACACCAGCAAGTCCAACAGCGAGTTGGTGCCCAAGCGGTTGGCGCCGTGTACCGACACACAAGAGCATTCGCCCACAGCGTACAGGCCATTCACGACTTGGTTGTTCACATCGCCGTTTTGAACGACCACTTGGCCATTCACGTTGGTGGGGATGCCACCCATTTGGTAGTGGATGGTAGGCACCACGGGGATGGGCTCTTTGGTGATGTCGACGTTGGCGAAGTTCACGCCAATTTCATACACCGAGGGCAGGCGCTTGTGGATGGTGTCTGCACCCAGATGATCCAGCTTGAGCAGCACGTAGTCCTTGTTGGGGCCGCAGCCACGGCCTTCCTTGATTTCCTGGTCCATGGAGCGGGACACAAAGTCGCGCGGGGCCAAGTCTTTCAGGGTGGGCGCATAGCGCTCCATGAAGCGTTCGCCATTGCTGTTCAGCAAAATGGCGCCTTCGCCACGGCAGCCTTCGGTCAGCAGCACGCCCGCGCCAGCCACGCCGGTGGGGTGGAACTGCCAGAACTCCATGTCTTCCAGCGGGATGCCCGCGCGTGCGGCCATGCCCAAGCCGTCACCGGTGTTGATGAAGGCGTTGGTGGAGGCAGCGAAGATGCGACCTGCGCCGCCGGTGGCGAGCAGCGTGGTCTTGGCTTCGAGGATGTGCACATCGCCGGTTTCCATTTCCAGCGCGGTCACGCCGACCACGTCGCCGTCGGCGTCGCGGATCAGGTCCAGTGCCATCCATTCGACGAAGAAGCTGGTCTTGGCCGCCACGTTTTGCTGGTACAGCGTGTGCAGCATGGCGTGGCCGGTGCGGTCAGCGGCTGCGCAGGCGCGCTCTACGGCCTTTTCGCCGTAGTTGGCGGTGTGGCCGCCGAACGGGCGCTGGTAAATCGTGCCGTCTGGGTTGCGGTCAAAGGGCATGCCCATGTGCTCCAGGTCGTACACGACCTTGGGTGCTTCGCGGCACATGAATTCGATGGCGTCTTGGTCGCCGAGCCAATCGGAGCCTTTGACGGTGTCGTAGAAATGGTAGTGCCAGTTGTCGTCGTTCATGTTGCCCAGAGAGGCACCAATGCCGCCCTGAGCCGCAACGGTATGCGAGCGGGTGGGGAAAACTTTGGACAGGACGGCGACGTTCAAGCCGGCGCGGGCCAGTTGCAGCGAGGCGCGCATGCCGGAGCCACCGGCGCCGACGATAACAACGTCAAATTTGCGTTTGGATACAGAGTAAGACATGGAATTGAGTGCCTGTTAGGAGGTGGGATCAGAGACGCCACAGGACTTGGATAGCCCAGCCGGCACAGCCGACGAGCCAGACGATGGAAAACACCTGCAAAGAGAGGCGAATGGATACGGGCTTGATGTAGTCCATCCAGACGTCACGCATGCCAACCCACACGTGGTAAAGCATGGCCACAATGACCGAAAAGGTCACAACTTTCATCCACTGGGACGAAAAAATTCCCGCCCATTTGTCGTAGCCGATGGGGCCTTTGGAGAGGATCAACTGGGCCAGCACCACCAGGGTGAACAATGCCATCAACACTGCGGTGACGCGTTGAGCCAACCAGTCGCGCAGACCGTAGTGCGCGCCAACGACGACACGCTTGGAACCGTAATTCACTGCCATTTTGTGAATTCCTTTTTTGTTGTTTAGTAGACGCCAAACAGCTTGGCAGCCAGGACCAGTGTGAGGAGAGTGCCCAGACCGAGCGTGACGATGGCCGAAGAGCGGCCAAACTCTTTGCTTACCGCGTGGTTGATGTCCATCCACAGGTGACGCAGGCCGGCGATGAGGTGGTGCAGGTAAGCCCAGATGATGGCCAGCGCGATGAGTTTGATGAACCAGCCGGGCACAAAACCCACGCCCAGGTTAAACACGCTGACAAACTTTGCAAATGAGATTTCCGAGGATACGGAAGTGTCGAACATCCAGATAATGAAAGGCATCAGGATGAACATGATGACGCCGCTGATGCGGTGCAGGATGGACACCCAGCCTGCGGGGGGCAAACGGTAGGTGGGCAGGTCCGTCAAGGCATTGATGTTGCGAAACTCGGGTCGAGGGCGTTTGCTTGCGGAGGTGAGCTCAGTCATGGATGGGCTTTCTTGGTTGTAACTGGTATGTAATTTTGGCGCAGCCAGCCAAAATTCTATTGCACTGCACCAATCTGACAGGGTGCTTGCACAGCAAAGTCGGTCAATTTAGCTCATTTCGATAGTAGTGTGTATCCGTCAGGTACAGACCGCGGCGCAATTCCATGGGAATGTCGCTATAGGTAAACGAGATGCGTTCGACGCTGAGTAGCGGGGTGTGGGTCGTTGTTTTTAGCAAGGCGCATTGTTCTGCATCGGGCAGTACAGCCCGGATTTTTTCTTCAGCCCGGACCATGTGCACGCCAAACTCGCTCTCGAACAGGGCGTACATCGGGCCGGTGTAACCGGCCAGTCGCTCGGCTGTCAGCCCTTTGAACGGGGCTCCAGGCAGCCAGAGATCTTCCAAAATAGTGGGCACCTTTGCAAACGACAAAACACGCCGCACTTGCAGTACCGGGTCGCCAGCCCGCAATGCCAGTGCGCGGGCCACTTCGGCCGAGGCCCGTAGGCGTTTGCATTCGACGATGTGGCGCTCGGCCGGGCCTTCGCGCGCCGCATCACCGTCATCGGGTAGCAGCTTCAGGAAACGGTAGCGCGCTTGCCGTTCCGCGTGGGTGGCCACAAAAGTACCCTTGCCTTGGCGGCGCACCAGCAGGTTTTCAGCCGCCAGTTCGTCAATGGCTTTGCGCACAGTGCCTTGGCTGACCTTGAAGCGCCCGGCAAGCTCTTGTTCGCTGGGAATGGCGGTGCTGGGTTTCCATTCGCCGCCCCGCAAGCTCTTGAGCATCAGCGCCTTGATTTGCTGGTACAGCGGGCTGAACGCCGGCGTCGACAGGCCGACCAAGCTCGCGCTCACGTCAGCGTCTGCCGCAGCTGAGGTGTCGTGAGCGTGGGGTGGGGCGACGGCCATATTGAAGAGGGTGGGATGCAGGTGGGTTTGGAAAAAATGTGGGTCCAATCATATCTTATATAAGACATAAGACAAATTGACGCGGTGCAAGATTCAGGAGTAAACTGCTGGAAGTTTTGCAGCGTTGCCCCGCGCTTTGCCTTGCGCATTTTGACGCTGCCTTCAGGCCGCTTTCACATTACCTCCAGGAGTTACACATGAGCAAGAAACCCGTCCGCGTTGCCGTCACTGGTGCAGCAGGTCAAATTGGATACGCCATTCTGTTTCGCATCGCCTCGGGCGAAATGTTGGGCAAAGACCAGCCCGTGGTGTTGAGCCTGCTGGAAGTACCGGTTGAAAAAGCCCAGCAAGCGCTGCAAGGCGTGATGATGGAGTTGCAAGACTGCGCATTCCCCCTGCTGGTGGGCATGGAAGCCCACAGCGATCCAATGACCGCGTTCAAGGACGTGGATTACGCACTGTTGATCGGTTCGCGCCCCCGTGGTCCTGGCATGGAACGTGCCGAATTGTTGGCCGTCAATGCCGAGATTTTCACAGCGCAAGGTAAGGCACTGGACAAGGTTGCCAGCCGCAATGTCAAGGTGCTGGTGGTCGGCAACCCCGCCAACACCAATGCCTACATCGCGATGAAGAGCGCGCCGAGCCTGCCACGCAAGAATTTCACCGCCATGCTGCGCTTGGACCACAACCGCGCCCTGAGCCAGATCGCTTCCAAGACCGGTAAGGCCGTGGCCGACATCGAAAAGATGGCGGTGTGGGGCAACCATTCGCCCACGATGTACGCCGACTACCGCTTTGCCACCATTGGCGGCGCCAGTGTCAAGGACATGATCAACGACCAGGAATGGAACGCCAACACCTTCTTGCCCACCGTGGGCAAACGTGGCGCCGCCATCATTGCCGCACGCGGCGTGTCGTCCGCAGCGTCGGCTGCCAACGCAGCCATCGACCACATGCGCGATTGGGCCTTGGGCACCAACGGCAAGTGGGTCACCATGGGTATCCCATCGGACGGTCAGTACGGTATTCCTAAGGACACCATGTTTGGCTTTGCCGTGACCTGCGAAGGCGGCGAATACAAGCTGGTTGAAGGTTTGGATGTAGACGCGTTCAGCCAAGAGCGCATCAACGTGACCCTGAAAGAGTTGCAAGACGAGCAAGCTGGCGTCGCCCACTTGCTGTAATCGATCGCAGACGTGGACACCGCCGGGTCGCTTTCTGCCAGCATTGCTTCTTCGGGAAGCGGTGTGCGGCATGGAGTGCACGGCGTTGGTACTGTGGCGGCGCATCCGCGCGATGTCTTGCTCGGAGCGCAGGCTGGCGGCATCCACCTGCCGGTCTGTGACCACTACAGCGGCGTGGAAGCGCGCATGCGCAAAAGCCTACAACTGCAGGCAGAGATGACGCAAGAGTTCGGTGCTTGTGTGTTCGACGTCACGCTGGATTGCGAAGACGGTGCGCCGGTTGGGGGTGAGAAAGACCATGCAAATATGGTTGTAGCCCTCGCCAATACTGCGCAAGCAGCTCCTAGTTCGATAGCAAGTTCGGTTCGCCGAAGGGTTGGGGTGCGGGTGCACGCGGTGGACCATGCGGCGTTTGAGGCCGATGTGGAGACCATTGTGGGCCAGGCCGGTGCGGCTCTGAGCTACGTCATGCTGCCCAAGGTCGAGTCTTTGGCTGATGTGGAGCGTGCGGCGGCCTCGGTGGGCGCTGCGGCCCGGGGTGCCGGCGTGGCCATGCCTCCCTTGCATGTGTTGATTGAATCCGCCGCTGCCGTGCACCGCGTGTTTGAGATCGCCGCACACCCACAGGTGGAATCGGTTAGTTTTGGGCTGATGGACTTCGTGTCCAGCCACGGCGGGGCCATTCCGGCTGCAGCGATGGGCGTGCAAGGGCAAGGCGCTACGCACCAAGATGCGAATTTGGACCAGTTCCATCATCCCTTAGTGCTGCGTGCCAAGCTGGAGATCGCCAGTGCCTGCCACGCGTTTGGCAAGGTGCCATCACACTGTGTGGTGACTGAGTTTCGCGATCTGCAGGCGCTGCGCTTGGCCGCGCAAACGGCGGCAAAGTCGATGGGCTACACGCGCATGTGGAGCATTCACCCCGACCAAATTCGCACCATCGTGGACGCCTTTGCCCCTGCCGCCGACGAAGTGGCGCAGGCGGCGGAAATTGTGCTGGCGGCTCAGGCGCAGGCTTGGGCGCCTATTGCCTACCAGGGCGTTTTGCATGACCGGGCCAGCTACCGCTACTTTTGGCAGGTGCTGGAGCGGGCGTCTCGCACCGGGCGGGCCTTGCCTACTGACGTGCAAGCTTTCTTTGTCAACACGGTTCACTAAAGCGGGAGTACTGCATGCCTATGTCGCGAATCGTCCAAAAAAGTGTGTTGGGTTGCGTCTTGCTGTTACTGGCTGTGCTGGCGCAGGCTGCTGGTCCAAATGCCCCCCGCAAGTCGAGCAAGTCCAAAGCGCCGCGCGCTGTGGCGCCGGTGGTGATCGTGGATCCGGTGTTGGAGCCGCTGGTGCTCACCGATTCGGATAAAGCCCTGATCGAACAGGTCAGCCTTGGCAGTGTGCCTTGTGAGCTGGGGGCCACTGTGGCGTTGACGGCGCACCCCACGCTGGCGGGGCGTTTTGTGTTGGAGCACGACAAGCGCCGCTTCCACTTGGTGGTCATGCCTACCACGACGGGTGCCATCCGTTTGGAAGACGTGGCACAAGGTGCCGTGTGGTTGCAGTTGGCGAATAAGTCCATGTTGATGGACCAAAAGAACGGACGCCGTCTGGCCGATGCGTGCATGAATGTGGCGCAAACGCAGGTGGCAGAAGCGATGGAGCGCACGCCTGGCCCCGGACTGCTGGATCCATTGCCGGACGTTGCACAAGTTGCTGCGCCTGCCGAAGTGATGCAGCCCATACCGACCAAGAGTGCTTCTAATTAGATAGCTACTCGCGCATATCCCATGCGGGCTAGAGCCCTATTTTATTGTTAATGAAGGAGTGAACCATGTTGCAAGCCTACCGTGACCATGTGGCCGAACGCGCCGCGTTGGGCATCCCCCCCCTGCCTTTGTCTGCCAAGCAGACGGGCGAGTTGATTGAACTCCTGAAGGCCCCGCCTGCTGGTGAAGAGGCCATGCTGGTCGACCTGATTACCCACCGCGTTCCGGCCGGTGTGGACGATGCCGCAAAGGTGAAGGCCAGCTACCTGGCTGCCGTGGCCCATGGCACCGAAACGTGCGCGCTGATCTCGCGCGCTCGCGCCACTGAACTGCTGGGCACCATGCTGGGCGGCTACAACATCAGCCCCATGGTGGATTTGCTGGACGACGCTGCGGTGGCCAAGGAAGCCGCCGAAGGCCTGAAGAAAACGCTGCTGATGTTTGACCAGTTCCATGACGTCAAGGAAAAGGCTGACAAGGGCAACGCATTTGCCAAGGCCGTGATCCAGAGTTGGGCCGATGCAGAGTGGTTTACCAGCCGCCCCGAAGTTCCCAAGTCGATCATCGTGAGCATTTTCAAGGTCGCTGGCGAGATCAACACCGATGACTTGTCGCCCGCGCCCGATGCATGGAGCCGCCCTGACATTCCTTTGCACGCGCTGGCGATGCACAAGAATGCCCGCCCTGGCGTCACCCCCGAAGAAGATGGTAAGCGCGGCCCGGTCAAGTTCCTGGAAGACCTGCGCGCCAAAGGCAACCTCGTGGCCTACGTCGGTGACGTGGTCGGCACCGGCTCTAGCCGCAAATCCGCCACCAACTCGGTGTTGTGGTTCACCGGCGAAGACATTCCGTTTGTGCCGAACAAGCGCTTTGGTGGCGTCTGCCTGGGCGGTAAAATTGCCCCGATTTTCTACAACACCATGGAAGACTCGGGCGCGCTGCCGATTGAGTTGGACGTGAGCCAAATGGCCATGGGCGATGTGGTGGAGTTGCGCCCCTACGATGGCAAGGCGTTTAAAGATGGCAAGGAAATCGCGTCCTTCGAAGTCAAGAGCGATGTGCTGTTTGACGAAGTGCGCGCTGGTGGTCGTATTCCCTTGATCATTGGCCGTGGTTTGACCGCGAAGGCGCGCGAAGCGCTGGGTCTCAAGCCTTCCACGTTGTTCCGTCTGCCGCAGAACCCCGCTGACACCAAGAAGGGCTTCAGCCTAGCGCAAAAGATGGTCGGTCGCGCCTGCGGTCTGCCAGAAGGCCAGGGCGTGCGCCCCGGTACCTACTGCGAGCCCAAGATGACCTCCGTCGGCTCGCAAGACACCACCGGCCCCATGACCCGCGACGAGCTGAAAGACTTGGCTTGCCTGGGCTTCAGCGCCGACCTGGTGATGCAATCCTTCTGCCACACAGCCGCGTACCCCAAGCCCGTGGACGTGAAGATGCACCACGAGCTGCCCGACTTCATCAGCACCCGTGGCGGTATCTCGCTGCGTCCTGGTGACGGCGTGATCCACTCTTGGCTCAACCGCTTGCTGTTGCCCGATACCGTCGGCACCGGCGGCGACAGCCACACGCGTTTCCCCATCGGCATCAGCTTCCCTGCGGGCTCCGGCCTGGTGGCGTTTGCGGCCGCTACCGGCGTGATGCCTTTGGACATGCCCGAGTCGGTGTTGGTGCGCTTCAAAGGCAAGATGCAAAACGGCGTGACCTTGCGTGACCTGGTGAACGCGATTCCGCTGTACGCCATCAAAGCCGGTTTGTTGACCGTGGCTAAGCAAGGCAAGAAGAACATCTTCTCGGGCCGCATTCTAGAAATTGAAGGTTTGCCAGACCTGAAAGTGGAACAAGCCTTTGAGCTGTCCGATGCGTCGGCCGAGCGCTCTGCGGCGGGTTGCACGGTGCACCTGAACAAAGAACCGATTGCCGAGTACATCAATAGCAACATCACCATGATGAAGTGGATGATTGCCAATGGCTACGCTGACGCCCGCACCTTGGCCCGCCGCATTGCTGCGCAGGAAGCTTGGCTCAAACAACCCAATTTGCTCAAGGGCGATGCTGATGCGGAATACGCAGCGGTTATTGAAATCGACCTGGCCGACATCCACGAGCCTATCGTGGCCTGCCCCAACGATCCGGACGATGTGAAGACATTGGCTGACGTGGCCGGTGCCAAGATCGACGAAGTGTTCATTGGCTCCTGCATGACCAACATTGGCCACTTCCGCGCGGCCTCCAAGCTGATGGAAGGTAAGCGTGATATCCCGGTCAAGCTGTGGGTCGCCCCACCGACCAAGATGGACGCCAAGCAACTGAGCGACGAAGGTCACTACGGCGTGTTGGGCAGTGCCGGCGCGCGCATGGAAATGCCGGGCTGTAGCTTGTGCATGGGCAACCAGGCGCAGGTGAAGGAGGGCGCTACCGTGTTCTCCACCTCCACCCGTAACTTCCCCAACCGCTTGGGCAAGAACAGCAACGTGTACTTGGGCTCGGCCGAATTGGCCGCTATCTGCTCCAAGCTGGGCCGCATCCCGACCAAGGAAGAGTATTTGGCCGACATGGCCGTGCTGACCGCTGCCAGCGACACGGTGTACCAGTACCTGAACTTTGACAAGATTGGTGACTACACTGAGTCGGCTGCGACGGTGAAGGACGGTGTGGTGGCATAAGCGTCCCAGACCGGACAGCCAAAGCCCCCCTGCGCGAGTAGCGGGGCTTTTTTGTAGGCGAAAGATAATGCGGGGATGAATTTCCTGTCTTCCATCCCCCTGTCGCTGCAAACGATACTGCTTTTGATCGCCAGCAATGTATTCATGACGATTGCGTGGTACGGGCACCTGAAAAGCATGGCGACTGCGCCTTGGTACACCGCTGCAGCAATCAGTTGGGGCATTGCGCTGTTCGAATATCTGTTGCAGGTGCCGGCGAATCGCATTGGCTACCAGCAGGCCGGTTTTTCCGTAGCACAGCTCAAGATTCTTCAGGAAGTGATCACGTTGACGGTGTTCCTGCCGTTCGCCATGGTCTACCTCAAGCAGCCCTTCAAGATGGATTTTGTGTGGGCAGGGCTGTGCTTGGTGGGGGCGGTGTACTTTGTTTTCCGCAGTTGAGAATGACGCGAGATGCTGTTGGATGACGGGCGGGTAAACTTCCCTCAGTTGGAATTTGTCACAAATCGGTCATATCGTTAGGAGTCCGCCATGCTGTTTGGAAAGTTGTTGCCACGTGAAGGCAATTTTTTTGAGATGTTTAACCAGCATGCCGACCGCATCGTGGAAGCGGCCCATGCTTTTTCCAAGCTCGTGGCCAATTACAACGATCTGGACTCCCGCGCCAAGTACAACCAGGAGGTGGACGACGCAGAGCGTGCAGCGGATCGTGTCACCCACGAGTGCAACAAGGCCATTCACGTCACCTTCATCACGCCCATCGACCGGGAGCAGATCCATTCGCTGATCAACACCATGGACGATGTGGCTGATCTGATTCAGGATTCGGCGGAAACCATGGCGCTGTACGACGTGCGCCACATGACGGAAGAGATTGTCCGCTTGACCGATTTGAGCGTGAAGTGCTGCGAGCGCTTGCGTGACGCGGTCAAGTTGCTGGGCAATATTGCCGACCAAAACACCGCTGAAGCGGCGCTAAAAACCTGCGAAGAAATTGACAAATTGGAATCGGATGCCGATCGTGTCATGCGCACTGCCATGAGCAAGCTGTTCCGCGAAGAGCCCGATGTTCGGGAAGTGATCAAGCTCAAGGCTATCTATGAATTGTTGGAAACCATTACCGACAAGTGCGAAGACGTCGCCAATGTGATCGAGGGCATCATCCTCGAGAACTCCTGATCGACTAGCGGAACCTGACAATGGAACAAGTTCAAGCCGCTTTGTGGGTCGTAGTGCTGTTGGTCGCGTTGGCCCTGTTGTTCGATTTCATGAATGGTTTTCATGACGCGGCCAATTCGATTGCCACCGTGGTCTCTACCGGAGTACTGAAACCGGGACAGGCGGTACTGTTTGCCGCCTTTTTCAACTTCGTCGCCATCTTTGTCTTCCACCTTAGTGTGGCGGCAACCGTAGGCAAAGGCATTGTCCAACCCGGTATTGTGGACACCCATGTGGTGTTTGGTGCCCTGGTCGGCGCCATCACTTGGAACGTTATTACTTGGTACTACGGTATTCCCAGCAGTTCGTCACATGCGCTGATCGGTGGCATTGTTGGCGCCGTCATCGCTAAGGCAGGGGCTGGCGCACTAGTGTCTGCCGGTATTCTCAAGACGGTGGCCTTTATTTTTGTATCACCGCTGCTGGGCTTTGCACTTGGTTCGTTGATGATGGTGCTGGTGGCTTGGATATTCCGGCGCGCCCGTCCGTCGCGAGTCGATAAATGGTTTCGCCGTTTGCAGCTGGTATCCGCAGGCGCCTACAGTCTTGGGCATGGTGGCAATGATGCGCAAAAAACTATTGGCATCATTTGGATGATGTTGATTGCCACAGGCTATGTGTCGACTACCGACATCGCACCGCCCACTTGGACGATTGTTTCCTGCTATGTAGCCATTGGTCTTGGCACCATGTTTGGCGGTTGGCGCATTGTTAAAACGATGGGGCAAAAAATCACCAAGCTCAAGCCTGTCGGAGGATTTTGCGCCGAGACGGGTGGAGCGATGACCCTGTTTCTTGCCACGGGCTTGGGTATTCCGGTGTCGACCACGCATACCATTACTGGCGCTATTGTGGGCGTCGGCTCCACGCAACGCGCCAGCGCGGTGCGCTGGGGGTGGCAGGTAACATCGTGTGGGCTTGGGTATTGACAATTCCCGCTGCAGCCTTTGTTGCCGCGATTTCGTACTGGGTCAGCCTGCAGATCTTTTGATCAGTGGCACGGCGTGCGCAGAAACGGAGGCTACAGCCTGGTATTCAAAGTAGCGCTGGATGCTGAAGGCCAAACTGGCCATTAGCACCGTGGTGCCAACCATTAAGGCCACCGCTAAGCCAAACACGGTGAATCCGTGAGTCACACCCGCTGCCGACTCTGGATCAACTCCAGGGTTGTGGCGCCGGTTCCAAGCCTCTGTTCCCTGAAGTCCGTACACGATGGCATTGAGCGCGCAGCCAGCCAAGGTGAAGCCTAGTAGGGGAATCAGTACCCAGCTCAGTTGGTCATCGACACCGAAGCTGCGCGCTCGGTAGACGCCATACAAGCCCAGCAAGGTCGGGATAGGGAGTAGGAGCGCCAAAAGGTCAAAGCGGCCCAACAGGTAGCGCCGGTGCAGGCCCAGTGATCCAAGCAGAAACGTGAGCCAAACGGCGACGGTTTTGTTTTTCATGCGGATGTGTCCGTAGCCGGCGTGCTACTGCCCGCGCCCAGAGCGCATTCCATCATGACGACGTCCAGCCAGCGGTCGAACTTCCAGCCGCAGGCGCTGAGCACGCCCACGGGCTTGAATCCGCAACTGCGGTGCACGCCAATGGAGCCCAAGTTGGCTGAGTCGCCAATTACCGCAATCAGTTTGCGTACGCCAGCGCGCTCCGCCTGTGCCATGGTTTCCTGCAACAACAGGCGTCCTAGGCCTTTCCCGGCGGTGCCGGGCGCTAGGTAAATCGAGTCTTCGGCAGAAAATCGGTAGGCAGGGCGGGGTTTGAACCAGTTGCAATAGGAAAACCCGACGATTTCACTGGCGTCTTCCAATACCAAGTAGGGCAGGCCTTTGGATAAGACGTCGGCACGGCGGGTTGCCATGTCATTGGCGTCTGGGGGGGTAATCTCGAAAGTACCGGTGCCGTGCAGCACGTGGTGGGCGTAAATGGCGGTGATGGCGGAGACGTCTGCGTCGGTGCTGGGTCGAATTTTGGTCATGAAGTGGGAAAACGTTATAATCGAGGGCTATTCAAAGTGTCACTGTCCGGGTGGTCAGTTGCGTGTCTCAACTTTGAATCGAACTTTGAATAATAGGCTGGAAGAAATTTTCAGTCGCCCAAAGGATTAATTATGGTCGTCATTCGACTCTCACGTGGTGGTTCCAAAGGTCGCCCGTTTTTCAACATCGTCGTTGCTGACAAGCGTACCCGCCGTGACGGCCGCTTTATCGAGCGTATTGGTTTTTACAACCCTATTGCCACTGCGACTGAAGAAAGCATCCGTATCGCCCAAGACCGCCTGACTTACTGGCGTGGCGTCGGCGCACAAGCATCCCCAACGGTTGAGCGCTTGGTCGCCCAAGCCGCCAAAAAGGCTGCTTAATGCGAAGGGTGGGGACGATGGCGTTTGCCGTTCACCCCGCTCAACTAGGCCATCCATGCTGACCAGTCTCGAATCTGCCGAATTGCCGGCAGATGCCATCGAGGTTGGTCGCATTGCGGATGCCTGGGGTATCAAAGGCTGGTTCAAAGTCCTGCCCTATAGCGCCGATCCTGAGGCGCTTTTTTCTTCCAAACGTTGGTTCCTGCTGCCAACCGAAAAAGGTCCTAAAACCTTTTTCGGCACTTTGGCGCTGCCCGTCAAGGAAGCCAAACTCCATTCGGGCACCGTAGTCGCCTGCGCCTTGGGGTTGGACGACCGCAACGCGGCTGAGGCTTTGCGCGGCGCGCGCATTTTTGTTTCCCGCGCCAACTTCCCTCAAGCTGCTGAAGATGAGTATTACTGGGTCGATTTGATTGGGTTGACTGTCGTCAACCGGGAGAGTTTGGACCTAGGGACGGTCCGAGAGCTTTTGTCTACCGGCCCCCAAACTGTTCTGGTGCTGGAGCAAATGGTCGACGGCGAATCGGTTGAGCGCATGATTCCCTTCGTCTCTGTCTATGTTGACAAGGTGGATATCCAGGCCCGCACCATTCGGGTGGACTGGCAAGCCGACTACTAAGGCTGGACATGCGTTTTGACGTTGTCACGCTGTTCCCCGAATTATTTGCCTCGTTTCTGGAAGTCGGCATTACGCGCCGTGCGTACAACAGTGGGCAGGTGCAGGTCGAACTGAGTAACCCCCGAGACTTTGCCAGTGGTAATTACCGCCGCGTCGATGACCGCCCTTTTGGCGGTGGACCGGGCATGGTGATGCTGGCGGAGCCGCTTGAGCGCGCCATCCTCGACATTCGGGCACGGCGCGCAGATTCTGCCCCGGTCATTTTGTTCTCTCCCATAGGTACGGCCTTGAACCACACTCAGGTTGCGCGCTGGTCTGCCAGCGAGGGCGCGATTTTGGTGTGCGGCCGCTATGAAGGCATTGACCAGAGGTTTATTGATAAGTACGTGGATGCCCAAATCAGTCTGGGCGACTTTGTGTTGTCTGGCGGTGAGCTAGCGGCCATGGCGTTATTGGATGCTGTGGCGCGGTTACAGCACGGTGTGCTAGGAGACGAAAACAGCCACCATGAAGACAGCTTTAACCCGGCCCTCGACGGTTTACTCGACTGCCCTCACTACACCCGCCCCGAGGTCTGGGAAGGTGCTGCGGTGCCTCCCATGCTGCTGTCCGGCCACCACGAGCATATTGAGGCATGGCGGCGCGAACAACGTTTGGCGTTGACGGCGCAGCACCGCCCTGATGTGTTGGCAAGCGCGCGCGCGGCGGGTCATCTCACGGCCAAGGACGAGCGGTTTCTGGCTGAAGCCACATTGCCGCTCAAAAAATAAGCAGCTATAATGGTGGGCTAACCGATCCTCTGCTCGGCCAAGCCCTGTCTACTTCCTTTGGAAGGCCAAGATGGTGGTGCGCACCAATTCCGGTGCCGGCGCGTGCAAGATCACGAAAGAAACTATGAACCTCATCCAAACTCTGGAGCAAGAAGAAATTGCTCGCTTGGGAAAAACCATTCCCGAATTCTCTCCTGGCGACACCGTGATCGTCAGCGTCAAGGTGGTCGAAGGTACCCGCAAGCGTCTGCAAGCCTACGAAGGCGTGGTGATTGCCAAGCGCAATCGCGGCCTGAACAGCGGCTTCATCGTGCGCAAGATCTCCAGCGGAGAAGGCGTGGAGCGTACGTTCCAAACCTACAGCCCCCTGATCGCCAGCATCGAAGTCAAGCGCCGCGGTGACGTGCGCCGTGCCAAGCTGTACTACCTGCGTGATCGCAGCGGCAAGTCGGCACGTATTAAAGAAAAGTTGCCAGCTAAGAAGACTGCAGCGTAATACGCCGCAAGCTTCTGCAAACAAGCCGCCCCGGGACTCCTGTGGCGGCTTTTTTCGTGGGAAGAAGGCATGTCGTCGCCCCCTAATTTTGACCCCCGCGCTGTCCCCGTCATCGGCGTGGACACGCATATGCCCGCGCTGTCTACCGCTGTGTTGCGTGCGGCGGCGTTACGTGAGCGGTTTCTGCTGCCCCGGCTGTGGGAACCTGCTCTGCGGACCGAGCCGGCTTTCAGTAGCCGGACGCCGGTATCGGCGTCGGTGCTAGTGCCCTTGGTGATGCGCCATGAGTTGACCGTATTGCTTACCCACCGTACAGCCCATTTGTCCAGCCATTCGGGACAGGTTGCCTTTCCGGGGGGCAAGGCCGATCCGGAAGACGCAGACGCCGTGGCCACCGCGCTGCGGGAAGCTCAAGAGGAGATTGGGCTGGAGCCTATGGCGGTAGAGGTGTTGGGCACGATGCCCACCTACACCACCGGCAGTGCCTTTGTGGTGACCCCTGTGGTGGCTTTGGTGGCGCCAGATGCTGTCTTGGTTCCTAACCCCCATGAAGTCGCCCAGATCTTTGAGGTGCCGTTGGCATTCTTGATGAATCCGGCACACCATCGTCGCCATCAGGTGGAGTGGCAAGGCGCGCAGCGAGAATGGTTGTCGATGCCCTACCACGATGGGCGAGATGAGCACTTCATCTGGGGCGCTACTGCAGGTATGCTGCGTAATCTGTACCAGTTTTTGGCATCGCACTGACCTGAGTCGATGTTGGCGAAGGAGGACTGGCCTAGCTAGGTCACCGTGCATCGCTATCATTGGCGCATGAGTTTTCTTTCTATCCTCTTTGCTCTGCTGTTGGAGCAGGTCAAGCCCCTGTCGCCGACCAATGCCATCCACAGTGCCGTGCGCAACTGGGTACGGTGGGTCATGGGCAACTTTGACGCAGGCAAGCCGCAGCACGGTTGGCTGGCATGGGGCTTGGCAGTGTTGGTTCCCTGTGCGATTGTCATGGCGGTGCACTGGGCACTGGTGGGCTTGTGGGGGTGGTGGGCTGCGGCACTCTGGAACGTTGCCATGCTATACACCACGTTGGGCTTTCGCCAGTTCAGTCACCACTTCACGCAAGTGCGAGACGCACTGCACGCGGGAGACGAAGACGCCGCGCGCGCGGCGCTTGCCCAATGGCAGCGCAAGGACACGCGCGATTTGCCTCGCAGCGAAATGGTGCGCCAGGTCATTGAGCACTCGGTGTTGAGCGCCCACCGCTATGTGTTTGGCGTATTTGCTTGGTACACGCTGTTGGCGGCCCTAGGCTTTGGACCCGCAGGCGCAGTGTTTTACCGGGTGAGCGAATATGTGGGTGGTGTTGTTCAGCGCCCGGCCAAGCCCGATGCGGTGCCGCTGGGAGATTCGGTACGGGCCTATGCGGTGCGGGCCTGGGCTGTCGTGGATTGGGTGCCAGCACGTATCACCGCCATGAGTTTTGCGTTTGTCGGCAGCTTTGAAGAGGCTGTTGATAGCTGGCGCAAGCATGAAGCGCTGCATCCGTTGGACAACGACGGCGTGGTGCTGGCGGCGACCGCAGGTGCGGTCAACGTGCGGCTGGGCGATACCGCCGCAGACGATGCGGGCCAAGAGCCCGAACTCGGCCACCTGCGCGCGGTGGTCGGTTTGGTGTGGCGCACCGTGGTGATGTGGATGGTGTTTTTGGCCTTGCTATCGCTGGCGCGGCTGATCGGCTAAACCCTTGCGCAAAGCCTCTGCGCTGGGGCTTTAGTACCGCGTGACCGATAGCTCGGCAAATAAATCACTATAGATTTTGTAGCGGTTTGCGCTTATTCCATGGGGGCTGGTGGCCGATTTGACAGTTGAAATCACGCCACAACCTGGTTCGTGCAGGTGGCTACAGTTGTAAAACTTGCAGGCCTGCGCGTGGGCCTTGATGTCTGGCATCAGGCTAGCCAAGTGCATGGGTTCGATGTGGTTCAGACCAAACTCTTGAAATCCGGGGGAATCAATCACGGCGGTGCTTTTGTCATCGCCCACCCAGTACAGGCTGGTGCTGGTCGTGGTGTGTTTACCGGAATTCAACGCCGTGGAGATTTCCTTGGTTAGCACTTGGGCCTGCGGAATCAGTCGGTTGATGAAGGTACTCTTGCCCGAGCCTGAGGGGCCCAGTATCAGCGTGGTTTTCCCCTGCATCAGCGGCAGCAATTGGTCGAGGTCCGTGGCGACAATGTCATCCGCTTTGGGCTTCAAGGCCAAGGGAACGACTTGGTAGCCCATATCGCGGTACACGCCCATGCGTTCCCAGGCCCGGCCAAAGGGCTCCGCCAGGTCACTTTTGTTGAGCGCAATGATGGGTCGAATTTTCTCCGCCTCGGCCGCTATCAGTGCCCGACACAGCTGGCTTTCTGAAAATTCCGGCTCAGCCGCAATCAGGATCAGTACCTGGTCCAGATTGGCGGCAAACATTTTGGTGCGGATTTCGTCCTGTCGGTAAAACAGGTTGCGCCGGGGCAGTACCTTCTCAATCGTGCCTTCGTCTTGGGTGGCTTGCCACAGCACTTGGTCCCCCACGACTGTTTGGCTTTTTTTGCCTCGGGGATGGCAAATCAAGCGGCGCCCATCGGGGGTTTCCACCCAGACGTGGCGGCCATGGCCAGCAATGACGATGCCGGGTTCTAGTGCAGAAATAGCCAAAACCGTAGCCTAGGCGGGCAGCAACGCGTCGACCAGCGCCGCGCATTCGAAATCAGAGCGCGACACACCCTGCACATCATGGGTGTTGAAGCGGACGCTGCAGGCACCGTAGGTGACCACCAGTTCTGGGTGGTGATCTTGCTGCTCGGCGATGAAGGCCAGTGCGTTGACAAAGGCCATGGTCTTGAGGAAATTGTTAAAGCGGTACGTTTTTTCGATCGCTACATCCGCCCCGTCACCATGCAGTTTCCAGCCTGGGGTTTGGGCGAGTTTCGCTATGATTTGTGTAGCTGTTAGCGCAGTGCGTACGGGGGCTTCTGGCATATTTCGTCCAAAGATTAGTGGAAGTCAGGCCGCCGCTGCGGATTGCGCCATGCGGCCCAGGCGCTCAGTGGCGCTCGGGTGGGAATAGTAAAACTTCACGTAGACCGGGTCTGGCGTGAGGGTGGACGCATTGTCTTGGTACAGCTTGAGTAGCGCCGACGACAGGTCTGCACCACTGGTCTGTTGCACTGCGTAGGCGTCGGCTTCAAATTCGTGCCGGCGTGACAGCTGGGAAAACAGGGGGCCGACAAAAGCGCCTGGCAGGGGCAGCACCATCATCAGCAGAATCAGGGCCAGCGCGTCGTTGGCGCCCAGCATGCTGGGTAGCACGCCCAAGCCTGTGTAGAACCACGCTTGCTGGCTGGCCCAGCCCAATAGGGCGAATACCAACAAGCTCAGGCTGAACATGGACACCATGCGCTTGGTGATGTGGCCATGCTTGAAATGGCCCAGCTCGTGGGCCAATACCGCATCGACCTCGGCTGGGCTGAGTTGCGCCAGCAAGGTGTCGTAAAACACCACACGCTTGGAGCGCCCCAGACCGGTGAAATAGGCATTCGCATGGGCGCTGCGTTTGCTGCCGTCCATGACGTAGAACCCCTTTGAGGTAAAGCCACAGCGGGCCATTAATGCGGCGACGCGGGTTTGCAACGCGGGGTCTTGCAGTGGTTTGAATTGGTTGAACAGGGGCGCGATCCAGGTGGGGTAGACCAGCATTGCGAGCAGGTTGAACCCCGTCCAAACGCCCCAGGTCCACAGCCACCAGTAGGGGCCAGTCGCTCCCATCATCCACAGCACCAGGGCGGCGATCGGAAGGCCAATGATCGCGCCGACGACGGTGGACTTCAGCAAATCTTGCAGCCACAGGGCGGGCGTGGTTTTGTTAAAGCCAAACCGCTGCTCCAGTACAAAAGTTCGGTACAGGCCAAATGGTAGGTCCAGCAACGCGCCTACCAGCATAAAGCCTACCAACAACAGCACCTGTTGCCCCACACCGGGCTCCACCCAGTGCTGCGTAAGTTGGTTCAACGCGTGCAGGCCACCCAGTAAGGTCCAAGCCAATATCGCGGCAGTCCCCCAAGCCAATTCCAGTAGGCCTAGACGTGCTTGGGCAACGGTGTAATCAGCGGCGCGCTGGTGGTCTTCGAGACTGATCTGCGCCGCAAATGCGGCTGGGACCGCGCCGCGGTGGTCAGCCACATGGCGCACTTGGCGGCTGGACAACCAAAATTTCAGCAACACATTGGCAAGCAAGCAGACGACAAAGGCGGTCGTCATCCAGAGAGAGGCAGAGGCGGTGGTCGAAACGTCAGTCATGGCGCCGGAGTTTAGGTCATCGGTGACAATGGTGGTATGGCAGAAACCAACAACCCTACCTCCGCAAGCCTGGTCAAGTCCGACAAAAACCTGGTCTGGCTGGATTGTGAGATGACGGGCCTGGAGCCCGAAACCGACCGCCTCATCGAGATCGCCGTCATTGTGACCAGCCCTGACTTGGCGCAGCGCGTAGAAGGCCCGGTATTCGTCATTCACCAGTCTGACGCTCAACTGGACCAGATGGATGCGTGGAACAAGGGCACGCACGGCAAGAGTGGCTTGATCGACAAGGTCAAGGCGTCCACCATTACGGAAGCTGACGCGGAGGCCCAGCTGATTGCCTTTTTGGCGCAGCATGTTCCCAAGGGCGTTTCGCCCATGTGCGGCAATTCCATTGGGCAGGACCGCCGGTTTTTGGTGAAGTACATGCCCAAGCTGGAAGCCTTCTGCCACTACCGCAACTTGGACGTGAGCACACTCAAGGAGTTGGCCAAGCGCTGGAAACCCGCCGTGGCGGAGTCATTCAAGAAGCAGCAAAAGCACACTGCGCTGGCCGATGTGAACGAGTCCATTGAAGAGTTGGCGCACTACAGAACCCACTTTTTAAACTTGGATTAGGTAGAAACCCGAATTCATGCCATAATTGCGGGCTTCGCTGGTAACGCAAAAGAACTTCGAAAAGAATTTCGGTTAGCGGCTAGCGAACTTTGTACATCTCCCTTCATTCACCGGGCCGCCCTTTTTTTAGGCGATATACGCCCCCAGCACTGAATACCCCTTGGCGGGTCAGAGCAGGTTCCGTTTGATGGTTGATGTTTTTTAACCATTGACGGGACTACCGCACAACTTGCGGGGCTCTCGTGTGAGAAAAAATATGACTGACACTTTTGACGTGACAGGCGAATTTGCGCCTGCCGAAATTCTTTCCATGCCCACAACTTCCGTGGAGGCCTCTACGCCCGTTGAGGCTGTTGAAGCCGCAGCGCCTGAAGCGCCCAACGGTTTTGTGACCTTGGGCCTAGCCCCTGAGCTGGTGCAAGCCTGTAAAGACCTAGGCTACACCCAACCTACCGTGGTCCAGAACAAGGCCATTCCTTTGGCCATGGGCTCTGACGCCACCAAGGGCCAAGTTGCCAAGTACATCGACCTGATGGTGTCCAGCCAGACCGGTAGCGGTAAGACGGCTGCTTTCTTGTTGCCCGTGCTGCACACCTTGTTGACGCAAATGGCGCAAGCCGAAGCCGACGAGCGTGCCGAGTTTGAGCGCCAGACCGCTGAAGCCTTGGCAAAGGGTGAGCCCGCTCCCAAGCGCGCCAAGCGCAAAGACCCCACCAATGCCCGCAACTTCAAAGCACCAACGCCCGGCGCTTTGATTGTTTGCCCCACCCGCGAGCTGGCCCAACAAGTAGCGCACGACGCTATCGACCTAGTGCAACATTGCCGTGGTCTGCGCGTTGCCAACATCGTGGGCGGTATGCCGTACCAGTTGCAAATCGCCAAACTGCAAAACGCAAACTTGGTCGTTGCTACCCCTGGCCGTTTGTTGGATCTGCAACGCTCCATGCAAATCAAGCTGGACCAAGTTCAGTTCTTGGTGGTGGACGAAGCTGACCGTATGTTGGACCTAGGCTTCTCTGATGACCTGGCTGAAATCAACCAGCTCACCATTGGCCGCAAGCAAACCATGATGTTCAGCGCTACTTTCGCGCCCCGCATTCAGCAGCTCGCAGCCCGCGTAATGCGCGAACCCCAGCGCATCACCATCGACAGCCCTACCGAAAAACACGCCAACATCAAGCAAGTGCTGTTCTGGGCTGACAACGCCCAACACAAGCGCAAGCTGTTGGACCACTGGTTGCGTGATACCTCGATCAACCAGGCCATCATTTTTGCCAGCACGCAGATTGAGTGCGATGGTTTGGCCAACGACCTGCAACAAGACGGCTTTGACGCTGTTGCTTTGCACGGCGCGCTGAGCCAAGGTTTGCGTAACCGCCGCCTGATGGCCTTGCGCCAAGGCCAGGTGCAATTCCTGGTGGCTACGGATGTGGCCGCCCGCGGTATTGACGTCCCCACCATCACTCACGTGTTCAACTTTGGCTTGCCGATGAAGGCCGAGGATTACACCCACCGTATCGGCCGTACCGGCCGTGCCGGTCGCGATGGCTTGGCCATCACCTTTGCCGAAATGCGCGATCGCCGCAAGATTTTCGACATCGAAGCCTACACACGCCAGCCCATCAAGGCTGAGACGATTCCTGGCTTGGAGCCACAACAACGTGCGCCTGAATCGCGCCCCAGCTTTGCGGGTCGTCCTAATCCAGGCGGCGGTTTTGGTGGTGAGCGTAAGTTCAGCAATGGCCCCCGTGAAGGTGGCTTTGGTGGCAACCGCGGTCATGGCGGTGGCGGCTTCGGCGGCCGCCCTCCAGCCGGTGGTAACCGTGACTTCGGCGGCAACTCCCGCGACTTCAGTGGCGCAGCCAAAGAAGGCTTCAGCTACGAGCGCAAGGGCGGCTTCAACGATCGCTTTGCCGGTCAAGGCACTCCCCGCAGCGATGCCCGTCCTCCTCGCGGTGACTTCCAACCCCGTGGCGATTTCCAAGCACCTCGCGGTGACTTTGGCGCCCCACGGGGTGATTTCGGAGCGCCCCGTGGCGACTTCGGTGCCCGCAAGCCCGCCTTTGGCAAGCCTGCTGGCTTTGCCAAGCCCGGTAACGGTGGCAAGGTGTTTGTGCCGCGCGACGCCAAGAAGCGTCCTGCCCGTAGCGCTGACTAATCTGCACTCTGCAGCACAGCAAAAAAGGCCTCGCAAGAGGCCTTTTTTTCGTCTGAAAGTTTGTTGTTTCGACTCAGGCCATGCCGTTGCGGCTCGCCAATTCCACAAACAGGCCCGAGTGGTCCAGGTCGGCCAGGCCGTGGTCTATGCCTTCGCGGTAAAGCTGCTCGAACAACGCCGTAATCGGCGCGTCAAATCCCACTTCTTGGGCGGTAGCGAGCGCGTTGCGCAGGTCCTTGAGTTGTACCGACATGCGCCCGCGAGGCGCAAAGTCTCGCTCCACCATGCGCTGGCCGTGCACCTGCAAGATGCGACTGTCGGCAAAGCCGCCGGTAATGGCCTCTTTGACTTTGCCCATGTCGGCTCCCCCGCGCTCGCACAGCAGCAGGGCCTCGGCGACCACACCAATGGTGGCGCCCACAATCATTTGGTTGGCCAGCTTGGTCAGTTGCCCGGAGCCGATGGGGCCTACGTGGGTCGCGCGCCCGAAGACTTTGAGCACGTCGCTGGCACGTTCCACATTGGACGCCTTGCCCCCCACCATGATGGCCAGCGTGCCTTGCTCGGCTCCCAGCGTGCCGCCCGATACGGGGGCGTCCAGGTAGTCCACATGCAGTTCGCTCAAGCGGGCCGCGTGGTCGCGTGCTTCCACGGGTTTGATGGAGGACATGTCCACCAGCAGCGTACCGGGGCGAAGGCCTTGGGCGGTGCCCAAGCGAAACAGTACTTCGTCCACCACGCCCCCGTGGTCCAGCATGGTGATAACCAACTCAGCGTCCGCCACGGCCAACGCAGGGGTGGTGTGTACGGTGGCGCCCATTGGCGCCAGCAGCGCGGCCTTGGCCCGGGTGCGGTTCCAGACGTGGACGGTATGGCCCGCTTCGCACAACCTGCGCCCCATGGGTAATCCCATCAGACCAATTCCGAGTAATGCGATTTTCATGGTGTCCCTTGTGCTCTTTGGCACAAGGATAGCGCTGCGGGTATCCGTGCGGCAGCGCAATCCATGGCAAAGGCTGTCGACGGGCTGACAGCCTAGCGCGCCACTGCGGCTACATCAGCAGGTGTTCGCCCGCGTTGTCACCGCCCAAGGTGACGTAGTTCACCTTGCGGATGTCCATCAGTTTTTTGCCGCCAGCGTAGCTGATCGAGCTTTGCACATCCTGCTCCATCTCGACCAAGGTGTCGGCAAGCTTGCCCTTGATGGGCTCCAGAATCCGCTTGCCTTCTACGTGCTTGTACTCACCCTTGTTGAAGTCGCTGGCCGAGCCGTAGTACTCCTTGAACATGGCGCCGTCCACCTCCACGGTTTTGCCCGGTGACTCTTCATGGCCCGCGAACAGCGAACCAATCATCACCATGCTGGCGCCGAAGCGGATGCTCTTGGCGATGTCACCGTGGCTGCGAATGCCACCGTCGGCAATGATGGGTTTGGTGGCCACGCGGGCACACCACTTCAGCGCACTGAGCTGCCAGCCGCCGGTGCCAAAGCCGGTCTTGAGCTTGGTGATGCAGACCTTGCCCGGGCCCACGCCGACCTTGGTCGCATCGGCACCCCAGTTTTCCAGGTCAATCACCGCTTCAGGCGTGGCCACGTTGCCGGCAATAACGAAGCTGACAGGCAGGTGCTTCTTCAGGTAAATGATCATGTCGCGCACGCTGTCGGAGTGGCCGTGCGCGATGTCGATGGTGATGTACTCGGGTGCCAGGCCTTCCTTGACGAAGGTGTCTACCGTGGCGTAGTCAGCCTGCTTCACGCCCAAGGAGATGGAGGCAAACAGGCCCTTGGCTTTCATGGTCCTGGTGAACTGCACGTTGTCCAGGTCAAAGCGGTGCATCACATAGAAATAGCCGTTTTGGGCCAGCCATTCGCAGATGGACTCGTCCACCACGGTCTTCATGTTGGCCGGTACGGCGGGGAGGCGGAATTTGCGGCCCCCCAGCTCGACGCTGGCATCGCATTCAGAACGGCTCTCGACCCGGCATTTGCGGGGCAGCAAGAGGATGTTGTCGTAGTCAAAAATTTCCATGGTCCAAGCTCCTATCGCAAGTTTTCAGATTGAAAAAACTGGACGCTTGGATCGGCACCGGCCATAAAAAAACCGGGTGCCAATTGCTTGGGCCCGGTGCGCGATTCTAGGCGGGTTGGGGGTGGGGCGGTATATGGTTTTATGTATGAGCGCCAAAACGGCAAGCCGCCCCACCTTTCTACAATCAGGCCATGCATTCCCCCGCCGCCCTACCTGCCGCTTTCTCCGCTCCCGATAGCCCGTCCTCCCCTTTACTGCACAACCTCAACCCCGAACAACTTGCCGCCGTCACGCTGCCAGCCGAGCACGCATTGATACTGGCGGGGGCGGGCTCAGGTAAAACGCGGGTGCTGACCACGCGCATTGCCTGGTTGCTGCAGAACGGCTATGTATCGCCCGGCGGCATTCTGGCGGTGACCTTTACCAACAAGGCCGCCAAGGAAATGATGACGCGGCTCTCCGCCATGTTGCCGGTCAACGTGCGCGGCATGTGGATTGGCACCTTCCACGGGCTTTGCAACCGCTTCTTGCGCGCGCACTACAAGAACGCGGGCTTGCCGCAGGCCTTCCAGATCTTGGACACGCAAGACCAGCTCAGCGCCATCAAGCGCCTGTGCAAGCAGTACGACGTGGATGCGGAGCGTTTTCCGCCCAAGCAACTGGGCTGGTTTTTTGCCAGCTGCAAGGAGGATGGTCTGCGCCCGAAAGACGTGGTGGCCACCGACCCGGATACGCGCAAAAAAGTGGAGCTGTACCAGCTCTATGAAGACCAGTGCCAGCGCGAAGGCGTGGTGGATTTTGGCGAGCTGATGCTGCGCTCTTATGAACTGTTGCGCGACAACGGGCCGATTCGCGAGCACTACCAGCGCCGCTTTCGCCATATCCTGATTGACGAGTTTCAGGACACCAACAAGCTGCAGTACGCCTGGATCAAGATGCTGGCGGGGCAGGGCAATGATGGCGTGCTGAATGCCAGCGGTGGTTCGGTGCTGGCGGTGGGCGATGACGACCAAAGCATCTACGCTTTTCGTGGCGCGCGCGTGGGCAATATGACCGACTTCGTGCGCGAGTTCCACGTCGAGCGCCAGATCAAGCTGGAGCAAAACTACCGCAGCTACAGCAATATCTTGGACAGCGCCAACGCGCTCATCAGCCACAACAGCAAGCGCCTAGGCAAGAACTTGCGCACCGAGCAAGGCGCGGGCGAACCCGTGCGCGTTTTGGAGGCGGCCAGCGATTTTCTGGAAGCGCAGTGGATGGTCGATGAGATGAAACAGCTCATCCGCGACGACGTAGAGCGCAAGGAAATTGCGGTGCTGTACCGCAGCAACGCGCAAAGCCGGGTGATTGAAACCGGCTTGTTCAACGCGGGCATTCCGTACCGCGTGTACGGTGGCCTGCGCTTTTTCGAGCGGGCCGAAATTAAACACGCGCTGGCCTATCTGCGCCTGTTGGAGAACCCCAACGACGACACCAGCTTCATGCGCGTGGTGAACTTTCCGGCGCGCGGGATTGGCGCGCGCAGTATTGAGCAGTTGCAAGACCTGGCCAAGGCCACCGGCTGCTCGCTGCACGACGCGGTCAGCACCTTGACCGGCCGCCCCGGCGCGGTGATTGCAGGCTTTGTGGCCAAGATGGACGTGCTGCGCGAGCAGACGGCCGATCTGAATTTGAAAGACATCATCAAGCTCATGCTGGAGCACAGCGGCCTGCTGGAGCACTACCGTAAAGAGCGCGAAGGCGAAGACCGCATTGAGAACTTGGACGAACTGGTAAGCGCGGCCGAAAGCTTTGTGATGCAAGAAGGCTTTGGCCGGGAAGCGCCGGGTATGACCGCGCTGGTGAGTTCGCCCGATGCCCTCACGCAAAGCCCCGCCAGTCAGGGTCTGAGCGGAGCGGCGCTGGAGGCGGTGCCCGACGAATTTGGTGACACCGGCGAAACACTGTCACCGCTGCAAGCCTTCTTGAGCCACGCCGCGCTGGAAGCGGGCGACAACATGGCGCAGGCCGGGCAAGACGCGATCCAGCTCATGACGGTGCACTCCAGCAAAGGCCTGGAGTTTGACTGCGTGTTCATCACCGGCATGGAAGAGGGCCTGTTCCCGCACGAAAACTCCATGAGCGACCACGACGGCTTGGAAGAAGAGCGCCGCCTGGCCTATGTGGCCATCACGCGCGCACGCAAGCGCCTGTACCTGAGCCATTCGCAAACCCGCATGTTGCATGGCCAGACGCGTTTCAACCTCAAGAGCCGCTTCTTTGACGAGCTGCCTGATGAGTGCCTCAAGTACCTCACGCCCAAGCAGCAGCCTATGCCAGCCGGCGGTGGCATGGGCGGCTTTGGCAACAGCTGGGGCGGCGGCGGATATGCTCCTAATTCAGGAGCTGGTCGCGCATATTCCACGGGAGTTGGAGGCCAATTTGGAACTTATTCTGCGCCGGAAAAAGAAGTCGCGCGCAAAGAAGAACCTACCGGCCTGCGCAAGGGCCAGAAGGTGTTTCACGCCAAGTTTGGCGAGGGCACCGTGCTGACGCTGGAGGGCGCGGGGGACGACGCCCGCGCGCAGATCAACTTCCCGCGCCACGGCACCAAGTGGCTGGCGCTGAGCGTGGCGAAGCTCACGCCCCTTCCCTGATTGTCACGAAAAGGATGTCCATGACCCACGGTATCGCCAACACCCCGCCCGCACCGTATTACGCCGTCATCTTCACCAACTTGCGCACCGGCGTAGACGAAGGCTATGGCGACATGGCCGAGAAGATGGTGGTGCTGGCCGCGCAGCAGCCAGGGTTCTTGGGTGTGGAGTCGGCGCGCGATGGAGTAGGCATCACCGTGTCGTACTGGAAAGACTTGGAGTCCATCCGCGCCTGGAAGGCCAATGCCGAACACCAAGAGGCGCAAAAGCTGGGTAACCAGAAATGGTATGCCGCGTTCAAAACGCGCATTGCCAAGGTCGAGCGGGACTACGCGCTGTGAGCCGGGTGGTAGCCGGGCGCTACCAAATTTTGCGCAGGATTGGCAGCGGCGGCATGGGGGCGGTCTACCTGGCCAAGCAGCTGGGCGTGGGCAACCAAGTGGCGCTCAAATTTTTACCCGCCCATTTGTCGGATGACCCACAGTTGCGCCGACGCTTTGAGCGCGAGGCAGCCCTGAGCCTGGAGATCAGCCACCCCGGCGCGGCGCAGTTGCTCGATACCGGTGTGGACAGCGATGGGCAGTTGTACCTCGCGTTTGAGTATGTGGTGGGTGAAGACCTGTCGGCGCTGCTCGACCGCGAAGGCGCGCTGTCGTTTGACGACGCCATCGCACTGACCTGCAAGGTGGCCGAGGTATTGGCTTTTGCCCATGCCAAAGGCGTGGTGCACCGCGACATCAAGCCCGAAAACATTCGCGTACGGCGCGACTTGGCCGGCCTGCACGTCAAGGTGCTGGACTTTGGCATCGCCCGCTTGGTAGAGGAAGTGGGGACCAAGCTCACCATCGAAGGCGGGGTGGCCGGAACCCCGCGCTACATGGCGCCGGAACAAATTAGCGCCGGCACGATTGATGCCCGCACCGACCTTTACGCGTTGGGCTTGGTGTTGTTTGAGGCGGTGAGTGGCCGCGAAGCCTTTACCCGCGAAACCACCTCGCAATTGATGTGGGCCCAATTGCATGACCCGGTGCCACCGCTGGTGGAGGTGCAGCCGCTGCGCGACTACCCGGCGCTGGACGCGGTGATTGCGCAGGCCTGTGCCAAAGACCCAGCGCAGCGCTTTGCCAGCGCGCAAGATCTGGTGGCGGCGCTCAAAGCCTTGCAGTTGCCGCAGTGGTGGGGCGTGCCCGTGGCGGTCCCCCGTCGCGCTCGCTCTGGGTTCTCTGCCTCAGAGGGTGAAGGCGCCTCGCAGCGCGACCCCGTGCAGTTACCTCGCCCTGGGCGGAAGACTTTTTTGCAAATTCGCGCCAGTGCGTGGGTTGCCATGGTGGTGGGCGCGTTGGCATTAGGGCTCGCGGGCGCGGCGTTGTGGGTGGCGCTGGACCAGCGCAAGGTGACGGATGCGACAACGCCTACCAGCACCACTAACCCCGTTGCGTTGCCACCAGTAGCCTTGCCCGCGCCGCCGCAGCCGGCGGTATCCGCACCGCGGTCTGTGTCCATCCCGACCGAGTCAACCACCACGTCAGACGCTTCCGAGCCGGTAGAGCCCGCTAACACCAAGCCAGTAAAAGCGGCGTCTGCCACTGGCGAGATGCCCGAGTGCGCCCAGCTCTCGGTGTATGACGACAACCCGATGGCGAAGATGACGGTGGCCGCGCTGGAGCGGCAAGCCGCGGCGGTGAAATACATGGCGCCGTCCATGGCCGACAAGCAGTTGCTGGCGCTAAAAGCGTCTGCGGATTCGTTTCACCCCAATTCGCGCGAATGCCTTTACCGCGCCAAGATGATCCAGATGGTGCTGAGGGAAAAAGTGGTGCTGGCATCTAACCCAACGCTGTGGGGTCATCGCCATGATGTGGCGGAGCTAGAGCGCCAGTTTTTGGAGCAGCCGCTGAAGAACGACTGGAAGCTGGCGCAGCGCAAAGACGTGCTCAAGCAGGTGGAAACGCTATTCATTGCCAACTTGCAAAAAGATGCGCCAGGTGATGACGTTTATTGGCGTCGCATGTACTACGGCATCTTGTTGGCCTGCGAAGTGAGCGACGACGCGCGCTCCAAGGTGGGCGCGCCGCGTATCAGCGAGAACAACTGCTTGAAGCTAACACCGGCGGGCAGCTGAGCCCGCAAGCGTCGGGCCAGCTATGTGCGGAGCCTCAGTGTGGCAAAGAAGCGGGTTGCATCGCTGCAACCCGCTAGTCCAGGCCTTGCGGCGGGTCGTTTAGCTACCGATCACACCGCCATCTTTCTTGGTGATAACGATGGTGGCCGAGCGGGGGCGCTTGCCCGCACCGTAACCCGCGTTGGCGGGCCACTGGCTGGTGTACTTGGCAGGGTTGTTCACATCGGCCATTTTCGAGCTTTCGCCCGGGTGCTGGATGTTGATGAACATGGCCTTGCCGTCCGGAGTTTCGCACAGGCCGGTGATTTCGCAGTCCACTGGCCCTACCAAAAAGCGTTTGAGAATATCGGGCGTCTGGGCCTTGCCCATGTAGGTGTCCACACGTTTTTCGCTACCGTCCGCACGCTTGTAGCTGAGCGACTTCTTGCTGCCATCGCCCACTTTGCCGGGTATGGCGGCGAGCATCATGCAGTTGGTCTTGTCGGTGTAGGCGCCGTCATCGGTCTGGATCCAGCACAGGCCCGTCACATCGCTGAACACCAAGCCGTCGGGGGCCGACATGTCGTTTTCGTCGGTCAGGTTGGACAGGTTCACTTTGGACTTGTCGGCATCGGCTTCGGAAGCAAACAGGTAGATGTCCCACTTGAAGGCGGTGTCGGTCGGGTTGCCCTGGGCCACGCGGATGATGTGGCCGTGCACGTTGCCCTTGTTCTCTTTGCTGCCCTTCATGTCGCTGTAGAAGCGTGGGTTGGCTGAGTCCAGGCTGGCATCGCCGTCTACTGTGCGGTTGCTGTTGTTGGTCAGCGTCATGTAGAACTCGCCGGTGCGTGGGTTGATGCCACCCCACTCAGGACGGTCCATCTTGGTAGCGCTCACCGCATCCGCAGCCAGGCGGGTATAGATGGCCACGTCGGCATCGGACTTGAATTCGAACTCGGGGTTGGCGGCCACTATGGGGTTGTTCACGGACAGCTCGATCCAGGTACCGGTGCCGTCGTCCTTGAAGCTGGCCACATACAGCGTGCCCTTGTCCAAGTACTTGTCGCCCATGGCCATGCGGTCGCTGGCGTTGGCGTCGGCGGCGTCCCACTTTGCGGCCGACACGTACTTGTACATGTATTCGTTGCGGGCATCGTCTCCCATGTAGGCCACGATGGGTTGGCCGGCTACGGGTTTGGCAAAGCTCACACTCTCGTGCGCAAAGCGCCCCAGGCCGGTGCGCTTGCGCACGGGCTGGCTGGCGTCGTAGGCGTCCATTTCCACCACGAAGCCAAAGGTGTTCATTTCGTTGCGGTAGTCGGCTTTGGCATTGGTGCCTACAGCGCTGTTGTTCCAGCGCACGTACTGGTCTGCGCTGCCTGCACTTTCCCAGCCGTGGCGGCTGGCAGAACCAGCGGGGCGGCCATAGCGTACCAAGCCTGCCACTTGCTTGTCCTTCTTGCCACGGCGCTCGTCGTCCTTGGCATCGCGGTGGAAATAGCCAAACCAGTTTTCTTCACCCGACACAAAGGTGCCCCAAGGCGTCTTGCCGGTACCGCAGTTGTTCAGCGTGCCGCGGGCGCGGGTGGCGTCGGGGCTGAATTTGGTGACCAGATGCTCGCTGCCCTTGGCCGGGCCGCTGATCAGCACCTCGGTCATGGCTGTCACACGGCGGTTGTAATTGGAGGCCGGTTTGTAGGCCCATTGGCCGTTTTGCGCGGCCACTTCCACGACCGACAGGCCGTGGATAGCAAATTCTTTGTCCACTTCTGACGCAGGGCGGGGCAGGGTGGCGGTGCCGCCGTTGGCATGAATAAAGAAGGAGCTGAGCTTCTCGTCGGTGGTCGCTTCGTGGTTGATGGCCAACAGTGCACGGGTGGTGCTGTTGGCCGAAGGCTTGCCATTGGCGTCCAAGCCAAAGTACTCCATGCCGTCGTGGTGGTCGCCAGCGCGGTGGTCCCAGTCGGTGTCGCTACCGTCGTTTTTGAAGGCAGCGGTGCCGGCCTTGAGCGGGTCGCCCAGCGCATAGATGACTTGCACGTCGTAGCCCGCAGGCACGATGACCTTGTCAGCCAGGCTTTTGCTGACAGCAGCGAAGCCCAAGGCGCTCAGCGGCGCACCCAGGGTGGCGGCCGTACCCGCGCCGGTGGCTGCGGTGGCGCAGCCCGTCAAGGCGCCAGCGCCGAACAGAGAAGTTGCGGCAACGCCTACGCCGCCAAGCAGCAGGCCGCGCCGGTTCAGGCGCGACGACATGATCTGGTCAATGTGGGGGTTGGCGGTGGTGTTGGAATCTTCGTTGTTGAAGATGTCGTTGGAAGAGCGGGGGGTATCGGACATGCGTTGGGCCTCAGGTTATGTAAGCCTGAGTAGCATGCGACAGGGATATTGCGGCTTTGTGACAGGGGCGACAAGCGCCGGGGTTGGGCGCAATAGAAAATTTTTGGATCAAAACCGGTTTTGCTTGGCAAATTCACCCGAATGGGGGATGCCCAATTTGGTGCCGAGCCGATAAAGTCGCGCGAGTTCTTGTGCCTCCGTTCATTGGTGGGTGCCTTTCCTTATTAGCCCCACCCATGTCGGACCGACCCGCCACTTCACACCGTTCGCACCCGCTTCGCCCCTCACTTGCTGTTGTCTTACTGATGGCGCTGTCGGGAGTGGCTGCAATTGCCAATGCCCAGGCCGCGACGGATACCCAGCGCGATGCCGCCGAGCAGCGCCGTATTCAAGAGCGTGCCACCCAAGCCGAACAACAGCAACGTGCTCCTGATGTGCGGCTCGCCGCCCCAGTAACCACTGCCAAGACTTTGCCCCAGGGTGAAGCCCCTTGCTTCCCCATCCAGCAGTTGGAATTGCGTGGCGAAGGTGCGGGTGAATTTGGCTGGGTACTCAACGCGTTAGCTGGCCCCCAAGGCACCGACGGGCCTTTGCGCAAGTGCATTGGCACCCAAGGCATTGGCATCTTGCTGGAGCGCGCCCAAAACGCTGTGGTGGCCAAAGGCTTTGTGACCACCCGCGTGTTGGCACAAGGTCAAGACCTCTCCACCGGCAACCTGGTGTTGACCGTGGTGCCGGGTCGCATTCGCCAAGTGCGGTTTGCCGACAAAGACGGCAAAGCGGTGGCAGCGCCCACCTCGCTGGCAACGGCGGTCCCCGCCAAGCCCGGTGACATCCTGAATCTGCGTGACGTTGAGCAAGCCTTGGAAAACCTCAAGCGCGTACCTACTGCCGACGCCGATATCCAGATCACCCCGGCGGACCAGCCCGACCAAAGCGACCTGGTCATTGCCTACCAAAGCAAGACTCCTGTTCGCGTCACCTTGAGCCTAGACGATAGCGGCGGCAAATCCACTGGGCGGTACCAGAGCGGAGCCACGGTGTCTTGGGACAACCCCTTGGGCTTGAACGACCTGTTCTACGTCACCCTGAACCACGATGCCGGTGGGGGTGACCCTGGGGCACGCGGTACGCGGGGCCACACCGCCCAGTACTCTGTTCCCTTTGGCTACTGGACGCTCAGTGCCTCCTTGGGTGAGAGCCGCTACTACCAAGCGGTGAAGGGCGTGGCGTCTGACTACGTCTACAGCGGCACCAGTGGCAATGCAGACCTCAAGCTCTCCCGCTTGGTCTACCGCGATGCAGTGCGCAAGACCACGGCCTACCTCAAAGCCTTTGAGCGCCACTCCAACAACTATGTCGACGACACCGAGGTGCAAATCCAACGTCGCGTGGTCGGCGGCTGGGAAGCGGGCCTGGGCCACAAAGAGTTTGTGGGCAGCGCCACTGTCGAGGCCAACGTGACCTACAAGCGCGGCACCCGTGACTTTGCGGCCATCGACGCGCCAGAAGAAAGCACGGGAGACGGCACCGCACGCTTTGGTCTGTGGACTGCTGACGTTTCTCTGGCCCAGCCCCCAAGCTGGCCGGCCAAGCTTTGCGTTACCAAGGCAGCTTACGCATCCAAGGCAACGACACCCCGCTGACACCGCAAGACCGCTTCAGCATCGGCGGGCGCTACACGGTGCGCGGCTTTGATGGCGAAAGCAGCCTCTCGGGTGACAGCGGCTGGCTCTTGCGCCAAGACGTGGGTTGGGCCTTGGGCGCCAGTGGGCAAGAGCTGTACCTGGGTATTGACGCTGGCGAGGTGGGAGGCCAGAGCAGCGCCAACCTGGCAGGCAAGTCGCTCAGCGGCGGCGTTATCGGCCTGCGCGGCAGCTTTAAGAAATTGCAATACGACCTGTTTGCGGGCTCACCGCTGTACCAGCCCGCCGGGGTGAAGACTGCGCAAACCACAGCGGGGTTTAGCTTGAACTTGGGATTTTGATTGGTAGCAACCGCGGCAAAAGCCGCACCATTTTTCACTTGAAAGGAACTTACTATGAAATTCACCTCCTCCGCCTTGGCGATCACCGCGTTGCTCGCAACGTCTTCTGGTACCGCCCTGGCGCAAGCCTCGGCGCAGACCAACTTTATTGGCCCTGCCATTGGCCTGACCGTGACCGCCGTACAGACCAAGGTGGACTACGAAAGCACTGTGCCTTCCATCAATGGACAGTCGACACAGGCTAATGATTCAGACGCCGCGCTGACAGCGTCTTACGGCTTTGCGATGTCGCAAAACTGGGTCGGCACCGTAGGCTTTTCTTACGGCCTGAAGACCTCGGATGCTGGCTCTGTTACCTACACCGCAGGTGGAACACAAACCTTCACCACCAAGTTCAAGGACCACATCGTCCTCTCATTCGCGCCAGGCTACCGCGTAAGCTCCAGTGTCTTGGTGTACGGCAAGCTGGCTTACCACCAAGTCAAGTCCGACTACACCGACACCGCCACCACCAGCGGCAGCACCAACCACACCGGCACCGGTATGGGTTTGGGTGTGGCATTCGCCATTGATCCCAAGTTGGAGTTGCGTGCCGAATACGAGTCGGTGGCCTATTCCGGTGAGAAGGCACAACTGACGACTGGCAAGCCCAAGCAAAACGGCCTGACTTTCGGCCTGCTCTACAAGTTCTAAGCGCGCATTCAGCCATTTTTTGCAACCGTGGCGCAAGCCACTCATCTAGGGACTTTTATGAAAAACACACGCACACCCATCGCACTGGCGGCCGCATTTCTGGCTTGCACAGCAGGCACCGCATTGGCTCAAGCGCAGCAACCCACAAGCTTCACGGGCCTGGGAGTTGGCATCTCCGTTGCTTCGTCCCAAAACAAGTTGGATTTCTCGCCTGCCGCAGCAGCCCCCTTTGAGGGAACGGACTCAGCGGCTGACTTGATCGCCTCTTATGGTTTCAACATGGGCAGCCAATGGGTGGGTACCGTGGGCATGGCTCTTGGACTGAAATCCACCAGTTTTGGTACCTATGTTGGCACCGGGTCCAACAGCTATGCGACCACAAAGCAGCACATTGCACTCTCATTCGCACCTGGCCTGCGAGTCGGCGATGCGGGCTTGGTCTACGGCAAGCTGGCGTTCCACCAAATTTCGGTGAACTACACGAGTACCTTGAACTTTGATGACACCAAAACCCACACTGGTACTGGCTTGGGCGTGGGATACGCCTACGCCGTAAGCCCACAGTTGGAGTTGCGCGGTGAGGTAGAGGCCGTGACCTATGGCGCCCAGGCGGTGGGCACCACCAACAGCTCACCCAAGCAAACTAGCTTTGCGTTGGGTCTGCTCTACAAGTTCTAAGCGCCGCTTTACGCCGTTCTAGGTAGCTCCGCTCACTTCACCGCACTCCCATCACCTTTTTGACGTCCATGTTATGAACCGAAATCTATTCCGCCTCGTGTTTAACGCCGCCCGGGGCTTGGTGATGGCAGTGTCTGAAGTGGCCAGCAGCAGCGGCAAGAGCGCCAGCGGCGAGACAAAGTCCGGTGCAGCGCAAAGTTTGCAGTCAAATAGGCCTCTAGCCCTTGTGGAATATGCGCAAGCAGCTATTAAAAGCATAGTGGTTGCATTCGCCTTGCTGGGCCTCCCCTTGGCGCTCCAAGCCCAAATCATTGCCGACCCCAGTGCAGCGGGCAACCTCAAACCCCAGATATTCACCACCGCCAACGGCGTCACCCAAGTCAACATCCAGACCCCCAGCGCTGGGGGCGTCAGCCGCAACGTCTACAGCCAGTTTGATGTCAACGCCCAAGGCGCCATTCTCAACAACAGCACCAGCAACGTACAAACCCAGCTCGGCGGTTGGGTGCAAAGCAACGGCAACCTGGCCGGTGGCGCTGCGCGCATCATCTTGAACGAAGTTAACTCCAGCAATCCGAGTCAGCTCAAAGGGTTTGTAGAAGTAGCCGGCCAGCGCGCCGAAGTCATCATTGCCAACCCCGCCGGAATTAACGTCAACGGCGGCGGCTTCATCAACGCCAGCGGGGTTACGCTGACCACCGGCACCCCCCAACTCACCGGCGGCAACCTGGACGGCTACCGGGTGCAGGCCGGCGAAGTCAACATCAGCGGCGCCGGGCTGGACAGCAGCACCGCCGACTTCACCCACATCATTGCGCGGGCGGTGCAGGTCAACGCGGGCATTTGGGCCAAAGACCTCAAGGTCACCACCGGCGCCAACACCGTCAACGCGGCCAACACCACGGCCACCGCCATAGCGGGCACTGGCGTTGCTCCGACTGTTGCGCTAGACGTCGCGGCCCTGGGCGGTATGTACGCGGGCAAGATCACGCTGGTGGGAACTGAGGCGGGGGTGGGGGTGAACAACGCCGGCTCCATCGTCGCTCGGGGCGGCGACTTGGTGTTGTCTAGCAGCGGCATCCTGACCAACCGAGGCCTCATCGACGCTGGCAACACCGCCGCCAGCACCCAAACCCGCATTACGGCAACCACCGTTAACAACCTGGGCACTGGCGCCATCTTTGGTGACAAGGTCGGTATCAGCGCCGATACGCTCAACAACCAAGCCGAGAGTGCTGGCGGCACGGTCAGCGGCGCCACCATTGGCGCGCGCACCAGCCTGAACATCGGTGTGCAGACCCTCAACAACTCCGACATGGGCTTGGACACTCCCGCCAACCCATCGGCCAACACCACGGCCACTGCCAGCGTCAACATTCTGAGTCTGGGTGACATCCATATTGGAGGCAGCTTGGATGCCGCAGGCCAAGCCCAAGGCAGGGCAGACAGCATCAACAACCGCTCCGCCACGATCCAGGCCGGTGGCAACATCACGCTGACCGCCACCGCCGTCAACAACACCGATGCCCACTTCGCATCCGTTGACCAAACCACCACCACCGCCATCACCGAGACCATTGGGTCTGCGCCGAGTGGCTACTACGTCAATGTGACCCAGCAAACCGTCAGCGGCCCGGTGGTCACTGCGGCCCTGCCGGGCACCATCTCTGCCGCTGGCGACCTGACCCTCCAGGCCGATACGGTAGACAACGCCAACAGCCGCATGCTGGCCGGCGGCACGGTCAGCATTCCGGCGGCAGTCACTGTCAACAACGCGGGGGTCCCAGGGACCCTGATCACCACCAAATCGGGTACTGCGTACACCCTACTGCATGACCGGAGCTGCGACTTGATGGTCAAAAGCACTTGCCTAGCTTGGGGCCCGTGGTATGACTACTGGCAAGCATCTGGCTATTCCAGCGCGGTGCCTGAAACCATCACCGCAGGTGCCGGAGTCACCACCAGTGGCGCTGCTACGGCTGCGCCAGGTGTACCGGGCACCAACGTAGCCAACAGCAGCCTGTACCAAATCAATACCAGCCCATCGGCTAACTACGTCGTTGCCACCAACCCCGCCTTCACCAATTACAAAACCTGGTTGGGCAGCGACTACATGCTGACCAGCCTGGCCCTGGACCCCACCGTCACACAAAAGCGGCTGGGCGATGGTTTTTACGAACAGCGCTTGCTCAACGAGCAAATAGCCCAGCTCACCGGTCGCCGCTTCCTAGACAACTTCACCAGCGATGACCAGCAGTACCGCGCCCTCATGGACGCTGGCGTCACCTACGCCCAGGCCTTCAATCTGCGCCCCGGTATCGCGCTCAGTGCGGAGCAAATTGCGGTACTGACCAGCGACATCGTATGGTTGCAGCAAGAAACAGTGACCCTGCCCGATGGCACCAAGATACTCGCCCTGGTGCCCCAGGTGTACTTGGCCCCTCGCAGCGGCGATTTAAGCCCCAGCGGCGGCCTCATCAGCGGCGCAGCACTCAACATCACCAGCAGTGGAGACACCATCAACTCCGGCACCCTGCTGGGGCGCAAGGTGGTGCAGATCAATGCCAACAACCTCAACAACCTGGGCGGCAACATCCAGGGCGACGCGGTGGCACTGGCCGCCACCCAAGACATCAACAACACCGGCGGCCGCATCGCCGCCCAAGACCAGCTCGTCTTGAGCGCCGGGCGCGACATCAACAGCAACTCCACCACCGCCACCGCCAGCACCGGCGACAGCCGCAACGGCGTCACCAATACCGTGGTGGGCCGCGTGGCGGGCCTGTACGTCAGCGCAGACGCTGGCATCTTGCTGGCCAGCGCCGGGCGCGACATCAACCTCATTGCCAGCACCATCCGCAACAGCGGCGCCCATAGCCAAACCGTGCTCAACGCCCAAAACGACATCAACCTCTCCACCCTGCAAACCAGCCAGACCAACAACCTAGAACGCGACAGCGGCAACTTCCGGCGCGCCACCAGCACCGCAGAGGCCGGCAGCACCATCACCACCCAAGGCAGCGTCAGCCTCTCTGCGGGCAACGACGTCAACGCCCGCGCCGCCCAAGTAGCCGCAGGCAAAGCGCTAGACGTCGCCGCAGGCAACAACATCATCCTGCAAGCCGGCCAAGCCACCACCAACGTGGACCAAATGGCCAGCGCCTCGGGCCAAGACCTGTTCTTTACCAGCAGCATCCAAACCCGCCGCCAGTCCAGCAGCGCCACCGCCCAGGTCAGCAGCTTCACCGGCCAAAGCACCCAGCTCGTTGCCGACAACAACCTCATCAGCATTGGCGCCAAGCTCGAAGCCACCGGCCTGGACAACGGCACCGGCACGCTGCGCGTAGAAGGCAAGAACAACACCGCCCTGTATGAAGTCCAAAACTTCAGCCAGTCCAGCGTTACCACCCACACAAAAACCGACTTAGGCCCCGTCTTCAGCACCATGCTCGACCCACTGGGCTTTGGTACGCCCGTTGAGGAAAAAACCGTCACCGACGCCCGCGCCAGCAGCACCAGCATCGGCACCAAACTCATCTCCACCCAAAAGATAGAAATCGGCGTAGGCAACTCCACCGAGCTGCGCGGAGCGCAGGTGGAGGCCCCGCAAATCGCCTTCATCCAAACCGACCCAACTAAAGCCGGAGAGCTCATCCTGAGTGGCAGCATCGACACCACCCAGACCAGCCATACCGAAAAAACGGAAACCATGGGCCTGTACCAGGAGATGAAGGGCAAGGGCAGCACCACCGAGACCCTGAACCAAACCCAGCTCAAAGGCAACGTCAGCTTCGACAACGCGCTGAAGATCACCGTCCAAATCCCCGACACCCAAGGCGGCCAAGAACTCAAAGCCGCCATCAACGCGCTGGCGGCGCAAGGCAGCGGGGTTGGGCTGGACTACCTCAACGCCCTGGCCAACAACCCCCAAGTCGATTGGGAGAAAGTAGCCCTGGCGCATGACAAATGGAGCTACGACCAAGGGGGCCTGACCGGGGCCGGTGCGGCGCTACTGACCATTGTGGTGACTTACTTTACGGCGGGTATGGGTTCTGGTTTGGTGGGCGGAACCGCAGCCACGGCCGGTACTGCCGCCACGGTGGCGGGCAGCACGGCCCTAGCCACCGCAGTGAACGCAGGCTTCTCGGCCTTGGCCAGCCAAACGGCCGTAGCCATGGTCAACAACAAGGGCGACATTGGCAAGACCCTGGAACAGCTAGGCAGTGAGAAAAGCGTCCAAAACCTGCTACTGACCATGGTGACGGCCGGGGCGCTGGACAAGCTCAACAGCACCATGGGCTGGCAGGAAATCAGTCCCAAGACAGCAGACTTTGCGAGCAACTTTGGTAAGAACATCGCCAACAACTTTGCCAGCGCCAGCATCAACAGCGCGCTCACGGGCTCTAGCCTAGAAGATGGTTTGCAAGCTGCCCTGCTCAACAGCGTGGTGAGTACCAGCATGGCCTTCGGTGCTAAAGCCATTGGCACCATGACCCTCCCCGATGCCAATGGCAATGCCACCCTCAACCCGGCTGGCCAGGCATTGGCCCATGCGCTGCTGGGTTGTGTGTCTGGCGCGGCAACAGCAGGTAACAGCAGCGGCTGTACACCGGGCGCAGCAGGGGCCTTGGTTGGCGAGCTAGCTGCAAAGTGGTACGACCCCACGGGGAACAAAACCGATGCGGAGGTACTGGCATTCGTCAGGGTGGTCAGCGCCACAGCAGGCGCACTCACCGGAGACGGCAGTGCCCAGAGCGTGAACACGGCGGCAGCGACTGGCGTCAACGCCGTGCAAAACAACTTCCTGGAAACACGCGACATTAAATATGCCGTGGACAAGCTCAAGACCTGCACAGTGGGTTGCGATGCCCTGCGTAGGGTTCTGGTAGGTGAAGGCGCACAGCGCAACGTGGGCGGGGTACAAAGCACCTGCAAGGCCAACCCGCAGGCTTGTACCAGCCAAGTACAGGAGATCGCAGCGGCCCTCAAAGACCTGCAAAACCCTGAAATAAGAACGGTACTTGGTGAGGCAACGACAGACCGACTCATTCAACGCCAAGTGAGCGATCTTGGTAGAGCCGTGGACAGCCTGCAATGGGGCTCCGACCACCTGAAAAGCAGTCAGTTGGTTGTGAAAGCCGCGCTGGTGGTGGGAGCTACGGCAGTGGGAGCGCCTCTTCTGGTGAGTATCGCGCGGACCTTTGTGGCGGCCTGCGGTAGTGGCGTAACTACGCCCGCATGCTCGGCGCTATCGACGGAGATGGGCATTGCGGCGTCTGAAGCGATATCCGGCATACCCACGCTGGGCCTCAGCGCTCCCACTGCTGCACTCGCTGCCTCGCGCCTCAAAGCAGTGATCCCAACCAACGACACCGCCGCAATAGCGAAAGAGATGCAGGTGCTGTTGGCGGAGTTCAAGGCCGAGCAGGTGGCGGTAAATCAGACTGTTAAAGTTGGGGCAAATGGGGGAGCACGAATTGAGTCATTGGCCGCCAACGATGTTCGGTTCTCTCAAAACACAGTTTCATACAACAAAGTTGATCGTATATCCGGCGAAAAATACACGTATGACGACTTGGTTCAGAGCATGAAGACAGGTGGTTGGAAGGGTGATCCTGTTGATGTCGTGAAGATGCCAGACGGTGCCTTCACCAGCATGGATAACACTCGGATTAGCGCAGCACGGGACGCCGGAATTAACGTTCAAGCCAACGTTCATGGCTTCAATGATCCTCTGCCTGCTGACATGATTGCGAACCGTAGATTTGGGGATGCTACGACTTGGGGCGAGGCTTTGACGGGACGCATTAGCAATCAAAAGCCGCCGAGCTTTGGAAATGCAAATCCCAACGGATCGCCCACTCCTCCAAAAGTGACAGGGAAGCCGTAACATGGACATCAAAAGCCAATTTGAGACTGTTCAGCTGCCTGATGGATTCGTGTATCCGCATTCGTTTATGGAATTCATAAAGCGTGAGCCGTTGCCGGATCTGAAGCCGTGGTGGTTCCTACATAAATACGCGGGTACTTCTGAGGCGTGGTTAAAAACCGTTCGCGAGCAATACCCCAACCGGCAATTGGTTCCCTTCGCCAAGATAGAGCACACTGATGATGTTGCCTGCTTCGATGCGAGTGGGCCTTCAAGCGATCCAATCGTCCACTACGTCCACACCTACGCTTCGCCAGGTTGGGAAGATTGTGGCCACGTCATTAACTTTGAAGCTTGGTTGAAAGCTGCAATATCGGATGCGCAGCAATTCAAAGCTGCGGACGAGGAAGAATAGAGCCTGCTACTCGGTCGTGAATGCGGCGGGTACAAGTTCCACCAACCAAACCCCGTTCTCCGCCTGAAAAAACTTAAAGCCTTGTTCATGCATGAGCAGGGCTTTGATTTTTAAGACAACTGGTTTGCCATGTCGCTGCCCAACAGCCAGCGCGGTTGTCTCGTCTTGCGAAAGATGAACATATTGGCGCGAGCCGGGTAGCAGCCCGTCTTTGCTGATCGACTCCATGAAGCGCGTTGCAGTGCCGTGGTAAAGAAATTCAGGCGGCACCTGCTCGGCGTAGTTGATATCCACACTCTCCGTGGAGTGCCCCTGCACCGCACGAATACGCAGCCCGTCCTCGGAGATTGCAAACCGTTTCTTGTCGCTTGTTGTCACCACGGCCTGAATCAAAGCGCGGTCAAGTTCTTTGCCGTTGTTTGCGGCGGCGGCGATTAGTTCCGGGATGTTGGCCCACCCTTCAACGTCAAGCGTGATGCCTATTGCGTCTGGTTGGTGGCGTAGGACGAAACTCAAAAATTTACTGGTTTCAGCGTGGTGTTTGCTCATGCGGACAATTTTAGATGTCAGGCGCGTGCCGCGCAGAGCATGGATTGCAGTCCAGCCCGGGCATCGAGCCCGGCCCAGCCTGGCAGGGCGGCGGGGTAAGTTGGCCCGTGGGGCCAACTCAACATAACGGGCTGTTTGGCAAAGTAGCCGCAGTCACTGCGCTAAAGCTCCGTTTGGTGCGGCTACCGCTGCGGCCGCGGGCCTTGCGCCCTCTCGGGTTTACCAAACCCCCGTTATGTCTTGCGCCCCTTGCCCTGCGCGGGTGGCCGAGGATGCAGTGCTTGCAACGCACGGGCCATGAAATCCATGCCAAAATATGTCTCTAGCCCCCGCGAAATATGCGCAACTAGCTATCAAATAGATAGCAAAACCTCTGACCGTCTCCACTCCCCAGTCATGCCCCTCTCCAAAGCAGAAGCTCAAGCCAACCCCCTGCGCAACATCCAGCGCATCGACAAGGGGCATCACGCCTGGCGGGTAGTCATGCGCCGCCAACACCAGCACCTGCGCCAGCTCTTCACCGACTCAGTATATGGCAGTAAAGAGCAGGCTCTGGCTGCTGCGATATTTACTATCGTGACCAGATGGAAGCAGAACTCTCCGGGGTGGACTATGTGATCTTAACCCAACGAGTGGATGCGCAAGCACAACAAGTCAGGCACCGTAGGCGTCTACCGCAACATCAACACCAAGAAGCGGGGCGAGCGCATCGTGCAGCAGGCCCAATGGATGGCTTACTGGCAAAACATCCACGGCAAACGCAGCGTGCGCTCCTTCAACGTCAGCAAATACGGCGAGGAGGGTGCCAAGCAATTGGCCATACGCGCCCGGCAAGACGGCATGGCCGATGTGGAGCGGCAGTTGCAGAGTCAAGTTACACAAGGCCCAGCCCTGGGCCGCAATGCCGACTCTGGCGATAAACTTGCCGCATGTGTTGCGGCCGAGATGAGATTCCCGACCCACACAAAGCGATTTTCAGTGCCCCAGCGCGATGCATCCGAAACCTTTATTCCATGCGGGTTGGCGGTCCGTTGCGGTGGGTCAAACCAAAGCTGGCATCTGGGTCGACTTCGCGTCGGCGCCAACATTTTGA
>JAXHOO010000021.1:0-59451 GCA_034519365.1 Rhodoferax sp. | reverse complement strand
CCTGGAGACAATCGTGGCTGTTTCGTGGCTGGCTCAAGGGCTAATCACGCCAGTGCGGCATCAAGTTTGCTATAAAAATAGAAGCTGCTTGCGCAGCATCTATAGGGGCTAGAGACCAAAATGACGCAAATCTTGAAGCCTAGGTGTCGATGTTCCCCGCCCGCAGCGCATTCGCTTCAATGAACTCGCGGCGCGGTTCCACTTCGTCGCCCATCAGCATGGTGAACACGCGGTCGGCTTCGATGGCGTCGTCGATCTGCACTTTGAGCAGTCGGCGCACGGTGGGGTCCATCGTGGTTTCCCAGAGCTGGGAAGGGTTCATTTCGCCCAAGCCTTTGTAGCGCTGGCGGCTGGTGGTGCGCTCGGCTTCGGTGATCAGCCAAGCCATGGCTTCGCGGAAGTCGCCTACTTTTTCTTCCTTCTGGCGCTCGCCCTCGCCGCGCATGACGCGTGCGCCGTCGGACAGCAAACCGCGGAAGGTGTTGGCGGCATCGGCCAGTGTGGCGTAGTCGGCACCGTGCACAAAGTCTTGGGTGATGACACTGCTCTTGACGTTGCCGTGGTGGCGGCGGCTGATGCGCAAGATGGGTTTGTCGCTGCGGGCGTCAAATTCGCCGGCCACTTCGGCATCGGGTAGCTTGGCTTGCAGGGCCGCCGCAGAGGCTTCCGCATCGGCCACGGTGTCGAGGTTGAGGGCCACGCCGTCGGCCACCGAGCGCAGGGCTTCGGCGTCCAAGAAGTTCTTCAGGCGGGCAATCACGGCCTGGGCGACCTGGTGTTTGCGTGCCAGTTCGGACAATGTGTCGCCCGACAGGGTGGTGCCATTGGGGCCGCCGGTAAAGACAGAGGCGTTGACCAGCGCAATGCGCAGCAGGAAGGTGTCTAGGTCGCTGGCGCCTTGCAGGTACAGCTCTTCTTTGCCGGCCTTGACCTTGTACAGCGGGGGCTGGGCAATGTAGATGTGACCGCGCTCGACCAGCTCGGGCATTTGGCGGTAGAAGAAGGTCAGCAGCAGGGTGCGGATATGGGCGCCGTCAACGTCGGCATCGGTCATGATGATGATACGGTGATAGCGCAGCTTGGCGACGTTGAAGTCGTCATTGCCAGTGGTGCCGCCGGCCTTGCCGATGCCAGTGCCTAGCGCCGTAATCAGCGTCAAGATTTCGTTGCTGGTCAGCAATTTTTCGTAGCGGGCTTTTTCCACGTTCAAGATCTTGCCGCGCAGGGGCAAGATGGCTTGGAACTTACGGTCGCGGCCCTGCTTGGCGGAGCCGCCGGCGGAGTCACCCTCGACGATGTAGATTTCGCACATCGCGGGGTCTTTTTCCTGGCAGTCGGCCAGCTTGCCGGGCAAGCCCATACCGTCGAGCACGCCTTTGCGGCGGGTCATGTCGCGGGCCTTGCGGGCGGCTTCGCGGGCGCGGGCAGCCTCAATCACCTTGGCCACAATAATCTTGGCGTCGTTGGGGCGCTCTTCCAAATAGTCGGCCAGTAGCTTGCCCACAATGTCTTCCACCGGGCCGCGCACTTCGCTGGATACCAGTTTGTCTTTGGTCTGGCTGGAGAACTTGGGCTCAGGCACCTTGACCGACAGCACGCAGCACAGGCCTTCGCGCATGTCGTCGCCAGTGACGTCGACCTTGGCCTTCTTGGCCAACTCGTTTTGCTCGATGTACTTGCTAATCACGCGGGTCATCGCGGCGCGCAGGCCGGTCAAGTGGGTGCCACCATCGCGTTGCGGAATGTTGTTGGTGAAGCACAGCACTTGCTCGTTAAAGCCACTGTTCCACTGCATGGCCACTTCCACACCGATGTTGGTTTGTTGGTCGCTCTGGCGGTCGCCCATGGCATGGAAGGTGTTGGGGTGCAACACCGTCTTGCCTTTGTTGATGAAGTTCACAAAGCCCTGCACGCCACCGGCGCCCGAGAAGTCGTCTTCCTTGCCGCTGCGCTCGTCTTTGAGGCGAATGCGCACGCCGTTGTTCAGGAAAGAGAGCTCGCGCAAGCGCTTGCTCAAGATTTCGTAATGGAAATCGTTGTTTTCTTTGAAGATGTCGGTGTCGGGCAGGAAGTGCACTTCGGTGCCGCGCTTTTCAGTTTCGCCAATGACCTTCATCGGGGAGACTTCGACACCGCCTTGCATTTCGACGATGCGGTTTTGCACAAAGCCGCGGCTGAACTCCATCACATGGACTTTGCCATCGCGGCGGATGGTGAGGCGCAGCATCTTGGAGAGCGCATTCACGCAGGACACGCCTACGCCGTGCAATCCGCCGGAGACCTTGTAGCTGTTCTGGTTGAACTTGCCGCCGGCGTGCAATTCGGTCAGCGCGATTTCTGCGGCCGAGCGCTTGGGCTCGTGCTTGTCATCCATCTTGATGCCGGTGGGAATGCCGCGGCCGTTGTCGACCACGCTGACCGAGTTGTCGGAGTGGATGGTGACCAAGATGTCATCGCAGTGGCCAGCCAGCGATTCGTCAATCGAGTTGTCGACCACTTCGAACACCAGATGGTGCAAACCGGTGCCGTCGGACGTGTCGCCAATGTACATGCCGGGGCGCTTGCGCACGGCTTCCAGGCCTTCCAGAATCTGGATGGAGCCTTCGCCATAGGCCTCTGAGGCGCCGACTTGGTGCGCATCAATGGTGGGTTGGAAGTTGGAGCTGTCGGCGCCGCCCTCACCCGTGTGCACGTCGGCTGCAGGGGTCTCGGGGATAGAACTGGGGGTGTTTTCTTCGCTCATGACAGTCAACTCTCTTCACAAAATCTCAAACTCTTGAATGACCAAACCCCCGATAGCCGGGGGTTTGATTGCGCGGGCAGCTACATTTTTTGTAGCATCAAATCCGCATCGGCATCACCACGTACTTGAAAGTGGCGTTTTCGGGAATGGTGAACAAGGCGGAACTATTGCCGTCCGACAGCTCCAGCGTCACCATGTCTTGGCTCATGTTGCTCAGCGCATCGATCAGGTAGGTTACGTTGAACCCGATTTCGATGCTGTCGCCGCCGTAATCGATGTCCAACTCGTCCACTGCCTCTTCTTGCTCGGCATTGTTCGATGCGACGCGCAGGCTACCGGGGTCGATGTTCAGGCGCACGCCCTTAAACTTGTCGCTGGTCAGAATAGCGGTGCGCTGCAATGTCTTGAGCAGCGCGTCGCGACCCAAGGTGATGCTATTTTTGTGGTTCTTGGGAATGACGCGGTTGTAGTCAGGGAACTTGCCCTCGACCAACTTGGTGACGAATTCCATGCCATCAAAGGTGAACTTAGCCTGGTTGTTGGCAAACTGCATCTCAATAGCGCCGTCGGCATCGGACAGCAGGCGCTGCAACTCAATCACCGTTTTGCGGGGCAAGATGACTTCTTGCTTGGGCACTTCCACGTCCAGCGTGGCGGAGGCAAACGCCAGGCGGTGGCCGTCGGTAGCGACCAAGCTCAGCTGCTTGCCTTCGGCCACAAACAAAATGCCGTTGAGGTAGTAGCGGATGTCGTGCACCGCCATGGCAAAAGAGACTTGGCTCAGCAGGTCTTTCAACACCTTTTGTGGCACGCTGAAGGCTGGGCCAAAGCTGGCCGACTCTTGCACCAGCGGGAAATCTTCCGCTTGCATAGTCTGCAGCGTGAACTTGCTCTTGCCACCCTTGAGCACCATCTTGCTTTGGCTGGACTCTAGCGACACAGTTTGGTCGCCGGGCATGGTGCGCAGAATGTCGATCAGCTTGCGCGCGCCGATGGTGGTCGTGAAGTTGCCGGTGTCACCGCCCAATTCGGCGGTCGTGCGGATTTGAATCTCCAGATCGCTGGTGGTCAGTTGCAAGGAGGTGCCGGTTTTGCGCAACAGCACATTGGCAAGAATGGGCAGGGTGTGGCGCCGCTCGACGATGCCGGCTACCGATTGCAGAACCGAAAGAACCTTGTCCTGCGTTGCCTTCAATACGATCATGTCAACCTCTTTGTGAAACTTTCGACCAATCCTGCCATTTTCCCCTCTTTTGGCTATATCTTGAGGGGTTAAGCGTCAGTTTTTGCAATCAACCTTTTAGGGTTTGCTCCAAGACGTGGAGCTGTTGGTTTAGCTCGGTCATTTGCTGGCGCTCTCCGCCAATCTTGCGCACCGCATGCAACACCGTCGTGTGGTCCCGCCCGCCAAACAATTCGCCAATCTCGGGCAGGCTCTTTTGGGTCAGTTCTTTGGCCAGGTACATGGCAATTTGGCGCGGCCGGGCAATGCTGGCCGGGCGCTTCTTGCTATACATGTCGGCGACTTTGATCTTGTAGTAGTCCGCCACCGTTTTCTGGATGTTTTCCACCGAAATCTGCCGGTTTTGGATGGACAGCAGGTCGCGCAAGGCTTCGCGGGCCAGTTGGATGGAAATCTCCTTCTGGTTGAAGCGTGAATAGGCCAAGATTTTGCGTAGTGCACCTTCGAGCTCGCGCACGTTGGAACGCACGTTTTTGGCGACAAAAAAAGCTACTTCTTCGGGCATTTCCGAGCCCTCGACGCGTGCTTTATTGATCAGAATGGCCACCCGCATTTCCAGCTCTGGCGGCTCGATTGCCACCGTCAGGCCGGAATCAAAGCGGGACACCAAACGCTCGTGGATGTCGGTCAAGCCCTTGGGGTAGGTGTCGCTGGTCATCACGATATGTGACTTTTTGGCCAACAAAGCCTCGAAGGCGTTGAAAAACTCTTCTTGGGTGCGGTCTTTGTTGGCAAAGAACTGTACATCGTCAATTAGCAGCAAATCCAGCGAGTGATAGCGTTCTTTGAATTCGTCAAAAGTCTTGCGCTGGTAAGCCTTAACCACATCGGAAACAAATTGCTCCGCATGGATGTAGAGAACTTTGGCCCCAACCCGGTCTGCCAGCAGACGGTTCCCCACCGCATGCATCAGGTGTGTCTTGCCCAAACCGACGCCGCCGTAGATGAACAAGGGGTTGTACAAGTGCCCCGGCATGGTGGCCACGTGCATGGCCGCAGCCCGCGCCATGCGGTTCGCCGTACCTTCGACCAAGGTCTCAAACGTGAGCAGGCTATTAAGGCGATTCTTGGGGCCGTTGGCCACCCGTTCTTCGCCGACTTCGGCCTCATCCAAGGACGAAGGTGCATCTACAACGCGAGGTGAAGGTATCGTTCTGACGGGGGATTCACGCGGAGTAATCGCTAACTCAACTGCCACCGGTTGCCCATAGAGTTTCTCTAGCAAGGCTGCGATGCGGTGGCTGTACTGGGCGCGAACCCAATCTAATTTAAAGCGATTCGCCACAAAAATAGTGGCCTTGGACATGTCGTCGTGAACCTGAGCCGCTAGGGGCTTGATCCAAGTGTTGAATTGTTGCTCCGGCAACTCTTGGGCAAGTTGGTCGACGCAACTCTGCCACAGGCTTTGGCCCAGTTCTAGGTTGTGGTCTTCGGGAGGGAAGGGGGGAGAGCCCGGGATCATTCTGGTGTCAGCTTCTGTGGATAGTTATGGATTGCTGCGCGCTGGATTGTAATTTATCAAGACTTTATCCACACCCGGGGTGTGCACCGTCCATCTTACTGTACTGCACGCTGTATGCAGCCTAAGCGCTTGCTGCAGTTCAGAAAATTTGCCATAATCGCGGGTTCCCCTGGCCAATGCTTGGGCGATACAACAGAACTCGCGTCTAGATTCGTGACTGCCTGACAAGGCACGCCGGGAATCCAGAAGCGCGACTTCTCCGAAAGAGCCTGTTAGGAAATCCAAATGAAACGCACTTACCAACCCTCCAAGATCCGCCGTGCCCGTACCCATGGTTTTCTGGTTCGCATGAAAACCCGCGGTGGCCGCGCTGTGATCAACGCACGCCGCGCCAAAGGCCGCAAGCGCTTGGCGGTCTAAACCCGGTGCATGAAGCAAACCAGAGCTTTGTCGCTCGGTGTGCTTTTTGATGACTCCGTGGACCGCAACGCCCGGATGCGTCGCCTCAAGACACGCCCCCAATTCCAAGCGGTGTTGGGTGGTATGACGGTGTCCAAAACACCGCGCTTCGCCCTGCACGTCTGTGCGTTGCCGCCTTCGTCCGAAGATGGGCGGCCGCCTTTGTTTGCGGAGCTGGCGGTGTGGCTGGGTGCGATGGTTCCCAAGCGCTGGGCCAAGCGGGCCGTGACGCGCAATGCGATCAAACGCCAAATTTACAGCGTGGGGCAAGAATTTGCCGCCACGCTGCAGTTGCGTGCCCATGTGGTTCGCCTGCGCTCAGGCTATGACAAGTCACTGTTTCCTAGCGCCAGTTCAGAAGCTTTGCGCCGCACGGTGCGCGAAGAATTGCAGCTGCTGTTCACGCGCGCCGGCGCCCTGGCAACCCCGGTTGCGAATCCGGCGGCGCCATGATGCGCTGGGCCTTGGTATCTTTGGTCAAGGCCTATCGCCTGTTGCTCAGCCCTTGGTTGGGCTCGGCTTGCCGTTTTGAGCCGACTTGCTCGGTGTACGCGATCCAGGCACTGGAGCAGCATGGTGCAGCCGCTGGCAGTTACCTCACGTTAGCCCGTCTGGGCCGCTGCCAGCCGTGGTGTGCAGGCGGGCATGACCCCGTTCCTGCGCAGCCTCCGCGTTTGTTTGGCCGCCTCTTTTCCCCCTCTCCTGACAAGAAGACTTCATGACTGATATCCGCCGCACCATTTTGTGGGTGATTTTTGGCTTTTCCATGGTGCTGCTGTGGGATCAATGGCAAATTTTTAACGGTCATAAGGCCACGTTTTTCCCGAGTCCGACGGCGCAAGTCGCTTCCGCGCCAGCTGCCACGCAGTCCGCTGACACAGGTTTGCCAAGTGCCATTGCGCCAGCGGGCGTAAGCACTGCAGCTGCGGTGCCTGACCAAGCCAACAACCTGCAACGTGACCAGATCAACGTCACTACTGATTTGTTCACGGCGGTATTGGACAGCCAAGGCGGTACCTTGACACACCTTGAACTGAATAAGTACAAGAGTTATTCGCATGTCCCAGGGCTGGTGGACAAAGTCAAGAGCATGTTGGGCACGCCACCGCCTGCTGTCGTGACCACCCCTGTCACTTTGATGGAAGACGCTAACTTGGCAACCCGCTCTGTGGCGCAAACAGGTCTGCTCAACACGCTGGACGCCGGTGACAGCTTCCCCAACCACCTGACCTTGATGAAAGCGCCCGCAGGTGACCGCGTGCTGGCGGACGGGGACAAAACGCTGGAAGTAACTTTTGAGTCTCTTCCGGTCGGCGGCCTCAAATACCTGAAAACCTATGTATTTACCCGCGACGACTATTCGATTCGCGTGAAGCACCAAATCATCAACGTGGGCGATCAACCGCGGGATGCCCAGCTCTATTTGCAGCTGGCGCGTCACGGCACGGTGGCGGCGGGCACCATGATGGGCGCCAACACCTTCGCTGGCCCTGCGGCCTATACCGAAGAGAAGAAATTCCACAAAATTGAATTCTCGGACATCGAGAAGCAAAAGGCGGAGGTGCCGCCGCCAGCCAATAACGGCTGGATTGCCATGGTGCAGCATTACTTCGTGTCGGCTTGGTTGCTCAACGCGCCTGATAGCCAGAATTTGCAGCGCGAGTTCCGCGTGAAGCGTCTGGGTGACAACCAATACTCGATGGCCATGGTGATGCCTTTGGGCGTGATCCAGCCCGGCGCGAGCCAGACGATCAGCAGTGATTTGTTTGCGGGGCCCCAAGAAGAGAAAAAATTAGAGGCGTTGGCCCCTGGCCTAGAGCTGGTTAAGGATTACGGCATTTTCACCATCATCTCCAAGCCCTTGTACTGGTTGCTGAACCAGTTGCATAGTGTGCTGCAAAACTGGGGCTGGTCCATCGTGGCATTGGTGCTGCTGCTCAAGATCGCGTTCTATTGGCTTAACGCCAAGGCCTACGCCAGCATGGCCAAGATGAAGGCCGTGAACCCCAAAATCATGGAAATGCGTGAGCGCCTGAAAGGCAATCCGCAGCAGATGCAGCAGGAGATGATGCGCATCTACCGTGAAGAAAAGGTCAACCCTATGGGGGGCTGCTTCCCCATCATGGTCCAGATTCCGGTCTTTATTGCTTTGTACTGGGTGCTGTTGTCCAGCGTCGAAATGCGCAATGCGCCTTGGGCGATGTGGATCCAAGATCTATCCTCGCCTGACCCGTATTTCGTCCTGCCTCTGGTAATGACCTTTACAACCATGTTGCAAACCGCGTTGAACCCCGCGCCACCGGACCCATTGCAGGCCAAGATGATGTGGTACATGCCTTTGGCATTCAGCGTCATGTTTTTCTTTTTCCCGGCGGGTCTGGTGATGTACTGGATTACCAACAACGTGTTGTCAATTGCCCAGCAGTGGCTGATTAACACTCGGATGGGTGTTCCTCCGCAATTCAACTTGCCCAAGTTCAGGTAAGCGGCGCGGCGGGATTGCGATGGACCTCGCACGCCAATCCGATCCCATCGTTGCGATTGCCACGGCGCCAGGCCGGGGTGCGGTCGGCATAGTTCGCGTCAGTGGGCGCAATTTGTCGATCTTTGTGCATGCTTTTCTAGGGCGCAAGTTGCGCCACAGGGAGGCCACCTACTTGCCTTTTTTAGACGCGACCGGCCAAGCCTTGGACCAAGGCTTGGCTTTGTTCTTTCCGGGACCGCATTCGTTTACGGGTGAGGATGTGCTCGAACTACAAGCGCATGGTGGCGTCGTGGTATTGCAGCTGTTGCTGGCGCGCTGTCTAGAGGTTGCCACTCAGCCGGCCAGCGGACTGACGGGAGTCGTCTTGCCTGGGTTGCGTGTAGCCGAGCCTGGCGAATTCACCCAGCGCGCTTTCTTGAACGGCAAGTTGGATCTAGCGCAGGCAGAAGCGATTGCGGACCTGATCGACGCCAGTACGGAAGCTGCTGCGCGCAGTGCAACGCAGTCCCTGACCGGCGCTTTTTCCCGAGAAATTCACGGTCTGCGCGATGCGTTGATTCACTTGCGCATGCTGGTGGAAGCCACGTTGGACTTTCCGGAAGAGGAAATTGACTTTCTCCAGAAAGCTGATGCCATTGGTCAATTGCGTACGTTGCAAGCATTGGTACACGGTGTCGTGGCCCAAGCCCGTCAGGGCGCGTTGTTACGCGAAGGTATGACCGTCGTTATCGCTGGGCAGCCCAATGCTGGCAAGTCGTCACTGCTTAACGCACTGGCCGGTGCGGAGCTGGCCATCGTGACGCCGATTCCGGGGACTACGCGCGACAAAGTGCAGCAGACCATCCAGGTGCAGGGTATTCCGGTGCATATTGTGGATACCGCAGGCTTGCGTCACAGTGAGGATGCCGTGGAGCAAATGGGGATTGCGAAGGCGTGGCAGGCCATTGTGGACGCAGATGCCGTTGTGTTTTTGCATGACCTTACCCGGCAAAATGCTATAGATTACATAGCTGCTGACGCAGATATAGCAAGGGCTATAGGCCAAAAACTCTCTCAATCGGTGCCAATCATTGATGTCTGGAACAAAGCCGACGCTGTGGCGCTGGACGCGGATCAGCAGGGGCTGGTGTTGTCGGCCAAGACGGGTGCGGGTTTGGATGCATTGCGCCAGCGCTTGCTCGAGGCCGCAGGGTGGCAGCCTGCGCAAGGCGGCCATTTCATGGCGCGGCAGCGCCACCTGCACGCCCTGGCGCGGGTCGCGGAGCATCTGGACACTGCCTATGCGCTGTTGAACCAGGGTGCAGGGCACTTGGATCTGTTGGCTGAGGAATTGCGGTTGGGGCAGAACGCACTGGGTGAAATAACGGGAGAGTTCAATGCAGACGATTTGCTTGGCGTGATTTTCTCCAAATTTTGCATCGGTAAGTAGCCTGCACTACACTGAATAGGTTGCCGTGTCTGAAAGCTATAACAATGTCCTTATTTCGTTGGTTCTCCAAGAAGGTGGCGGCTCCTGCGCCGGTTGAAGAAAGCTCAGGCTTCGGCAACATAGACGCGACCCAGCCTTACCCATCGGGCGGCCGATCCCGCGCCAAAAGCCCACAGTCGGTTCCGGGCACTGCGGCCAACCGCAAGAGTGAGCGGCTGGAGCGGCGCGAGATGCTCTATGCCGTGGTGCGCGGGTCCATGACGGGCGCAGGCCTGCTCTCGACCAGCTACAAATTCAAAGTCCTGTCGCTGGACTCTCGCGGTCGCCAGTACCTCATCATGATGGACATGGCACGCCAAAATGTCGGTGATCCTCAGCGCCTGTCTGATATTGAAATTCACATCGCCAAAGTGGCCAAGTCCCGCCATGACATCTTGGTCACTGCCGTGTATTGGCGGGTGAATGAGCATGTCACCACTGGGTTGGCGCACATCGCCACAGTTGCGGCAGCCCCCGTCGTGGTGGCTGCCGTGCCGGCGGCACCGGCGTCGGCGGCATCCCGCTACGAACCTTTGCAACAGGATGAGGTGGTTGCCTTCAAGCAGGCCTTGGCATCCATTCCCTCTCCCGCCGCGCTATCGGCACCGGGAGAGATCGTTCGCTCGGGGCGGCGCAACCCGTCACCACCGGTGTTCCAAGACACCGAACTGGACGACCGCAATTCACCCTTGAGCGGTACCCAGTACGGGGAGCTGAACTGAGCGCAGCGGGCCTTAGTGGCCCGCGAAATCCAGCAAAGTAAACAGGGGCAGGCCCGACTCCCGCAAACGGTCGGAGCCACCCAGTTCAGGCAGATCTACGATCGCGGCGCCCTCCATCACATGGGCGCCCAGTCGCTCCAGCAGCTTTTTACCGGCCATCATGGTGCCGCCGGTGGCGATCAGGTCGTCGATCAACAACACCCGGTCTCCGGCTTTTACGGCGTCGGTGTGCAGCTCCACCGTGGCACTGCCGTATTCCAGCTCGTAGGTTTCTTCTACGGTGGTGAAGGGCAGCTTGCCTTTCTTACGAATCGGCACAAAACCGACATTGAGTTCGTACGCGACGACGGACCCAAGGATAAAACCACGTGCGTCCAACCCTGCAACGACATCAGGGCGCATGCTGGGGTCCATATAGCGGTGGACAAAGGCATCAATCAACACCCGAAACACCTTGGCGTTCTGCAGCAACGGGGTGATGTCGCGGAACTGCACACCCGGGGCCGGCCAATCGGGTACGGTGCGGATATGGTCCCGGAGGTATTGATTGATACTGAGGTGTTGCATGGTGTTAGCTCTGTCAAAAAGGCGCGGACCGCTATTGTGCCCCTATGACCAGCGGGCGAGCCAAACTCAACCCTTGAGCAGTTTTTGTTCCGCCAGCGCCAACGGCCCTGCCTTGCCCGACAAAACCAAGGTATCTCCGCCGGCCAGAGGTGGATCGCTCTCTAGAGACGGTGAAGAACCGTCACTGCGGCGCAGACTGACGACACGAACGCGTAGAGCTTCGAACGCGAAGTCTGACAACAGTTTGCCGTTGGCTCGTGCACCCATCGGCAGATTGACTGTGACGAGCCGATCTTGCAGCAGCTCATCCACAGAGTCGTCATCGGCACCGTGAAAGAACCCGCGCAGCATGTTGTAACGGGCATCGCGCTGGTCTTGCACGATGCGCAGCACCCGCCGCATGGGAACACCCACCAAGGCCAGCGCGTGGCTGGCCAACATCAAGGAGCCTTCAATGGCCTCGGGCACGACTTCGGTGGCGCCTGCCTCACGCAGTTTTTCCAGCGCCAAATCGTCTTGGGTCCGTACGATGACAGGTACCTGCGGCGCGTGGCTGCGGGTATTGCCCAGTACCTTGAGCGCGGAGCCTTCCCCAAGATAGGTGATAACCACGGCACTGGCGCGCGCCAAGCCCGCTGCCATTAAGGCTTGCAGGCGCCCGGCATCGCCAAAAACAACAGAATGGCCTGCTGCCGCGGCTTGACGCACCCGGTCCGGGTCCAAGTCCAGCGCCATATACGGAATACGCTCGCGCTCCAGTACCCGTGCTAAGTTTTGGCCGCTACGGCCAAAGCCGCAAATAATGACGTGTTGGCTTGTGTTGATGGACTTGCGCGCAATGGTGGTCATCTGGAGGGACTGTTGCAGCCATTCACTACTAACCAATTTCATCACGATACGGTTGCTGTACATGATGATGAAGGGCGTAGCGAGCATCGAGATAACCATGCTGGCCAGAATGGGGTTGAGCAAGGCCGGTGGTACCAAAGAGTTTTTTTGGGCCAGCGTGAGCAACACAAAGCCAAATTCCCCCGCTTGGGCAAGGTATAGGCCCGTGCGCAGGCTCACTCCGGCGGACGAGCCCAAGACACGTGCCAAACCGGCGACCAGTGATGCCTTGAAAGCTATGGGCACCGCAACCAGCAGCAAGACCAAAGCCCAGCGCTCCAAGACCAGACGCCAGTCCAGCAACATGCCGATACTGATAAAAAACAAGCCCAGCAGCACATCGTGGAATGGGCGGATATCGGTCTCCACCTGGTGCTTGTATTCGGTCTCTGAGATCAGCATGCCGGCGACAAACGCGCCCAGCGCCAGGCTCAGACCGGCAAGCTCTGTGAGCCACGCTAAGCCCAGCGTAATGAACAGCAGGTTGAGGACGAACAACTCATCGCTCTTTCTGCGCGCCACCAAGGTCAGCCAGCGGTGCATGAGGTGTTGGCCGCCGACTAACAACAAGGTGACCAATACCACTGCCTTCACCGCTGCCAACGCTAACGCTTCAAACAGTTGCTCGCCTGAAGCACCGAGGGCCGGTATCAACACCAACAGAGGAACCACGGCCAAATCCTGGAACAGCAGCACGCCCATAACCCGTTTGCCGTGTTCAGACTCCATCTCCAGCCGCTCGACCATCAGCTTGACCACAATGGCCGTGCTGCTCATGGCCAGCGCACATGACAGCGCCAGCGCAGCCTGCCACTCCATATTCCAGAGTTTGGGGAAAACTGTGGCCATTCCCAATGTGGCCCCGGCTGCCACCAGAATGGTGACCACCACCTGCAACAAGCCTAAGCCGAACACATGGGTGCGCATGGCCCGCAAACGCGGGAGGTTGAACTCTAGCCCGATCACAAACATCAAGAACACCACGCCGAACTCACCCAGGTGCCGAACACCATCCGAATCCTGCGACAGTGCCAGCGCATTGGGACCGATAACCACCCCTACCGCGAGGTAGCCCAGCATGGGCGGTAGTTTCAACGAGCGACACACCACCACTCCAAGCACAGCAGCGAGCAAATATAAGAGGGTGACTTCCAAGCCGGACATGCGTGGATACTAGCAAGAGATATGCGCGTCTATAAAATAAGCCCATGACAGAATACCAAGCACGGGCTGCCAGCGCCCAGCGCGCGCTGGATTTGGCGCGCCAGACCTTTGACATTGAAGCCGCCGCTGTCTTGGGGCTCAAAGAACAACTGGGCGATGCCTTCGTCCAAAGCGTTCATGCCATCCTGGGTATCACCGGGCGCGTGGTGGTGATGGGCATGGGGAAAAGTGGCCACGTGGGCCGTAAGATTGCGGCCACCCTAGCGTCTACCGGGACGCCTGCGCTGTTCGTCCACCCGGCCGAGGCAAGCCACGGGGATTTGGGCATGGTGATGCCCACGGATTTGGTGCTCATGATTTCAAATAGTGGCGAATCACAAGAAATGGCGGCGATATTACCGGTCCTCAAGCGATTGGGTGCTCCCTTGGTGGCCATGACCAGCCAGGCGGAGTCCACCATGGCACGCTATGCCGACTGGTGGATTAACACCGGCGTTCGCCAGGAGGCGTGCCCGTTGAATTTGGCACCAACCGCCAGTACCACGGCCCAACTGGCCATGGGTGATGCACTGGCCGTGGCATTGCTCGACGCGCGCGGATTTCGCCCAGAAGATTTTGCCCGCTCGCACCCCGGTGGGGCGCTGGGGCGCAAGCTGTTGACCCATGTCACCGATGTCATGCGCTCGGGTGACGCGGTGCCGCAAGTGCTGCCGCAGGCCAGTTTCAGCGAGTTGATGCGAGAGATGAGTACCAAGGGGCTGGGCGCGACGGCCGTAGTGTCGGAGGTTGGCGCTGTGGTGGGCATCTTTACTGACGGTGACTTGCGCCGGCTGGTGGAGTCGGGGGCAGATTTGCGAGCGAAGACAGCGGGCGATGTAATGCACACCAATCCATGTACCGTACCGGTCCACGCACTCGCCGTCGATGCCGCTGATTTGATGGAGGCACACCGTATTACCAGTGTGCTGGTGGTCGATGCGCAGGGCGCCCTGTGTGGTGCCATTAACAGCAACGACCTCATGCGGGCCAAGGTAATCTAATGACTGCGGTACTCCAATTTGTCCCTGATGTATTGCTCCGGGCCCAAGGCGTCAAGGTCGTCTTCTTTGACATTGACGGCGTTTGGACCGATGGAGGCTTGTACTTTTCCGAGGTGGGCGAAACCCTGAAGCGGTTTCACACGCTGGACGGGCAAGGCATCAAGTTACTGCAAAAGGCGGGTATCACCCCGGCGGTGATCACCGGGCGTGATTCTTCGCCGCTACGCCTACGCTTAAAGAACTTGGGCATAGAGCACGCCCACTTTGGCACCGAAGACAAACGACCTGCCGCCGAAACAACGCTGCAGACACTTGGGCTGGATTGGAAGCAAGCTGCGGCGATGGGAGATGACTGGCCCGATTTAGCGGTCATGTCACGGGTGGCCTTTGCCTGTGCGCCGTCCAACGCCCATACCGAGGTGCGGGCGCGGGCGCACTACCTCACCCAAGCGGGCGGTGGGCACGGTGCGGTGCGTGAATTGTGCGATCTGTTGGTGGTGGCCAGTGGCCGTTATGCGGCATTGCTGGGTGAAGCCCTGTCGTGAGAAATCTGTTGCATGACGCGTGGGAGCGTTTTCTGCTCTCCTTGCCGCTGATGGTCATGGGCGCCTTAGCTTTGGGCACCTATTGGCTGGTTCGTAGCACGCCCGCCGTCGAGGCGGCGCGACCGGAGCGTGCACGCGGGCATGAGCCCGACTACTTCATGCGCCAGTTTTCTATCAAAACCTATGACGCCTTGGGCCGCTTGCGCTCTGAAGTTCAAGGAGAAGAGGCGCGCCACTACCCGGATACCCGCTGGGTTGAAATTGACGGTATCCATATTCGCTCGTTCGATACCGAAGGTCGCCTCACCACAGCCACTGCCCGACAAGGCATGACCAATGACGGCGCCACTGAAGTAAAACTCATGGGAAACGCTGTGGTGGTGCGGGAGGCGCAACCCAAGGCAGGTGGTAGTTTCACACCTCGCGTGGAATACCGAGGCGAATTTTTGCATGCGTTCATGGACACTGAGGTGGTGAAATCCAATCAACCTGTTGAACTGTTGCGGGGCAAAGATCGCTTTACTGCCAACGCGATGGAGTTTGACAATGGCGCGCAAACGTTGGAGTTGCGCGGGCGGGTACGCGGCACCTTGGTGCCAACGCCTCCTTAGCGGTTTTTGGTTACGGCCCATTTCACATCAAAGGACGGTGACATGTCTTCCTTGGTCTTCATTACGGGGGCGTCCAGTGGCATTGGGCAGGCGCTGGCGGCGCGGTTTTACCGTGAGGGTTATACGCTGGCGTTGGCAGCTAGACGCACCCAAGCGATAGAAGAATGGGCGGCTCAACAAGGCTTGAGTCTTGAGCGGTTTCGTATTTACCAGGCTGATGTGGCCAACGTAGACAGCATTGTCGCGGCCGGCCAAGCTTGCCTACAAGAGCTGGGGGTGCCGGACGTAGTGATTGCCAATGCCGGAATCAGTATAGGCATGGACACTGCCGTGCGCGGTGATCTGGACGTGATGGTGCAGACCTTCGCAACCAATAATGTGGGCTTGGCGGCGACTTTCCACCCCTTTGTGGACGCCATGTGCCAGCGTGGCAGCGGTAGTTTGGTAGGTATCGGCAGCGTCGCAGGCATACGGGGATTACCTGGTCATGGTGCCTACTGTGCCAGTAAGGCGGCCGTCATCAGCTATTGCGAGTCCTTGCGCGGAGAGTTGCGCAGTGCAGGGGTTCGAGTAGTCACCTTGTGCCCTGGCTACATTGATACGCCGTTGACGCGCAAAAATCGTTATGCAATGCCGTTTCTTATGCAGCCGGAAGATTTTGCGGACCGCGCCTATGCGGCGATCACCGATGGTGTGTCGTACCGGGTGATTCCGTGGCAAATGGGTTGGGTGGCCAAAGCGCTGCGGGCGTTGCCCAATGCCCTGTTTGACAAAGTTTTGGCGGGGCGCCCCCGAAAACACCGTAGCGGAGAAATCTGAACTGCGCAGGCAAAACAAAAGGGACCCTTGGGTCCCTTTTTGATGCCCTAGGCAAACTCAATTGCCTATGGGCTTTGTGCTGCTTAGTAGCTGCTGCGGCCACCGCCGTAACCACCACCACCGCCGCCGCCAGAACGACCGCCGCCGCCACCGCCGCCGTAGCCGCCACCGCCGGAGCGATCACCGCCACCGCCGTAACCACCGCCACCAGAACGACCGCCGCCGCCGCCAAATCCGCCACCGCCGCCGCCGAAGCCGCCGGTGCGGGGGGGACGTGGTTCCATGGGACGGGCTTCGTTCACAACCAAACCACGGCCACCGAATTGTTGGCCATTCATAGCCTCAATAGCGGTTTGTGCTTCAGCATCGCTGCCCATTTCCACAAAGCCAAAGCCCTTGGAGCGACCGGTGTCGCGTTCCATCATGACTTTTGCGCTGGAAACGGAACCGTGGGCGGCAAATGCTTGCTGCAGGTCTTCGTCACGGAAAGAATAAGGCAGGTTGCCTACGTAAAGTTTGTTGCCCATGGAGGGACTCCTGAAAATAACTCAAAACGCGATGGAGTCCTTAACCGCAATCAACAAACCAGTGAAGACTTAAAGCAGACGCGAAACTGACTAGACACCGCAAACTTGCAACGCCCGAACTTCGGGCAATGCTGGATCATTATGCATGAATTTTCTCATTTTGAAAAATATTTTTAGCAGTGTGCTGGGAGGATTCAGCATGGCCTTAAATAGGTTGCCTGGAAATTGTGTGCACAACCGGTAAGAATCTGTGTGCGGGGGGCGACGAAGTCACAACCAGTGCAGCGAGGCAATTCGGCAGCGCGATACAACTGGTTGTTTCCATTCATTGACTTACTCTAGGAGTTCCACCATGAACCAACGTGCCATGCTTGCTGCGACCGCTGCTACTTTGATGTCCTTGGCGCTTGCCTCGGCCCCGGTTGCTGCCCAAGACAAAGAGAAATGCTTTGGCATTGCCAAGGCCGGTCAGAACGATTGCGCCAACATCAGCGGAACCCATTCTTGCGCCGGTCAATCCAAGGTGGACATGGACAAGGGCGAGTGGAAGTACGTGGCCAAGGGTACTTGCAAGGACATGAAGGGCATCTCCATGGAAGACGCCAAAAAAATGAAGAGCTAATCTCTTCATTGGAGCCATGCCAGCCACCACTGTGTCCGCTATAACGACGTCGACTACACCACCCTTGCGTGGTGTGGGTGATGTCAACGTGGGCATAGGGTGGCGCCACCCGCATTACGCGGAGTTGCTGGAAGCGCAACCAGCACTTGATTTTTTGGAAGTTCACTCCGAGAACTTCTTTGCCAGCGGCGGTGTCGCACTGGCGGTGTTGCAGCGCGCCCGCCAAGATTACCCCATCAGCCTGCATGGCGTGGGCTTGTCGTTGGGTTCGGCGCTGGGGCTGGATGCTTGGCACTTGGACCAGTTGGCGGCCTTGGTGCAGCGGATTGATCCGGTGCGTGTCAGCGACCATGCCTGCTTTGCGCGCGGCCTTTGGGCCGGACAGGCGGTGCACGCTTCAGATTTGTTGCCGCTGCCATTCTCTAATGAGGCGCTGGACGTGTTGTGCCGCAATGTGCAGCAAGTTCAAGATCGCCTGCAGCGACCACTCTTGGTGGAAAACCTGTCGGCCTATGTGCAATGGGACAGCCCCGGCGCCCAAGACTGGCCCGAGACGGAGTTTCTCAATGCGCTCGCTCAACGCACCGGCTGCCGGTTGCTGGTGGACGTCAACAATATTTATGTCAACGCCTGCAACGCCCAATTGGGTGGCGCTTTGGCAGACCCGCTGCAGTCGTGCCGAGATTGGCTTGACGCCATAGCGCCAACGGCCGTGGGTGAACTGCATGTTGCGGGGCACTGCCGGGTGAGTGATGAACATGGCGACATCGTGATCGACGACCATGGCAGCCGCGTTTCTGCCGAAGTCTGGGCGCTGTGCGGCCAGGCGATTCAACGTTTTGGCGCGGTGCCTACTTTGCTGGAATGGGATACCGATGTGCCCGCGCTGGCGGTGCTGCTGGACGAAGTCAAGATCGCCCGCGCCGTGTGCGAGTACGAACTGGAGTGCGCACGCGCTACACCGGCGCGCCTAGAAAGCCAGGTCGCATGAGCGCGCTGGCTGAGCAACAGCAAGGCTTGTTGGCCGCTTTGTTTGTCAGCGGCTCGGAGGTTGCTACCAATTTGGTAGCTATCCGGGCAGATTTCATGGGGATTAGAGGCTTAAAATCCTACCAATCGAATGGCCATGGTTTGGCCCAGCGCGCCTTGGCGGTGGCCTATCCCGTGGTGGCCCAGCTGTTGGGCGACGAAAGCTTCGGGGAGTTGGCCCGCGCGCTGTGGCATGCGCAGCCGCCGCAGCGTGGAGATATTGCTTGCTGGGGCGATGGCTTACCTGACTTTGTCCGCAACAACAGCCAACTGGCTGACGAACCGTATTTGGCCGATGTGGCCCGCTTGGAATGGGCGCTGCACCGATGTGCCAGTGCAGCGGATGCCGTGTTGCGCCCCGACACCTTGGCGCTGTTGGGTACGCAAGAGCCCGATGCCGTTTGGCTGCAATTGGCGCCGGGCGTGGCCGTGGTGCGCAGTGCTTGGCCTGTCGCCAGTATTCTGTTGGCCCACCAGCCTGACTCCGGTGTGAGCCTGGCGGACGCAGGGCAGCAGCTGCGCGAAGGCGTGGCCCAGGACGCCTTGGTGTGGCGCCAGGGCCTGCGACCCCGCGTGCGCCAGGCTTTGGCTGGCGAGGTCGACTTTGTGGGCCGCTTGTGCCAAGGAAGCGCGTTGGGCCCCGCAATGGACGCCGCGCCCGACTTGGACATTCAGCACTGGCTGGCCGACGCCGTGCAAGGCGGTTTGTTGCTCGCACTGGTCTCTGCGCCCGACCCGCTCCAGGCCGCTAACCCATTGCCCTGATGGGCCCAATGATTTCTTTCCTCTATTCCTGCCACGGACATCTGCCATGACCCCTGCTTCCTTGCGCTCCCGTTCTCTCTACGCTACGGCGCCCAGTCGGCTCGGCTGGCTGTGGGGTCTGTGCACCGCCCTGGAGCGCGGGCTCAATGCGCTGCAACCCTTGGCTGCGCTGGTGGCAAGGCTGTATGTGGCGCAGGTGTTCTTTAGCTCGGGACTGACCAAGTTGCGCGATTGGGACATTACGCTGGCCTTGTTTGCCGACGAATACCACGTACCGCTGTTGTCACCGCCGGTCGCCGCAGTATTGGGAACCGGCGGCGAGTTGGTGTTGCCCGTGCTGCTGGTGCTCGGTCTGGGAGGGCGCTTTGCCGCGCTGGGCTTGAGTGTGATGAATGTGGTGGCGGTTCTCTCGCTGGCCGAGATTGCGCCGGCTGCGTTCCAACAGCACATTACCTGGGGCACTTTGTTGGCCGGGCTGGTGGTGTTTGGCTGCGGGCCTTGGGCTATGGGGCATTGGTTGCGTTCGCGCTGGGGCGGTGCGCATTAGCGCCTGGGGCAATCTAGGGCCTACCCCGATCCGCCCGCGCAATAGTGGCCCTGGCGCCTTGCCTGGCGTCTGGCGTCGCGCTGGCGGCATGGCTGGCGACACCAATTGAGTGTCAAATAGCTAGCTAGCCCCCGTCGATATTTCGCAAATAGCTATAAAAATAATAGCAAATTTGGACTACAAATCCCAAACTACCAGTTGACCTCACGCTCAGGCGTTGCGCTGATCTTGTGAATGCTGAGGTCGGCGCCGTCATACTCTTCTTCCTGGCTCAGGCGCAGCCCCATGAACACTTTGAGTACGCCGTAAATCGCAAAGCCGCTGGCAGCAGCCCAGGCTACGCCCAGCGTCGTGCCGATGAGTTGTGCGCTCAAGTTAACGCCTCCCAAGCCGCCCAAGGCCTTGCTGCCAAAGATGCCCGCCGCAATGCCACCCCAGGTGCCGCACAGGCCGTGCAGCGGCCACACGCCCAGTACGTCGTCAATCTTCCATTTGTTTTGCGTCAGCGTGAACATCACCACGAAGATGGCACCGGCTACACCGCCCACTACCAGCGCGCCCAGCGGGTGCATCAGGTCCGAGCCCGCGCACACGGCCACCAGGCCGGCCAGTGGGCCGTTGTGCACAAAGCCAGGGTCGTTCTTGCCCATCAGCAACGCTACCAGCGTGCCACCCACCATGGCCATCAGCGAGTTCACCGCGACCAAGCCCGACATCTTGTCCAGCATTTGGGCGCTCATCACATTGAAACCAAACCAGCCGACGATCAAAACCCAAGCTCCCAGCGCCAAAAATGGAATGCTGCTGGGCGGATGGGCTGAGATCGCGCCGTCTTTGCGGTAGCGGTTGCTGCGCGCGCCCAACAAGACCACAGCACCCAGCGCAATCCAGCCGCCCACCGCATGCACCACCACGCTGCCTGCGAAGTCGTGGAACTCGGCGCCGGTGGTCGCCAAGATCCACGCCTGCACGCCGAAATGCTGGTTCCAGGCAATGCCTTCAAAGAACGGGTAAACCACGCCAACAATCACTGCGGTGGCGATCAACTGTGGCCCAAACTTGGCGCGTTCGGCGATACCCCCCGAGACAATGGCGGGAATGGCCGCAGCAAAAGTCAGCAAAAAGAAGAACTTGACCAGCGCATAACCGTTGTTCAGGGCCAGTTGCTCGGCGCCAACGAAGAAGTGGGTGCCGTATGCCACCGCATAGCCCAACCCGAAATACATGACGGTGGACACACAAAAATCCACCAAGATCTTTACGAGCGCATTGACCTGGTTTTTGCGCCGCACGGTGCCCAGCTCCAAAAATGCAAATCCTGCGTGCATGGCCAAAACCATAATTGCGCCCAAAAGAATGAACAAGGCATCAGCGCCCTGTTTAAGTGCTTCCATACGAACCTCGTGATGTGAAATGCTTGAAATTGGTGCAGTAACGGGGAAATATCCAGTAACGCACCAAAATCAAGCAAAAAATGCGCCAACTTGGGATTGCATAGAGTGGGGCTTTGGGTGCCGCCCTACAATCCGCCCGCACCATGGAAGCTTTTCTCATCTCAACTGGCATCGTCGCCCTGGCCGAAATGGGCGACAAAACCCAGTTACTCGCACTGGTATTGGCAGCGCGCTTTCGCAAGCCCTGGCCTATCGTGGCGGGCATTTTGATGGCCACCGTGGTGAACCACGGCTTGGCTGGCGCGCTGGGCGCTTGGGTGACCACGGTGGTGGGAGCAGACACTTTGCGCTGGATTCTGGGAGCCTCCTTCATCGCCATGGCCGCGTGGATGCTGGTGCCCGATACGCTCGACGACGATGACGCGCCCGCACGCCCGGGCTGGGGCGTATTTGCCACGACCGTTGTGGCGTTCTTTCTGGCGGAGATGGGCGATAAAACGCAAATCGCAACGGTGATGCTGGCCGCCAAATACCACGCCTATGTGGCGGTGGTAGCAGGTACTACGCTGGGCATGATGCTGGCCAACGCACCCGTGGTCTGGCTGGGTGAGCGCATCACACGCTTGGTGCCGTTGCCTGTCGTCCATCGGGTGTCGGCGGCCGTCTTTGCGGTTTTGGGCCTGTTGGTTTTGCTCACCTGAAGTCGGCTGGCTTGCTATACTGACCACCCAGCGCCAATTTGCTCCAGCTTGCGGGCGCTTAATAAATTCAGCTAAACACGGACCCGAAGACCTTTTGCGACCCGGCCCGCGTTTAGCGTTGCCGGGTTTTGTTTTTTTATGCTGATTGCGACCCCACAGTCCATGGAGTTTGACGCCGTTTTGCCACTGCAAAGCGGTGCGTCCCTCCGTGGCTACTCCCTGACTTATGAAACCTACGGCACGCTGAATGCTGACCGCTCCAACGCGGTGCTGGTGTGCCATGCGCTGAATGCCTCGCACCACGTGGCCGGGGTGTACGAAGGCCAACCCAAGAGCGAAGGCTGGTGGGACAGCATGATTGGCCCCGGCAAGGCGGTGGATACCAACCAATTCTTTGTCATCGGTGTGAACAACCTCGGGTCCTGCTTTGGTTCGACCGGTCCCATGCACACCCACCCGGACACTGGCAAGGTCTACGGCGCCGACTTTCCGGTGGTGACGGTAGAAGACTGGGTCAACAGCCAAGCCCGACTGCTCGATGCGCTGGGCATCCAAAAGTTGGCGGCTGTGTTGGGTGGTTCACTGGGCGGCATGCAGGCCCTGAGCTGGACGCTGCAGTACCCTGAGCGCGTGGCCCATGCGGTGGTGGTGGCCAGCGCGCCCAACCTGACTGCGGAGAACATTGCCTTCAATGAAGTGGCGCGACGCGCCATCGTGACGGACCCGGACTTTCATGGCGGTCATTTTTACGAGCATGGTGTGCTCCCTAAGCGCGGCCTGCGCATCGCCCGCATGATTGGCCACATCACCTACCTGAGTGATGACGTCATGAACGAAAAGTTCGGCCGCCATCTCAAAGAGGCCCTGTTGGACAGCGCCAGTGGCTACAAGTACTCGACGCAGGACGTTGAGTTTCAGATTGAGAGCTACCTGCGCTACCAGGGCGACAAATTCGCCGAGTACTTTGACGCCAACACCTACCTGTTGATTACCCGTGCCCTGGATTACTTTGACCCGGCAGGGGCCTTTGGCGGCGATTTAAGCCAGGCCTTGGCCCAGGCCCAAAGCAAGTTCCTGCTGGTGAGCTTCACCACCGACTGGCGCTTTAGCCCGAAACGTAGCCGTGAAATCGTTAAGGCTTTGCTCGACAACCGGCGCGAGGTCAGCTACGCCGAAATTGATGCGCCGCACGGCCATGATGCATTTTTGCTCGATGACCCCCGGTATATGGGCGTTGTTGGCTCCTATTTCAATAGCATTGCGCGTTCGCTGGAGGGGGCAGCATGACCGACATGAGCACCCTACACACGATTGCCAACTTGGTGCCCCAAGGTGCCCGTGTACTGGACTTGGGCTGTGGCGACGGCGCCCTTTTGGACCATCTGCAGCGCCACCGTGGCTGCAGTGGTTACGGGGTGGAGTTGGACGATGCTAATGTGCTGGCCTGCGTGCAGCGCGGGGTCCAGGTGCTACAGCTCAACCTCGATCAGGGACTCTCCATGTTTGAGGACGCTAGTTTTGACGTGGTGCTGCAGATCGACACATTGCAACATTTGCGCAACGCCGAAACCATGCTCAATGAGACGGCCCGGGTGGGTCGCGTCGGCATCGTAGCTTTCCCCAACTTCGCCCATTGGCCGAACCGGTTGAGCATCTTGCAAGGGCGTATGCCGGTGACCCGCCGCCTGCCCTACCAGTGGTACGACACCCCCAATATCCGGGTGGGTACCCATGCTGATTTGGCCTTGCTGGCCCAGCGCAATGGGCTGCGAGTGCTGGATAGCTTTGGCCTGCAGCAGGGGCGCATGGTGCGGTGGTTGCCGAATTTGCGGGCGGGCACGTCGGTCTACAAGTTGGCGCGGTAACGCCACGCCGGTTGCAATTGGGCCGAGTCCACGCCATGCCCCGCCTCGCAGCCAACCTGAGCCTTCTATACAACGATGTGCCCTTCTTGGAGCGCTTTGCAGCGGCGGCGGCAGACGGTTTTGCCGGCGTGGAGTTTTTGTTTCCGTACGCGTGGGATGCGGCTGCGATAGCCCAGCAATTGGCGCTGCACGGTTTGCGGCAGGTGTTGCTCAACGCCCCACCCGGTGGAGCCGATCTTCAGGCCATGGCCTTGGCGTGGGATGCGGGGGAGCGCGGTACAGCGTGCTTACCGGGGCGCGAGGATGAGTTTCAGGCCGGTTTTGTGCAGGCGCTGCGTTACGCCGAAACCCTGCAATGCCCACGCATCCACGTTATGGCTGGCTGTGTGCCCGCCGATGTGGCGCACGAGGTCTTGCTGGCCACCTATGTGCGCAATCTGCGCTGGGCGACGCAACAGGCACTGGCCAGTGGCTGCACCGTGCTGATCGAACCCATCAACCCCCGAGACATGCCCGGTTACTTTTTGACCCACCAAGCCCAGGCACATGCGGTGCGGTCGGCGGTCGCCGAAGACAATTTGCAGGTCCAGATGGATCTCTACCACTGCCAGGTGACGGAGGGAGATGTTGCGACCAAGTTGCGCCAGTACTTGCCCACGGGCGCAGTGGGTCATGTGCAAATCGCCGGTGTGCCCGATCGGCAAGAGCCTGACGGTGGCGAGCTGCACTATCCGTACCTGCTAGGGCTGCTGGATAGGCTGGGCTACGCCGGATGGGTGGGTTGCGAGTACCGGCCGCGCTTAGGCGCGCAGACCGGCGCAACCCAAGCCGGTTTGGGTTGGCGAAAGGCCTTGCAGAACCCCGTATCTGAGGGTTGACCAGCACAGGTTTTACAGCGGCCCGTGGCATGATGTGAACCTTGCTGTGTGCTTACTCTGGAGAGTCCCATGAATGCCCGCGTCCCATTGGTCGCTCTGAACGCACCCCAAGCGCTAGCCCAAGTGAGCCAAGCCTGGGATGGTGACATCGTCGCCCGCCTGCAAGACTACATCCGCATTCCGGCCAAATCCCCTGCTTTCGATCCCGACTGGGCCGCTGCCGGCCACATCGATACCGTGGTGCGCCAAACCGCCCAGTGGATAGAGGCCCAAAAGGTGCGGGGTTTGCGGCTGGAGGTGATTCGACTCGAAGGTCGCACCCCGGTGCTGTTCTTTGAGGTTGCGGCCCATCAGCATCAGGGCACCCAAACCGTGCTGATGTATGGCCACTTGGACAAGCAACCCGAGTTTTCCGGTTGGCGCAATGACCTGGGTCCCTGGACGCCCCGATATGAAAACGGTAAGTTGTACGGCCGGGGCGGCGCCGATGACGGCTATGCCGCTTATGCAGCCATCGCCGCACTTCAGGCGCTGCAAACCCAAGACGTGGCCCATCCGCGAGTGGTAGGCTTGATCGAGACCTGCGAGGAAAGTGGCTCCTACGATTTGCTGCCCTATATCGACGTGTTGCGTGAGCGGCTGGGCGATGTGGGCTTGGTGGTGTGTCTGGATTCGGGCGCGGGCAACTACGATCAACTCTGGATCACCAACAGCCTGCGCGGCATGGCCAGTGGCACGCTGAAAGTGCAGGTGCTGACCGAGGGTGTGCACTCCGGGGATGCCAGCGGTTTGGTGCCTTCCAGTTTCCGGGTGATGCGCCAACTGTTGGAGCGCCTGGAAGACAGTGCCACCGGTCGCCTGTTGCCTGCCAGTCTGCACTGCGAGGTGCCCTCCGATCGGCTGGACCAGGCGCGTGCCACTGCGGCCATCTTGGGCGATGAGCTTTTCAAGCGTTTTCCGTGGGCGCACTATGACTGTGGTGGTGCCAGCGCCTTTGCCCTGCCAACCACGACAGATCCTTTGGAAGCCCTGCTCAAGCGCACCTGGCAACCCACGCTCAGCGTGACCGGTGCGGAAGGTTTGCCCAGTTTGCAAGATGCGGGTAGCGTTCTGCGGCCTTACACGGCCTTCAAGCTCAGCTTGCGCCTGCCGCCGCTGGTGGATGCGGGCGTCGCAGTGCAGCAGGTGAAGGCGCTGCTGGAAGACAACGCGCCCTACCAAGCCCAGGTCACCTTTGAGGGCAGTGGCAGCGCCACCGGCTGGAACGCCCCGACCACGGCGTCCTGGTTTGAGACGGCGCTCAACGCGGCGTCCCAAGCGCACTTTGGTGCGCCCTGTGGCTACATTGGCCAAGGCGGCACGATCCCCTTAATGAATATGCTCTCCCAAGGCTTTCCCAAAGCGCAGATGATGGTGTGCGGTGTGCTCGGCCCCAAGAGCAACGCGCATGGCCCCAATGAGTTTTTACATGTGCCCTACGCCAAGAAGCTCACCGCTGCGGTGGCGCAGGTGATTTCTTGTTTCCCTTCCACCACGGATGCTGACCATGAGCGCTGACACCACCCTCACCACTTTCGTCGCCAGTGACGGGGACAACGTGGTAATTCAAGACTGGCCACTGGAGCAGGGTGTTGCGTTGCGGGGTGTGGTCATCATCGTGCACGGCTTGGGTGAACACGCGGGTCGCTACGACCACGTGGCGCGCCAGCTCAATAGTTGGGGCTTTGCGGTGCGGGGCTACGACCAGTGCGGCCACGGTGAGTCGGGTGGCTTGCCGGGCAGTTTGCCTACCGACACACGTCTGCTGGACGACCTTGCAGATATCGTGGACAGTACCCGCGCCCGCATGGACAAGACCACTCCCTTGATTGTGCTGGGGCACAGCATGGGCGGCTTGGTGGCGGCTCGCTTTGCATCACTAGGTTTGCGGCCACTCGATGGGCTGGTGCTGTCTTCGCCCGCGTTGGACCCCGGGCTCAGCGGTTTTCAGAAGCTGCTGGTGGCGGTGCTGCCCAATTTGGTGCCGAATCTACGGGTCGGCAATGGGCTCGACGCCAGCTTTATTTCGCATGACCCGAAGGTGGTCGCCGCTTATCGGGCAGACCGCTTGGTTCACGATCGTATTTCGGCCCGGTTGGCCCGTTTTATCGCCACCGCCGGTCCTGCCACGGTGGCATTGGCGCCGCAGTGGAAAATACCAAGCTTGCTGATGTATGCCGGGCAGGATCGGTTGGTCAAGCCCCAGGGCAGTCGTGACTTTGCGGTGGCTGCGCCCCAAGGGCTGCTGACCGCCGTATGTTTCGATACGCTGTACCATGAAATTTTCAATGAACTGGATGCCCAACCGGTGTTCGATGCCCTACGCCAATGGCTGGATGCCCGCTTCTAGCGCGCAGATACTGGAGTTTGCTGGTCCATGGAACCTTCCTCTTTGCGCCGTTTTTCTTTAAGCCCCAGTAATTTGCTGCGGCGCTGGCGTGCTGGCTTGCCTTTGCGCTACACCATGACGGTGGTGGTGGTGATCGGGGTGAGCCTGCCGGCCTTGTTACTGCTGACGCTAGAACAAGAATTGGCCGAAAAATCCCAAAAGGCGCTGCTCGCCCAGAGCGAGTCGGCGCTGATGGAGATCAGCAGCGTGTCCATTGCCGAACCCATGTGGGTCGTTGATCGGGTTGCGTTGGATGCGGCAGCCGTGCGCTTGCTGGAGAGCCCGCAGGTGGTGGCGGTGCGTATTGAAGACGGTCTGGCCAACACGCCGGCGCTGGAGCGGGTGCGCCCGGAGTACCGCAAATCGCTGGACACCGAAGTCTTGGCCGGCAACTTGACCTTGCGCAGCCAACAGGTCGTGCGCTCCGGTGAGGAGTTGGGCAATCTGAAGGTTTGGTTTGACGCGACTTACGGACAAGGCTTGTTGCAGGCCCGGCGCAGCCAGATGCTGTCTCTGGTGGCATTGCAGGTGCTGGCGATCTTGGCCGTGCTGATGCCGGTGCTGGTGTCGCGGGTGCTGCGCCCGATTGAGCGACTGAAGGAGCAGGCCAGTGCCCTGCTGGATGCCGACCTGCAGTCGCACCTTCCCAGTCGCTTTGTCTGGAGTCGCCAAGACGAATTGGGGTTGTTGGGGCGCCATTTGGGGCGGGTGCAGCAAGAATTGCGTGAACTGCTGGGGCAGCTGGGGACAAAAAATGCCCAGCTTCAGCAGATGGCGTTTTACGACCAACTGACCGGCCTGCCCAACCGTGCGCTGTTTGTGGACTTGGTGCAGCGCGAAATGCTGCAGGCCCACCGCAACCAGCAGCAGTTTGGTATTTTCTTTATTGACCTGGACCGCTTCAAAGCGGTCAATGATTCCATGGGCCACGCCGCCGGCGATGCGCTGTTGATTGAAGTGGCCCGCCGTTTGCGGGACACGCTGCGCGAGGTGGATGTGGTGTGCCGCCAAAGTGGCGACGAATTTTTGGTGCTGGTGCGTGACATCGACCACTGGGAGTCTCTGGGGGACATGGCTGAGCGTGTGCTGCGGGTGGTCGAGGCTCCGGTGGATTTGAGCGGCAGCACAGCACGGGTATCTGCCAGCATCGGCATCGCGCTGTTTCCGGAAGATGCCCAGGACTTTGAAACACTGGTCAAGCATGCGGATATCGCGGTGTATCAGGCCAAGACGCTGGGACGCGCGCGCTATAGCTTCTTCCATTCGGAGTTGAATTTCCGTTTACAGGCCAGCTTGGAGATGGAGCAACAGCTGGCCCACGCTATTTCCCATGGCGAGTTGGTGCTGCACTACCAGCCGCAGGTGGATGCAGTCAGCGGGCGTCTGGTGGCTGTGGAGGCGCTGGTGCGCTGGGAACACCCGACCCGCGGTTTGTTGTTGCCGGGGCAGTTTATTGGCATGGCCGAAGAAACCGGCAAGATTGCCGAGATGGGGGTCTGGACGCTGCGCGAAGCCTGCCGCCAATTGGCCGACTGGAAGTCTCGCGGGTTGCAAGTGGGCAATATGGCGGTCAACGTGTCGGCCTTGGAGTTTCGTGACCACCGCCTGCTCGATAGTCTGCAAGCGGCGCTAGCGGCCAGTGGCATTTCGCCCCGTGAGTTGGAGATTGAGATTACGGAAAGCGTGCTGATGGCCGAAACCGAAACCAGCCAGCGCATCATTGAGCGTCTGCGCCAGTTGGGCGTTGGCATTGCCATTGACGATTTCGGTACCGGCTATTCGTCGCTGGCCTACCTCAAGCGCCTGCGCCCGAACCAGCTCAAGATCGACCGTTCGTTTGTGAACGACACCGCTTCCGACAGCGACTCACAGGCCATCGTGAAGGGCGTAGTCGGTTTGGCCAACGCGCTGGGACTGAATGTAGTGGCCGAAGGGGTAGAGACAGAGGAGCAGCAGGCGTTCCTGCGCGAAAGCGGCTGCCACACGCTGCAGGGTTATTACATCGCACGGCCCCTCACGGTGCAGGCGCTGGAGACCTGGATGGCAGACCGCGCAGCTTGAATAGAAAACACAAGGGACAGGGAATGCAAGGAATTTCACAACACGTACGCCAGACGCTAACGGCAGTTCTCTTGGTGAGCGCTAGCGTTGCAGCCCTAGCGGCGACCAGCAGCGTTTTTCCCCGTACGCAGCAGGTACAGGGCAGCACGCTGTCGGTCAACGGTGCGGGAACGCGTTACAAGGCGATTTTCAAGCTCTACGACATGGCCTTGTACACGCAGCGTAAGGTCAAGACGCCCGAAGAATTGCTAGCTTTGCCCGGCCCCAAGCGCCTCAACTTTGTCGCCTTGCGCGAGTTGCCAGGCACAGATTTGGGATTGACCTTCATCAAAGGCCTGTCCAACAACGCCACGCCGGACTTGGTGCAAAAGCACGCAGCCTCCAGCACCCGCCTAATTGAGATCTTTTCGGGCCGATCCAAGCTGGCGGCTGGGGACACCTTTGCCATGGAGTACGTTCCCGGAAAAGGTACGACCTTCTTCATTCAGGAGCAGCCCCAAGGCGCCTCCATTGGGGATGCCGAGTTCTTCAATATGGTGCTGAAAATTTGGGTGGGGCCGGTCCCGGCCGACTTCAAACTCAAAGACGCCTTGCTGGAGCAGTAAGGCGGCAAGACGAGTTGGAGATTAGGCGGGTTGCCGCTGGCGCCACGCCAGCCAGCCCACTGCGGCACCGGTGAGAACCACCAGTGGCAATGAGCCGAGGTTCAGCAGTGCCCAGCCCTGGGTGACCACCAGCGCGCCCGAGGCCAGTGAGCTGACCGCCATGACTGCGAATACCGCAAAGTTCAGTGCCGCCTGCGCCCGGTCTTTTTCTTCGGGGCGGTAGGTCGCCAGCGACAGCGTGGTGCTTCCGGTGAACAAGAAGTTCCAACCCACACCAAGCAGAAACAAAGCGATCGCAAACTGGTGCAGTTCCACGCCACTGAGTGCAATGGCGATGCACAACAGGTTCAGTACGACCCCCACGCCCATGATGGTGAGGGTGCCGAAGCGTTTGATCAGGTGGCCGGTGAAAAACCCCGGTGCGAACATGCCAATCACATGCCACTCCAGCACGAAGGCAGCGTCGTCAAAGCCCAGCCCGCACTGCTGCATCGCCAGCGGGGTGGCGGCCATCAACAGATTCATCACCCCGTAGCCCAGCGACGCCGTGATACAGGCCACCACAAAGGCGGGCTGACGGGCGATCTCTCGTAAGGGCCTTCCGGGGTTGCGTTGCGCCGCAGTCGTGGGGCTGGCGGGGAACTGCACAAAGGCCATCAGCACCATGGCCAGTATGCCAACCCCGACCAGTGCCAGGTAGGCGCCCGCAAACGGCACCGCCATCAGGCCTCGGGTTTGCGCCGCGAGGTTGGGCCCGGCGATGGCGCCAATTAGGCCACCGGCCAACACCAAGGAAACGGCCTTCTCGCGGAAGGTCGAGGGTGCGAGTTCGGCAGCCGCGAAGCGGTAAAGCTGGCCGTTGGCACTGTAGTAGCCAGCCACCACGGTGGTTGCCACTAACCACCAGAACTCCTTGGAGGCCACGGCCCAGGCGCCCACCAAAGCGGACACGATCGCCACGGCCAAGCCAATCTGAAACGAGGTTTTGCGTCCAAAACGCGCTTGCGTGTGGGCCACCAGAGGGGTGGCCAGTGCGCCACCCACCACATAGCCCATCACCGGCAGCGTCGCCATCCAGCCATAGGGCGCCAGCGCCAGCCCCACCAAGCCGTTGATGGCGATGAAGGTGACGTTGTTGGTGAGAAATAGACCTTGGCACAGGGCCAATAGCCAGAGGTTGCGGTTCATGGTGTGGCGCAGGGGCAGGCGCGGTTTAGGTGGACAGGCTGAGTAGGGTGAGCGCCGCGAGCGCGGCCGTCTCAGACCGCAAGACCCGCGGGCCGAGCGACACCGGGGCGAAGCCTGTAGCAATGGCCGCAGCTTCCTCGGCTGGGCTCAGGCCGCCTTCGGGGCCGGACAAAAAGCACAGGGCTTGTGGAGCCGTGGCCGCATGCGTTGACAAGGGCTTGCTCCCCACGGCCAGCGACAAGAGCAAGCGCTGTGTGGGTTCGGCAGTGGGCAGCGCTTTGAGCCAGCCCGCTAGGCTTTGCATGGGGTGAATCGTGGGCACGCGGTTGCCGCCACACTGCTCGCAAGCGGCGACGGCCACGCTTTGCCAGTGGGCTATTTTTTTGTCGGCCCGCTCGCCGGAAAGGCGCAAGACGCTGCGCTCACTCATCAGCGGCTGGATGCTGGCCACACCGAGCTCAGTGGCTTTTTCTACCAGCCAGTCCATGCGGTCGTTGGCGGGCATGCCCACCGCGAGGTGCACCTCGCGTGTTGGTTCGCGCTCATTGGCATGGTGTGCACCCACTTCCACCTGTACGTCACTGCGCCCCATGCGCGTGATCGTGGCGTCGTATTCCCCGCCCGGGGCTTGGCCATTGAACAGAGTGATGGTGTCGCCGGGCTGCAGACGCAGCACCTGTACGTGGCGTGCAGCGCCCGCTGGCAAATCCAGTGCAGTACCCGTTAGCAGCGGTGTAGGGCAGTAGAAACGGGGCATGGTGGGCGCGAGTTTGCTATGAATTCAGAAGCTGCTTGCGCATATTCTATAAGGGCTAGAGGCCAATTCAACCTATGAACGACCAAAGGCGAAGACGTTGGGCATGTCAATGCCCTCAACCTTTTCCACCAAGCGCAGCAAGGGCTTTAGCTCGCGGTAACGGTTGCAGGTGCTGCGGATGTAGTGAATGAAGCGAGGCGTGTCGGCCAGGTACTGGGGTTTGCCATCGCGCAAGGTCAGGCGCGCAAAGATGCCAGCGATCTTGAGGTGGCGCTGCAGGCCCATCCATTCCACCGCACGGTAAAACTCACCGAAATCGTCGCCCACCGGCAGACCAGCCTTGCGCGCTTTTTGCCAGTAGCGGATGGTGACATCGAGGCAGAAGTCTTCCTCCCAAGTGAGGAAGGCGTCGCGCATTAGGCTGGCGATGTCGTAGGTGATGGGGCCGTAGACCGCATCTTGAAAATCCAGTACTCCCAGCGTGGTTGCGTCCAGCGTGGGGGGCAGGCCTGCCACAGGCACCATCAGATTACGTGGCATGAAGTCGCGGTGCACGTAGACGCTGGGCCAGGACAGGTTGTTCTGAATCAGCAGCGCAAAGCTGTCGTCCAGCACTTTGCGCTGGGCCGTATCCAGGGTGATCTGGCGGTGGGCGCTCAGGTACCACTGGGGGAACAGCTCCAGCTCGTGCAGCAGCAGGGCCTGGTCGTAGGGCGGTAGCACGCCAGGTTTTGAGGCCAGCTGCCATTGCACGAGCGTGTCTACCGCGCCCAGATACAGGTCCAATGGCGGCGGTGCGGTCGGGTCCATACTTTGCATCATGGTGTGCTGGCCTAGGTCGCTCAGCAGCATAAAACCGTGGGCGGCATTCCAATCCAGCACTTCGGGGGCGCGCAGACCGGCGCTCTGTAGCAGGGCCGCCACGTCGGCAAAAGGCTGGCAGTTTTCCTTGTCGGGCGGTGCGTCCATGACGATGCATGAGCCCTTGGCGCTGCCAACCCGGAAATAGCGCCGGAAGCTGGCATCGGCCGAGGCTAGGTGCAGGCTGTCGCTGTCCAGCCCGTGCGCCACGTGAACTTGCGCCCACCAACGGTCAAAGTCGGCGTGGCGGGCAGGGTCGGTCCAAGTGATGGTGGAGCCGGCAGGCGCAGCTGAGGCGGCCGGGGTGGTGGGGGCGGGGTGTTGGAGCATGGATAATCGATTCTACAAAGCCCCATAGTGGCGCTGCACTGCGGCGCGGTGTGCGTGGCTGTTTTTCCGACCTGAATTGCCACGCCCAGTCCCATGCGTTTTCCTATGCGCGACCCGAACACCGGGTTGCCTGTCTGCCCTCTGCCTCTGAACCGCCTCGTGTTGCTGGTGGCCTTGACCTGCGCGCAGGGCGCTGTCTGGGCGCAAGATTCGCCTGAGGAGCCTAGTGTGTCCCTGCAGGCGAGCGGTAGCTTGCAAGACGCCATCACTCCGGCGCAGCGCGACCAAGCCCCCACTTTTCTGATGGGGGAGCGGATGTCGGGGCGCCCAGACAAGGAAACCGTGGTCGAGGGCCAAGCCGAAATGCGCAAGCCAGGCACCGTAGTCAAGGCAGACCGCCTAGAGTACGACGCCCAGACCGACCGGGCGCGTGCCACTGGCAACGTGCGCATCAACCGCGGGGGCAACGTGTTTGAGGGTAGCGTGCTGGATCTGGAGGTCGACGCTTTCCGGGGTTTCTTTTTGGAGCCGCGCTACGAGTTCTTGCAGAACGATGCCCATGGCGATGCCAGTCGGGCTGATTTTCTGGACGCCCAGCGCACCGAAGTCACCAACGCCACTTACACCACCTGCCGCCGCAAGCCGGGCCCCAGCTGGATGCCGGATTGGGTGCTCCGGGCGGCGAATATCAGTTTCGACACCGAAGAAGATGTCGGCGTGGCCCATGGGGCTTATCTAGAGTTCAAGGGTGTGCCGATCCTGCCGGTGCCAGCTTTGAGCTTTCCGCTCAGCGACAAACGCAAGTCCGGCATCTTGCCGCCGACGGCGGGGGTGGACAGTGTCAATGGCACTGAGCTGAGCGTGCCGTACTACTGGAACATTGCCCCCAACCGGGATGCCACCATCACGCCGTCGGTCATGACCGCGCGCGGGGTGGACCTAGGGACTGAGTTTCGGTATTTGGAGCCCACTTATTCGGGGGTGCTCCGGGCCAATTACATGCCGGCAGACAAGCTGCGCAGCGCCGACCGCTGGGGCGCTGAATTGACGCACAACGGCACCTTGTCTACCGACGTCGGCGCACTCACATATGCCCTCAATATCAACAGAGTGAGTGACGACAACTACTGGCGTGATTTCCCGCGCGCCAGTGGTTCACTAACCCAACGCCTGCTGCCTGGCACTGCCAGCGTGTCCTGGGGGCAGGGGCCGTGGTCTGCGATGGCCTCGGTTCAGCAGTGGCAAACCTTGCAAGACAGTACAGCACCCATTGTGCCTCCGTACGACCGCGTGCCCCAACTTACCAGTCGCTACGTCCAGGTCAACGACCACGGGCTTGACTGGTCGGTCGAAGGGGATTTCACGCAGTTCCAGGCGGACCGCAGCCGGACGCTCCAACCCAACGCCCAGCGCATCTACGGCCTCGCCCAAGTCAGCCGCCCTTGGTTGGGTTCAGCCGGGTTTGTGATTCCCAAATTACAGTTGCATACGGCGGCCTACCAATTTGACAACGCGCTGTCCGACGGGCGCATGGCCGCTGACAGTACGGTCCCTACTTTTAGTTTGGATGCGGGGCTCGTATTTGAACGTGACACCAACTACTTCGGACGCAGCCTGTTGCAAACGCTGGAGCCCCGGGCGTTTTATGTACGCACGCCGTACCACAAGCAAAGCCTGCTGCCCAACTACGACACCGGTGCGAATGACTTCAACTTTGCCACTATCTTCACCGAAAACGCGTATGGAGGCCACGACAAGATTGCAGATAACAATCTGCTCACCTGGGGCCTGACCACCCGACTGCTTGATGCCGACACGGGCGCGCAGTTGGCCCGTTTTGGCATTGCCCAGCGGTTTCGCTTTGAAGACCAACTGGTCACGCTCACGCCGTCGACTGCACCTGCATTGCAAGGGTTCAGCGACGTGTTGGTGGGAGCGGCGGTCAATGTCAACGAACGCTGGGCCTTGGATTCCACGGTGCAGTACAACGCCCGTACCGACCAGTCCGTGCGCTCCACGGTCGGGGTGCGCTACAGCCCGTCCAACTACCGGGTAGTCAATGCGGCCTACCGCTTTCAGCGCGACGTGAGTGAACAGTTAGACGTTAGCTGGCAGTGGCCCCTCAATGACCTGTGGGGGGACCGCGGCCAGGACTTGGGCGCAGGCCGTGGTCAGGGCGAAGGGCGCTACTACGCGGTGGGGCGCATGAACTACAGCATGAACGAGCGCCGCCTAGTCGACACTCTGTTGGGTGTCGAGTACGATGCGGGCTGCTGGCTGGCCAGGGTCGTCGTGGGCCGGGTGGCAACCAGTGCCAATTCGGCGACGGACAGCATCAAGTTTGAGCTGGAGTTTGTCGGCTTTACCCGTTTGGGCGTGAGTCCTTTGCAGAGTCTGCGCTCCAATATCGCCCGCTACCAGAACTTGCGGGACCGTAGCGGCTCCAACAGTCGCTTCAGCAATTACGATTGAGAACCATGAAATTACGCATCTGGGCATCTTCCCTTGCCTGCGCAGTGGCGTTGGCTGCACCGACCGTCAATGCTCAGGGCCAAGCGCCCCAGTCATTGGATTACATCGTGGCACTGGTGAATTCTGAGCCCATTACCCACCAGGAACTTCTCCAGGAAATCAAGCGGGTCACCCAGCAGATTTCCCAGCAAAAGCAGACCATGCCAAGTGCGCCGGATCTGCGCCGCTTGGTGCTGGAGCGCTTGGTCAATGACCGGGTTCAGCTGCAGCTCGCCCGGGACACCGGTATCCGCATCGATACCCCGGCCATCGAGCGGGCTGTGCAGGCCGTCGCTGAGCAAAATGCCGTGGATTTGGCGGGCTTGTACCAACGGTTGGCCAAGGACGGGGTGACCCAGGAAGCATTCCGCAAGGGACTGCAAGACCAGCTGACCTTGCAGCGTTTGCATGAACGTGACGTAGAGGGCGGCATTCGGGTGTCGGATGTAGACATAGACCGTGCCATTCAGGACCAACTGGCCAGCAATCCCGATCCGCTGAGCTTTGAGATTAACTTGGCGCAAATTTTGGTGCAAGTACCCGAAAAATCTTCGGCGGAACAGGCAGCCGCGATCTACCAGCAGGCCCAAAAAGTGCTGGGCCGTCTGCGTGCCGGCGAAAGCTTTGAGAATTTGGTGGAGCAGGTATCGGCTGCGAGCCGCAGTACCGGCGGACAACTGGGTTTGCGCCGTGCCGACCGCTATCCGCCCTCTTTTGTGCAGGCTACGCAAAACCTCAAAGTCGGCGAAGTGTCCGACATCGTGCGCTCCGGTGCCGGGTTTCACATCCTGAAGGTGGTGGTGAAAAATGCACCAACCCAACTGGTGCGGACCGTGGTGCAAAGCCGTGTGCGCCATATCCTGCTGCGCACGGGCCCACAGCTCACGCAAAGCCAGGCACTGGCAAAGTTGGCCGAGGTGCGCCAGCAGATCAGCAGTGGCAAGCTGGGCTTTGCCGAGGCGGCGCGCAGTCTGTCCCAAGACGTTACGGCGCAGCAGGGTGGTGACTTGGGTTGGATCTCGCCGGGCATGTTCGTGCCAGAGTTTGAAGAGGTGATGAATAAGCTCCAAGACAACGAAATCAGTCAGCCCACCGTGTCGCGCTTTGGTGTGCACCTGATTCAGTTGGAGCAACGCCGCCGGGCCGAGCTCAGTCCGGAGCAGGTGCGTGAAGCGGTGCGCAGCCAGTTGCGCCGCGCCCGCTACGAAGATGCCTACCGCACGTGGGCGCAGGATGTGCGTGGCCGGGCCTACGTCGAATTTCGTGAGCCACCGGCATGAGCCAACACATTGCGCGCAAGCGCTTCGGCCAGCATTTTCTATCTGATCGCGGCATCATCCAGTCCATTGTGGATGCGATCCATCCGCTGCCCGGCCAGCCTATGGTGGAAATCGGGCCGGGCTTGGCCGCACTGACCCAGCCGCTGGTGGAGCGTTTGGGCCACCTCACCGTGATCGAATTGGACCGCGATTTAGCGAAGCGGCTGCGAGACCATAGTCAGCTCACGGTGATCGAGTCTGATGTATTAAAAGTGGACTTTGCCCGCATAGACACTGCGCAACCAGCTACTGAAACCATAGCAAATGGTGCCGCGTCGGCTGAAACTACTCCGCGTGCCAAATTGCGCGTGGTGGGCAACCTGCCTTACAACATCTCTACCCCCATCCTGTTTCACTTGCTGGAGTATGTAGACCATATTGAAGACCAGCACTTTATGCTGCAAAAGGAAGTGGTTGACCGCATGGTGGCCCAGCCCGACACCTCGGACTTCAGCCGCCTGAGTGTCATGCTGCAGTGGCGCTACGCCATGGAAGACGTGCTGTTTGTGCCGCCCGAAAGTTTCGATCCACCTCCCCGGGTGGACAGCGCTGTGGTGCGCATGCTGCCACTGTCGCCAGCGCCCGATGTAGATGCGAAGCTGCTGTCGGAAATGGTGCAAGTGGCGTTCAGCCAGCGCCGCAAACTGTTGCGCCACACTTTGGGGCGTTGGCTGGAAGCGCGCGGCTTCGCGGGTACTTTCGATGTGCAACGCAGGGCCCAAGAAGTGCCAGTACCGGAGTACTTGGCCTTGGTCCGGCAGCTTACGCCGGCTTTGCCCCACTAGCCCGCGTACCGCACTCAGCCGTCGCTCACTGGCAGCGCATCGCCATCCACCCGCTCCGGTGCTTGGCCCTGTTGGCAGTACGCCGGCCCAAAGCAAAAAGGCCTGTCACATGGACAGGCCTTTTTGCATCTCACGGGGACAAGGGCGCAGGCCTATGCGGCGGCGAGCCAGTAGCCTGCGTTGAAGGGGCTGCTCATGCGCAGCGCCAAGGGCGAAACATCCAACAGCTTGTCGGTTGGCATTTTTTCGCCGGTCTCGGTGATCAAATCGATGCCGACAACGTCGGTCGAAGCGGTTTCGGTGCTAGCCTCGCTGGCCCGTTCTGCTTGGCTGGTGTGTGCAGAACGGGCTACAGAAAAGAATAGAAACAGCGGAACGGTATTTTTCGATCACCCCAGTAGTCAGCGGTATCCCGGAAGATATCGAGCAACTGCTCGCGGGCTTCTTTGTCAAACTTGACGTTTGCCGGGATGTGCTCTAGCACGGCAATAAAGCCTGGCTGCGGCCCCGATTTGTGGACCGGGTCGGTCATGCTGTCGTACAGGGCGTCGAAGTTCTTGCTGACCGTGGTCGGCAGCGTGAACTGCTGGCCAATCATGTCGAGCACGTCCTGCTTGGTTTGCGCGTTAGCCAGGTTGGCGTACAGAAAGTGGTGACCCAAACCTTGGGCAGCCTCCTGCAGATCCGACACGCGAAACGCGCGGATCGATTGAACGATGTTCGTTCTAACAGTTCGAAGTGGCGTATCCATCCCCGATTCTCTTTCTTTAAGTACAAAATTCATGTCAAGGCACGATCTTGCGAAAACTCGCATAGTGATCGGCGGTGTAATAACAAGCCAAGGGCACGGTGGCAAGGCCGCCGCAGACAATGCGGCGGGCGCCTCGGTCAGCCGACCCGGGTGTTTTCACGGTGTACTCGCGGTAGTAACCACGGGTTTGCAGGGGTAGCAGGCGCTCCCGGTTGGAGAAGATCACGCCATCTTTGGCGTAGGGGAAGGGCCCGCCTTGCAGCACCAAACGGTAGGTCGTTTGGGCTTGCGGGGGCAGGCCACCCAGTGAAACTTCAGAACCAGACGGCCCAAGCCGTGCATCTTTGGCAAACAGCGGGAGTGCGCCTATTACGACGCTCAAAATCAAGCCAGTAAGTACTAACTTGAAACCACTTTTGCGCACCCTGAATCCTCGTGTGACCGTTGCGGGTAAACCCGGAAAAGCAAGCGTGTAGTGTCGCGTATTCGGCACAAAAAAGCAAGGCCCTGCCTAGGAAATAGGCAGGGCCTTACACATTGTTTACATTGCAAGTTGGCGCCCACTCGCGCCAAGGGACTTATCGAATGGCGTTGGCGTCTGCGACGGTCAGGGCTGTCATATTGACGATGCGGCGCACCGTGGTGCTCGCCGTAAGGACATGCACGGGCTTATCCGAGCCCAACAGCACCGGTCCGATGGCGATGTTGCCGCCTGCGGCAGTCTTCAGCAGGTTGTAGGCAATATTGGCTGCGTCGATATTCGGTAGCACCAGCAAATTGGCATCGCCCTGCAGTGCGCTATTGGGCATTAAGGCCTTGCGTGCTGCGCCGTCCAATGCCACGTCGCCGTGCATTTCGCCGTCGACTTCTAGCCATGGCGCACGCTGTTGCAGCAGAGCCAGCGTGTTGCGCATCTTGATGGCGCTGGGCTCGTTACTGCTGCCAAAGTTGGAGTGGCTGAGCAGGGCAACTTTGGGTTTGACGCCAAAGCGCATCATTTCTTCTGCCGCCATCACGGTAATCTCACACAGCTGTTCGGCGGTGGGGTCGTAGTTGACGTGCGTGTCGACCAAGAAAACTTGGCGGTTCGGCAGCATCAGGCCATTCATGCAGGCATAGATAGGCACACCGTGGGCGGGGTCCGATGGGTTGGCGCGCTTGCCGATGACTTGGTCGATGTAGTGCAAGTGCAGCGCTGTAGTGCCCCAAGTGCCGCAGATCAAGCCGTCTACATCTCCTTTGTGCAGCAGCATGGCGCCAATCAGCGTGAGCCGGCGGCGCATTTCAATCTTGGCGACCTGCGCTGTGACGCCCTTGCGTTCGGTCATGCGGTGGTAGGTTTGCCAAAAGTCGCGGTAGCGGTGGTCCTGCTCGACGTTGACCACATCGTAGTCAACCCCTTCCTTGAGGCGTAGACCAAACTTCACGATGCGTTCCGCGATGACGGTGGGGCGCCCGATGAGGGTGGGTACCGCTAGGCGTTCATCCACCACAATCTGGGCGGCGCGCAGCACGCGTTCTTCTTCGCCCTCGGCGTAGGCCACGCGCTTCTTTGCCGCCTTTTTGGCCGCATTGAAGATCGGCTTCATGGTAGTGCCTGACGCGTAAACGAAACTTTGCAGGCGCTCGCGGTAGGCATCCATGTCTGTAACCGGACGCAGCGCGACGCCGCTGTCAGCCGCCGCTTGGGCGACTGCCGGCGCGATCTTCATCATGAGGCGCGGGTCAAATGGCTTAGGAATCAGGTACTCGGGCCCAAATGCCAGTTGTTCGCCGACATAGGCCGCCGCCACCACCTCGCTCTGCTCTGCTTGGGCTAGTTCGGCGATGGCGTGCACTGCTGCAATTTCCATTTCCAGCGTGATGGTGGAGGCGCCCGCATCCAGCGCACCTCGGAAGATGTAGGGGAAACACAGGACGTTGTTGACCTGGTTGGGATAGTCGGTGCGGCCGGTGGCCATGACGGCGTCATCCCGTACCGCTTTGACTTCTTCTGGCAGGATTTCCGGCGTGGGGTTGGCAAGCGCGAAAATCAGAGGCTTGGCTGCCATGGAGGCCACCATGTCCGCTTTGAGCACGCCGCCGGCGGACAGGCCCAGGAAAATATCAGCACCCACAATCACTTCGCGCAGCGTCCGGGCTTCGGTTTTTTGGGCATAACCCAACTTGTCTTCGTCCATCAGCTCGGTGCGACCCTCATAGACCACACCTGCCAAGTCGGTGACATAAATGTTTTCGCGAGGGATGCCTAGCTTGACCAACAAACCTAGACAGGCCAAGGCGGCTGCACCAGCGCCAGAAGTGACTAACTTCACGTGCTTGGGGTCCTTGCCCACGACCTTCAAACCATTGAGCAGCGCTGCGCCGACGCAAATCGCCGTGCCGTGTTGGTCATCGTGGAAAACCGGAATTTTCATCCGCTCGCGCAGCTTGCGCTCGACGTAAAAGCAGTCGGGGGCCTTGATGTCTTCGAGGTTGATGCCGCCAAAGGTGGGCTCCAGCGAGGCAATGATGTCGACCAGCTTGTCTAGATCGTGCTTTTCGTCGATCTCTAGATCGAACACGTCAATGCCGGCGAACTTCTTGAATAGCACGCCCTTACCTTCCATCACCGGCTTGGAGGCGAGGGGGCCAATATCACCCAGACCCAGTACCGCCGTGCCATTGGTGATGACGGCGACCAAGTTGCCACGGCTGGTGTACTTGTAGGCGTTATTGGGGTCTTTGACGATTTCTTCGCAGGGCGCCGCAACACCGGGCGAATAGGCGAGCGCCAGATCGTGTTGGTTGACCAGCTGCTTGGTGGCGCAGATGGCCACTTTACCAGGAGTCGGAAACTCGTGGTATTCCAGCGCTGCTTGGCGCAATTGGGCGGCCTTGTTAGCAGGGTTGGAAGCCGGTGGGCGAGGGGTGAGCGGAGCGTTGTCTTGTGGCATGAATGTCCTGCACGACGAGGTGGGGCTGCAAGCCCACAGGGGCCTCGGTCTGGCTATCGGCTGTGGATTGTAGACCTCACCCCTTCAGCACTTGTAGATCAGGGGGTGAACTTTATGCAGATAAATCATGCCATTATTCTGCGCTGGTGAGTCTGCTCTGTTCCATGCGCTTGGCTGTTCCTGCCCCTGCCAATACAAAGCCGCGCTGCATGCCCGTGCCATCCAAAAACTGCCAAATACCGTCGCCATCACCGGCACGCCACTCGCCCGAGTGACGGGGGTGCGGTGGGGCGACGACCAAGGGCAGCGCGGGGGTCTTGACGCTGACCGGCATGATCGGAAACACCAGTGGCGTCGGCGTTCCAGCCAAGGTGGCGGCCAGTGCCCGGGCGGCGTTCATGATGGGCATGACATAGGGCAGGGTGCGATTGGCCGCTGACGCGTATTGCGCGCTGTCGCCCAGTGCGTACACATCGGGGGCCGAGGTCTGCAGCAAGGCATCCACCACGATACCGCGCTCGCAGGTTAGGCCAGCGGCCTGGGCCAACGCGGTATCTGCGCGCAGACCGACGGCGCTGAGTACCAGGTCGGCGACCAGTTTGTCTCCACTGGCCAGCGTCACAAGCAACTTGCCTTCAGTTCGCATGTCTACGCGGGCCACCGTTGTGCCCAAATGCCACTGCACACCAGCGGCCTGTAAAGCGTGTTGTAAAGCCTCGCCCGCAGGGGCTGGCAATAAGGCTGCCAGTGGGCGCGGCGCGGGGTCCACCACTGCGACTGTGACGCCCGCCAAGCGTAGGTCGTTGGCGAACTCGCAGCCAATCAGGCCCGCTCCCATGATCGCCACGCCTTTTGCCGTGGGGCCTGCCGCACTGGCGTCCACGCCCAAGGCTTGGTGGAATGCGGCGTAGTCGTCCAGCGTATTGACCGAGAGAACAGTGTTCGCCGCGTTGCCCTCCACGGGGATGCGAACGGGTTGCGCGCCGGTGGCCAAGACCAGTTGACGGTACGGCAGAGTCGTCGTCAAGCCGTCTTGCACCATGGTCAGCGCGTGGCCGGCGGTGTCCAAGTTGACCACCCGGCTGTGCGCATGCAGCGTCACGTTCAGGGTCTCCACCATCTTGGCTGCGGGCGTGGTGACTAACTGGGCGGGCAGGCGTTTTTGGGCGTAGGCGTTGGACAGCGTCGGTTTGGCATAAAAGTCGCCGCTGTCGGCGGTCACCAATACGACGGGTGTCGCGGGGTCAAGTTTGCGAAATTCGCGTACGGTGGTCCAGCCGGCCAAACCGGCGCCGATGATGATGAGGGGGGCGGTAGGGCGGATGTCGTCGTGCATGCTGGCTCGGGGTTGGATTGATAGACCGTATTAGACAGGATGCCTTCGGTAATGGGCTGAGTTGGGACGCGCGTTCACAGCGTTGTCATATGGCGAGGGAACACTGCTTCCTTTCATCAAAGGACTTTGCTCATGCGCTACCCCCTCGCTCTGGCCACAGCATTACTTACCGTGCTGGTGTCACCAGCCCAAGCCCAAACGGCCTACCCCGCTACCTTGACTGGTCACGCCATACTGCCTGCTTACAGTTTCCTTCCTGCGCCCAAAGCTGCGCCTGTCGACCTCCAGGTGAGCGGCAAGTTCACCACTGGCAAGCGGGTTGACGGCGTTGGCACTGTGGAAGGCCTGTCTGCGGGGCGCCCGACCGGCATTAGCCTTCCGTTCAAGGGACAACCTTTGCAAGGCCACTCCGGCATCAAGCGCATGGCTGACGGCAGTTACTGGTTGCTCACCGATAACGGCTTTGGTTCCAAAGCCAATTCACCCGATGCCATGCTGTTTTTGAATCGCTACACAGTGGACTTCAAGAGCGGAAAGTTCAACCGACTGGCCACCGTTTTTCTGCATGACCCGGACAAAAAGGTGCCGTTTCGCATCGTTCACGAAGGCACGAAACAGCGCTACCTGACAGGCTCCGACTTTGACACTGAGAGCTTTCAAATCGCCAGCGGCGCGCTGTGGATTGGCGACGAGTTTGGCCCCTACCTGATCAAAGCCGATCTCAAGGGCCGGGTGCAGGCTGTGTTTGAGACCCTCGTGGACGGCAACGTCGTGCGCTCCCCGGACCACCCGGCTGTTACCACGCCCGGCGCGCCCGGTGGGGAGGTCAAATTTCAGGTGCGTCGCTCCAAGGGCTTTGAGGGCATGGCCTCGTCGCCCGATGGCAGCAAGCTCTACGCCTTGCTGGAAGGCTCCGTGTGGGACGAGACCAGCAAGGCCTACGAGATGTTGGACGGCAGGCAGTATCTGCGGGTGCTGGAGTTTGATGTGAAGGCCGAGCGTTGGACCGGCCGCCACTGGAAGTACCTGCTGGAAGCCAACGGCAACGCCATCGGGGACTTCAATATGCTTAACGACAGCGTGGGCCTGATCATCGAGCGCGACAACGGCGAAGGTACGGCTGACAAGGCCTGCCCAGAAGGCCAAAAGCGCACCGATTGCTTTCACGACATTGCCAAGTTCAAGCGCGTCTACAAAATTGAGATGAATGAGGCCAATGTGGGCGGCCCGGTGCGCAAGGTGGGCTATATCGACCTGATGGCGATTGCTGACCCCGACCAGCTGGCGCGCAAGCCACTGACGAACGGCGTGCTCACCTTTCCGTTCTTCACCATCGAAAACGTCGACGTGGTGGATGCCACCCACATCATCGTCGGCAATGACAACAACCTGCCGTTTTCGAGTAGCCGCGAGCCCAATCAGGCCGACGACAACGAGCTGATCTTGCTGGAGGTGGGCGACTTCCTGCGCGCCAACTAGGTGCTCCCAGATACCCCTTGGCGCCCGCAGGTTGCGGCCAAGGGGTATTCTCTTGCCCCTATGAAAAATTCCTTCTTCGGAAGGACTTGCAGAATTCAAAACTGTCGCAGCCTGAAGCAAGCCTAGTGCTCATTTTCCAAGCACTCGCAATGGGCTGGAACGCAGCACGTTACGGCATTGATTTCTCCCTGTCCCGCCCGTGGCAATCCCTCGCAAGTCGCCGCAACTATTCCTGACTCGGTTTTGTCCACAAGTTTCGTTTACGACTCACAACAGCAATCTCGTGAGCTGATCGGCCCACAGCGCCACCACCCCCAGCATCAAGTGACACATCACCTTGGCGTGCCCACGCACCAAGGCTCGGGCCCAAACTCGTCCTTGAGCCGTGCTGCCCGCAGCGCCCACCCCGAACGGGCTTGTAGCGCTGGGCTTCATGAGGCGCAAATTCCTGCTTTTAGCCCCTCGCGCGGATTGTGCGTCAATCAAAGGCACGCGCCCCGCAGCCCGTCTTTCCTCGCGGATCACCGCCTGCAGCAGGCGGCGTCCATCAGTTCGTCACAGGCATCGACGCGCTGGGCGCTGATCGTGGAGCGGCAACGCGACCCGGCTGTCGCGCATTTGGCCGAAGAACGGCGCTGATGGGCACGCCACAGCAGCCGTATCCACGGCCGCAGCTCGCAGCCTTTCCAGCTGACTTGAACCCTGTGCGTCCCTCCCAGTCCCCGTGGCGCAAGCCGTGTCAAGTCAAAAGCATTGTTCAAGCGCTGCCCCGCTGCCGCTCCAATGGAGCTGGGCCCGGGGGCCGCACGAACTTCGCCTTTTGATGGACGTCCGCGTTTGTTCCTGGGCTGGGCCAGGGACTACTTCGGTCTTGTCCTTCTTTGCACTGGACTCGCGTGCCTCTATGGCCGTGGAGCCTCGGCTGAGGTGGCCGATGAGTTCTCGCCACGGTGTCTCGGATCATGCGGGCTGCACGCGCTGATCAGCTCCCTGTCGCGCAAACTCCCATCAACGCCGCGACTGATTGGACTCGCCGGGCAGGGCAAAGCGCAGATCAAAGCCGCACAGCCGACATACTTGCTGTCAGCGCGCAGGCGCTCTATCACCGCTCGCGCGGTCTTCAAATCCAGGCTCGCCTCCTAAAAGGCGCACGCCAGGGCCACGTCGGCCTCGGGCGCCCAACGCCGCGCCCTTGCCCGAGCCCCCTGGCGGACCCGCCATCTCAGGTCGCGTGGACGCCAAAGATGTGTCACTTGATCTGGGGGTGGTGGCGCTGTGGCCGATCAACTCACGTTCTGTTGTACGAAACGCAACACCTTGACAAAACCATTCAAAAAAGTCGCGGCGACTCAGGGATTGCCACGGGCAAAACAGGAAAATCAGCCGTAACGTACCCGTTCCTCCAACCCATTGCGGCAAAAATGGCACTACTTGCTCACTCGCAGTAATTCTGCAAGTCCTTCCCCTATGAAAAATTCCTTCTTCGGTATTGCGTTGGTGTTGGGCTTGCTTTCCGCCATCGGCCCGTTTGCCATCGACATGTACTTGCCGGCCTTGCCGTCCATTGGCCAAAGCCTGGGCGCCTCTATGGGCGCGGTGCAGGCCAGCCTGATGGCCTTCTTCATTTCGCTGGGTGTGGGGCAAATTATTTATGGCCCGGTGTCCGATATGGTGGGCCGCAAGCCGCCGCTGTACTTCGGCTTGGTGCTGTTTGGTCTGGGAAGTATTGGCTGCGCGCTGGCGCCCGACATCCAAACCTTGGTCATCTTGCGCTTCGTCCAGGGGCTGGGTGCTTGCGCCGGCATGGTGATCCCGCGTGCCGTCGTGCGCGACCTGCACACCGGTCATGACGCCGCCCGTTTGATGTCCCTGTTGATGCTGGTGTTCAGCGTGTCGCCCATTTTGGCGCCGCTGGCGGGCAGTTTCTTGATTGAGTCGCTTGGCTGGCGCAGCGTATTTTGGGCCGTGACCGTGGCGGCCATTCTGGGCTTGGTGCTGCTGGCCACCCGCCTGACCGAAACCCGGCCTGCGTCCGAGCGTGTCAATAGCAGCGTGGGCAGTGCTCTGCAGGCTTACGGCGTGCTGCTGCGCGACCGCCATTTTCTGGGGCTGGTTTTCATTGGTGCGTTTGGTATCTCCAGCTTCTTCGCCTACTTGGCCAACTCGTCGTTTGTGCTGATCGACCACTACGGCCTGACGCCGCGCCAGTACAGCTTTGCGTTCGCGGCCAACGCCGCCTCCTTTATCGGTATCTCACAGTTCACAGGCAAGCTCAGCGCGCGCTTTGGCTTGGTGCCCTTGGTTAAGGTGGCGGTGGTGGGCTACGCCAGCACCATGTGCCTGCTGCTATTGGCTAACTTGCTGGGCTTTGACCAGCTGCCGTTGATGATTGGCATGTTGTTTGTGGGCTTTGGCTTCTTGGGCTTGGTGGTGCCGACCACGGCCGTGTTGGCCTTGGACGAACACGGTTCGATTGCCGGGACCGCATCGGCGCTCATGGGCACGCTGCAGTTTGTAACGGGTGCCGTGGTGATGGGCCTTACGGGCCTATTTTTGGACGGCACTGCGCGGCCCATGGTGGCCGGCATTGCGGGCTCGGGTGTGATGGCGCTGTTGCTGACCCGTCTGACCCTGTCCAAGCATCGCAGCCCTGCGGAGGCCGGCCATGGATAAGCACCTGGTGGTGCAACGCCCTGCCGGCGAGGCCAAGCAACTCATGCTGCTGTTTCACGGCGTGGGCGCGACACCGCAAGATCTGGTGCCACTGGGTGAGCGGCTGGCGCAGACCTTTCCCGAAGCCTGCATCGTGAGCGTGCAAGCCCCGTTTGTGTCCGATCTAGGTCAGGGGTACCAGTGGTTTTCCGTCCAGGGCATTACCGAAGAAAACCGCGTGGCAAGGGTTGGTGAGGTGCTGCCGCAGTTCATCGCCTTGGTACAGGACTGGCAGCGCCGGACCGGCGTGGCGCCTGAGGCCACGGCGCTGTTCGGGTTTTCGCAAGGCGGCATCATGGCGCTGGAGGCATCGCAGTTGCCTGTGCATTTGGCCGGACGGATCGTGGCGCTGGCGGGGCGGTTTGCCCAGATGCCACAAGCCCCCCATGCCTTGACCACGCTGCACTTGCTGCATGGCAAAGACGATGCAGTGATTCACTACGGCTACACCGTGACGGCCGCCCAGCATTTAGTCGATCTAGGCGCCGACATCACGGCGGACGTGCTGCCCTTTGTCGGCCACACCCTCAGCGACGATATGCTGGACCTGCTGTTGGAGCGCTTGCAGGGCCATGTGCCCAAGCGGATTTGGGAGGCGGCGCAGACCACCCCCGAAGCTGCGCCGCCTTCAGACGCCTAGTCGCGCATCAGCGCTTCAATCGCGTCGGGCTCCACCGGCACACCGCGGCTGATCAGCTCGCAGCCGGTGTCGGTCACGATGGCGTCGTCTTCAATGCGAATGCCAATGCCGTGGAACTGCTCCGGTACGCCCGCTGCCGGGCGCACATAAATACCCGGTTCAATGGTCAACACCATGCCGCTGCGCAAAATGCGCGCAGGGCGGTTCACGATGGTGTCGCCGCTGAGTGCATCTTTGCGTTCGCTGCCTTGGCCCAGTTCGCTCGGTTCTGTGTAAGCGCCGCAGTCGTGCACGTCCATGCCCAACCAGTGGCCGGTGCGGTGCATGTAGAACTGGAAGTAAGTGCGGCTCTCGATCACATCGTCCAAGCGCCCTACTTTGTTCGTGTCCAGCAAGCCCAAGTCCAGCATGCCTTGCGCCAGCACTTTGACGGTCGCCTCGTGCGGGTCGGTAAAGCGGGCGCCCGCATGGGTCGCGGCAATGGCGGCGATTTGTGACGCCAGCACCAAGTCGTACAGCGCGCGTTGGGGCCCGCTGAATTTGCCGTTCGCCGGGAACGTCCGGGTGATGTCGCTGGCGTAGCCGTCTAGCTCGCAGCCCGCGTCGATCAGCACCAGTTCGCCGTCGCGGACTTGGCCTGCATCGGCCCGGTAATGCAATACGCAGGCATTGGCACCGGCGGCGACGATGGAGCCATAGGCAGGGTACTGCGAGCCATGTTGGCGGAATTCGTGCAGCAGCTCGGCGTCCAAGTGGTATTCGCGCACCTCTTGGCCCTCGCGCAGCATGCGGGCCGAGCGCTGCATGGCGCGAATATGGGCCCCGGCGCTGATTTGCGCGGCGCGGCGCATGGTGTCTTGTTCGTAGGCGTCTTTGATCAGGCGCATTTCGTCCAGCGGGCCACAGAGGTCGCGTGTCTGTTCGGGCGTGAGCGCTCCATAGCGCACCCGGGCACGCAGGCCGCTGAGCCAGCCGTCGACCCGCGTTTCCAAGCCTTTGTGGGTGGCAAACGGGTACCAAACGGCATCGGCGCCGTCCAGCAGCGCGGGCATGCGCTGGTCCAGCTCGTCGACCGAGTAGGCAGCATCAATGCCCAAGGCGCCGGGTGCGGCATCGGGGCCGAGGCGAAAACCATCCCAAATTTCACGCTCCAGGTCTTTGGGTTGGCAAAACAGCGTGGTCTTACCGTCGCCGGTGATGACCAGCCAAGCGCGGGGCTCGGCAAAGCCGCAGAGGTAGTGGAAATAGCTGTCCGGGCGAAACAGAAAGTCGCTGTCGCGGTTGCGCTGCTGTTCGGGTGCCGTGGGCAGCACGGCCACGCCGTGCCTGCCAATTTTGGCGGCCAGGGCGGCGCGGCGTTGGGCGTAGGGGGCGGTCAGGGCTTGGGTCATAGTGTGAGCGTATTGAGTTCTGCCAGGCGCTGGGGCGTGCCCACGTCGGTCCAGCGGCCAGTGTAAATCTGGGCGCTCACCTGCGCTTGCGCCATGGCTTTGCGCAGCAGCGGCGCTAACTTGGCAGGCACACCCTTAGGGTTGCCCGGCGCAATGTCGCACCAGGGTGCGCCAAACAGTTCGCGCCGGTACAGGGCAAAGCCGCTGAACGTATAGCGCGCAGGTTCGTTGCCGGATGCGGGTGTGGAGATGGGATGGGGCGTTTGGGTTGGATCGAAACACAGACCAACGCCTTCGGTCGCGCCGGCCATCAGTGGCGCCGCATCCAACGCGAAGTCGCCCAGCGGGTGGTGGGCAGGGTTGGGGACTAGCCACAGGTGGGCCAGTAGGCCGCTGACGGCAAAGCGGTCTAGCGCGGCCTGGCTAGGGTGCAGGTCGGGCGCAAACACATCGCCAGCCAGCGCCCAAAACGCGGGCGCCAACTGCGGCAAGGCCCGTGCAATGCCACCTGCTGTTTCCAGGGCAGCACCAAAATCACGTCCTTCGTGGGAGTAGGTGAGTGCAATTTGCTCTGAATTTAGGAGCTGCTCGCGCATATTCGACAAGGGTTGGAGGCCAAAATGACTTGAAAACTTAGCCTCTATCTGTTCTCCCAGCCAGGCCGTGTTCACCACCACGCTGCCCACGTCGGCGCGCGCCAGCGCTTCCAGGTGGTACTGCATCAGTGGTTTGCCCTGCACTTCTAGCAGCGGTTTAGGACAGTGGTCGGTGAGCGGGCGCATGCGTTCGCCGCGGCCGGCGGCCAAGACTATGGCGGAACTGAATGGGGGAGAAAACATGGTGTAACAGCATAGCCCAGCGCTGTGGCCATAATTCGGACTTCGCTTTGAATTGCTTTTCCATTGCCTATATCCAAGTTTTTTCAGGGGATCTGGCCCCGACGTGTATTGAAGTGGGGCCTGTTGGCGGCTGGAGCCGGCGTGTTGATGCTGCTAGCCGCCATCGCGTTTCTCTACCCCCAGTTGCCGGACACCTCCTCGCTGTCGCACTACCAGCCCAAGGAGCCGCTGCGGGTGTTTACGGCAGACGGCGTACCCATGGGCGGCTTCGGCAGTGAGCGCCGCGTTTACCAGCGCATCGACCAAATCCCCGCCCTGATGAAGAACAGCCTGTTGGCGGTGGAAGACACGCGCTTCTACAGCCACGGCGGACTGGACCCGATTGGCGTGGCCCGCGCGGTGTTGGCGATTGCCACGGGGGGGCGGATGCAGGGGGCCTCGACCATTACCCAGCAGGTCGCGCGCACCTTCTTTTTGAGCCGCTCGCGCACCCTGGAGCGCAAGCTGAAAGAGGCCATGTTGGCCTACAAGATCGAGGCCCAGCTCAGCAAAGACCAGATCCTGGAGCTGTACATGAACCAGATTTATCTGGGCGCCCGCTCCTACGGTTTTGAGGCCGCCGCCCAAGCCTACTTTGGCAAAACTTTGGCTGCACTGAGCCCGGCCGAGTGCGCCATGCTGGCCGGCTTGCCGCAAAACCCCTACTTTGCCAATCCGATCCAAAACCTGGAGCGTGCCCGTGCGCGTCAGCTGGTCGCGCTGGGGCGCATGCGCACCGAAGGCGTCATTGATGGCGGCCAGTACGCCAACGCGCTGTTGGAGAAGCTGGTGGTGCGAAAGGCCAATGAGGTGGACGTGCACGCCGAGTACGCGGCCGAGATGGTGCGCCAGCAGGTGTACGCCCAATACGGCGAGCTGACCTACACCACCGGCCTGAATGTGACCACCACGCTGGTTGCGGCGGAACAGCAGGCTGCCTACAGCGCTTTGCGCCGCACGCTGGTGGAGCATTCGCTGCGCCAGGTGTGGCGCGGCCCCGAAGGCCGTGAAAACCTGCGCCCCGACCAGGCCGACACCGATCCTGCGGTGGCCCAGGCGCTGGCCGACTACGACGATGACGAAGATCTGCGTTTGGCCATCGTGACCCAAGCCGAGCCGAAGCGGGTGACGGTGGTGCTGGCCTCGGGGGAAGTGGTGCGCATTGAGGGCAATGGCCTGCGTCCTGCGCAAAGCGGTCTGGCCGAGAAGGCCAAACCTGCGGTGAAAGTGCAGCGTGGTGCGGTGGTGCGCGTGTTGCAACAGGGCAAGGCTTGGACGCTGGTGCAATGGCCGGAGGCTGAGGGCGCTCTGGTGGCACTGGACCCGCACAATGGCGCGGTGCGCGCGCTGGTGGGTGGCTTTGACTTCCACCGCAACCAGTTCAACCACGTGACCCAAGGCTGGCGCCAGCCGGGCTCTAGTTACAAGCCCTTTATCTACTCGGGCGCGATCGAAAGCGGCATGCAGCCCGAGTCGCTGATCAACGATGCGCCGATGGAGAACGTGGGCGATTGGTCACCACAAAACGACGATGGCAGTGCCGACGGCCCCATCACTTTGCGCACTGCGCTGGCGCGCTCGAAAAACTTGGTGTCGATTCGGCTGATGCAGTTGCTGTCGCCTGACGGTGCGCGCAACTGGGTGGCCCGCTTTGGCTTGGACGCTGAGCGGCAACCCAATGATCTGACCCAAGCGCTGGGAAGCGGCTCCACCAACCCCATGCAACTTGCTGGCGCCTACGCCGTGTTTGCCAATGGTGGCTACAAGGTCAACCCCGTATTGGTCACCCGCATTGCGCGGGCCAATGGCGAAGTGGTGTACGAAGCCCCCGCCCAGGTGTTGACCGAAGAGCAGCGCGTGGTGCCCGAGCGCAATACCTTTTTGGTGAATACCTTGCTGCAAGAAGTGACCCGTAGCGGAACGGCTGCCCGTGCCCAAGCCACGCTCAAGCGCCCCGACCTGTATGGCAAAACAGGTACGGAATCAATTGACTTGCATTGCGATGGTATTGAATTTTTGAATTGTGGAGTGAATTGAACGACACCGAAACTCGCGTTGAAGCAGCTACCGAAGTGAGGTATTCGTCAAGTTTCTTTTTCAGAACTTCTTTTTCTTTTTGTCCGAAAACTTGAAGCGTCGTTTCAACAAAATAATTATAGTTTTCCTTTAACATACTGGTTCAAAAGCTGACAATCTTGAATAAATCATGAAATGATGTACTTTATCAATCACGTAATTTTGTAATAAATACCGCTAAAATAGTGCCAATTTTTCGATTTTTTCAACCAAAACTTCATTAATTCTGCGATAAGATTCGTGCGTCCAACCTGCAACGTGCGGACTGAATAAAACGTTTGGCTTGGCAATTAATTGTTCAAACGTTTCGGCTTGTGCATTGGTCAGCGTTGCAAGTTTTTCGTTTTCAAGCACATCGAGGCAGGCACCAAGCTTCTTTTTTGATTCAAGAGCTTTATTGATTGCAGCAAGAGATGCTATTCCATTTTGAGCAACGTTCACAAAATAAAACGGATTTTTGAAGTTATCAATCCATTCGTCATCAACCATTTGCCTTGAAATTTGGGTCAAAGGTAAATGTAAACTCACAACGTCTGCTTGGTCAAAAATCTCTTCCATGGAGGTTTCTGTGGCAAATGCATCAGAATAATCATTTCGATATTTGTCATAAGCCAACGCTTACAGTCAAACCCTGATAGTTTTTTTGCGGTTGCTTGTCCGTTGTGGCCGTAGCCAATAAGTGCCGCAGTTTTGTCTTTAAGTTCTACACCTCGGTTACCTTCTCTATTCCAGATTTTGTTTCGTACTTCCCAGTTTGCTTTGCTCAATTGATTGAACAAGCAAAGCAGTTGCCCAACAACGTGTTCACCAACAGCATCTCGATTGCCTTCGGGAGCATTCAAAATCTTGATGTTTCTTCGGTTGGCTTCTTCCAAATCAATCTGATCCATTCCGGCTCCAGCTCTTCCCACAAAACGCAGATTTGGAGCAGCATCAAAGAATTCAAGATCAAGTTGCGTTTTGCTTCTAATCACAATTCCAACGTACTGAGAAAGGTTTTCCGAGAATCTCTTTTCTGTTGATAAGCGGCTGGTAATTAGCCTCGTATCCGATGCCCAAAAGCATTTCGTTTAAACTATTATGCATCTCGTCTGCAACGAGTATTTGATTATTGGTCTTCAATTTCAAGAATTTTGATTACTTTTGAGATAAAAAAGTAAACCAGTCAAATTTGGGATCACCTAGTATCTTTTTGTTTTGTTCAAAATTAACAAATTTTCGGTTCTAAAATGGGACAAAGTTTTACTTCTTTGAAATTTATCACAACATAAATAGCATAAAAGTGAGTGAAGAAATACAAAAACCTATCGTTGGCATCACGATGGGGGATTTTAATGGCATCGGCCCCGAAGTCTTGATGAAAGCCTTAGCCGGAATGCACATGAACAAAATCTGTACGCCGGTTGTCTACGGTTCAACCAAGGTTATATCGCGTTACAAGCAATTATTAGAGTTGAACGACTGGCAATATCAATCAATTTCGAAACCTGACCAAGCCAACGAAAAACAAATCAATTTGATTAATTGCGTGCCAGATACCCACGAAGTTGAGCCCGGCAAAATCAAGGATGATGCCGGCAAAGCGGCTTTGAGTTCACTTCAAAGAGCTGCCAAAGACCTTAAAGAAGGCCGAATTCACGCCTTGGTTACGGCTCCGATCAACAAACACAATATTCAAAGCGAGGAGTTCAAATTTCCTGGCCATACTGAGTTTTTGTCGGCTCAGTTTGACAACCAAGAAGTATTGATGTTCATGGTTTCTGAGCGACTAAAAATTGGTGTTGTAACTGGACACGTACCAATTGTACGAGTGAAAGAGAATTTGAGTAAAGATAAAATCGTTAAAAAACTAAACGCCATGCTCCACTCTTTGAAAGAAGATTTTGGCGTACAGCGGCCACGAGTAGCGGTTTTAGGACTCAATCCTCATGCCGGCGAAAACGGCTTGATTGGCAAAGAAGAACAAGAAATCATTATTCCGGCCATTAACGAAGTGAAAGGAAAAGGACATTTTGTTTTTGGGCCTTTCTCGGCCGATGGTTTCTTCGGAACCGCTCAGCAACAGCAGTTTGATGCCGTTCTTGGTATGTACCATGACCAAGGCTTGATGCCATTTAAAATGCTCGCATTTGAAGAAGGCGTGAACTTTACGGCTGGTTTACCGGTCGTTCGTACTTCGCCAGATCACGGAACAGCATACGACATTGCAGGCAAGAATGTTGCCGATCCGTCATCGATGATAAACGCCATTTTTACCGCTGTTGATATTTATAAATAACGCACCGAAAAAGCCGAAATAAAGAAATACGCATTGAAAAGAAAAAATGGTTTTTGAGAGAGAGTAGTCTTTCTCAAAAAGCTGATACCTTAAAAATATACTTAGGCAGAATTAGTTTGCGAAAAACCTCACGTCAACGACCCATAATCCTTAAATCCCATTTCCTTAAAGGAGATGGGATTTTTTGGAAACTTTTGTTTTGCAATCCACTTTTGAACTAATCTAAACCACACTACGCTCGTTTCTTCGAATCCGTACTAATAATACTTAAAATCAACCCAATTGCCATTGAAGATGCCCAAATTGATGCTCCTCCCTGACTGACAAAAGGCAACGTTTGACCCGTAACCGGAAAAATACCAATGTTTACAAAAATATGAATAAAGGCTTGAATTGACATGTAGAACATCAAACCAAAGGCTAGATAAGCACCTCCGTGCGACTGAATCTTGTCTAAACTTTGGAAGGAACGTTTTATTAAAATTAAATACAAGATAATTACGCCTATACCACCCAAGAGACCGTATTCTTCTACTAAAACAGCATAAACAAAATCAGAATAAGCCAACGGTAAACTAGCTTTAATTTCTGAACCACCAGGTAGTTTTCCAAACGGAATTGGTGGCGTTGCTACCGCCGAAATCGCTAAATCTTGTTGGTTATTGTCTTTGATATCTGGACTTCCAATGCCATCACGGCCATTGAAATCTATTTCAAAGAACAGCTCCATTCGTTCAACAAAGACGTTGAATCTAAATTTTGAAGACGCAATGAAAATCAGCGGCCCAATAATAACCAACAAATAAAAAGCTGCTCTACGAAGCTCTTTTTTGGCACCGGCGATATCATAATCATGGCAATGAGTGTGAAAATCAGAATGAGAGCAGCTGAGTTACTATTGACACCAACTAATAAAATGAGTAAACCACTGAAAGCCAACGAGAAATAGTAATTCATGTAGGAAATTTCTTCCTTTTTGGTTCGACTCAATTTTGAAAGACTAGCCGCAATATCAAGAATGGCAAAAACTTTGGCAAATTCAGCCGGTTGGAAACTTCCAATGCCAGGAATGATGATTTTTCGCATGGCGTCACCTTCGTTTACACCAAAACCAATTGTAAGAATCAATAAACCCATCATAATTAGTACACCAATTTTTGATAATTTAAGAAAAATCTGGTAATTGATTCGCTGGATAAACAAGATAATTATGATGCCGGTGATGACATAAAATAAGTGTTTTCTGAAAAATATTAGAAAAATATTGAAGACCGACAACGATTCTTTGTTAATTAGTTTCATTGACGTTGAAAAGAACAATAAAATACCCATCGTCATGAGCAGTAAAACACAAGTCCAGATGACTTTGTCGCCTTTCAAAACAACAAACTCTTTGATAGCTTCTAAAACAGTTTTACCACGAAAATATCCGATGATGTTCTCAGGGAGTTGTTTTATGAGTTGGGTGTAGTTTGTGAGATTGTTCATTGAATCGGAGCGAAGATTATTAAACAAAATTAAAACACTTTGGCTGGATTGACAAATGATTGTTTTTGAAGTCTAAAAAAACAAAATCGTCGGTTATTGACCAAGGCCAATGTAACCGACGATTTTGTTTCGAAATACTTCTATTTTTTAGTTCAAACTAAAACGCCACAAACCCCTCAATTTGTTGATGCACAAGGTTTTTATAAACATCGAAACTAAATTCAGTTCCATCAAAATGTTTGCTGATAACACCCAGCTGAATTCTTGGCGAAAAAGTATGACAACTCATGTACGACAAGATATCATTCAAGTGGCTCAAACCAGTGTTGTTGCCCTGAACTCCGGCCAGCCCAACCAAAGCCGCTTTTTTTACCTTTGAAACTATCAGGATAGCGAAGACCGTCAATAAATGTTTTCAGCACGCCAGGAAACGAACCATTGTATTCGGGCACAAAGAAAATAATCTTTTTTACTGAATCAATTTTGGTTTGAAACTGATTGAAGACTTCATTCTTGCCAGAATTACCATACAAAGCCGAGGAAGCAAAATCTTCTGGCAAGTCAGCAAGATTCATGATTTCAGTATCAATTTCCTTGGTTTTTAGTTGTGTTTGGTAGTAGGTTGCCACCTTGAGTGACATCGAGTTGTTTCTATTTGTTGCAACGAGTAATAAAATCATTTTAGTATTAAATTTTTAGATAATCTCCTTTTATGAGTTAAGGAGTCATAACTTGATACGTCGCAAAAGCAGCCAAATAGGCAAGGATAGACATATACGTTAACTGTATAAACGGCCATTTCCATCCTTTTTGTTTCGCGATAAGTCACGGCGAGCGTACTCATGCACATCATGGCAAAAACATAAAACACCAATAACGAAAACGCAACAGCCGTGGTGTAACGTGGCTGACCAGTTTCTGGATTTATTTCAGCTTTGAGGCGTTGCTTAACAGTTTTTTCGTCGTCTGAACCAGAACCAATGCTATAAATTGTTGAAACCGTTCCCACAAAAACCTCACGAGCAGCTAAAAGATGATGCATGAGATGCAATGCCGGTTTTCCAATCATATCCCAGTGGTTTAATTGCTGGTTCAATGAATTTTCCAAAATGGCCAGCATAAGAATTTTCTAGTTTTGCGGCCGCAATTTTATCGCCAAGTTCAACGTCATCAATTTTGTTTTTCCATTGGGCTTTAACATTTTCTTCGGCTTTTTGAAGCGAATCTCCCAGAGCCCTAACTGTTCATACACTAAAAGAAGATAATCGAAATCGCTACGATGATTTTACCCGCTTCAAAAACCACTAAATGTTTTTACTTTTTCAAGAATATTAAAACCAACTTGTTTCCATCTTGGAGCCTTGTATGTGGGTAGCTCCATGATAAAATAACTGCGTTCTTTTGTTTTCAAAATCACTTTCATGACATACGCCGCAAGCAGAGCCGACACAAAACCCAGTAAATAAAGTCCCATCAGCACAACTCCTTGTAGATTAAAAATACCGAATCGGGCATCATCAGGCACAACCAAGGCGATGAGAATTGTAAAGATTGGTAATCGTGCCGAACAGCTCATCAGCGGCGTTACCATGATGGTGATGAGTCGGTCTTTTCCAAGAACCAATTGTTCTCACCGACATGATGGCAGGAACCGCACACGCCAAAGCCGAAATAAAGTGGCACCACCGATTTACCCGACAACCCAAATCGACGGATTAATCTATCCATGATCACCACAACCCGAGCCATGTCTAGCCAGATTCTTCAAGCAATGAAATAAAGGCAAACAACAAGGCAATTTGCGGCACAAAAACCACAACACCACCAATACCCGCCAAAAGTCCATCTGTTATCAAATTACTCAATAGACCCTCGGGCAAAACCGATTTGATAAAATTATTTAGACTGGTAAAATTCTGGTCGATAAAATCCATCGGATACTGGGCAAGGCTGAATACCGATTGAAAAATAAGAAACAGAATACCAAGAAAAACCGCATAACCGCCAACCTTGTGAAGCAAAATCTTATCGATTTTTGTGGTTAAAGTTTCTGGTCGATTTTCCTTCGTGATAACGCATTGGCTCAACGTTTCTGCAATATCGGCGTAGCGTTTTATGGTTTCTGTTGACTGGAACGTATCTGGATCGAAATCATATTTTTTATTGATTTCATAAATCGTTTTTTTCTGGGCGGAACTTAAAAAATTCAGTTTGTCAACTTGTGTGGCATACTGAATGGCCAAATATGAGTTCGAAATCTCTAAGCGTTCTTCTACTTCATAGGCAACTTTGTTGCTCAATTCATCAAGAATCGAGCGATTGGTATGTACTTTCAGGGTTTCTGAGGTTATTAAAAATCGTTAGTTTCAAGCCCTCAATCCCGATTCCTTCACGGGCATTGAGCTCAACAACGGGCACTTGCATGATTTTCTGAAGTCGTCCTGAATTAACCGAAACGCCCGCCACCTCCGCTAAATCAAGCATATTTAGGGCTAAAACACAGGGTATGCCCAGATCGCTAACTTCCTCAAAAAGCAATAAATTTCGTTTTAAATTCGAAGAATCAACCACCACAACAGCTAAGTCAGGATAATCTTGACTGGCTGGATTAGCCAAAATATCAAGCACAACTTGTTCGTCAAGTGAGTTTGGGTAGATACTGTACGTACCCGGCAAATCAATGATTTCAACTTCTGTTTCGTGGTTTATTTTGCAGAAACCCGTTTTTTTATCAACCGTAACGCCCGGAAAATTTCCTATTTTTTGCTTTAAACCCGTTAATTGATTGAAAAGCGAGGACTTACCAGAATTTGGATTTCCAAGGAGAGCGACGATTGATTTTTCTTTTGCCACGAAGAAGTTAGATGAGTGATGAAACGATAGAAAAGGAGTACTAAGTTTGAACTATTTCTGAGAAACTAGCAATGCAAAATGCCAATCAAATCGAAATTTTTACCGTTGCGGCCTCTGACTTCCGAAGCGAAAGCATGTAGTCGCCTATTTTTATATTGACGGGACAACCCAGCGGAGCGAGACTTTCAACCTCAATTTTGGTTTCAGGAATCAGCCCCATTTCTAATAACTTAAGCGACATCGGCACGTCAGAAAAACCCTTGATAACTGCGTGGTCACCTACTTCAAGATCGGCAAGGGTTAATTTATTTTTTATTGTCAAGCATCGCTTATTTAGAATCATTTTAAAAAAAACATGAAATTATTTTTTTGTTCGGAAAAACAAAAATACTTCAAATTTGGGGTAAAATTCAATTCTATGAAAGAAGTATTCGCCCTCGTTAAAAGAAATAACGCTTGAATGGCGTCAAAAATATGCCCTTAAATGGCATGATTTTATATTTGGTTTCAACGATGTATATGTTTGCTATCAGGCATTTAAAGCTAAATCGGGCCTCATTGATCCAATTACTTGGAATACGCTATTTTGGATAATTATGCTTTTTACGGGTGTGAATTCAATTGCCCGAAGTTTCATGCAAGAACGGCAGGCCGAACGCTTTATCTTTACACCTAGCAAGTGGACAAGCGATTATCTTATCAAAAGTTATTTTCAATTCTTTGTTAATGACAGTGCTATCGTTAATTGGCTTTTTATTTTATTCACAAATCATAGGTAATCCAGTGGTTGAAGATATGCTTTATTTTTGATAAGTATTCTACTTGGCAGCACTGGTTTTGCATCAACGTTAACCCTGATTTCAGGTATTTGCGGCCAAAGCTGAAAACAACTCAACGTTAATGGCGATTTTAAGTTTTCCTATCATTTTGCCATTATTATTGATTTTAATTAAACTCTCAAAAAAATGCCATGGATGGCCTCGACCGTGGAAGTTCTTCGAACGAATTACTCATGCTTGTTGCTCTTAATTTGGCTGTACTTACCATGAGTTACCTTTTATTTCCATTTTTATGGAGGAGTTAAAAACAATTGCAGCTACGTATAAATATAGACATTCATAAGTTTTTAACAGGCATTCTTTTAGCTATTAAGTACCAAAAAGATGAACAATAAAAAAAACGCTTGTCCACAGTGCAGACAAGGTTTAACACTTGTGTCCCTATTAATTTATTTTAAATACTTT
>JAXHOO010000006.1:0-40527 GCA_034519365.1 Rhodoferax sp. | reverse complement strand
GCCCCCACCGCCCCCACCCACCTGTTGCCCCGAAGTCCAAGCGCGCGATGTGCCCGCAGGCCCTGATGGACGCGCTTGCAAGCCCGCTTCGGCGCGCAGTGTCTCCACTGCGCTGGCCGTGCGCGAGCAGCATGGCCGGGACGAATCGTCCCTCGACGTGCCACCGCCCGGCGCCGTGGTGTCGGCGCAGAGCACGGCCGAGGTGAGCCGTTGCCGTGGTGAAGCTGGCCGCGCAGTACCAGGTGCCCGTGATCCCCTTTGGCGTGGGCACCTCGCTAGAGGGCCATTTGCTGGCCGTGCAGGGCGGCATCAGCCTGGATGTGAGCCAGATGAACCAGGTGCTGGCCATCAACGCCGAAGACCTGACGGTGACCGTGCAGCCCGGCGTAACGCGCAAGCAGCTCAATGACGAGATCAAGTCCACCGGACTGTTCTTCCCCATAGACCCCGGCGCCGACGCGACGATTGGCGGCATGAGCGCCACGCGCGCCAGCGGCACGAACGCCGTGCGCTACGGCACCATGCGCGAGAACGTGCTGGCGCTGGAAGTGGTAACGGCGCAGGGCGAAGTGATTCGCACCGGCACACACGCCAAGAAGTCCAGCGCCGCCTACGACCTGACCCGGCTGATGGTGGGCAGCGAAGGCACGCTGGGCGTGATCACCGAAGTCACCGTCAAGCTCTACCCGCTGCCCGAGGCGGTGATGGCCGCCACCTGCTGCTTTGCGTCGCTGGCCGATGCGGTCAACACCACGATCCAGATCATCCAACTGGGCGTACCCATTGCGCGCTGCGAGCTGCTGGACTCCACCACCGTGAAGGTGGTGAACCAGCATTCCAAATTGAGTCTGCCCGAGAGCGCCATGCTGTTGATGGAGTTCCACGGTTCACCCGCCGGGGTGCAGGAGCAGGTGGAGACCGTGCAGACACTAGCTGCCGACAACAACGGCAGCGCCTTCGCCTGGGCCAACACGCCCGAAGAGCGCACCAAGCTCTGGACAGCGCGGCACAACGCCTACTTTGCCGGTGTGCAGTCTCGCCCCGGCTGCAAGGCCATCACCACCGACACCTGCGTGCCGATTTCAGCGCTGGCCGACGCGCTCTTGGACTCGGTGACCGAGGCGCAAGAGGCCGGCATTCCGTACTTTTTGGTCGGCCATGTGGGCGATGGCAACTTCCACATGGGTTATTTGATTGACCCGAACATTCCCGCCGAACGTGAGACCGCCGAGCGGCTGAACCACCAGTTGGTGGAGCGTGCGCTGAAGCTGGGCGGCACCTGCACCGGTGAGCACGGCGTGGGGCTGCACAAGCAGGGTTTTCTAGTGGCGGAAACCGGGGTAGGCGCGGTGGACATGATGCGGGCGATCAAGCGGGCGCTGGACCCGCACAACATCAAGAACCCCGGCAAGATTTTTACGCTATAACTTTAGTAGCTATTCGCGCATATTCCATGGGCGCTAGCGCCCTATTTCATTCATACCATCGTTGATTTGGAGCTTCCTTTGACCGCTACTCGCCGCCTCACCCTCGCTGCCAGCCTGCTTGCCACCCTGGGCGCCTGGTCCACCCACGCCAGCGCCCAAGCCCTGCCCGACCTGAAGGGCCGCACCATCATAGCGGTGACCGAAAACGCCTATCCGCCCCTGAACTTCAAGGACCCCAAGACCGGCCAGAGCGTGGGCTGGGAGTACGACGTTTTCAACGAAATTGCCAAGCGCCTCAACGCCAAGGTGGACTGGAAGCTGACCAGCTGGGACACCATGATCGAAGCCGTGCGCAAGGGCCAGTTCGACGTGGGCATGGACGGCATCACCATCAAGGACGACCGCAAGAAGCAGGTGGACTTTTTCGGACGCCTACATGGTGTCGGAACAGTTCATGATGGTGCGCGCCAACGAGAAACGTTTTACCGATGCCAAGGGCTTCAAGGCCAACCCCAAGCTGCTGGTGGGCGCACAAAACGGCACCACCAACTTCTACACCGCGGTGTACGAAGTGCTGGACGGCAACGAAAAGAACCCACGCATCAAGCTGTATGAAACCTTCGGCCTCTCCATGCAAGCCCTCAAGGCCGGAGATGTGGACACGGTGCTGAGCGACGGCGTGTCGTCCCAGGGTTATGTGAAAGCGTTTCCCGGCGTCTACAAGGTGGTGGGCAAGCCCATGGGCCGCGAGGAGTTTGGCTTCATCTATAAAAAGGGCTCGGACCTGGTGAAGCCCATCAACGCAGCACTCAAACAAATGAAGGCCGATGGAACGCTCAAGACCCTGGACCAGAAATGGTTTGTGGACTACAAGCTGAACCAATAAGCGGCACCGGGACAGCACCGCGTGCAGATCCTTGTTGATTCGGAATCGTCCGAACGTCCTTACTGGCTCATCGCGCTGGGCTTGATCAGCGCCGCCTTCGTGGCGCTGGCGGTGGCTGACGGGCGCTATGCCTTCATCTTTCAGACCCTGGCCGAAGGGCTGTGGACCACCGTTTATGTGGCGGTCATCAGCTTTGCGCTGGCCGCCAGCATCGGTCTGCTGCTGGCGCTGGCCAGCCGCTCGCAGTGGCTGTGGCTGCGCCAGAGCGCGCGCTTCTACATCGAGGTGGTGCGCGGCCTGCCGGCCTTGGTGATCCTGCTCTACGTCACCTTTGTGGGGGCGCCTGCCTTGGTCAACCTGTACCAGTGGGCCTGCGAAGGCTGGATTGCCAACGGGTGGCTGCCCGATGTGCAAGTGCGCGATGTGTCCAACACCGTGCGCGGCATTGTGGCGCTGGCACTGGCCTACAGTGCGTTTCTGGCGGAGGTATTCCGCGCCGGGCTGCAGAGTGTGGAGCGTGCGCAGATCGAAGCAGCCCAAGCCATCGGCCTGAACCGTTGGCTCACCTTCCGGCTGGTGGTGTGGCCGCAGGCGGTGCGCCGCGTGCTGCCGGTGCTGGGCAATGACTTCATTGCCATGGTGAAAGACTCGTCGCTGGTGTCGGTGCTGGGCGTGAATGACATCACCCAGCTGGGCAAGCTGTATGCGTCCAGCTCCTTCCTCACGGTCGAAACCTACAACGTGGTGGCGGTGCTCTACCTGATGCTGACCATCACGCTGTCACTGCTGCTACGCCGCCTGGAGCGGCACCTGAAGCAGCGCGGCAGTGCCTGAACCCGGCCTGGGTCGGCTGGCCTATTTGCAACCGATCTGGTCGGCCGACACCGGGCAGGGCACGTAACGCTCACGGATCTGGCGCAACTCGCCGTCCTTGACCATGGCGTCCAGCGCGCGGTCAAAGTCAGCGGCAAACTGGGGCGTTAATGCCTTTTACTCAGGGCAAACATGCCGGGCTCCCACGAGGTCACGATGGGCGTTTTAACGATCGCCTGCGACAAGCCCAGTGACTGCAACTCCAGCAGGCCGGTGGTTTCATCGGCAATGAGGCCGTCGAGCCGGTCCATATCCATCATCTGCCAGGCGCCACGCCGCGCGGTGAACGGTGTGAGCAAGGCGGCAAAGCGCGGGTCTTTTTGCAATGCCTCAAACGACGGGCCATAGGCCACGCCAATTTGTGCCCCCAAGCGGAACGGGGTGCCGATCAGATCCGCGAGTTTGGTGATTTTGTATTTGTCGGCCGCCGCCTTGCGCATGAACAGCACGTTGGGCGAGCGATTCACCGGCCGGGAAAACATGGCGTAGACCTCGCGCTCGGGCCGGCGCAGGGTGCCGGGCAGGATGTCGAGCACGCCGTCTTCCAGCTCCACCAAGGCGCGGGCCCAGGGCCGCTCCACAAACTGCGGCTGGCAACCCAGGCGCTTGAGCGCGGCACGCACGGTGTCTACGTGCAGGCCCCTGAGTTCGCCGTCGGTGCCACGGAAGGCATAGGGTGCATCGTCTGACCAACGGACAGATTTGGTGCACGCGGCGGCGGTGGCAGCGGCGGCACTCAGGCACACCACTGCTGCCGCCCACAGCCAAGGCATGCGGCGTCTCACGGACTCAGATCACTGCCACTTCGGCAATCGCGTTGGCCATGTACTCGATCTTCTGCTGCATGTCCGCATCGGTGTCGGCATGGCGCTGGGCGATGGTGCGGAAGCTGTCCTGCACCTGCAGGAAAGCATCCACCACGTCCGGGTCAAAGTGGGCACCGCGGCCTTCAGTGATGATTTCGACGGCACGTTCGTGCGGTACGCCGTCTTTGTAGACCTTGTTGCTGATGAGCGCGTCGTACACATCGGCCAGCGCCACAATGCGGGCAGAGAGCGGAATTTGGGCACCCCACAATCCCTTGGGATAGCCGGAGCCGTCCCACTTTTCCTGGTGGCACAGCGTGATTTCTTTGGCAATGGTGAGCAGTGGCGACACGCGGCCCAGCGTTTTTTCGGCGCGGGCCAGTGCATCGTGGCCCAACGTGGTGTGGGTGCGCATGATGGCCACTTCTTCAGGCGTGAGGCGACCGGGCTTGAGCAGGATGCGGTCGGGAATGCCCACGGTGCCCATGTCGTAGATCGGCACGCTGGTGATCAGCATTTCCACATAGGTGGGGGTCAGCACCTCGGCGTGGCTGGCCTGGGTTTGCAGCTCGGCACACAGGGCGCGCACATAGCGCTGCACGCGCAACATGTGGCTCTCGGTATCGGAGTCGCGCAACTCGGACAGGGTGGCCAATGCAAATACCACCACCTGGGTGGCCTGCAGGGCATCCGCAGGGTCCAGGGTTGTGGCCACGGTGGATGGGGTGGTATCGGATGTCATGTGCTTTCTCCTGGGGGCGCGGACAAGGGCGCCCGGTACAGCCACACCATTTTGCCACCGGGTGTGCGCAAGCTGGCGCTCGAAATCAGCTGTGTTGCTTCAAAGTCCAAACTGACCAGCCAGGCACCGGGCCGCAACTCGGCCTGCGCCTTGGCGACGGCACGCGCCATGCTCTCTGGCCGCTGGAACAGGTAAACCATGTCATAGCCCGACCAGTCGGCCTGCCAGATATCGCCCTGGCGCACACGCGCCCAGCGGCAACGCAGTGCACACAGGGCGCGCAGCGGCCAGCTCCATTCAATGCCGTGCAGCTGGACTTGCGGGTAGGCCAGGCGCAGCGCCTGCAGGCCATGGCCGAGGCCGCAGCCGGCGTCCAGCACCTGCGCACCCGCAGGCAGCGGCGCATGGGCGGGTAGCTCCGTCAGCGCGTTCAACGGCGTGGGAAACAGCGGCGCATCGCGCCAGGCGTTCATGGGGTAGACCAGCAGCAGCAGCCCCAGCGGCAACAGCCAGGCCCATGCCGGCACCGCACTGCCGCCCAACAGGCCCAAGGTGAGGGCCAGCGACACCGGAAACCCTGCCGCAATCAGGGCACGGCGCCACCAGCTGGCGCCCCACAGACTCAGCGCCACGCCCAAAGCACTGGCCAGCGCCAGCGACCAGTGCAGTGCCAAGCCCCGCTCCCACACAGCGCGAAACAAGGTCCAGCACAGCACCCAGGCCACGATGGCCGGCAGCGGCCAGAGCCAGGTGGCCGGGTTCAGGCGCTGCCAGGGTTTAGGGGTCAAATAGGCCTCCAGCGCTTGTGGAATATGCGCGAACAGCTACTGTTTTGATAGCAATTAGCGGTTGCCACCGGGCGCCAGGCGCTCGATCAGGCCGTTGAGCTCGTCCAGCGAGCCGAACTGGATCACCACTTCGCCCATCTCCTCCACACGGCCATGGCGCTTGACGCGTTTTTTCACCAGCACTTCCACCTGCGCCATCAGCAGATCCGACAGTTCTTCTTCCACGCGCTTGAGGTCGCGCGATTTTTCCTTGGTCGGCTTTTGCGGCGTGAGCGAGAACTCGGCGCTCAGCTTCTTCACCAGACTCTCGGCCTCGCGCACCGACATCTTCTTGGTGGCGATCTGGTTGGCTGCCGTGATCTGCGTGGCGCGGTCCAGCGCCAGCAGTGCGCGCGCGTGGCCCATGTCCAGGTCGCCTGCCATCAGCATGGTCTGCACCGGGTCGGCCAAGTTCAGCAGGCGCAGGAGGTTGCTGGCGGCGCTGCGCGAGCGGCCCACGGCCTGGGCGGCCGTCTCGTGGGTGAGGCCAAATTCCTTGATCAGGCGCTGCAGGCCCTGCGCTTCTTCCAGCGGGTTCAGGTCTTCGCGCTGGATGTTCTCGATGAGCGCCATGGCCGCGGCGGCCTCGTTGGGCACATCGCGCACCAGCACCGGCACGCTGTCCAGCCCGGCCAGCTTGGCCGCGCGGAAGCGGCGCTCGCCGGCAATGATCTCGTAGATGGGGCGCTTGCGGCCATCGCCCAGGTGCTTGGCGGCATCGGCATCGTCGAGCTGGCGCACGAGAATCGGCTGCATGATGCCCTGGGCCTTGATGCTCTCGGCCAGTTCGTACAAAGCGCCCTCGTCCATGCGCGTGCGCGGCTGGTAAACACCCGCCACCATGTCGGTCAGCATCAGCGTGCTGGGCGTGCCCGGGTTGGCAGGCGCTGCGTCGGCAGCAGGGGCGTCCTTCACCTTGGGGCCCAGGAGCGCCTCCAATCCCATGCCCAAGCCTTTGGGTTTCTTCGTGACCATAGCGATTTCTCTTTCTTTGAATTTCTGTGCGTCTGATCTCAGGCGCTGCGTGCAATCAGGGTTTGCAAGCGGGCGTGGCCATCGGGCCAGTCGCCCAGGCCGGTGTCGGCGTTGATGTGGCCGGCATGGCCGTAGTCGACAAAATCGGCACCCCAGGCGGTGGCAAATTGCTGGGCGCGGGCAAAGCTGCAATACGGGTCGTTCTGGCTACCCAGCAGCTCGGCGGCAAAGGGCAGCTTGTCCATCACCACGGGCCACCAGCTCTTGAGCGCGGCGCGCAGCTCCTCGCGCTCGGGGTCACCCGGAGCCACCAAAAAAGCGGCCTGCACCTTGTGCGTGTTTTGCGAGTGTTGTGCCCAGGCGGCCGTGAGCATGCAACCAAGGCTGTGTGCCACCAGCACCACGGGCGTGGGCGCGGCCAGCACGGCTTCTTCCAGTTGCATCATCCAGTCACCGCGCAAGGGCTGCATCCAGTCGTGCTGCTGCACACGGGTGTAGCCGTGCAGCGCTTCCCAGCGGCTCTGCCAGTGGGCCGCGCCCGAGTTCTGCCAGCCGGGCAGGATAAGGACGGTAGTAACAGGGGACGTCATGCTGTTTGCTATGAATTCAGGAGCTGTTTGCGCAATAGATACGGGGGCTAGGGGCCTATTTGGCTTGGGATTGCATCACATCACCTTGATGCGATCGACCATCTCTTGGGCAAAGGTCACAAAGGCCTGCGCGCCCTTGGACTGGGGATCGAACACCACGCCGGGCACGCCATAGCTGGGGGCTTCGGCCAAGCGCACATTGCGGGGAATAACGGTGTTGAACACCTTGTCGCCAAAGTGGGCCTTGAGCTGGTCGCTGACCTGCTGCTGCAGCGTGATGCGCGGGTCAAACATGACGCGCAACAACCCGATGATCTGCAGGTCGTCGTTGAGGTTGGCCTTGACCTGCTTGATGGTGTTGACCAGATCGGTCAGCCCTTCGAGCGCAAAGTATTCGCACTGCATGGGCACGATGACGCCGTGCGCACAGCACAGGCCGTTCAGCGTCAGCATACTCAAGCTCGGCGGGCAGTCGATCAGTACAAAGTCGTACTCGGCATCCACCACCGCCAGCGCCTGCTTCAGGCGTTTTTCGCGGCGCTCCAGCTCCACCATTTCCACCTCGGCGCCGGCCAGCTCGCGGTTCGCGCCCAGGATGTCGTAGCTGCAGCCACCTTCAATCAGTTTCTCGCTCGTGGCACGGGCCTCGGCCACGGAGGCAGATTCGAGCAACACGTCATACACGGTGAGCTCCAGCTTGCGCTTGTCCACGCCCGAACCCATGGTGGCATTGCCTTGCGGGTCCAGGTCAATCATCAACACGCGCTGGCCCACCTTGGCCAAACCGGCCGCCAAGTTGACGGTGGTGGTGGTCTTGCCAACGCCACCCTTTTGGTTGGCAACACAGAAAATCTTGGCCATAGAGCGGTTCTTTACCTGAAGCGACTAAAAATCGGGAGCAAACGAGAGAGCAAAAGGCAGGCCGTGGCTTACTTGCACAACTGCAAGGCCAACTTGATGCCAAAGCCCACCAAAAACAGGCCTGCCACTTTTTGCAGCACGCGGCCAATCATGGGGTTGGCCCGCATACGCTCGGCCAAGAAGTGGGTGAGCAAGGTAGCGCCCACGCCGTAGAGAAAAATGAGAAAGGCAATGGTGGCTGACAGGACGCCATAAGTCACCAACCCTTGCTGCGTGGCCCGGTCCACAAACAGCGGAAAGAGGGCCATGTAAAAGAAGATGGCCTTGGGGTTGAGCAAGGTGATGAAGAAAGCCTGACGAAAGTAGTGCCCGGCCTTGATGTTCAGTACCGGCGCGGCGCCGGGTTTGGCGATCAACATCTTAAACCCCAGCCAAGCCAAGTAGGCAGCGCCCGCCCATTGAACCGCATTGAAGGCATCGGGGTACGCGGCCAACAATGCGGCAACACCGGCCACAGCAGACCACATGAGTACTTGGTCCCCCAAGATGATGCCCAAGGTCGCCGCCAACCCACCTGCAATTCCGCCCTTGCTGGTCGATGTCACCAGGGCCAAATTGCCCGGGCCGGGGATGGCCAGGAACACGACAAAGGTGATGACAAAAGTGCCGTAATCGGTGACGCCGAGCATGGGGGTTTCCTGTTGGGGGAAGGCGTGAGTTTACGTTGGAAATTTCAGAAGACTCTTAGGCTATGGGGCGCCGTGTTTTGCGGGTCTAAGGTGCTGCGTTTTTGGTTCGGCTTTTGAGCCTGTTTACACCTACGCTATTGCTGAGCCCGCTGCGAAGTTGGGGCGGTAGCCGCCGCTGCGTGTCCCCCGCCCGCTTTGCGGGCTCCTCCTTTTACCTACGCGGCAACTACCGCCCCAACCCCACAGCTACGAATGAGGGTGTGGTCCTGAGTCGCAACAAGCAACAGCCAAGGGAAGAGATGAGGTTTGCTTTCACGGCGAGCGCCAGCAACGCCCCACAAGATGGGTTGGGCTATGCCTTTTGCGCAGGTAAAAGGAGGAGGCCGACGGCCGGGGGACACGGAGCAAAGGGCATAGCCCAACCCATCCCACCACAATCGTCACCCGAACCAAGGCAACCAAAGACAACCCAATAGACCTAAGAAGCAGTAGGTTTCGACCGCATCCAAACAATGCACCGTTCCGCATCCAAGCCCGGCACCACCAGTTGTTCCACGTGAAACACTCCTACGGACGCCGGCAAAGCGGCAATTTCTTCAGAAGGGTGCTTGCCCTTCATCCCCATCCAAACGCCCTGCTCCGCCAACGCCCCCACCGACCAGCTGGTGAAATCCACCAAAGACGCAAAAGCGCGCGAACTCACCACATCATATTTGTCGGTCAACGACTCCACCCGCGCATGGATGCCACGCAGATTGGGCAACTTCAAAGTGACGGCCACCTGCTGAATAAACGCCGCCTTCTTGGCCACCGTGTCTACACAATGCACCGTGATGCTGGGGCAACAGATTGCGATCACGATGCCCGGCAAGCCGGCGCCCGAACCGACGTCCAGCAAGCGCGGGGCAACACCGATTGCGCCTTGTTCCGTCTGCGCCGCCAACTGCTTTTGCAAGGGTGCAATCACCGCCAAGCTGTCCAGCAGATGGTGCGTCAGCATCTCGTCCGGGTCGCGCACCGCAGTCAGGTTGTACACCCTGGTCCACTTGCCGATCAGGGCCAGGTAGCCCAGTAAGGCGGTGATCTGTCCGTAGTCCAGCGACAGGTCCAGAACGGGCAAGGATTGCTCCAGCACATGGCGGTGGTTCAGCTTATTGGCAGACAACCGGCACCTCGTTTGGTAGTTTGATGTAGTCCATTTTTTCCTTGTTCGTCATCTTGAGGCGCGCCATCATCCGTTCCAGCAGTTAGCGGTCTGGCCCTGAGAGTGCACCCAGTAGCGGCCGTAGCCACCAATACCCGGACCCAGTTTGCCCTGCAGTGCCCAGACGTCTCCTCGGTCTTCGTGGTCATAGTGCTGGTCGTCCAGGTGGTTGCCGCCATCGGCAAAAGTAGCCATGCGCCAACCGGAGCCCAACTCGCGCTCGCACACCACGTTGGCCTTGGTTTCAGAATCCAGCGTGGCGCCCATCACCGCCTGTGTCGCAGCCAACTCGCCGCGCGTCCAGCCACGGCCGCTCAGCCCGCCGGGCCGGGCCAGAGCGCCGGGCTTGATGCACAACACAGGTAGCACCATGCGGCAGCTGGTGTCACCCACATTGGGATTGCAGCTGCCTTTGTAGGGGCGGTCCAGCGTGGCGTCACCCGCGTCACACACCATATTGGCAACATCTTTGGGATCACTGTCTTCCAGGGGATCCAAGCCCAAGGTCAAGCCGTAGCCCATGGGGCGATTCCCTGCTGGCGGCGCTGGCACTGCAGCGGGCGGCGGGGCTTCTGCCGGAGCCATTACAACCGCCGGCGGCTTGGGCGTTGCACACTTCTTGAGAACCAGCGGAATCACCAAAATTCCAACCAAGGTGACGACCAAGACTATCGCTCGCGGCATGCACTACCCTCCCAGGCCAGAATCAAAGAGCGCAAGTTTACGCCGCTACTTTTTCCGCAAAGCCACGAAAATTGCCCTTCTTCAGATGGATCAACAACAGAGAGATGGTGGCCGGGGTAATACCCGACAGGCGCGAAGCCTGCCCCAAGGTTTCGGGCCGGTACTTGCTCAAACGTTGCCGCGCCTCGATGCTCAGGGCGGTGACCTGCAAGTAGTCCAACTCCGCTGGTAGGCGCAAATTTTCATAATGGGCGGCTCGCTCTACCTCGTCTTTCTGGCGATCGATATAGCCCGAGTACTTGGCCGCAATCTCCACCTGCTCCACCACCGTGGCAACGAAAGCGTTTTGAGAAGCAATGACAACCTCTTCCTCAGCTGTCGGGGCCATGTCCGCTGTTTCACGTGAAACAGCGCCCTGCAAATCTCGATTGGCGTAACGGCCACCGTCCAACGACATCAGCGCGGCATAGGCAATGTTCGGGCGGCGCAGCAAATCCGCCAAGTTGTACTCGTGCTCTATGGCCTTGCCCAACACGCGCTCAGATTCCGCAGCCTCCAGATTCTTGGGGTTCACCCAGATGCTGCGCAGGCGTTCTGTTTCACGTGAAACAGCGTCGCGCTTGCGGCAAAACACATTCCAGCGGGCATCGTCCACCAAGCCCAACTGCCGGCCCACTTCGGTCAGACGGGCGTCGGCATTGTCTTCACGTAGCTGCAGGCGGAACTCGGCCCGACTGGTGAACATGCGGTAGGGCTCGGTCACGCCCTTGGTAATCAGGTCGTCTACCAACACACCTAGGTAGGCTTGGTCGCGCCCCGGCAACCACGTATCGCCGGTATAGCTAGCTGCACCTGCAGCGCTCAGTGCCACATCGCCACCGCCCATGGTGCGCGCCTGCAGCGCTGCGTTAATGCCGGCGAACAGCCCTTGGGCCGCCGCCTCTTCGTAACCCGTGGTCCCGTTGATCTGGCCGGCGAAGAACAGGCCGCCGATCTGCCGCGTCTCAAAGCTGCCCTTGAGGCTGCGTGGGTCAAAGTAGTCGTACTCAATCGCATACCCGGGCCGCAGGATGTGGGCGTTCTCCAAGCCCGCCATGCTGCGCACCAAGTCGTACTGCACATCAAACGGCAGGCTGGTGCTGATGCCATTGGGGTAGTACTCGTGTGTGGTCAGGCCTTCCGGTTCCAGAAAAATCTGGTGGCTGTCCTTGTCGGCAAAGCGGTTGATCTTGTCTTCCACGCTGGGACAGTAGCGCGGGCCTACGCCCTCGATCTTGCCGGTGAACATGGGGCTGCGGTCAAAGCCGCTGCGGATGATGTCATGCGTGCGTTCGTTGGTGTGGGTGATCCAGCACGGCATTTGCGCTGGGTGCATGGCCACATTGCCCATGAAGCTGGCCACCGGCATCACATCACTCATACCGCCGGGCACGCCGTCGCCCGGCTGCTCAATGCACTTGGAAAAGTCAATGCTGCGACCGTCAATGCGCGGCGGGGTGCCGGTCTTGAGGCGACCTTGGGGCAGCTTGAGTTCTTTCAAGCGCGCGCTCAACGACTGGGCTGGCGGGTCGCCGGCACGGCCAGCAGCGTAGTTGTTCAGGCCCACATGGATCTTGCCGTCCAAGAAGGTACCGGCAGTGAGCACCACGGTCTTGGCGCGGAACTGAATCCCCACCTGGGTGACCGCGCCCACCACGCGCGCACCGTCGCCATCGCCATCCACCATCAAATCGTCCACCGCCTGCTGGAACAGCGACAGGTTGGGCTGGTTTTCCAGCATGCGGCGGATCGCGCCTTTGTACAAAACGCGGTCGGCCTGGGCGCGGGTGGCGCGCACGGCTGGGCCCTTGCTGCTGTTCAAAATGCGGAACTGAATCCCCCCCTCATCCGTAGCCAGCGCCATGGCGCCGCCCAGCGCATCCACCTCTTTCATCAGGTGGCCCTTGCCAATGCCACCAATAGACGGGTTGCAACTCATCTGCCCCAGCGTCTCGATGTTGTGGGTCAGCAGCAGGGTTTTGCAGCCCATGCGGGCAGCGGCAAGCGCAGCCTCGGTACCGGCATGGCCGCCGCCAACGACGATGACATCGAATTCTTGTGGGTACAACATGGTGTTCTATTCAGGCGCGCCGAAGACAAAGGGGGTCTGCGCCAAGTGAGGGAAGGCGGTGATTTTACCGGCTGCCTGATTTTTTGGCACGTAGTGGTGATTAGCTCGGCGACGTTGCTTCAGGATTCAGCGGACGGGGTACTCTGCGCCGTTCGTGTCCCCCGGCCCGTGAGGGGCCTCCTCCTTTTACCTCACTATGCAGAGCACCCCGTCCACTGAATCTCCCACCGTGTTTGCGCTCGTACAAAAGACCCCAGCACTCCGAGCGGTGTGCCTTTTTCCTGGTTAAAGAAGGAGGGCCCCTCACCGCGGGGCCGCAAGCCCACACCACGCGGGCAAACACAGACACCGGCCGCAAACAAGAAACAAAAAACAAACATCCTGACGACAATCACACCATGACCCAACTCCTGATCTTCGCGGGCAGCACCCGCCAACAATCCTTCAACCGCCGCCTCGCCAAAGTAGCCGCCACGTTGGCCAGAGAAGCCGGCGCCGAGGTCACCCATCTAGAGCTGGCCAACTTCGACATCCCGCTTTACAACGCCGACCTCGAAGCCCAAGGCACACCGCCCGACGTGATTCGCCTCAAAGAAATCATGGACGCGCACCCGGCCTGGGTCATCTGCTCGCCCGAGTACAACGGCAGCTACACCGGCTTGCTAAAAAACACCATCGACTGGGCCAGCAGCCCTGTCAAAGGCCACCCGGTCTGGGGCAACGGTGACCGGCCATTCAGCGGCAAAGTAGTGGGCTTGCTCAGCGCATCGAATGGCGCATTGGGTGGCCTGCGCTCGCTGGGTCACCTGCAGCCACTGATGCACACCCTGCATTGCTGGGTGGCACCCAAGCAATTTGCGTTGGGCCGCGCCAGCGAAGCCTTTAATGACGACGGTAGCCTGAAATCCGACGTCCACCGCGCCCAACTGCAGGGCGTGGTCGAACAGGTGCTCTGAGCCAGCGCCCGTTTGGGCACGGGCCCAGCCCCAAAATAAGCATCAAATCAGCCTCTATCCCTTATGGGATATGCGCAAACAGCTCCCATATTGATAGCAAATAGCTACTCAGCGCGCACCGTTCAGAACGGATAGTGGCGCGGCGTGGTTTGCAGCGTGACCCAGCGCAGCTCGGTGAACTCGGCCACACCGGCCTTGCCGCCAAAGCGGCCCATGCCGCTGCCCTTCACGCCGCCAAAGGGCATCTGCGCCTCGTCGTGCACCGTGGGGCCGTTCACATGGCAGATGCCGGTGTCAATGCGGCGTGCCACGTTGAAGGCACGCGCGATGTCGGCGCCAAACACGGCCGACGACAAACCGTACTCGTTGTCATTGGCGCAGGCCACGGCCTCCTCCACACCATTCACGCGCACCACCGCCTTCACCGGACCAAAGGTTTCCTCGTGGTAAATGCGCATGGCCGGGGTCACATGATCCAGCACGGTGGCGGCCATCAGTGTGTTGCTGGCCTTGCCACCACACAACAGCTTGGCGCCTTTGGCCAACGCGTCGTCGATCAGCGCGTTGCAATGCTCCACGGTATTCATGCCAATCACCGAACCCAACACCACCGGCTCGGGCTTGCGCGGGTCACCCACGGGCAGTGCGGCGGCCTTGGTGGCGAAACGTTTGACGAACTCGTCGGCAATTTTCTGGTCCACGATGATGCGCTCGGTGGACATGCAGATCTGGCCGCTGTTGGCAAAACAGCCAAAGGCCGCGCCATTCACGGCGTCGTCGATGTCGGCATCGTCCAGGATCACCAGAGGCGCCTTGCCACCCAACTCCAGCACCACCGGCTTCAGGTACTTGGCACAAGTCATCGCAATGATGCGGCCCACCTTGGTCGATCCGGTGAAGTTCACACGCCGCACCGCCGGGTGCGCCACGATGGCCTCCACCACGGCGCCCGCATCCGCCGGTGCATTGGTGATGTAGTTCACCACGCCAGGCGGGAAGCCCGCGTCCATGAAGGCTTCGATAATCAGCTGGTGCGTGCGCGGGCAGTTTTCGCTGCCTTTGAAAATCACTGTGTTGCCGCACGCCAGCGGCGTGGCAATCGCGCGCACGCCCAGAATGATGGGCGCATTCCACGGCGCAATGCCCAGCACCACACCGGCCGGTTGGCGCACACCCATGGCCAGACTGCCGGGCACGTCAGACGGAATCACTTCACCGCTGATCTGCGTGGTCAGTGCGGCGGCCTCACGCAGCATGCCTGCGGCCAACATCACATTGAAGCCCGCCCACATACCAGTGCCACCGGTCTCGGCACCCACCGCCTCAATGAACTTCGGCGTCTTCGCCTCCAGCGCATCGGCGGCCTTGAGCAGCAGCATGCGCCGCTCGGTCGGTCCGGTCTGGCTCCAGGTCTTGAAGGCCTCGGCAGCGGCCTCGGCTGCCATCTGGGCATCGGCGACCGACGCGGCGGGCGCGCGCGTAGCCACCGTGCCATCAAGGGGGTTGCGGCGCTCAAACGTGGCGCCCTTTTCGGCCGTGACTTTCAGGCCGTTGATGAGCATGGACATATCGGACATGGGGGGTTCTCCTAAATCAAAATGCATTAATCACTAAAGCCGTTCACCCTGAGCTTGTCGATGGGCTTCGACAGGCTCAGCCCGAACGGGAATCTTGCGGCGGCGCTGCACCGCATCGGCCGCCGTGGTCTGGTCGGCCGCATCGGCGCCCAGATAGGCTTCACGCACGACGTTGGACCGGGCCAGCAAGGCAGCCGGGCCACTGGCCACCAGCGCACCGCGCTCCAGCACATAACCGCGGTCGGCCACGGCCAGCGCCTTCTTCACGTTCTGCTCCACCATCAGCACCGTGGTGCCGGCATCGGCAATGCGCCGGGCCATGGCCAGCAGCTCGTCCACCATGCGGGGCGCCAGGCCCAGCGAGGGTTCGTCGAGCATCAAGAGGCGCGGCGCGCTCATCATGGCGCGCGCCACGGCCACCATCTGCTGCTCGCCACCGCTCATGGTGCCGGCCATCTGCTGGGCACGCTCGCGCAATTTGGGAAAGTCGGCCAGCACCTGTTCCAGGCGGCGTGCGCGTTCAGTTTTAGGGCTTAGCCACCCCCCCAGCTCCAGGTTTTCCAGCACCGTCATCTGCGGGAAAAGCTGGCGGCCCTCGGCCACCAGCGTCATGCCGCCACGCACGATCTCATGGGTCTTTTCAGGCAGGTCTTCGCCGTCCAGCAACACCATGCCCGTGCGCGGGATCAGGCCCGTCAGCGCCTTGAGCAAGGTGGTCTTGCCGGCGCCGTTGGGCCCGAGGATCACGGTCAGCCCCGGCTTCACTTCAAAGCGCAAATCGCGCAGCACCAGAAAGGCGCCGTACCCAGCACTCAGTCCCCGCACCTGCAGGTGGGCGCGCTTCTGGTCGCCCAGCACAAAGGGCGTGTCGCGGTACCACATCATGCGATCACCTCGTTGTCTTCGGTGCCGGGCTCGGCCATCTCGTCGCCCAGATAGGCTTCGATCACCTCGGGGTTGCGCACCACGCGGGCGGGGGTGTCGTCGGCAATCTTGCGCCCCTGGTGCAGCACGATCACGCGCTCCACATGGCGCAACAGCGTAGTCACGGCGTGTTCGATCCAGATCACCGTCAGATCCAGCTCATCGCGCAGGCGGCGAATCAAGCGGGCCATGTCTTCAATCTCGGCTTCGGTCAGGCCAGCCGCCACTTCGTCCAGCAGCAGCAACTTGGGCCGCGTGGCCAGGGCCATGCCGATTTCCAGCAGGCGCTGCTGGGACGGCGTGATGGCCGCCGCAGGCAGCTCCGCCTGCGCCGACAGACCGATCAGCTGCAAAATGCTGGCGGCGTCGCGCAGCGCCCAGGGCACGCCCAGCTCCTCGCCCCAGAAGATGTATTTGCGCCGGCGCTTGCCCGCAAACTTCAGGCCAAACTCAATGTTGGCCACCACCGCCATGTCGGCAAACACGCGCGGCGTCTGGAAGGTACGCGCCACGCCATGCGCGGCAAAGCGGTGCGGCTTGTGCCCGGTCAGGTTGCGGCTCTGCGCCACCAGACGCCCGGACGTAGGCTGTTGCACACCCGAGATGGCGTTGAAAAAAGTCGTCTTACCCGCACCGTTGGGGCCAATGATGCCCACCAGTTCACCGGGCATGAAGTTCGCGCTAACAGCGTCCACCGCAGTCAGGCCGCCAAAACGCACTGTCACCTCGTGGGCTTCCAACAGGGGAGTTGCCCGGTCGCCGCCGGGCCGCCCCAAGGCGACCGACGCCCCCTCGGGGGGCAGCGCAGTACGCGCAGCGACAAGCGTGGGGGCTTGTGTACTAGACAAAGTGGTTCTCCTTCTCGCGGCGTTTGAGGCGCTGCTTCTCACGCTCTTTCTCGCCACTCAGCGTGCGCTTGAGGTCCTTGGCCCAGTCGCGGCTGTCGGTCCACCAGCCCTTGAAAGTCGCCCAGCGCAGCGAGGCCAGACCGCCCGGCAGATACAACACGCACAGGATCAGCAGCAGCCCCAGCGACATCATGTAGATCTGCGGAAACTCCAAGCGCAGCGACTCGGCCAGCACACTAAAGACAATGGCCGCAATCAGGGGCCCCCACAGCGTGAGCACGCCACCAATCAGGGTGATCAGCACCGTCTGGAAACCGATGAAGGGATTGAACACCGTGTGCGGATCGATATAGGTCCAACGCACCGCCATCGCGGCGCCTACCGCACCGGCAAACGCCGCAGTGATGCAAAACCCCGCAATCTTGATCAGACGCGTGTTCACGCCTAGGGTCTGCGCACGTTGCTCGTCCGCACCAATGCCGATGAGCGCCAGGCCAAAGCGCGTGCGCCGCACCACGATGGACACCGCCACCGCGAGCACCGCAATGGCCAGCACAGTCAGATAAATCGTGCTTTGTTCGGGTACCGTCATCAACACCCGGCCCACGGTGCCAGTAACCGACTTCTCGAAGTAGGTGACGGCATGCATGATGAGTTCGGTCATGCCAAAGGTCAGCACCGCAAAGTAGGTGCCGCGCAGGTGCAGCACCGCCGCCCCCATCACCAGCGCCACCAGCGCCGCCGCACCGGCCCCCAGCGCGATGGTCTGCAACCAGCCAAACTGCTCCAGAAACAGGGCCGTGGTGTAGGCGCCGATGCCAAAGAAGGCCGAAGTCGCCAGCGACAGGTAACGCGTGCTGCCGCAGAACAGGCCCCAGCTGGACGACAGCGCCACATACATCAGGCAGGTCAGCGCCATGGAGATGACAAACTCGCTGGCGTAGTGCGGTAGTGCCAGCGCCCAGCCGGTAAAGGCCAACAAGACCAGCAGGTCGCGAATGAGAAATTGACGGGAATTCGTGAGGGTCCTGCTTTTAGGCTTTTCTGCTCTTGCGGGTGAAGAGGCCTTCAGGCCGCAGCAACAGCACCGCGATAAAGACCACATAAGACAGCAAGCGCCTTGAGCGAGGGGTTGGTGAAGTGCATGCCCAGCGCTTCAATGACGCCCAGCAACAGGCCGCCGGCCAGCGCACCGCCCATGCTGCCAAAGCCGCCCAGCGTGATGACGATCAGCGCCGTCACCGTGTAGGGCTGGCCCATGTAAGGCGAGATGGTGTAGGCCATGGACAAGAGTGCACCGGCGATGCCCGAGAGGCCCAGACCCATGCCAAACATCAGAGGGTGCAGGCGCTTGGTATCAATGCCCATGAGCTGCGCACCGATGGGCGACTGCATCAGGGCCCGCACGCCCTTGCCCAGCAGGGTCATGCGCAACAGCACGATGAGCGCGCCGCAGAACACCAGGGCCAGCGCAAACACCAGCAGCTTGTTGGCCGCGAACTGGGCCTCACCCAGCTTCACAGGGTCGGTCAGGTAGTCGTAGCCACGCAGGTCACCGCCCCACTGCCAGGACACAAAGTTCTGCACCAGGAACATCAGGCCAAAGGCCACCATGAGGCCACGCGCCTCAAACACGTCGAGGTTGGGTGACGTGGCGGAGAGGCGCCGGAAACACAACAAATGCACCACCACGCCCAGCGCCATCAGCACGCCAAAAGACACCGGCACCATCAGCAGCGGCGACATACCGAACTGCGTCTGCACCAGCCAGGTGAGGTAGGCGCCCACCATCAAAAACTCGCCATGGGCGATGTTGAGGATGCGCATCAGGCCGTACTGGAGGTTCAGCCCCAGGGCGACCAGCGCGTAGATACCCCCGGTGATCAGACCGGAGGCCAGCAGTTCAAGCCAGGCAGTGAATGACATGGGTATGTAGAAAGCAAAAGGAACCGTTCGGGCTGAGCGTGTCGAAGCCCTCGCGGCACTTCGACAAGCTCAGTGCGAACGGACATCGGAGTCCGCGCAACGAACCCGACTCAGGGTTTATTTCCAGGCCGGCTTGGCGGGATTCAGTTTGGCAGTGGCCAGCTTGGTCGGCCACACCACTTCAAACTCGCCGTTTTGCCACTGCCCCACCGTGCCCGGTGTGCCCACGTTTTCGCTGCCCGCAAACTTGATATCACCCAGGATGGTCTTGTGGGTGGTGCCTGCCACGTACTCACGGATGGCCTTGCGGTCCAGTCCGTGTTTGGCCACGGCGTTGGTCAGGATTTCCAGCGAGGCCCAGGTCGCGCCGCTGGCCCAGCGGTCGGGTTCCTTGCCGGCAAACTTCTTGGTGTGGGCATCAAAGTAGGCCTTGGCGCCGGGGCTGGTCTTGCCATTCCACGAGCCCATGCCCAACACACCTTCGGCACCGGCGGGGGTCATGACATTGCGGTACAGCTGGAAGGCTGTGCCCACCGAGGCGTAGAAAAACTTGGGGTTGAAGCCCACTTCCTTGGCCTGTTTGCTGGCCAGGATGGTGTCGGGCGGGTAGGTGAAACCGACAAACGCGTCGGGGTTCTTGTCCTTGATGGAGCGCAGCACCGGCGACAGGTCTTTCACGCCACCCGGATAGCTCTTGTCTTCCACCATCTGGATATCGCTGCCTTGCAGCGCGACCTTGAGCGCCGCGTAGTTCTCCAAACCAAACAGATCATCCACATAAATGCAGGCAATGGTCTTGCAGCCATTGGCCTTGAGCATCTCGACCAGCGCTTCGGTCATAGGGGCCGGTTGCTGCAGCAGCAAGAAGAAGTACGGCAACTTCATGGCCGCCAACTGGCGCGACAACGCCGTCGGCGCCAGGAACGGGTAACCGTAGCGATTCGCCAGCGGGGCCACGGCAAAGTTGGCATTGCTGCCCCAGGGCGGCAACACCAAGTCCACCTTGTCGCTGCCCATGAGTTTTTCGTAGGAGCGCACGCAGGTCTCGATGTCGCTGCGGTCATCCGAGCTGATCAGCTCGATCTGGCGCTTCTCGCCCTTGACGTTCAGACCGCCGGCCGCATTCTGCTGCTCGGCCCACAGCAAGTAGTTGGGCTCCTGGCTGACTTGTGCGCCACCAGTCCACGGGCCCGTGCGGGCCATCGCGTAGCCGATACGCACCGGCTTGGGTTGCGCCAGGATGGCTGGCGCAAAGACCGCTGCGCCGGCAACGGCGGCGCTTTTGAGCAAAATGCGTTTGGTGTTTTGAACCATGGTGTGTCTCCAGTCGGTCAGGTGCTTTGAGACTTGCATGGTAAAAATTTGAACCGCACTGGGCTGTGCCCACAATGCACATTTCATTTGACGGTTTGTGCATAAGCCCTAGGGATAACCCTTGAAATTCGAGGCCCCACGGTCTTGAGACGCCACCCATAATCCGCAAATCATGCAACGACTGCCCACCTATGCGGCGCACCGCCCCACGTTAGCCTTGGACACGCTGTCGACAAACGACTACGCGCCGCAGGACCGTGCTCCGCAATGGTGTGAGTGGGTATGGAAGCACTTTGGTGGCCTGCAATCCGATCTCTATGGCGACACCGAATTCGATGGCCATTTGACCAGCGCCAAAGCGGGCGACGTCATCCTGACGCGGCTGGAAGCGAACCGCCACCGCGTTGTGCGGACCATGGATATGGTGCGCGGCAGCGGCGAGGGCTACCTCAAAATCGTCGCGCCCCTGCATGGCCGTGCGGGCGTCGAACAAGAGGGGCGCCAAGCTTGGGTACGCCCTGGTGCTTGGACCATTTACGACACCACGGGAAGCTACTCCGTCGCCAACCCCGAACGTGTGGAACACCTGATTGTGATGGTGCCCCGCGCACTGCTCCATGACCATGGCCTGCGCTTGGAGAACCTGATGGCACGCCCCGTTGGCGGAGCCACCGGCATCGCTCGGGTTGCTCTCACTACGATGCGCAGCACCTTTGAAGAACTGCCCAATATGAGCCCCGACGCCGCCCAAGGCGCCGGTGAATTGATCACCCAACTGGTACGCCTGTCCCTGATCGAGCTGGCCGGGCATCACACGCAGCTTACCCAGCGCGAAGCCCTGAAAGACCGTATCCGAGGCTACGTGGCGCTGCACCTGCGTGACCCCCAACTCTCTGCCGAACAAATCGCCACCGCACTCAATTGCAGCAAGCGCCATCTCTACAACGCTTTTACTGAAGAGTCCTACTCGCTGGCAAGCTATATCCAGAACCTGCGCCTAGACGCATGCCTGCGGTCTCTGCAGCACCCCGACCAAGGTATGCGACCCATCACAGACATTGCCATGCACTGGGGCTTCAACAACCTGTCGCATTTCAGCCGGGTGTTCCGCGAACGCACCGGCCAAAGCCCCAGCGAATTCCGTCGCTCACTTCACAGCTGAAGTGCCACTGCGGCCAGTTCAAGCGAGCGCGGCTTCGCGCAACAGTGATTCGGGTGACAAGATGTCGATACGGCCATAACCCAGCGCCAGTACTTCGGCGCGTACCAGATGCTTGAGCTCCTTGGCCAACGTTTGGCGGGTAACGCCCAGCATCATGGCCAAGTCTTCGTGCGACACCTGAACCGAAGTGCGCGCTAGGCGCCCCGGCGTCGTGTCGCCGCGCGACAGCGCCACAATGCGCCGCGCCACGCGCACCCGGGTGGTCCGCAGCATGGCGTCTTCCACCAAAACGAACAGGCTCCGCAGCCGCGCGCACAAAAGCTTGGCCACTCCCTGCGCAAACGCACTGCGCGCCATCAAGCTGTGGAAATCGACCGGGGCAATGTGAAGCACCAGCATGTCTTCCAGCGCCACCGCCGTGTGCGGGCGCGCAGAGCCGTCGATCATCGCCGCCTCGCCAAACCAGTTGCCCGCTTCCAGCATGCCCAAGATACCCTCGCGCCCATCTTCGCCCGTGGCGAAGACCCGCAGCCGGCCATCCGCCACGCCATAGAAGCCCACAGCGGCATCGCCCTTGCGGTAAATCACGTCGCCAGCCTGCAACACCAACGGCTGGGCCAGCGCCAGCATGGTCCGGCGCTCCGCCAGCGGCAAGGCCGCGAACCACGGATCGATCGACATTTTTCGCAGCAACTCGGTTTTGGAGTAGTGCATCCATTTCCTCCCGGGAAATACCCTTGTTTGTTCTTTGGATGACAGTGTAGGGGCGGCGCAGCGGTTACCGTGTTGCCATCGTGTAAATCTGAGGAGTCCAACATGAGCACCCCCTCTGTACAAAGCCAGGTGAGCGCCGAAGAATGGAAGCTGCGGGTTGACCTCGCCGCCTGCTACCGCCTCGTCGCCCTGTACGGCTGGAGCGACTTGGTGTTCACCCACATCAGCGCGCGCATCCCCGGCCCCGAGCACCACTTCCTCATCAACCCCTACGGGCTGATGTTTGACGAAATCACCGCCAGCAGCCTCGTCAAGGTGGACCAGCAGTGCAACAAGCTGATCGAGTCGCCCTACCCGGTCAACCCGGCCGGCTTTGTGATTCACAGCGCAGTGCACGAGGCGCGGGAAGACGCGGGCTGCGTGATGCACACCCACACCCGCGCGGGCGTAGCCGTCAGCGCACAAAAGGCCGGTATCTTGCCGCTGAGCCAGCAGTCCACCTTTGTGTTGGCCTCACTGGCGTACCACGACTACGAAGGAGTGGCCTTCCGCCCCGAAGAAAAACCGCGCTTGCAGGCGGACCTGGGCACGGCCAACTTTCTGGTGCTGCGCAACCACGGCCTGCTGGTGGTGGGCAAGACCATTGCCGATGCTTTCCTCAGCATGTACACGCTGGAGGCCACCTGCCAAATCCAGCTCGGCGCCCAAGCGGGCGGCGAGCTCACGCACGTCAACCCGGCCATCGTGCAGGGCGTGGCCGAGGCCTCGCGCGTACAAACCGGCGGCCTGGGCGGCGCGTTCGTCTGGCCAGCGCTCATTCGCAAGCTCAACCGCACCGATACCAGTTACCAAGACTAAGCCTGGCCCCGAGCCCGTGAGAAAAACTATCTATGTCGTTGCAAGAATTTGATTACATCGTTGTCGGCGGCGGGTCGGCCGGCTGTGTGGTGGCCAGCCGCCTCAGCGAAGACCCCGCCGTCAGCGTCTGCCTGCTCGAAGCCGGCGGGCCGGATACCAGCCCCTTTATCCACGCGCCCTTGGGCTTTGCCGCCACGGCGCCACTGGGCATCTTCAACTGGAACTACGAGAGCATTCCGCAACCCGGCCTGGGCGGGCGGCGCGGCTTTGCGCCGCGCGGCAAGGTCATGGGCGGCAGCAGCTCGCTCAACGCCATGGTCTACACCCGGGGCAACGCCACCGACTACGACCAATGGGCCGCGCAAGGCAACCCAGGTTGGAGCTACCAAGAGGTGCTGCCGTTGTTCAAGCAGTCTGAAAACAACCAATGCTTTGGTGCCGATGCCTACCGGGGTGTCGATGGTCCGCTCAACGTGAGCTACCTGCGCAGCCCCAGCCCCCTCAACCAGTCGTTCTTAGATGCTTGCGAAAGCCAAGGCCTGCCGCGCACGCCCGACTACAACGGGGCCCAACAATGGGGTTGTGCCCCCGCCCAAGTAACGCAAAAAGACGGTGAGCGCTGGAGCGCCGCCAAGGCCTACATCACGCCCCACCGCGGCCGCCCCAACCTCACCATCATCACCCACGCCCACACCTGCAAAGTGCTGATGGAAGACGGCGGCGGTTCCCAGCGTGCCGTCGGTGTGCAGTACCTGCACCAAGGCCAAACGCAGGAAGTGCGCGCGCGCCGCGAGGTGGTCTTGAGTAGCGGTGCGTTTGGCTCGCCCCAGATCCTCATGCTCTCGGGCATTGGCCCGGCCGAGCACCTGCGCGCCCACGGTATTCCGGTGCGCCATGTGCTGCCCGGCGTCGGCCAAAACCTGCAAGATCACGTCACCACCGTGCTCATCTACCGCACCGCCCAACAAAAGGAAACGCTGGGCTTCTCGCTGCGCGGCGCGCTGGCCATGCTCAAATCGGTCTTCGAATGGCGCAAGCGGCGCACCGGCTGGATCACCACCAATGTGGCCGAGTCGCAGGCTTTTCTGAAGACCACGCCCGAGGCGGAGACCCCCGACATCCAGCTCGCGCTGTGTACCGGCATCGTGGACGACCACACCCGCAAAACCCACCTGGGCCATGGCTACACGCTGCACGTCACGCTCATGCGGCCCAAGAGCCGCGGCTCGGTCACGCTACAAAGTGCCAAGCCCACCGACGCGCCATTGATTGACCCAGCCTACCTGCGCGACCCGGACGATTTGGCCACCCTGGTCAAAGGCACGCAAATGGGCTTTGACATCATGCAGGCGCAGCCGCTGGCGGCCTACCGGGGCAAGATGCTCTACCCCATTGAGCGCGACAACACAGCGCAAATCGAAGAATTCTTGCGCGACCATTCCGACACCGAATACCACCCCAGCGGCACCTGCAAGATGGGCCCGGCCAACGACCCCATGGCCGTGGTCGACCCCGAACTGCGGGTGCACGGCGTACAGGGTCTGCGCGTGGTGGATGCGTCCATCATGCCCAACCTGATCACCGGCAACACCAACGCCCCGACCATCATGATTGCGGAGAAAGCCGCCAACATGATCAAGATCGCAGCCAGGGCCTAATGATTTGCTCCTGAGTTTATAGCTGACTTCGCATATTCCACAAGGGCTAGAGGCCAATTTCATGCCTAAAAGACAAAACCCCAGACACGGGCCGCGTCTGGGGTCTGGTAGGGGGCGATCCGCCTGGTAAGGCTTGTTTGCCGGGCATGGGGCTTGTGGCCTAGGCTGCCGTGGCCTGTGGGTAACAGGAGCCTCCAGTGTAGGCCGGGTCTTGCCGCAGACAATTGCGTTGTTGCTCTAACACCGCTTGCTTTTGGCATACTCTGCCACAAACCATCCATTTCGGGGCAGCTCCATGAAACTTGACCGTTACGACCAGCAAATTCTAGAAATCTTGCAGACCGATGGCCGTATTGCCAACCAAGACTTGGCGGATCGCATTGGCCTGTCTCCCTCCCCCTGCCTGCGCCGGGTGCGCGCGCTAGAAGAATCGGGTCTCATCGTCGGCTACCGCGCCCTGCTGGACGCCAAAAAGCTCGGGCTTTCACTGATGGCCCTAGTCCACATCTCCATGGACCGCCACACGCCCGAGCGATTTGCCAACTTCGAAGCCAGCGTCTCCATACTGCCCGAGGTGCTGGAATGCCTGCTCATCACCGGCCAAGCTGCCGACTACCAGATCAAGGTCGCCGTGCGCGACATGGACCACTACCAAGCCCTACTGCTCAACAAACTCACGCGCATTGAAGGCGTCACCGGCGTACACAGCAGCTTTGTGCTGCGCCGCGTGGTGGACCGCACCACCCTGTCAGTGGTCTAACTGGCGAACACCACGCCCGAACCTGCGTTATGTGCCTGATCGCCTGGAACTGGCAGCCCGGTAGCCCCACGCCACTGCTTTTGCTGGGCAACCGCGACGAGTTTTACGCCCGCCCCACCGCGCCTTTGCACCACTGGCCCAACGCCCCCATCCTCGCCGGGCGCGATGTGCAAGCAGGCGGCACATGGCTTGGGGTGGCCCAAACCCAGGTGGGTTTAGAGCGCGGCGCAAAGGGCGGCAATGTGCGCTTGGCCGCCCTCACCAACTACCGCAGCGGCGAGCCCGTGCGCCAAGACGCGCCCTCGCGCGGTGAGCTCGTGACCAATTTTCTGCAAAGCAACCTCAGCTCAGAGGATTACCTTCAAACGCTTCAGCCGCTAGCAAGCACTTACAACCCGTTTAATTTTTTGGTCTTTGACGGTCACACGCTATTGGGCCTGGAAAGCCGAGGCGCGCGCATCGTCACGCTGCAACCCGGCATTGGCGCCGTGTCCAACGCCGACTTCAACACACCCTGGCCCAAGCTGCGCCAGCTCACCAGCAGCTTGGCAGACTGCATCGCACGGGGTGAGCCTGAAGACGAACAGCTTTGGCCATTGCTGCAATCCCAAACGCCGGCTGCGGACGCCGACCTGCCCCACACCGGCGTCCCTCCTGAACTAGAACGCGCTCTTTCCCCCATCTTCATCGCCACACCAAACTACGGCACGCGGTCTTGCAGCGTGGTGCGTGTCCGTGCGGAAGAAGTGCGGTTCAGTGAGCAGCGGTTTGGGCCGTCCGGAGCCCTAGGCCATACGACCTTAGCCCCGTAACAACGCCAAAAACATATGCTTTCGACTTAAAACCTCCAAATGCATTAAGAATTGTTTAATTTTTAAGCAAATTTACTTTTTTCTTTCAATACAAGATACTCATTTTGCAATCACAAAGCACGAAAAATTTCATGGAAATCAAGGGTTTATCATATGATGATTATGGGGGTGACGACTCGAAACTACGCCTGTCATCCATTCAACCCCAAGGAAAAACGCTATGAAATCGACAATCCGCTTTCCCAAGCTGGCGACTCTCTCCGCCGCAATTGCATTGGTTTGCATTCAGGGAACCGCGTTCGCTGCGCCCCCGACCGTAGTCACCGCGCCCAACTCGGACCCTAAGTGCTTCGCACCTTGGGCTGCCAAAACTAAGCTGTTTCAATACCCGGCAAAAAAAGGACCCTACCGGATAGCGCTAGCCAATGGTTTTATTGCTAACTCTTGGCGCATCCAAATGATCCAAACGGGCAAGGCCTACGCAGCACAACCTGATGTCGCAGCCAAACTGAAGGAATTCAAAGTTGTCTCCACTGGTGAAGACGTCGCAGCACAAATTGCCGCCGTCAACAGCTTCATCGATGCTGGCTATGACGCCATTGTGGTCAACGCCCAAAATCCAACCGCCTTCAAACCCGTCATCAAACGCGCGAACGATGCAGGCGTTGTCCTAGTCGCGTTTGACAACACGTTGGACACCGAAGAAGCTATCAACGTCAACGTAGACCAAGGTGCACTGGGTAAGTATTGGGCTGAATGGCTCATCAAGAACGTCCCTAACGGCGGCAAGGTTCTTGAAGTGCGCGGTGTAACAGGAACGTCCGTTGATCGCGATCGCCACGTCGCTTTGCAAGAAACCTTGAAAGCGTCCGGCAAGAAGTGGGAAACGATTGAAGTTGTGGGCAAGTGGGATGACGCCACATCCCAGAAGGTTGCTGCCGACGCGCTGGCTGTTCACAAGCGCTTCGACGCCATTGCTTCCCAAGGTGGTGATGCCGGCGTGATCCAAGCCATGATCGACGCGAAGCACCCATTTGTCACCTACGGTGGTGAAACCAACAACGGATTCCGCAAGTTCTGCGCGAAGTACACCAAAGACGGTCTGAAGTGCGCATCTGGCGGCACCGGCCCAGCCCAAGTGGCTGTGGCGATGAAGACCGCCATTGCCGCACTGGAAGGCAAAGTGATTCCGCAATCCATCAAGCTGCCGCTGTCCACCGTTGAAGAGCCTGGCTTCAAAGACGGCGTGAACTACTACGCAAACCAATCGGACAATTTCTTCGTGGGTAACTCGTTCCCAACCTGCGATATCAACTTCACGGCCCAAGAAATTATGGGCCAAACAGAAGCCAACAAGTAAGTTAGTAAGCGTCTCCGCCTCATTGTGGTGCGGGAATCTACAAGGTTCCCGCACCACATTTTTTTTCTACAGCAATGGATTGACGTGAAATGAGCTTGTTCACAATGCAAGGGGTACGCAAACGCTATGGTGGGGTCCATGCGCTGCAAGATGCCAACCTGACCGTAGAAGCCGGCCGAATACACGCCATCTTGGGTGAAAACGGCGCCGGAAAATCGACCCTGATCAAAACCATGGCCGGCGTCGTGCAAAACGACGAAGGCGTGATGACACTCGATGGCAAAACGGTGCGATTCAATTCGCCGACGGCGGCCAATCAAGCGGGTATCGTCTGCGTATTCCAAGAGCTCTCGCTCATTCCCGATTTGTCCGTCGCCGACAACATCGGTATCAGCAATGCGCCTACCCGCTTCGGCCTGATTGACAAGAAAGCGCAACGCCGCATGGCCGAAGAAGCGCTGGCCCGCGCCGGCGCCCACGACATTCACCCGCTTGCGCTGGTCAAAGACCTTTCGCTGTCGCGGCGCCAGATGGTTGAAATTGCAAAGGCATTGGCACGCAAACCCCGTATCTTGATACTGGACGAGGCCACTTCAGCACTGACCGCAGACGATGTGACGCGCATCTACGAGGTACTGAAACGCCTTCGCAGTGAAGGCATGGCCTTGCTCTACATCTCCCACCGGATGCACGAAATTGCCGAGTTGGCCGATGACTGCACCATCTTCTGCAACGGGCGCGATGTTGCGACCTACCAAGCAGGGACCAAAAGCGACAAAGAAGTCGTGGAACTGATGATCGGCCGCGAATACAGCGGCGTGTTCCCGGAAAAACCGACGTTGCCTCCGCAACAAGGGGCACCCTTGTTAGAGGTGCGCAACCTAAGCTGGACCAACAAGCTTCGTGATATCTCCATGCAGGTACGCGCTGGCGAAGTGGTGGGCTTGGGCGGCTTGGATGGGCAAGGCCAACGCGAATTCTTGCTGGCCCTTTTTGGTGTCCTGCGCGGTACCGAAGGCCAAACACTGATCGACGGGCAGGTCACGGACATCTCCGGCCCGAGCGTCGCCAAAAGCAAGCGCGTGGGCATGGCCTTAATACCCGAAGACCGCAAAACTGAAGGCCTAATGCTACCGATGACCGTAGCGGAAAACCTCAGCTTCGCGTCCTTGGGGCAAATGTCTCGATTTGGCGCGATTAATCGGGCAACCGAACGGGCCGAAATCGACCGCATGATGCGGTTACTGGCCGTCAAGAGCGCCAGTCCAGACATCCCGGTTGGTGCGCTGTCAGGGGGCAACCAGCAAAAGGTGGTGATCGGCAAGTGGCTAATGATGGGGCCCCGCATCATCTTGCTGAACGACCCAACCCGCGGAATCGACGTGGGGACGAAGCAAGAGATCTACCAACTACTGCGAGATCTGGCGACCGCAGGTGCAGCCATCATTTTCTATTCCACCGATTACGACGAGCTTGTGGGCTGCTGCGACCGGGTACTCGTTATGTACAACGGCGGAATAAAAACCGAGCTGATCGGTGATGGCATCACGGAACGCGCCCTCATCGCAAGTGCGCTCAATTTAGACGACGCACACGCAAACCAAATTGACGCGCACGCCGCTGTTGCGTAAATCAAGGAACGACTTATGAGCGATTGGCATTACTGGCGCAAGGAACACCGGGACACGTTGTTGGCCCTACTTGCATTTCTCGTGATATTCACGATTTACATCACCAACCACCCGGTTGGACTGAACATCAACGTCGCCACAACGGCCGCCAACAAGGGGGTACTACTGGCCCTGGTGGCCGTTGCACAAACGATCGTGGTCATTACCTCGGGTATCGACCTGTCCATCGGCATGGTGATGATTCTGTCCAACTGCCTAGCCTCCAGGATCGTGCTCGGTGATGAGCTATCAACGTCCCTCGGGGTCATCGGCGTATTGTTGGTGGGCGCACTGTGCGGCGCTATCAATGGCTTGATCGTTGTTTACGGTCGCTTGCAACCCATTATTACCACCATCGCAACAGGCGCTATCTACTTTGGTATCGCGTTGGCGTTGCGCCCGGTCCCAGGTGGCGATGTGAACTCAGGTCTGGCGGATGCACTCACCGGACACTTCCTAGGTGTACCCGCATCCCTGATCTTCCTGGCGTGTGTCGTATTCCTCATTTGGACGCCCTACCGCCGTTCACTGATAGGACGGGCCACCTACGCCATTGGATCGTCAGAAAGTGCGGCCTATATGTCCGGCGTGCCGATCAAAACCGCCAAGCTGGCGGCCTACACCTTGGCGGGCGTATTGGCCTCCATGGCCGGCCTTTTTCTTACCTTCATCACCTATTCCGGTGAAGCCTCGGCCGCCAACGGCAGCACCTACACCCTGTATTCCATCGCCGCCGTGGTGCTGGGGGGCGTGTCGCTGTTCGGTGGTGCTGGTAGCGCTGTGGGTGCAATTTTTGGCGCGCTCATGTTTCGCTCTATTGGCGATCTGATGTTCGTATTCAACCTGGAGCCCCTGTGGCAGCCGCTGTGCCAAGGCCTGGTGCTCACCGCAGCGATCAGTCTGGGCGCTCTGCGACTAATACAAATTCGAAATCGTTTGGAAATCTATGCCTGAGTCGACCACCACCACGCTCACCCTTAGCAACCGGTTGAAGCGGATCGATCCCGCAATTGCCGTATCGTTTGGCTGCATCGTATTGCTGTTGCTGATTGGAAGCCTGTACTCCAGCAACTTCTTGTCACCAGAGTACCTGCTACAACAACTCAAGGTTGCTTCTTTCTTGGGAGTGATTGCAACCGGGATGATGTTGGTCATTCTGCTCGGGCACATTGACTTGTCGGTTCCGTGGCTCGTCACCGTCGGAGGCATGATGGCCACCGCTGCCGCGGGCTGGGGGCCAACAGGCCAGTTCCTGGCGATCCCCTTTGGGATTACCTGTGGCGTACTGCTGGGGTTGCTCAATGGCGTCGGTGTTGCCTATATGCGCATACCCTCGATGATTGTTACTCTGGCGGTCAATGCCTTGGCACAAGGCCTGATGGTCGTCCACACCGGCGGGTTTTCGCCACCAGACACCGCTTCCCCTGCAATGCGTTTTCTAGCGACTGGTGAGTCCGTATTTGCGATTCCAAATGCCGTGTGGGTGTGGTGCGTCGTTGGCGGCGCGCTCGTCTACATGCTCCAGCGGACCACTTTCGGACGCGCTGTTTACGCCATTGGAAACAGCGAACGCGCTGTCTACCTGTCGGGTGTTTCCTCGCGGACCGTCATTCTTCTGGCGTTTGCGATTTCAGGCGGTCTTTCGGCTTTCGGGGGCGTGTTGTTAGCAGGGTATGCCAGCAAAGCGGCCCAAGCCATGGGAGACGCCTATCTGCTGCCCGCCATTGCCGCTGTTGTTCTAGGTGGTACGGCGATTTTGGGTGGGCGTGGCAACTACTATGGCACGGTGGCTGGTGTCATCCTGATTACGCTCCTTCAATCGATTCTGTCCGTCATGCAAATGGAAGAGTACGGGCGCCACATGATTTATGGTGCGGTGATCATCATCATGTTGTTGCTGTACGGACGGGAAAAACAAGTTCGCTAACCGAAATCACGTGCCAGTGGTTTGATTCAAACATCGCTGAGCCCCGTCCTAGATCGCTCTGTGCGTGAAATGACGGGACTTGGGCGACTAGTCACAAAACCGCACACCCCTCGCAACGAGGGGTTTTTGCTAAAGGCTGGCTGTTCCCGCAAAATGCCAGTCTCGCAACTTGGCCGCGCGCAGCTTCTGCAATCCGGCACACGCTATGGCCTTTGGCCCAATCACCCTGATTTCTCTTCTCTTCCACGGGCTGATTGCCTGGCGCCTGTTGCCAGACTTGTCCTCTGGCACAGCCCTGCTCTTGGGCGCCGTTTTGTTGGTATCTGCCCTGCTGGTCCCACAGGGATTGCTGGGACGCAAGGCAAACAAGAATCGTTGGCAAACTCCGATGGTCTGGACCGGCTTGCTGGCCATGGGCCTGTTTTCATCGCTGCTGGTACTCACCCTGCTGCGCGATGCCCTGCTGCTGCTTGCGTGGATTACGACTTCCGTCGGCTTCGAACTGAACACCTTCGCGTTGCGCCACACCAGCGCGCTTGCCGTGCCCGTACTCGCGCTGTTGATGACCGCGCTGGGATTTTGGAACGCCCGCCGCACAGCTGCGGTGGTGCGGGTGGACGTCCCCGTAGCCAACCTGCCCCCAGCGTTGCAAGGCTTCTTGATGGCGCAAATCAGCGACATCCATGTAGGCCCCACCATCAAAACGCTCTACTTGCAGCGCATCGTGGACCGGGTAAACAGCCTAGGTGCCCACATGGTCGCCATCACGGGTGACCTGGTGGACGGCAGCGTGGCCGAGCTGGGCCATCACATTCAGCCTCTGACCCAACTGCGATCCAAGCACGGAACCTTTTTTGTGACCGGCAACCACGAGTACTACTCCGGTGCCCACGGCTGGATAGCCGCATTGCGTCAGCTCGACATTCGCGTATTGATGAACGAGCACGTGGTGATCACCCACAGCCACACTCACCACGACGGACCAGACCCCACGCACGCCACCATGGTGGTGGCCGGGGTGGCTGATTACACAGCCCACCACTTTGATGAGAGCCACCGAAGCGACCCACAGGCGGCACTGGCGCAAGCGCCAGATAACGCCGCCTTCAAACTGCTTTTGGCCCACCAACCGCGAAGTGCTGAAGCGGCAGAACTAGCTGGATTCGACCTACAGCTTTCGGGCCACACACATGGCGGGCAGTTCTGGCCTTGGGGGTACTTTGTGCGGTTTCAGCAGCCGTTCACAGCGGGACTCCATCGCTTGGGCACACTGTGGGTCTACACCAGTCGAGGAACGGGCTACTGGGGCCCACCCAAACGTTTTGGTGCGCCGTCCGAGATCACGCTGTTGCGCCTTGTTCGCCTCTGATCAGCACCTCAAGTACGCATAAAAAAGCGCACTAGCCCTTGTAGACAGTGCGCTAGTAGCTACCAAAAAGGTAGCAATTAGACGGTGTGACTCGTAAGCCTTACCGGACTTCCGGCAACTCAATCTTGACTTCCAGCGTCTCCAGATTGTCCTGACGGCCCTGGATCACCTTGATGTCAGAAGGATTGATCTTGACGTATCTGCTGATCACTTCCACCAGCTCACGTTGCAGTTCCATCAGCTTGTCCGGTTGCAAAGCATTCCGCCCAGAACGCTCGTGAGCCAGAAGAATGGACAAGCGTTCCTTGGCCACATTGGCAGTCGACTTTTTCTCGCCTAGAAAAAAGGAAAGTAGAGAGGCCATTGTCTTATTTACCTCCAAACAGACGCTTCAAAATCCCTTGTTTGGGCGCTTCGGTAAAACGCATCGGTTTGTCGGCGCCCAAGAAACGGTCAATCACATCCTTGTAAGCTTCCGACACGTCGCTGCCTTGCATGTGGACGGCTGGCACGCCTTGATTCGAGGCCTGCAATACCGATTCACTCTCGGGAATTACACCAATCAACTTGATACGCAAGATGTCTTGGATATCTTCCAGCGACAGCATCTGACCCTGGTCCACGCGCGCCGGGTTGTAACGGGTAATCAGCAGGTGCTCCTTGATCGGATCTGCACCCGTCATCGCACGCTTAGTCTTACTGGCCAGCATTCCCAAGATACGGTCTGAATCGCGCACGGAAGACACTTCAGGGTTGGTCACCACCAACGCCTCGTCAGCAAAGTGCATGGCCATCAGCGCGCCGGTTTCGATACCTGCTGGCGAGTCACACACGATGAACTCAAAGTCCATCGTGGCCAAGTCATTCAACACTTTTTCCACGCCCTCTTGCGTCAATGCGTCTTTGTCCCGGGTTTGCGATGCCGCCAACACAAACAGGTTTTCGCACTGCTTGTCCTTGATCAAGGCTTGGTGAAGGTTGGCCTCGCCTTGAATCACATTGATCAGGTCGTACACCACGCGGCGCTCACAGCCCATGATCAAGTCAAGATTGCGCAGGCCCACATCAAAATCAATCACGGCAGTTTTATGGCCCCGCAGCGCCAAACCAGTTGCGAAGCTGGCGCTGGTGGTTGTTTTTCCCACACCGCCTTTGCCGGAAGTCACCACAACAATTTTTGCCATAACTGAAAATTCTTTCCAATAAAAATGAGAAGTGCCTCAAGCCTTCAAAGGCTCGATCAGCAGTTTTTCTTGACCATCATTGCTTAAGCGCACCTGCGCTGCCTTGCCATGTACATCCTTGGGAAACGCGTTTTCGCTGGTGCGGTACACACCGGCGATAGACACCAACTCCGGCTCTAGGCACAACGAAAAAATACGCGCTTGGGTGTTGCCACGGGCACCCGCCATCGCTTTGCCACGCAGCGGCGCATACACATGGATATTGCCATCCGCCGCGATCTCGGCACCTTGGTTGACCATGGCCAACACCACCAAATCACCACCACGGGCGTAAATTTTTTGACCAGACCGTAGCGGTTTGTCCACCACCATGGTGGTGGGGCCGGGTACCTCGCGCACCACCTCTTTGACGACTTCTTGAACCACCACTTCGGCATCCACTGATTTGCTGGCTTTGACAGGCCGGTGCACTTCCGCAGGCGCTTCGACCAAGCCCTGCTCCGATGCGCTTTCAGTACAGGTTGCATCAGCACCGCGCACCGCAACCGGCTGCAACCGACAACTACGCAGTGTTGCCAACAAGGTTTCCCAAGGCGGTGGCGCCAACAACTGAGACAACAATGAAAAATCAATGACCACGCCGTCGTGGTCAAAAAAATCTGCGCTCTCCGAGCCCGGTCCGTAGGCTTGAAGCAGCTCCTGTTGCACCAAAGACCAATCGGCAGATTTCAACACCATCGCTACCAAGGGCAGCTGTGCGCTTTTGATATCAAAACTCGCAGGGTGAGAACCAGACAAGGGGTCTGCGGAGAAAACTGCCATGCGCAAAGAGGGAATAAAGGAAGAAGTTGGAAACGGGGAATGAAACGCCCGCAAATCTTACTTGATCACGTTAGCTTTTGGCACAGTAGAAAAAGAAAAATGGGCAGATGTTCACAAGTTTATGGACAAATAATAAAAATTAGCTATCGCTGGTGAAAACTTGTCTTTTTCTATCTTTCTAATGTCTCTATTTCAAATTAGTAGTAGTAGTAAGGGCGGGAGGTTTGTGTGGACAAGCCGGTTTAGTTAAATTAAATCAACAGCTTGCAATAGGTGAAGCCATGTGGGTGACTCTGCTTTTCTGCTGTCGTATGAATGGGGACAACTTCAACAATACGAACATGCTTGTGGATAACTTGCTGTTTACGCGAACTTTATACACAGGGTTATCCTGAGAAACATCTGGCATAGACCACGTACAGTTAAGGCACTATGAAATACCTGTTTCGCGCAATTTGGGTTTTGTTGGTCATTGTGGTTGTCTTTGCACTGGCAGGTGTGATTGCAACTTGGGCCCCAGATCGGTCGGTGGCCCAACTGTCTGCCCGTTGGGCAACACCTCCATCACAGTTCATTACGGTGTCTGGTTTGCCGGTGCATTTTCGGGATGAAGGCCCCAGGGATGACCCCCAACCGATTGTGTTGTTGCACGGTACGGCGGACAGTTTGCATACGTGGGATGGCTGGGCTGAGGGTTTGGCTACAAAGCGTCGTGTGATTCGTTTTGACTTACCTGCGTTTGGTTTGACGGGCCCATCCCCTAACGGCGACTACTCCATTGCCGCCTACACCCGCTGGGTGCTTCAGGTGCTCGATGCTTTGGGGGTACAGCAATGTGTCCTGGCAGGCAATTCTTTGGGCGGGCAGATTGCCTGGGAGACGGCAGTGGCCCAACCTCAACGGGTGGCCAAACTGGTGTTGGTCGATGCAGCGGGCTATCCCATCGTTTCTCAATCCGTTCCCATTGGGTTTAAGTTGGCCCGTATGCCGGGGTTGAAGTTGTTAATGGAGCACGTGCTACCGCGTGGCGTGATCCAAAGCAGTGTGCGCAATGTGTACGCGGACCCCTCCAAAGTCACCTCCGAATTGGTAGACCGTTACTACGAGTTGACCCTGCGTGCGGGCAACCGCGCTGCCTTGGGTCAGCGGTTTGCACAAATGAAACCAAGCAATACCGAGACTTTAAAAACCCTTCTGATGCCGACTTTGGTACTCTGGGGCGCACAAGACAGGCTGATTCCGCTGGACAATGCACACCAGTTTGCGCGCGACATCGCGGGTTCCAAATTGGTGGTGTTCGACGATCTTGGCCACGTGCCACAGCAAGAAGACCCCAAGCGGACGTTGGATGCGCTGCGTGCTTTCCTCACTATTGAGTAGCTAGGTGGTGTTATGGCTGAGAAGAAACCGTTTGAAATTGCCCGCGAAACGCTGAAACAGCTAACGGAGCGCAAGCTAGCCCCCACCCCCAATAATTACCAGTCCATCTACAACGAAATTGCGGGTATCCCCCAAATACCGCAGTTTCCCGCCGATATCTTGCGCGACATTTCGCAAGCCTTGCCCGCCAAGACCCCAGGGCAGCAGCGGCAAAAAGGCCTGTTGGACTACTCCATTGACCGCCTGAACTGGGAGGGCGTGAAATCCGCACTGGTAGCGTATGGAGGTTTCGTACCGTCTAACGGAAAAGAGACTGGACTTGAGGCAAGATCCGGAGTTGGCATTGCGGCAGATGATGTGGTGCCCAGTGCACCATCGGCCATTTCGTCGGAATTTCTTGGTCAAATTGGCAAGCTGATCGAGTACGCCAAGCCCGCGCTGGGCAAAGACGATACCCGCTTCAACGAGCAGACGGACAGCTTGCTAAAAGCCTTGCGCCAGCCCAATCACGATCTGGTTGCGGTCAAACAATTGCTGGCGAACTACAGCCACCGCTTATCGTTTGCGGCCGAAGACCAAGCAGAAATTCGCGTTGCCTTGCTCAAGCTACTGCACCTGGTGTTTGAAAACATTGGTGAGTTAAGTTTGGAAGATCAATGGCTCAAAGGCCAGATGGATGCTCTCATGCTTGCCTCAGCACCGCCCTTGAGTTTGCGCCGGCTCGATGATGTAGAGCGCCGTCTCAAGGATGTCATCTTTAAACAAAAAGATGCCAAAGAAAAAGCCACCGTGGCGCAAGATGACATGCGCAAGATGTTGGCGACGTTTGTCGAGCGGCTCGTTCAGATGACCAAGTCCACCGGCTCTTTTCAGTCCAAGTTGGAAGAAAGCGCCAAGCTGATCGAGCAGGCCAAAACCATTGCCGACATTGCCCCCGTGCTGAAAGAGGTTGTGAGCGCAACCCGGGATATGGCCCAGCAAAGCCAAATCTCACGCGAAGAGTTGGAGTCCATGCGCACCCGCGCCGCAGAAACCGAAGTACAACTGGCCAAGTTGCACCAAGAGTTGGACCGGGTCAGTGTTCAAGCCCGCCATGACTCCCTCACCGGCGCGCTCAACCGCAAAGGTTTGGATGAGGCCATGGTGCGCGAGATTTCCAATGTTCGGCGTAAAGAAGTCCCCTTGAGCGTGGCGCTGTTGGACATTGATAACTTCAAAAAACTCAACGACACCCAGGGTCACGCGACCGGCGATGCTGCGCTAGCCCACTTGGCGCAAGTGGCCCGTGAGAGCTTGCGCCCTCAAGACACGCTGGCCCGCTATGGTGGCGAGGAGTTTGTCATCTTGCTACCCGACACCGCGCTGGACAAAGGCATTGAGGCAATGACCCGTTTACAGCGGGAATTAACCAAAAAGTTTTTCTTGGCAGGCACTGAAAAGCTACTCATTACCTTCAGTGCAGGGGTGGCACAGCTGGCACAGAAGGAAGAGGCGGTAGACGCCATCAAACGGGCAGACCAAGCCATGTACTTGGCCAAACGCGCCGGAAAAAACCGGGTCCTCGGGGCCTGATCACAAGGAGCCATCAATGACGTATCTGATTGCAGGTTTGGTCTTGTTTTTAGGCGTGCACTCGGTGCGCATCGTGGCTGATGACCACCGCACGCGCTGGCAAACGCGCATTGGTGAAGGCGCCTACAAAGGCATTTACTCAGCCCTTTCGCTGCTGGGCTTTGTCCTCATGGTGTGGGGTTTTGGGCTGGCGCGCGAAACACCCGTGGTGTTGTGGAGCCCACCCACGGGCATGCGCCACTTGGCTGCATTGCTCACTTTGTTCGCGTTTGTGCTGCTGGCTGCCAGCTATGTACCGCGCAATCACCTGAAAGCGCGCTTGCACCACCCGATGGTGTTGTCCGTCAAAGTGTGGGCCTTGGCGCACTTGCTGAGCAATGGCAACTTGGCCCATGTGTTGCTGTTTGGCAGCTTCCTGGCGTGGTCCGTGGTTTGCTTTTCAGCAGCCCGCCGGCGTGACCGGGCCCAGTCGGCGACCTACCCTGCGGGTACAGCCACCGGAACTGCCGTCACCGTGGTGGTCGGCCTGGTGGCCTGGGCGGTGTTTGCCATGGTGTTACACGGCCTGCTGATTGGCGTTCGCCCCATGGGCTAGCGCCCGGTGCCGGTTGTTCCCGCTTAAGAGCCCAGCACCCACTGGATGACAAACTTGGCAGCGAAACCCACCATGCCAAAGGCAAGGCCCAAAAAGAGCACAAAGGTGCCGAACTTTCCGGCCTTGGATTCCCAGGCCAGCTGCCCAATGATGAACAGCATGTAGAGCATGAAGCCGCCCACCCCGAAGCTCAGACCAAAACTGGCGATCTGTTCTTCGCTGTAGCCAAACATCAGCGAGACTCCCGACGCACATAGGGCGTTGAGTAGGCCTCCCGTGCGGGCAGCGCGGTGGCGTCCACCAGATCGCGGTAGGCATGCCAGCTCGCATGCCCGAGCAGGGGAATGACCACCACCAAGCCCAGCATGAGCGTGGCAAACCCCATTGCGGTAAGCCCCATGATGACCGCCGCCCACAAGGCCATCGGCAAGGGGTTCACCAAGACAACTTGCCAGCTAGTTAGTACGGCTTGGAACAGTGAAACACGCCGGTCCAGCAGCAAGGGCATGGATACCACACTCGACGCGAACACAGGGGCCGCCAGCACGCCGCCCAAAGCCAGCCACCCCTCAAACACCCAGTTATCGCGCGCCAGCACCACCCCCCGCAAAAAGTCCAACGGGGTATCGATAGGAACGGGCGAGAGCAAGGTAATGAGGGCGGCCGAGGTCAGCACCCAGCCTGTGGCGGCCAGCGCGAGTAGGGCGCCAAACTGCAGCATGCACCAGTAGTCGTTGCCCCACTTGTTGACGTGGCTGTCTTGCCAGTTCAACCAGGTTTTGCTCACCACTGCCCAGTTGGCAGACTCTTTGCGCTCTAGGGCGCGGCTCAGCGCATACAGGCTAGTTGCCAACACCGGTGCAACGACCAAAAAACCGGAGAATGCGCCGGCCAAAAACCAAAACCGCTGGTGGGCAACCCACAGCAAAGCGGCCCCAAACAAAGCCAGTACCAGGCCGTGGGCCACACTGGCCCATCCTGCGCGTACCAAGTCTTTCCAAGCCAACGCTAGCCAAGAAAAGCACTGAAAAATGCCCACCGTTCGCACGGTGGGCATGGGGATAGAGGTTGCGCTAAAAGTGGGGGCCATGTGCCCCAGTTTAGTTACTTCTTATCGTGCTTTGCCGAGCGATCGTGGCCGCGTCGGCCCTTGGCATGATCTGCGTCAAAGGCTGTCTTTTGCTCGGCGGTCAGGCCGGCATAAAACGTCTTGGTCGCGGCATCCCGCTTTTCCATCGCTGCGTTCATGTCGGCCGTGTGTTGGGTCCGCATAGCCTTCATCTTGTCTAAGCGCTCGGGGGTGGTCAGCTTGGCCATGGCCTCGCGGTCCGGGCGGTCCGCCTTGTCGCGAGCTGGGGGCTTCATCGCGGCCACGAAGTCTTTCCATGCCCCCTCTTGCTGTGGCGTGATCTTGAGCTTGGCCTTGAGTTCGTCGCTGCGCTTGGCGTGCATGGCCTCCATCTTGGCGGGGTCCATGCGGCGGCCGTGGTCGCCATATTGTCCGCTGGCGGCAAACGCAGTGAATCCGGCGCCAGCCAACAATGCGGCGATGGTCAGTGTCTTGATCGTGGTCTTCATAGTCAACTCCTGGAGAGATGGCCCCGGTGCGGACATCGCTGTGGGGATGGCTGCAGTGTGTTCGCCGCATGTATCCGCGCCATTGCCCTTGCATAAGGCTTTGTAAAGTTGCTCCACAATGCGCGGTCAGAACGAAAAGGTGAAATGTGTTCAAAAGCATGATGGTGTATCGCCTGTCCGCGCCCTGGGTGGCGGTGCAGGAACAACTCGACGGCGCGCTGCAAGAAGCGCGTTTTGTGGAATGCGGCGCAAGCCAAGAAAAATCGGTCGGCTGGGTCGAGCCGCGCGGCCAAGCCCACGGCCCCATGGTCGAAGTGGTGGGCGGGCACTGGGTGCTGAAGTTCATGATGGAAATCAAGACCGTGCCGGGCTCGGTGGTCAAGCGCAAAGTGCAAGAGCAGGCACAGCAGATTGAGGCCACGGAGGGCCGCAAACCCGGCAAGAAAGAAATGCGCACGCTGGCCGACGACGCGCGGCTGGCCTTGCTGCCCATGGCCTTTACCAAGCAGTCCAGCGTTTGGATCTGGATCGACCCGCAGGCTGGCCTATTGATACTCGACGCGGGCAGCCAATCCAAGGCCGATGAAATCTTGACGGCCTTGGTCAAAGCGATCGATGGCTTTGCGGTGCAGCTGGTCAATACTGAGCAATCACCCGCCGCGTCCATGGCGCACTGGTTGGGTACGCAAGAAGCCCCGCAGCACTTCAGCGTAGACCGTGAGTGCGAACTCAAGGCGGCGGACGAATCCAAGGCCGTGGTGCGCTACACCCGCCACGCGCTGGACACTGAAGAAGTTGCCCAGCACATCGCGCTGGGCAAGATGCCGACGCGCTTGGCTCTGACTTGGAACGACCGCGTCTCCTTCGTGCTGACCAGCAGCGTAACT
>JAXHOO010000034.1:0-8253 GCA_034519365.1 Rhodoferax sp. | reverse complement strand
TGAACTGGAGCAGCGCCACGGCGAGCACTTTGTGCGCGTGCACCGCAACGCCATCGTGGCGCGCTGGGCGATCCGAGCGCTGGAAAAACACTTTGATGTGGAAGAGGGCGACGGCTGGGCGGTGCGCCTGCAAGGGCTGGACGAGTTGTTATCGGTGTCGCGCCGCCAACTGCCGGCGGTTCGGGGGCTGCTATCGCAATGAACTGGGAGATACCAGCCTTTGGGATTCGGACTTGTCGGCGGTGGGCCGGGGCGGCCGTTCTTGCCATGCTGTTGAGTGGGGCCCCTACCTGGGCATTGGACAAGGTACGCATTGGTGCTGAAGATGATTGGCGACCTTATTCCTATGTCTCGGGCGGCGAACCGGTGGGGTTTGCGGTTGACATTGTGAAAGCGGCATGGGCGGCGGCGGGTGTGACGCTGGAGTTGGTCCCCTTGCCGTACGCGCGCTGTATGCGGCTGGTGGACAACGGCGAGTTGGACGGCTGCTTTGATACCTTGCGCGACCCTCGCACCGAGGCCAACTACCGTTGGCATCGCCAACCCCTTTTCAAGGCGCGCATTGCCATTTATGGGCGGACGGCCCAGAGCGGTGCAAGTACCGTAGGACTCAAAAATCTGCGGGGTCGGCGCATTGGCGTGACCAATGGTTACGACTACGGTGAGGCTTTTGACAACGATAGCCGCATGGTGCGCGATGTGGGGGTGTCCGATCTGGCTTCGCTACGCAAGCTGGTGGCCGGTCGGGTGGACTACGCGTTGGTATTTGACCGGGTAGCAGGACACATTGCCGACTTGCACCCGGAACTGGCTCCACACTTTGTTCAGCGCGGTGTGTTGGTCGAGCCTCTGCTTTTTGTGTCGTTCAAACGCGAAGGCGAAGCACTGACGCCACTGATCGCCCGGTTTGATCGGGGTCTGAACAGCATTCGCAAATCAGGCGAATATGCCCGCATTGAGGCGCGCTGGAAGTAGATGCGCCCCTCACTTCACCGCTGGCGCGCGCGTCAGCCGGTATTGCGCAGGCCTGCTGCAATCCCGTTGATGGAAATGTGGATGCCGCGCTGTACCCGTTCGTCGGCCTTACCTTCGCGGTAGCGGCGCACCAGCTCCACTTGCAGGTGGTGGAGCGGGTCAATGTACGGAAAGCGGTGGCGAATGGAACGCTGCAGGGCGGCGTTGCCGGTCAGGCGTTGCTTTTCCCCGGTGATGGTGACCAAGGCTGCCGCCGTAGCGTGCCACTCGGTTTCAATCGCGGTGAAGATTTTCTTGCGCAAGCGCGCATCGGCCACCAACTCGGAGTAGCGCGAGGCCAAGGCCAGATCGCTCTTGGCCATCACCATGTCCATGTTGGACAGCAGGGTGCTAAAGAAAGGCCACTGCTTGTACATTTTTTGCAGCAGCGCCGTACGCTCGCCGCGCTGCGCGGGGCTGGCGTCGCCAATAAAGCGTTGCACGGCCGAGCCAAAGCCAAACCAGCCTGGCAAGGTCAGGCGGCTTTGGCCCCAGCTGAAGCCCCAGGGGATAGCGCGCAGGTCTTCAATGCGCTGGCTGGCTTTGCGCGATGCGGGGCGCGAACCGATGTTGAGTTCGGCAATTTCACGCAGCGGCGTCGCGCTGAAAAAGTACTCGGTAAAGCCGGGAGTTTCGTAGACCAGCGCACGGTAGGCGGCCATGCTGTCTTGCGACAACTCGGCAGCAGCCTCCAGAAATGCCTTAGTGGCTGGCTTAGTGGGCTGCAACAGTGTGGCTTCAAGCGTAGCGGCCACCAAAGTTTCTAGGTTGCGCCGGCCAATCTCGGGGTTGGCGTATTTGGAGCCAATCACCTCGCCTTGCTCGGTCAGGCGAATCTGACCACGCACCGTGCCCGGGGGTTGGGCCAAAATGGCTTGGTAGCTGGGGCCGCCGCCTCGGCCGACCGTGCCACCCCGGCCATGGAACATACGCAGTTGAATTTTGTGCTCGGCCTGCAGCACATCAAAGAGTTCGACCAGCGCGATTTCCGCACGGTACAGCTCCCAGTTGCTGGTGAAGATACCGCCGTCCTTGTTGCTGTCGGAGTAGCCCAACATGATGTCTTGCTCGCAGCCACTGCGTTTGACCAATTCGGCAACACCCGGCAGCGCGTAGAACTCGCGCATGATGGGCGCGGCATTGCGCAGGTCTTCAATGGTTTCGAACAGCGGCGAAACAATCAGGTCAGAGATCGCATTGGTGTCCAGCGTGCCGCGCACCAAGCCCACTTCTTTTTGCAGCAGCAACACTTCGAGCAAATCGCTCACGGTTTCGGTGTGGCTGATGATGTAGTGGCGGATGGCTTCGGCGCCATAGCGTTCGCGCATGCGCTTGGCGCTGCTAAAAATGGCCAACTCGCTCTGGGCGAGGCTGCTGTATTCGACGCCGTGTACGCGCAGGGGGCGTGCATCGTTCAGCAGGCGCATGAGCAGCACGCGTTTCTGGGCTTCGTCCAACGCGCGGTAGTCCACTTCCACGCGGGCCGTGGCCAGCAGTTCGGCGACGACTTCTTCGTGTTTGTCTGAACTTTGGCGCAGGTCTACCGTGGCCAGATGAAAGCCAAAGACTTCAACGGCCCGAATCAGTGGGTGCAGACGCTGCTTGATCAAGGCACCGCCGTGGTGGGTTTTGAGCGAGGTCGCGATGGTGCGCAGGTCCGCGACCAACTCTTGGGAAGATGCGTAGGGGTTTTGCGGGGCAATTGCGTGGCGCGCCGCCTCGGTACCCGTCAGCTCGCGCAGGGTGGCAGCCAGGCGGGCATAGATTCCGGTTAAGGCCCGGCGGTAGGGTTCGTCTTGGCGGTGGGCGTTTTGGTCGGGCGAGCGCTCGGCCAGACCTTGCATTTCATCGGTGCAGTCTGCAAGCATGGCGGAGATCGATAGTTCGCTGCCCAACCAGTGCACCTCGGTCAGGTAGTGGCGCAGTGCCAATTCTGACTGGCGGCTCAGGGCGTACTCTAGGGTTTGGGCGCTGACGTTGGGGTTGCCGTCGCGGTCGCCGCCAATCCATTGGCCCATGCGCAGAAAGCTGTGGACCGGCTGGTTGCCCAACAGGTCTTCCAAGTTGGCGTACAGCTTGGGGATTTCGCGCAGAAAGGTGGATTCGTAGTAGCTCAGCGCGTTTTCGATTTCGTCAGTTACGGTGAGTTTGCTATAGCGCAGCAAGCGGGTTTGCCACAGTTGCATGACACGGGCACGGATCTGCGCCTCGTTGGCGGCCAGTTCTTTGGGCGTCAGAGCGTCCTTCTTGCTGTCAAACGACATAGCGCGTTGTTTGATTTCATCGCGCCCGGTGAGCAACTGGGCGATACCGCGTTCGGCGTCCAAGATGCTTTTGCGCTGTACTTCGGTCGGATGGGCGGTCAACACCGGTGACACAAAGCTTTGGGCTAAAGTGGCCGAAATGGTTTTCGGTGAAATACCGGCCCAGCGCAGGCGGGACATGGCGACTTCGACGCTGCCCTCTTGGGTGTCCCCGGCGCGCTCATGAATGACGCGGCGGCGGATGTGGTGGCGGTCTTCCGCCAAATTGGCCAAATGCGAGAAATAGGTGAAGGCGCGGATCACACTCACCGTCTGGTCGCCGCTGAGACCTTTGAGTAGCTTTTTCAAAGCCTTGTCGGCCTCTTGGTCGGCGTCTCGGCGAAAGGCGACCGAGTGAGTTCGAATTTTTTCAATCAGCTCATACGCCTCAACCCCCTCTTGCTCCCGAATGACGTCACCCAAGATGCGGCCCAGTAGGCGAATGTCTTCCACCAGGGGGCGCTCGTTGTCTTTGTTGCGCTTGGCCGTCGCTGCGGCAGGGGTTGTTTTCATGGGGATTTTTGTCATGGAAGAGGGGGGTGTGGTTGCGCAAGCAACTATCGGGCCCATGCTAGCATTGAAGGCTAGTCATCGATTACCAACAGGTTACTGCAGTGTCCCATTTTACGATCGCTACGCGCGAGAGCCGACTCGCACTTTGGCAAGCTGAACATGTGCAGGCATTGCTTGAGCGAGGCGGTGCCCGTATCACGCTGCTGGGCATGACCACCCAGGGCGACCAGATACTAGACCGCTCGCTGAGCAAGGTCGGCGGCAAGGGCTTGTTTGTTAAAGAGCTGGAGTTGGCCTTGGAGCAGGGGCGTGCCGATCTGGCGGTGCACTCGCTCAAAGACGTGCCCATGGAATTGCCCGAAGGTTTTGAGTTGGCCTGTGTGATGGAGCGCGAAGACCCGCGCGATGCTTGGGTGTCCATCCAGCTGCGCCACGCTTGGCGGAGTTGCCGCACGGTGCCGTGGTCGGCACTTCAAGCCTGCGTCGCGTGGCGCTGTTGCGCGCACTGCGCCCCGACCTGCGAATTGAACCCCTGCGGGGCAACCTGGACACCCGCTTGCGCAAACTCGACGGCGGCCTGTATGACGGCATTGTGCTGGCGGCGGCGGGCCTCAAACGCTTGGGCCTGGGCGCGCGCATTCGGACTGTGTTTTCGGTGGACGAGATGCTTCCAGCCGCCGGACAAGGTGCTTTGGGCATCGAAGTGCGGGTAGGGCGGAACGATGTGGTTACCGCTTTGCAGCCGTTGGCCCACCAGCCCACCGCTTGGACCGTGTCCGCAGAACGCGCGGTCAGTCGCATGATGGGCGGCAGCTGCTCCATGCCACTGGCGGCCCACGCAACACTGAACGGTGCGCAGTTGCATGTGCAAGCGGCCTGGGGTGACGTCGATGGGGTTAGGCCCGTGGTGCGGGCCCAGGCCCGTGGTGAAGTCCACAACCAAGCCCAAGCGCAGGCACTGGGCGAGTCGGTGGCCCGTGAGCTACAGGCGCTGGTGCAAGCTCCATTAGCACCCGAAAAAACGGTTTAACGCGATGCGCGTGATCGTGACCCGGCCTCAGAACGAGGCCCCCCCCTGGGTTCAGGCTTTGCTGGATGCGGGCCATGCGGCGTCTAGTCTGCCGCTGATTTCCGTGGGGCCGGTTTCCGCGCTGCAGCCGCTGCAGGATGCTTGGCGCCGTATTGCCGAGTGGGATGCGCTGATGTTTGTCAGCCGCAATGCGGTGGAGCAGTTTTTTAAGCAAAAACCACCTCTAACCCGCATATTCACTGCGCAAGCAGCTATCAAATGCAGAGCGTTTGTGCCTGGCCCCGGTAGTGCGGCGGCCCTGTTGGCGGCGGGGGCAGACCCGGAGTGGATCGACGGTCCCGACGCGGTGTCGGGCCAGTGGGACTCCGAAGCGCTGTGGCGCCGCGTGCAGCACTTGGTGGTGCCGGGGTTCCGTTTACTGATCGTCCGTGGCACCTCGCTGACCGACGGGGCAGTTGCCGAAGGCCACGCCGTCCCGGCAGATGCTGGTGTTGGGCGCGACTGGCTGGCCCAACAGGCGGTGGCGGCCGGTGCCCAGGTGGAGTTTGTCGTGGCTTATGCGCGGCAAGCACCGGTGTTCGATGATGGGCAAAAGGCTATGGCGCAGGCCGCAGCGCACGACGGTTCGGTGTGGCTGTTCAGTAGCTCAGAGGCCGTTGCGAACCTGCTTCGCAGTGTGCCCGGGCACACGTGGCAGGACGCCCGCGCGCTCGTGACCCATCCGCGTATTGGCCAGGCCGCGCGCGCAGCGGGCTTTGGTCATGTGCAGGAAGTGCATCCAGCGCTGCCGGCCATTCTGGCGTCGATAGAATCTCTGCAATGAACTCAGAGTCTGCGGCCCCTGCCGATGTTGTATTGCCTGCCCCCCCGGTGGCGGGGCTGTTGCCCACGGTGAAGTCGTCACGGCGCTGGCTGCGCTTGGTCGCCTTGGTGGCCGCCATTGGTGTGGTGACCAGCGCTTTGTTGTGGCACCGTTTAGGCGGTATCCAAGAGCAATTGGCACGCCAGAGTGCTGATGCGGGCACGCAAGCTGGCGAAGCCCGCGTGACCGCCCGCCAAGCCCAAGAATTGGCCATCGAAACGGCCGCCAAGCTGGCGGTGATGGACACCCGGATCAGCGAAGTGGCGTTACAGCGCACGCAACTTGAAGAGTTGATGCAGAGCCTATCGCGTTCGCGGGATGAAAACCTGGTGGTCGACATTGACTCTGCGGTGCGCCTAGCCCAGCAGCAGGCCCAATTGTCGGGCAGCGCAGAGCCCTTACTCGCGGCCCTGAAGTCGGCGGAGCTGCGCGTGGCCCGCGCTGCCCAACCTAGATTGACTCCGGTACAGCGCGCGATGGCCAAAGATGTGGCGCGCATTCGTGCGACCGCGTTGGCGGATTTGCCCTCCCTGCTCGTCAAACTCGATGAACTGGTTCAAATGGCAGAAGAACTGCCAGTTGCCAATGCAGTTGCGGTTCCCAAAGCGATTGAGAGTCTCAAGCGCAAAGACGCAGAGACGGTGAGCAATTGGTGGCAACGCGCTTGGTCGGTGGTGCGCACGGAGCTCGAAGGCTTGGTGCGGGTGAGCCGAATTGACGACCCAGATGCAGTGTTGTTAACCCCTGAGCAGTCGTTCTTCTTGCGTGAAAACCTCAAGCTCAAGCTGCTCAATGCGCGATTGGGCTTGCTGTCCCGGCACAACGACGCGGCGCGCGCTGATCTGTCGGCCGCCTTGGTAGCAATATCCCGCTTTTTCGACAATTCATCTCGCAAAACCCAGGCCGCACAAATGTTGCTGCAGCAGCTGATCAGCCAGTCCCGTGCACTGGAACTGCCCCGGGTGGACGAAACTCTGGCGGCCCTCGCCACTGCGGCGGCGGGACGCTGAGATGCGGTCGACGCTTTGGTTGGTCGCTCTGTTTGCCGTTGCAGTGGCAGCAGCACTATTCGCGGGCAATAACCAGGGTACGGTGACGCTGTACTGGCCACCGTTTCGGGTCGACATGTCACTCAACTTGGTCGTCGTCGGACTGAGTTTGTTGTTTCTGGTACTGCACCTCGCGCTGCGCGCTTTGTCGGCCTTGTTCAACATTCCCACCCAGGCGCGGCGTTGGCGCATGCTGGGCAAAGAACGCGCCATGCATGCTGCGTTCATGGATGCGCTGTTCAATCTGACCGCAGGGCGGTTTGTTCGGGCACGCCGAGCGTCTGAACTGGCGATCACCATGGAGGAATCGCTGGATGCACAGCAGGGCCAAACAGCGCACACCCAGCGCGTGCGGTCCATGGCCCACATGGTGGCGGCCGAAAGCGCACACGCGCTGCAAGACCGCAGCCGGCGAGAGCAGCACTTTCAACGAGTGATGGAGTTGCCGCCGTCGCGCGAAGGGCATGAGGGGCGTGAAGGTGCGCTGCTGCGTGCGGCCCGCTGGGCCCTGGATGATAGGGATGCAGGTAAGGCACTGGACTGGCTAGACCAAATGCCGTCAGGGGTTGCCCGTCGTACGCTGGCCTTGCGTTTGCGTCTGCGCGCAGCACGTTTGGGTGGGAAATCGCAGCAAGCTTTGGATGCGGTGCGCCAACTGACCAAGCACCGCGCATTTTCGGAGATCGCTGGCGCTGGTATGGCGCGTGGTCTGGCGCTGGAAATGCTGCGGGCTGCGCACGACCCGTCCCAGTTGCAAAGGGCCTGGGACTTGCTTGACCCTACTGAGAAAGCGATGCCGGATGTGGCGTTGGAAGCGGCAGAGCGCTGCCTGTTGTTGGGCGGCGAGGCTCGCGTGTCGCGCCAATGGTTGCTACCGCTGTGGGAGCGACTGCCATCTCGGAGTGAAGGTTTGGCCGCATCACAACGGGTGCGCATGGTCAGGGTGCTGGAGCGTGGGTTTAGCGAAGCTGCGGGTGAACTGGACGCCGTTTGGCTGACCCGAGTCGAGGCCTTGCAGCTGGCCAACCCTGCCGATCCCTTGTTTCAGTATTTGGCCGGGGTGCTGTGTACGCGTTTGGAACTGTGGGGCAAGGCACAGCAGTTGTTGCGCCAGTCGCTGACCATGCTCAAAGATCCGGAAATGCAGCGAGATGCATGGCGCGCCTTGGCCGAACTTGCTGAAAGGCGGCAGGATTCGGACGCTGCAGCACAGGCCTACAAGCAAGCTGCGAAAGCGTGATCCACGCGTGACGTAGTCGGTTTTCGGGGCTATTATCCGCCCCATGGCCACACTCATAGACCACCTGATTAAGCTCACGGACCACCGAGACCGTGACCTACTGGAACTCACGCTGTCTAAGGCATTGATTGATTTGATTCCGATCCAGCGCGTGATTGTGGCGCGGGTTTTCAGCGAAGAAGGCATCAAACGGTGGCTGGATATTGCCACCTTGGATGCCAGAGGCGGTGGCAGCAATACAC
>JAXHOO010000082.1:0-31882 GCA_034519365.1 Rhodoferax sp. | reverse complement strand
AGTTACGTATTGCTCCCTTTTCGGCGTTTTGGTCGCTTTATTTGATTTTTTGATGACTTTAATTCCTTTCGTTGGCTTACACATTTACTATTGCACAACCACCGATTTTGTAATTACTTTTGATATATTCTACCTCCTGCCTTTGGCGTTATTCCTCACTTTCATCACTACGATAGGTTTAGGTTGCAGCGTTGCAGCCTGGAATGTCAAATATCGAGATTTTCGTTACGTAGTGCCGTTTATGATACAATTTTTATTATTCGTTACCCCCGTAATTTATCCAGTTACAAACCTTAGAAAGTGAGCCGCGCTGAAGGGCATTCCCTATTTCGCCTTGTCTGCTAATCTAGCGGCCATGACATTTCCACCAAAATCGATTTCGTCTCCGATGTCTCCTGCCCTTGGTGCGCGGTGGGCTTGGCATCCCTGCAACAAGCAGTCAGACCGCCTGGCGGGCGAAGTGCAGGTGGACCTGGCGTTCCAGCCGTTTGAGCTTAATCCGCAGATGGTGCCCGAAGGCGAAGACACCACCGAACACCTGGCCACAGAAGTACGGCTCCACCCCGCGAGCAAGCGGCCGCCGCGCGCGAAACCATTCCGCGAGCGCGGTGCCGCGCTGGGTTTTACCTTCAACCTGGACAAGCGCTCGCGCATCTACAACACCTTTGATGCCCACCGCCTGCTGCACTGGGCGCATTTGGAGGATCCACCTGGGCGCAAGCAGTTGGCCCTGAAGAAGGCGTTGCTCAAGGCCTATTTCACCGATGGCGAAAGCCCCGGCGACCACGCTGTGCTGCTGGCGCGTGGCCGCCGAGGTGGGGCTGGACGTGGCGCGGGCACAGGCCATTCTGGCGAGCGACGACTACACCGCTGAGGTGCGCGAGCAGGGAGCGCTTCTACACCAGCCAGGGCATTCACTCGGTGCCGGCCGTCATCATCAACGACCGCCATCTGATCTCCGGGCGGCCAGCCTCCCGAGGTGTTTGAGCAGGCGCTGCGCCAGATTGCCGCGGTGTAGAACCCGCAAGCGCTCGCCAGCGCGCGAGCATGGACTTGCCGCACACCTGCCGGGCAACTGGCCGAAGCTGGCGCGTGGCTTGGCGCGCAGCTGTGGCTGCCGCGCAGTAGTCTGGAGCCAGGCCAAGTTTCCGGACGAGTGACCCGTTTGCCCTGGGCATTGCCAGCGGCTCGCCCAACCCATGACGGCGTGGTGCTGTGGACCCGGCTATTGCCAGCGCATCCATTGCCAGCACACCCAGGACATTACTGTGCGGTGGGAGGTGGCCCATGACCACCAGTTCAGCTGCATGGTGCAGACAGGGCAAGCCACCGCGACTGGCCGCGCTGGCGCATTCGGTGCATGTGGAGCTGCCAGGGCTGGAGCCGGACCGCTGGTACCACTACCGTTTCATGGTGGGCGATGCGGTGAGCACGGCCGGGCGCACCCGCACCTTTCCGGCTCCCGGATGCCCGCTGTCACGACGCTGCGGCTGGCCTATGCCTCTTGCCAGCACTGGGAGCACGGTTACTACAGCGCCTACCGCCACATGCTGGCCGAAGACCTGGATGCGGTGATGTTTTTGGGCGACTACATCTACGAATACGGCGCGGCAGCACTAGCCGCGGTGCGTGCGCCGGGCACCGAGGGCCGACGGCGGTCACGCTGGAGGATTACCGCGCCCGCTACGCGCTGTACAAAAGCGACCCCGACCTGCAGCGTATGCACGCCGCCTGCCCGTGGCTGATGACCTGGGACGACCACGAAGTGCAAAACGACTACGCGGGTGCCGTGGAAGGGCGTCCGGGTTCTTCCGGCAGTTTTCTGGCGCGGCGTGCAGCGGCATACCAGGCCTATTACGAGCACATGCCGCTGCGCGCATCGGTGCTAACGCAGTGCGGTACACGAGTGGTCTGGGGCAGGGGGCGGAGATGCGCATTTATGGAAAGCTCCCATTTGGCAACTTGGCCATGCTGCATTTGCTGGACGACCGCCAATACCGCGACCCACAGGCCTGCACCAAAGGGGGCGAGTTTGGTGCGAGCACCGTCAACCCGGCACAGTGCGCACTCTGGAATGACCCTGGCCGCACCGTGCTCGGTCACGCGCAAGAGCAGTGGCTGGAAGATTCGTTTGGGCAGGCCCATACGCGCTGGAATGTGCTGGGCCAACAAACCGTGTTCGGCCAAAGGGACTTTCGCGCAGGCACCAGAGAGGTTCTCTCCAACGACGGCTGGGATGGCTGCGCGCCAGCCCGCAAACGCCTGACGGATGCGCTACAGCATCATCGTGTTGCGAACCCAGTGTTTTTGGGCGGCGATGTGCATTCCAACTGGGTCGGCCATGTGTCAAGGCCGGACTATGCCCGCCCTGACAGCCGGGCGATAGCCGTGGAGTTTTGCGGAACCAGCATTACCTCGCATGGCGGCAGCAACGAGCGGCTGGGCGAGGTGCTCGCCGAAAACCCGCATTTTGTATTTGCGGACCGCGAGCGCAGAGGCTATGGCGTGGTGGAGTTCACGCCCAAGCGCTTGGACGTCAGCCTGCGGGTCGTCAGCGATGTGGCCCGGCAGGACGCCGGTATTGAAACGCTGGCCAAATTTAGTGTTCCTGCAGGCGAAAACCGCATTCAGACCTGAACCGTGAGCACTTCCAGCAGCCGGTCTAATCCGCCGCTGTTGATCGCCACCATAGCCTGCTCCCGCACTTTGGGCTTGGCGTGGTAAGCGACGGACAGACCTGCCGCCCCCATCATGGGCAAGTCATTGGCACCGTCGCCCATGGCAATGCATTGGGCGGGCTCAATACCCAGCAGCGATGCCACTTCCAGCAAAGTACGGCGCTTCTCGGCACCGTCGCAAATGTCGCCCCACGATTGCGCCACCAAGCCGCCGGTGAGCTGACCACCATTGGGGCCGCTGGTTACCTCAAGCTGGTTGGAGCGGGCAAAGTCGATACCCAGCCGGTCTTTAACGCGGTCTGCGAAAAAGGTAAACCCGCCAGACACCAGCAGCACCTTCAGCCCGGCAGCCTTGCAGGCCTGTACCAGCGCACTGGCGCCGGGGTTGAGTTGCAAGCGCTTGGGCGTACACCGCCTCCAGGTCCGCCAGGGTCACGCCCTTGAGCAGCGCCACGCGTTGCAGCAGGCTGGTCCTGAAGTCGGCAATCTCACCGCGCATCGTCGCCTCGGTAATCGCGGCCACTTCGGCTTTGCGGCCCACGGCATCGGCAATTTCGTCCACACATTCGATGTTGATCAGTGTGGAGTCCATGTCAAACGCGATGAGCTTGTAGTCGCTCAGCTTGCGAGCAGAAGGCAGGTTTTGGACGACGAGGCCGGGGGCGATTTCAGTGCTTGGCATAGTGGAGGGGGAGAATTTTTTGCTATTGTTTCAGGAGCTGCTTGCGCAATGCCGGCGAGGTCTAGAGGCCTATTTGATGCTTGAAATAAGCTGCGCTAACGATTCGCCGTTGATTTTGGTTTGGTAATGTACTTGCACGCCTTTGGCCTTGAGCGCGGGAACCTCGCCCAGTGCCTTAAAAAACTTCTTGGCACTGTCAATCTTCCATTTCTCTCGCGCAGGAATTTCAGACCTGTCGTTGTAGCCTTTGGTTTCTACAACCAGATACAGGGCTTGTGCTGTACCGTCGCGGTGGATCGCGTAGCCAAAATCAGGGTTGTATTTGCCCGCCGGGGTCGGGATGTCAATCTTCGGCAACTTGGCAAACACCGTAATGCTGGCCTGATTGGACTCGTCCACCGTGTCGCGCTCAATTTTGCTGTCCACCGGCATCAGCGCATCGCCATAGAGCGAGCGTGCCTGAATCTCGGTATTTGAAATGGCATGCGTTTCCACCCCGCACAGCGATACGGCGATCGCATCTAGCACATTGCCATTTTTATCGGTGAGGGACGTTTTTACGCGCACCTCGCGCAAGTCATATGTCACCCGGTTGACCAGCAGCTCATAGACACAACCCAAAATCAGGTCGCGCAGCGCGGTTAGCGCTCGGTTTTCGTTATGCCGAATCTGGTCAAATTTATCGGCCGGCATACGACTCAAGACAGTGCCTACCGAGTGGTAGCTCAGCTTGGTCATATTGGCCAATTCGCGCACAAACTCCGCCAGCGTGTAGACCGCGTGCGATGCAATGGTGTAGCTGCTCTCGGCGCTTTTGGCGTGGTGCGGGCTTTCCACCGATTCGGTGCGGGTCACGCTGATGGTCAGTGGCCGCACCTGAAAGTCGCTGGCAATGCGGCTGAGCACCTTGGTTATCAACTCGTCGCCATCCAGCTCGTAGCGCAGCACCGCGTCGCGATTCAGGTTGTCCCACAGTTCCTTGAACTTCTGGAAGTGGGTGGCATTGACCCGGATGGTCGGTTTGACCTTGTCTTCCTTGCGTTTGACTTTGCCGTAGCCCTCGTAATAGGCGTCCAGATAGGCCTGCATATTGAGCGCGTTGTGCTCTTCAACGCCATGAATGCCGCGCAGCGTGTTCAGAATCTCATCGCGCCGCGCTAGGTAGGTAGTGCGCTCCAGCAGCAGCGTGGCTTTGCCAGACACATCGTCGAGCGAGATCACGCCCAGCGCCAATAAGGCGTCCAGTACCCGGTTGGCTATGCGCGTGCTGGGTGCCACGCCAAATTCAGCCAGTACTGCATCGTCAAACACACGGGAAACCCGTTGCACGCTGTGCGCCGCAATCTCTGCCTGGATGGACTCTACAAAGTCGCCTTCGCTGGCCGGTACCACCACCACCAGCTCGTTCACCTCGTCAAAGGCCGGGTCGTCCGACTGCACACGCTCCAGCGTTTGGTTTACCGCCAAACGCAGGCCGCGACCAATTTGTTGCAACTTGGTAATCTTTGAGTTGCTTGGGGCCAGCTTGCAAAGGGTGAACACATTGGGGTTATCCCAACCCTCTTGCAGCGCCCACATCGAGAAGATAAAGCGCAAGTCCGTCTCAAACGACAACAGCTTTTCTTTCTCTTGCAAGATGAGTTTGATAGCTTCTTCCTCGCCCTTCTCGCTGTGCGAGCGGGCAAAGTAGCCCTTGTGCACCCGGCCGATATCGGCGGCACTGCGTTCCAGGTAGGCGCGGTAGTCAGCATCCAGCTCGGGCTTGCCCAGCATCAGCGCTAGGTGCGCGCGGTAGTGCCGCTCAAATGCGGTGCGTATGACCGCTGGCTTATTGCCATCGGGCATGTACTTGGCCACGGCGTCAATAAAGAACAGGCTCAGCGATTTAATGCCGCGCTTGAACAGCGCTTCCTCGCGCTCAAAGTGGTTGGCAATGGCGCGCTCGATGATGAGCGCCTGCGTTTGCTCGGCCAACATACCGTAAGAAGTCGGCTCACCCAGTGGCAGGCTAAACCCGTTGGTGAACTCCACCTCTTTGGTCGTGACCTTTTCCACCACATGGCCGTCCAAGAAAGCAATTTCTGTTTTCTCGCCCAGGTTGTCTTTGGTCCTGATCGTCACCGTGGCGCTGCCGCCCGCCAGCGTTTGGTAGCTCACCTGTGCGGCGCGGTCCTTGGCTGTGCCGTGTACTTCGGTAAAGCAGAGCAATTGCCCCATGTCGGCGCCGCTGCCCACCGTGTCCACCGTAATGCTCTTGACCAGCCGCTGCCGAAATGCCTCCAGGCTGTCTAGCGTGTAAACCAGGTTGCGGTATTTGAGCGCATCATTTTCCCCTTTGAACGTCGCACCAAAGCGAATCGTGACCAACGGGTTGAACCGGGCCAAGTACTCTTGCGTTTGCTTGCCCTCAAAGCGGTGCGGCTCATCGATGATCAGCACCGGGCGAATCACCGCCAGCGCCTCCATATAGCTCTTGGCATGGCCAAACAGATTGGCCTCCACCCCGCGCTGGTTAATCACCTTGCCATCGCCCGCAAACGACTGGTAGGTGGCCACCAGCACCGAAATACCCGCATTGGCCGCGTGAATAAACCCGCCCACCGTCTTGGCAGAGTAGTTGTAGACGTTGATGTGCTGGTCGTACTGCTTGGCAAAAAACGCCGACGTGCTCTGAAAACTCTTGAGCGTGCCCTGGCGAATCGCGTTGCTGGGCACCAGCACAATGAACTTGGAGAGCTTTTTGTCCCGGTGCAGCCGGTGAATCGTCTCAATAAAGGTAAACGTCTTGCCGGTGCCGGTTTCCATCAGCACATCCAGCCCCAGGGCGGGCGTGGTGGTGACCGGCACTTGCACATCACCCGCTGTGACGCCATTGCGCAAACGAATGGCAGTGATGTTTTCTTTCAGCGCAGCCGCCGCTTCGCCCGGCACCAGGGTGGGGTTGGCTTGCACGTTCACCGGGGGCACAAACCGCACATCGTTGAACACATCGGCCAGCGACTGGACCGCCGCCGTTTGGTGGGCGAGGGTGGTGTATTGGAATTGGGCGGTCATTGCAAGGATGGCCCCTGTGCATGGATGAGTGCCTGCACTTGTTGATACAGGTCAGGCAGATTGCTTGAAATGGTTTTCCATACGATGTCCAAGTCAACGCTGAAATACCCAGGAGACACAGCATTGCGCATTTGATAGGCAAATGACAATGGCAATGACGGGTGTGCTGCTGCGAATTCCGGGTAGTACACCTCTATGTTGTGGCTGGCTTCGCCAATGATCTCGAAGTTGCGAATCACCGCATCCTGTGCCATTTCATTGGCAAGAAATGAAGCCTGCGTCAGGCCATCGGTGTAGCGGTTGATACGGTCGATAGCTTGCAGAATGTGGTCTAGGTAGTCTGCAAGCCGTTGTTGGTCGCGGCTCATATGGGCTGCGCCTCGGCGATGACCGATGCCCGAAATTTCTCGGGTAGCGCCTTGGGGGTGAGTACATCGACTGGCACACCCAGCAGCTGCAGCAATTCATGGCGAATGGCGCCAATATCGAACAGCGTTGTCTCAGGAGTGGGGTCAATCAAGATATCAAGGTCACTTGCATCGGTGTCGTCGCCATGAAGAACCGAACCGAATACGCGGGCATTGCTGGCGCGGTGGGCTTGCACAATGCTGCGAATCGCGCTGCGATGGGTCGCCAGAGCCAGGGATGGTTTCATACAGACTTTCCTAGGTGATCGTTACAAAGATTCTAGGGTTCAGCCGCGCAGGCGCAGCTTGTCTTGCGAGTAGCCCAACGAATCGGCCAGGGTGTTGATGCCCAGCATGAAGTTGTCGTCGTCAATCCACGGGGCATACACCGTGAGGTACACCACGGGCGTGGCGCTGGTCTGCAAGCTGCGCAGGGTGTCGGCCAGCTCGGCCAGCGGCACGGGCTTGACGATCAGCAGCACATTGGCGGCTTGGTACAGGTGGTCGGGTTTGACGGTGTGCAGCACCGTGGTCAGCGGCAGGCCTTCGGCCAGCAACAGGTTGTGCAACACGCGGGGCAACTGCGCGGGCTGGGGCGTAGCAATGCTGGCTTGCAGCGCCGCCAGGTCGGCCTGGGTGGCGTCTTGCAACGGCTTTTGCAGGATGAGGGCATCGGGGTCGTCCACCAGCTCGAACACGCGAAAGCCGGTGTCTAGCGCGGGCGCATCTGTGGGCAGAAGTTCACCAGCGGCTGCGGCTTTGGCGGCACGTTCTGCCTCCAATTTGGAGCCGGCCCGGCGAATGCGCTCGGCGGTGATCTCGAAGATGGTGGCCTCCGGCTGGCCCAAGGTTTCTGTGACGAACTTGTGGGCGTCTTTTTGCTTTTTGGCATCAATCGGCTGAGGAATTTGCACCAGGATGAACTGGCGCTGACCGCCGTCCTCGGCGTTGAGGCGCATGACGGCTTCGGCGGTGGTGCCGCTGCCGCCAAAAAAATCCAGCGCAACGGCCTCTTTGTCTCCAGGGCTGGCGTAGCCCAGCAAGCGTGCCACTTCGTCCACGTCTTTGGGGTTGTTGAATACGTTTTTTCCCAACAGCTCGCGCAGGTGCCGCACCGACACTTGCGACTGTTTGTAGAAGTAGCTGCCACGCACTTGGGTGGCCAACTCTTCTTCGGCCTCGGTGTCATCGGTATCACCTTCGTCCGGCAGTGCTTCCATCTCTTGCGGCAGTGGGCGAATGTGGGCTTTGCGAAAGGGCGGCTCGGTGTGGTCCGCACGAAAAGCTACCAAACCCAAGGCAATCTGGCGCTGCATTTCGGATGGGTCGGAGTAAATCCAACCACGCGCTGGCACTTTGCAAGGTAGGCCCGTTGTGTCGTGGGGCACGTCGTAGCGGGGGCCGCCGCCGCCAGGCCAGGAAATATCGCGGTCGCGCCACGGGCCATTGGCATCCACGCGCTTGTAGCGGCTCCATTTTTTCGCGGGGTGCGCTTTGGGCAGGCTTGTGTACCACTGTTGCAGGTCACTCTCAATGGCAGTGTCGTCTGCGCCGTGGCGGGCACGTAGCACGAGGTAGTGCTCCCAAATGTCGCGGGCACCGGGCTTTTCCTCGCGCCACACGGTTTTCTCTTCGCGCAGATGGGCCACCGACTTGCCGTACACCAGCATGTATTCGTGGCCGTTGGAGAAAAACTTGGCGTCGTTTTTACGGCCCTTTTCCCAGGTCAGGTTAGAAATAAAGTTCTCCTGCCCAAACACCTCATCACACAGCAGCTTGAGCTGCGCCTGCTCGTTGTCGTCAATGCTGATGAAGATCACCCCGTCGTCGCGCAGCAAATCTTTGGCCAGCAGCAGGCGCGGGTACATGAAGCGACAGCCAGCCGCTGTGGGTGCGCGCGCCGTAGATGTTTTTGATGTAGTCGATGTTGTCGCGGGCGTAGCCCAGTTGCGCCAGCACCTCGCCTTGCTTGGCGCTGAAGTCATCGCGGTAGATAAAGGCGTCGCTCTGGGTGTTGTAGGGCGGGTCGATGTAGATGAGCTTGACCTTGCCAAAGTAGCTTTGGCGTAAGCAGCCGCAGGGCGTCGATGTTGTCGCCTTTGATGAGCAGGTTGCCCGTGGTGTCCCAGTGTTTGCTTTGCTCGGGGCGTGGTTCCACGATTTTTTGCACCGGCACAAAGGCGCTGTGGTAGGCCTCGCGCTTGCCCACCCAGCGCATCTCAAAGCCGTCTTCTTCCACCTGCACACCGGCCGGGTTGGCCGGGTCCACCGCCAGTTGCAGCGCGGCGGCGTTGATGCGGATGCGGCCCTGTGCGTCGGTTTCTATGGCTTGGGGGAAGTGCTGGCGCAGCACGTCCAGACTCTGCGCGGCGGGGCTGGGGGTGGTGAGGATGGGGTGTGACATGGTGGGGGTTGAACTTTTTACTATTGTTTTTATAGCTGCTTGCGCAGTATCTATGCGGGCTGGAGCCAGTTTTCTATCTGAAGTCCGGGTACGCGGCTGAATTCGGCATCGCCGCTGACCAGGGTAGCGCCCAGGGCAAGGGCGTGGGCGGCGATGAGGGTGTCGTTGGCGCCTATGGGAGTACCCAGAGCTTCAAGATGGGCGCGCAGATGGGCGTAGTGGGCGGCGACTTCGGTGTCTAGCGCCAATACATCCAATGGGGCCATTTGCAGGTCGTAGCCCGCTTGGTTGCGGGCGGAGGGGTGTTTGGCCAGCCCGTACATCAACTCGCACTGCACGACGATGCTAGTCACCATGCGGCAATCGGCAGCCTGTGCCAGGAGGCTGCGGCAACGCTGTGCGGGTGGGCTGTTGCCGTCGCGCATCATGCGACTGATGATGTTGGTGTCCAGCAGGTAGATGGTGGTGTGCTGGCTCATGCGGCTGGGTCGCTGAAGTCGATGTTGTCCAGCGGCAGCAGGCCTTCGTCGCCAATGTCTGGAAAGGGATCAGCGCTGGGGCCTAACTGGGCGATGGCATCTAGTGCCGCCACCAATGCGGCTGCACTGCCTTTCTCCAGCTTGGGCTTGGCGGGCCCAGAACAAGCTTGTTTCCCTCGCGGTGGATGAGGGCGTCCACCCCGGGCAGTTCAAATTCTTTCGGAATACGCACCGCCTGGTTGGCCCCATTTCTGAAGAGCTTTACAGCCCTGGCGCCCGTATCTTCTGCGTAGGGCGCTATGGTTTCGCGAGCAGTGTGGCGTGCTGTGGGCTGTTGGGATGAGGGTGAAGTAGCCATGAGGCACCTCCTTGAGATCGTTGGGTAGACTTTAGCATAGGCCATGCCATATGTTGTTTGTGGAGAGTACATTGTGGGTATGAGCAATTTCAACGATCTTTTTGCCGACCAAGGCCCCGAGTTTGCCCCTGTGCCTGACCGCCTGCAGGTGGTGGCCGGCAAGGTGGTGGCCACCATGAACAAGCCCAGCGCTGCGCAAAAGCGCTTTAACACGCTGATGGCGCGTATTGATAGTGAGCAGGCTCTGGCCGCGACCTTGCGCAGTGCGTTGGAAACGCATGTGCCACCACACCGCCAGAAGTGCGCGAGCTGGAGCTGAAAAACCAGGCCTTGCTCAAAAGCATGGTGGTGTTATTGGATGCGCGTATTCAGGCTCCCGCTAGGCGGCAAGGGCCTTACTGCTAACCAAAAGCAGCAAGCCACGCGCATGCTGTTGTCGCTGTATGAGCAATTAGAGCCACCCCATGATGCCGACCTCCTGGCCGTGTGGGCGCGTTATAGCGGTGCTGTTGGGGACGATGGCGACCCGAGTGAACAAGCCAAGCAAGCGGCGCAGGAGATGCTGGAGTCTTTTTTGGGTGAAGACTTTGCCCAAGGGCGTGAGTTTGATTCGCCGGAAGACGTGCTGCGCGCTGCGCTGGAGTTTGAACAGCAAAAAATGCAGGCGCAGGCCGAAAAGCAAGAGGCCAAGCGTGCTGCACGCAAAGCCAAGAAAGGCCCCACGGCGCGTGAGCAGGCCGCAGCCCAGCAAGAGCTAGACGCGCAAAGCGCGTTGCGCACGGTGTATCGGCAACTGGCCAGTGCTCTGCACCCTGACCGGGAGCCCGACGAAGCCGTGCGCCAGCGCAAAACTGCGCTCATGAGCGAGGTGAATGCCGCCTACGAGCGCAAAGACCTGAGCGCCTTGCTGCGCATGCAACTGCAAGAAGAAATGGTCGACGCCAGCAAGGCGGCCGTGTTGTCAGACGCCAAGCTCAAAGCGATGTGCGATTTGCTTACCGAGCAAGTGCGCGCCTTGGAGCAAGACAATTTGCAAATGCGCCACAGCATGCAATATGAGTTCGGCTACCCGGTGCACATGCGTTTTCGCGAGGAAGATTTCTTGGAAATCTTGGGGCTTGAACGAGACGGGTTGAAAGACGATCTGACCCAGATGCAGGCCGATTTACAGCGTGTGCAAGATGAGAAAGAACTCAAGTCGTGGCTCAAAGAGCAGGTGCGCGCCAACAAAGTCCATGCCGCTTACCCCGAGGGCGGCATGGATATGGATGACATGCTGTACGCCATGATGCGTCAGCGTTGAACGCACTTAGGGTGCGCTGGCTGCTACCGGCTGCCCCAGGCTCTTCAAAATGTCCCGCACCATCTGCGCCCGGTCTTTTACCTCGGGCAGTTCGCGCTCGATGCGCAGCTTCTCGTTGCCCGCCAGCTTGATGTGCTTGTTCTTCTGGATCAACTGGATGATCTTCATCGGATCGATGGGCGGATTCGGCTTGAAGGTGATGGTGATGACGCCCGGCGCCGCATCGACCTTCACCACGCCGTAGGGGCGGGCGATGACGCGCAGGCGGTGCACGTCGATCAGCGTTTGCGCCTGGGCGGGCAGTTTGCCAAAGCGGTCCACGATTTCTTCGAGCAGGGCGTCGATCTGGTCGGTGTTTTTGGCGGTGGCCAGCTTTTTGTAGAACGAGAGACGCAGGTGCACATCGCCGCAGTAGTCGTTGGGCAATAGCGCGGGCGCGTGCAGGTTGATGTCGGTGGTGACGTTGAGTGGGCTCAGCAGGTCGGGCTCGATACCCGCTTTGAGGCAACGCACCGCCTCACTCAGCATTTCGTTGTAGAGCTGAAAGCCCACTTCCAGCATATTGCCGCTCTGGTTTTCGCCCAGCACCTCACCGGCACCACGAATTTCCAAGTCGTGCATGGCGAGGTAAAAGCCGCTGCCCAGCTCCTCCATCGCCTGAATCGCGTCCAGACGCTGGCTGGCTTGCTTGGTCAGACCTTCGAGGTCGGGCACCATGAGGTAGGCATAGGCTTGGTGGTGGCTACGGCCCACGCGGCCGCGCAACTGGTGCAACTGCGCCAGGCCGAACTTGTCGGCGCGGCTCATCACAATCGTGTTGGCGGTGGGCACGTCAATACCGGTCTCGATGATGGTGGAGCACAGCAGCAGGTTGTAGCGCTGGGCGATGAAGTCGCGCATCACGCTTTCCAGCTGGCGCTCGGGCATCTGGCCGTGGGCCACGGCAATGCGCGCCTCGGGCAGCAGCTCTTCCAGCTTGGCGCGGCGGTTTTCAATCGTCTCCACCTCGTTGTGCAGGAAATAGACCTGACCGCCGCGCTTGAGTTCGCGCAACACCGCCTCGCGGATCACGCCGGCTCCTTCGGTGCGCACAAAGGTTTTGATGGCTAGGCGGCGCTGGGGCGCGGTAGCAATCACGCTCAAGTCGCGCAGGCCCTCCAGTGCCATGCCCATGGTGCGGGGAATCGGCGTGGCGGTGAGCGTCAGCACATCGACTTCGGCGCGCAAGGCTTTCATTTGCTCTTTGTGGCGCACACCAAAGCGGTGCTCCTCGTCGATGATCAAGAGGCCCAGGTTCTTGAACTTGGTGTCCTGGCTGAGCAGTTTGTGGGTGCCCACCACGATGTCGACCGTGCCATCGGCCACGCCTTTGAGCGCAAGGTTGATTTCCTTGGTGGAGCGAAAGCGGCTCATCTCCGCCACCTTGACCGGCCATTTGGAAAACCGGTCTGAGATGGTCTGAAAGTGCTGCTCGGCCAAGAGCGTGGTGGGCGCCAAAATGGCCACTTGTTTGCCGCCGGTGACAGCGATGAAGGCTGCGCGCAACGCCACCTCGGTTTTGCCAAAGCCCACATCGCCACAGACCAGGCGGTCCATGGGGCGGGGGCTCACCATGTCCTGAATCACGCAGTGGATGGCGGCCTTTTGGTCGGCCGTTTCTTCAAAGCCAAAGTCGTTGGCAAAGGTTTCGTAATCGTTGGGCGAATAGCGGAAGGCGTGGCCTTCACGGGCCGCTCTGCGGGCGTAAATGTTGAGCAACTCGGCGGCGCTGTCGCGCACTTGCTCCGCCGCTTTGCGCTTGGCCTTTTCCCAATGGCCGCTGCCTAGGCGGTGCAAAGTGGCCTCGTCCGAGCTCACGCCGGTGTAGCGGCTAATGAGTTGTAGCTGGCTTACCGGCACGTAGAGTGTGGCCTTGTCGGCGTACTCCAAGTGCAGAAACTCTTGCAGCTCGGGCTCGCCTTGGGCATTTTTATTGCCCATGTCCATATGGATCAGGCCTAAGTAGCGCCCGATACCGTGGGCGCTGTGGACGACGGGGTCGCCCACATTCAACTCGCTCAGGTCTTTAATGAGCGCTTCAACGTCGCTAACCTGTTCCTGCTTCTTACGGCGGCGCGTGGTGGGGCCGCCGACAAACAGCTCGGTCTCGGTGATGAGGTCAATGCCGCCGCCCAGCGCGCCGACAGCGCCTAGCCAACTAAAGCCTACCGTGAGCGCGGCAGTGGCAATGCCCAGCGGCTCATCGCTGGCCTCGAACTCGGCGAGGCTGTCAAACGCGGGCGGGTTGATTTGCGAGGCGCGCAAGAAGTCCAGCAGACTCTCTCGCCGACCATCGCTCTCGGCTAGCACCAGTATGCGCTGCTGGGTATTGCGGGTGTGGGTTTTGAGCCGCACCAGCGGGTCTTCGGCACCGCGCTCCACCGACAAGAGCGGCAGGGCCGCAAACTCTACAAATTCGCCCTCTTCGCTTTGCGCGCGGATGGCCAGTTGGGCGTGGGCATTCGCGCGGGCATAGAACTGCTCGGTGCCCAAAAACAAAGATTCGGGCGGGAGCGCGGGGCGCTCGGGGTCACCTTGCACCAAGCGGTAGCGGTCTTTGGTGTCTTGCCAAAAGCGCTGGAACGCGGGCTCCAGATCCCCATGCAAGACCACGGTGGCGTCGGCGCCCACGTAGTCAAACACTGTGGCGGTTTCTTCAAAGAACAGCGGTAGGTAGTACTCGATACCCGCCGTGGCCACGCCAGCGCCAATGTCTTTGTAGATGCGGCTCTTGGTCGGGTCGCCTTCGAGCAGTTCGCGCCAGCGGCTGCGGAACTTGGCGCGTGCGTCCTCGTCCATGGGGAACTCGCGCCCCGGGAGCAGGCGCACTTCGGGCACCGGGTACAGGCTGCGCTGGCTGTCGGGGTCGAAGGTGCGAATGCTGTCAATCTCGTCATCAAACAGGTCCACGCGGAAGGGCACCAGGCTACCCATGGGGAACAGGTCGATCAGCCCGCCGCGCACCGCGTATTCGCCGGGGCTGACCACTTGGGTCACATGGCTGTAGCCGGCCAGCGTGAGCTGGGCCTTGAGCTTGGCCTCGTTGAGCTTTTGCTTGACTTTGAATTCAAAGGTGTACCCGGCCAAAAAACTGGGCGGTGCCAGCCGGTACAGGGCGGTGGTGGCCGGCACGATGACTACATCGGCACCGGTTTCCTTGTCACGTTGACTGATGCGCCACAGGGTAGCCAGTCGCTCGCTGATCAGGTCCTGGTGCGGCGAAAAGGTGTCATAGGGCAGGGTTTCCCAGTCGGGGAACAGGGCGCAACGCAAGCCGGGAGCAAAGAAGGTGATTTCTTCGAGCAATCGCTGGGCATCGCTGGCGTTCGCCGTGACCACGGTCATCGGCTTGCCGGCAGTTTTTTCGCGTTCGCCCAGGCGGGCCAGCAGCAGCGCATCGGCTGAACCGGGCGGGCGGGGTAGGGTGAAGCGTTTGCCGCTGGTGAGCTTGGGTAATTCCATAACCGGGTGTCAATGCGCCGAAAAATGCAGAACACCCCCAACCGGGGCGGGTGGGGGTGTGGAAAGAAACTTGAAAGGCTGTCAGCGCTTATTTTAGACGGCTACAAGGGGCTGGGCAAAGCCCAGCTGCTTGCTATGATTCAGCGCATTCGTTGTTTTGAACACCCTCTTTCACCCGCCTGGGAACGGTATCGACCATGCAGCAGACACCAGCGTCGCGGTTTTTCGCACTGATTCCCTGCGCTGGCAACGGTAGTCGTTCTGGTGCGGTGGGACCTAAGCAGTACCAGCCCATCGCAGGCCAACCCATGGTGCTGCACACTTTGGCGGCATTCTCAGCAGTACCCCGGCTGGCTGCGACGCTGGTGGTGGTAAGCCCGGAAGACATCTTCTTTGATTCTCCAGATATCCCGCAGTTTGCTAGTATTTTGATAGCTAATTGCGGAGGCTCTACAAGGGCCAGCAGTGTATTGAATGGTCTAAAAGCCTTGCGGGAGCACGGTGCAGCGCCGCATGACTGGGTGCTGGTACACGACGCAGCCCGCTGCCTAGTCACTTCGGACCAAATTGATGCACTTATGGATGCTTGCCAAGGCGATGCCGTGGGTGGCCTGTTGGCCTTGAAACTGCCTGACACGCTGAAGCAGGCGCGGGAAGGCCGCGTGTCGGCGACGGTTGACCGCAGTGACAAGTGGCTGGCCCAGACCCCGCAGATGTTCCGTCTGGCAGATTTGCAGGCCGCGCTGCTGGCGGCTGGCGATACGGTGACCGACGAGGCAAGCGCGCTGGAGTTCGTGGGCAAAGCGCCGTTGCTGGTGGAGGGCAGCGCGCAGAATTTCAAGGTAACCTACTCGCAGGATTTCACGTTGGCTCAGGCGGTGCTGGCGGCGCGCAGTTACTAGCAACACAGGGCGAGGCCCGGGACACATACGGTATGCAAGCATTTTCTGCGTTACTGGATACCTTGATTGCGGCATCGCCCGAGCGCAGGCCGGGGGTGGAGCAGATGATTCTGGACACCTTCCAGTGCCGCAAGGCGGTGTTGGCGTTGGATATGAGCGGTTTCACCTTGACCGCGCGGCGCGAAGGTATTCTGGCCTACCTGTGCCAGATTCGACGTATGCACAAGCTAACCCGGCCGTTGGTGGAGTCTCACCACGGTGAGGTGGTGAAGAACGAGGCCGACAATTTGCTGGCGGTGTTTGACGACGTGGCGGACGCTGTTGCCGCCGGTTTGGCTATGGTGCGGGCTGCCGTAACTGAGGGGCAAGCGCCGTCGCTAGCGTTCAGCGTGGGCATTGATATAGGCGATATTTTGCTCATTCACCAGGCGGACTGTTTTGGCGATGCGGTCAACTTGGCCTACAAGCTGGGGGAAGATATTGCACGACCGGGCGAAGTGCTGGTAACGCAGCCAGTGCGTGACGCTCTGGCCAGCAGCCAAGCCCTGCATTTTGCGCAGATGCAAGTTTCAATCTCTGGCATGGAGGTCACCACCTATGCAGTGGGGCTGGGCCCGGAAACCTTATGAGAGGGGGATGTAAGCAATGAACCTACGAATTGGTGAGGGCTGGGATATTCACCAGCTAGTGGAAGGGCGCAAGCTCATTCTCGGTGGTGTGGACATCCCCCACAGCAAAGGCCTACTGGGCCATTCCGACGCAGATGCCTTGTTGCATGCGATCACCGACGCGCTGTTGGGTGCCGCAGCCTTGGGTGATATTGGCACGCACTTTCCTGATACCGATGCGCAATACAAGGGGGCGGATTCGTCCGTGCTGCTGGCCAAAGTGGCGGCTGACATTAGAGCACTGGGCTACATCATCAGCAATGTGGACAGCACCGTGATCGCCCAAGCGCCCAAGCTGGCCCCGCACATCACGGCCATGCGAGTACGAATTGCGACAGTGCTGGGCGTCGACGTGGGGCAGGTCAACGTGAAAGCCAAGACGGCAGAAAAAATGGGCCCCGTCGGCGAAGGCCGGGCGATGGAAGCCCGGGCCGTTGTGCTGTTGGTGAAAAACTAGAGCCGGGTGGCCCGCTGCAGCCGGATCTGCGCCGACAGGCCGCCCGACGTGGAGTTTTGCAGCTTGAAGGCGCCACCCATGCGCTGGATCGTTTTGTCGACGATGGCCAAGCCCAAGCCGGCGCCATTGGCGGCTGTACGGGCGGCTTCTCCACGGTAAAACGGCTGGGTCAGCTGGTGCAATTGCTCTTCGCCCACGCCAATGCCCCGGTCACGCACCTTGATCAACACCCAGCGCTCGCGGGCTACTGCGGCAATGTCAATCATGGCGATGCCGGTGTGGACGGACTTGCCGTAGCGACGCGCGTTCTCTAACAAATTGGACAATACCCGGCCCAGCTCTACTTCGTCCGCCATCACCAGCAGGTCGTCCTGCAAATTGACCTTGATGCGTACGTCGGGGAGTTTTTGCAGCGAGTAGACACAGGCATCAACCACGTCACTCAGTACTACGGGAGCCAAGGCGACCCGGTCGGGACGGGCGTAGTCCAGAAACTTGTCAATGATGGCGTCGAGCTGGTTGATGTCGGCCACCATATAGGCACGGGCGCTTTCCTCGGCCACACTCATTTCGGTTTCTAGGCGCAGGCGGGCCAATGGCGTACGAAGATCGTGAGAGATGCCCGCCAACATCACCGCGCGGTCCTGTTCCACCTTGGCCAGTTTTTGGGCCATGCGGTTGAAGCCGATATTGACCTCTCGAATTTCGCTGGTGCTGACGTGTTCGTCGAGCTGGCTGGCGATAAAGTTGCCTTCGCGTACCCGGCTGGCAGCGAAGGATAAGTCTTTCAGCGGGCGGTTGATCAAGCCGGCGATCAACGCCGCGCCAGCGAGTGACAGCACGGTTGCCACCGTGAGCCAAATCATCCAGGTGGTGCCTGCGGCCAGTGAAACACGGGTTTGATCTGTCTGCAACCAATACGGGACACCTGCAATGTCAAAGCTGACCCACAGCCCGGTTTTGTCATTGACGGCACTGGCCACTTGGGTCCCCGCCCCCAAACGCAGCTCTAGGTCTTGCGCCACGCGGCGACTCAGTGCGTCGTTGTCCAGTAAAACAACTTGGTCCTTCTTCCCTCGGGGCACGATGCGCAGGCCTTCTTCGTCTTGCATGGTCTTGAGCAGCGAGACCCGGGCAATGTCGTCGGCATGGATTAGTGCGGCTCGGCTGAGGTTGACCTGCGAGGCCAACTGCTGGGCGGTTTGCAGGGCACGGGGCTCAAACTCCAGCGAACGCAGGGTCTGGAGCCAGGCCAGTATGCTTCCCAACAGCAATAGCGCTAGCAGGAAAAAGGTGCGCCAAAACAGGCTCAGTCGGGTGACACGCCAGGTACCGGAGTCGCTTCCATCCCCCGCCAGTGGCACCGGGGTGCTGGCGTCAAAGTCTGGCACCTCGGTCTGGGCCATACGAAGGATTCCTGGGATCACGCGGCTTCGTCGGGCACAAACACATAGCCTACGCCCCACACCGTTTGGATGAAGCGGGGCGTGGTGGCGTCGGTTTCTATGAGTTTGCGCAGGCGTGAAACTTGGACGTCAAGGCTGCGGTCAAACGGCTCAAACTCCCGCCCACGGGACAACTGGGCCAATTTTTCGCGTGACAGTGGAATGCGGGGGTGGCGCACCAGCGCCTTGAGCATGGCAAATTCGCCGGTGGTCAAGGTCAGCTCTTGGTCGGCTTTGGTGAGGGTGCGGGCGCCCAAGTCAAACACAAAGGTCCCAAATTTAGCCACCTCGTGCTCCGTAGACGGTGCCCCCGGCACCTCGGCAACCGGGCGGCGACGCAAAACTGCATGGATACGGGCTAGTAGCTCGCGCGGATTGAAGGGCTTGCCCAAGTAGTCGTCGGCGCCCACTTCCAGTCCCACGATGCGGTCGATGTCTTCGCCCTTGGCGGTCAGCATGATGATGGGCGTGGTGTCATTGGCCGCGCGCAGGCGCCGGCAGATGGACAAACCGTCCTCGCCGGGCATCATCAGGTCCAACACGATCAGGTCAGCGGTGTCGCGCAGCATGATGCGGGTCAGCGATTTACCGTCTTCGGCCAGCAGCACGTCAAAGCCCTCTTGGGTCAGGTAACGGCGCAGCAGGTCGCGAATGCGCGCGTCATCGTCCACCACGAGGATCTTGTTGGGGCGGTTGGCGTGGGCTTGCATGGGCTCTCCAAATTTGTAACAGGCACTATTTTGCGGCGTCATCACGGGGTTCCCGAGGCAGACGGGCTGACACTGACACTCTGTTACAAATCCGAAAGCATAGTTGGCGAACTGGACGGGCTGCCAAACACGGCCGCTGGCTAGGGGTAAATATGACACCAATTACCGGGTTGCCAGCCATAATCTTTGAAAACCCTCTGCACTAAGGAAGACGATTGTTCGTGCGCTGCGAGACTGTCCCCACTGTGGATTCCCATGTTTCTTGAGCTGACAAAAGGTGTCGCTCTGTTATTGGCGTTGAGCCAGCTGTATGGTTACAGCCGGAGTGCCTTGCGCGCCTACCCTCGGTTGCAAATTTTGGTGGCCGGTTTGCTGTTTGGTGGCATCACCATGGTGGGTATGGCCATGCCGCTGACCTTGGCCCCGGGTTTGATATTTGATGCGCGCTCGGTGGTGCTGAGCATGGCCAGCCTTTTTGGTGGGCCCTGGGTGGGCGGTTTGGCGGCGGGTATTGCCGCTGTGTACCGCTGGTCACAAGGCGGGGCGGGCGCCCCGGTGGGTGTGGTTGTCGTTCTGTGTTCTGCTGGCATCGGGTTGCTGTACTACTATGCGCATGCCTCTGGTCGAGTGGGGTTGCGGTGGTGGCAGTTGCTACTGTTTGGCTTGGTGGCGCACTCGGTGCAAATCTACCTGTTTACCTGGCTGCCAACTAGCGTGGCGCCCTTGGTGTTGGATAGAGTTGCCCTGCCATTTTTGACGGTATTCAGCCTTGCTACCGTGTTGCTGGGACTGATCCTCCAAGACGGCCGCAACCGCCTTCATGCCGAACTGGCACTGCGCAAACAAGAGTCGCGCTTGCTGGCCACAGTGGGCGCCATACCCGACCTGCTTTACCTGCTGGACGATCAGGGCCGCTTTCTGGAGGCGGTGACCGAATCTGCCAAACAGCGTGGCAAGGGAGAGTCCGCTTTGCGCGGCAAACGACTCCATGAAGTACTTCCCGCTACCGAGGCCGATGAGGTGTTGGGACACTTGCGGGCTGCCATGCAGCGCGGTAGTACAGAAATCTTTGAATTTACTTTGCAATCCCGCCAAGGGCCGCGCCGGTTCGAGGGGCGCGCGAACCCCTTGCTATCTGCCGACGACGGACTACCCAAGGTCATGTTGTTGGCGCGCGATATCACCAGCAGTAGTCTGGCGCAGCAAGCCCTGCGCAGCTCTGAGCTGCGTTTTCGCAGCTTGTTGCAAAACGTGGGTTCGGTGGCCGTGCAGGGTTACCGCACCGATGGCACCATCACCTACTGGAATGCGGCGTCTGAACGTCTCTATGGGCATACCTCTGCGCAGGCGGTTGGCCGCAATGTGTTGGACTTGATCGTGCCAAGCCTGCTGCGGCCGCAGTGGCGCCAACAGATGGATGACCTCGCACGAGGCCACGCGGCGATGGAAGGTCAGGAGTTGACTTTGGTGCACCGGGATGGGCACGAGGTGCATGTGTTTTCCAGCCACTCTGCCGTGTTGGGTAACGGCACGGATTCCGCCGAGGCCGAGTTGTTTCGGTTTGATGTAGATCTGGCCGAGCGCCGGGCTGCCGAGGCCGAGTTACGTGTGGCCGCCACGGCGTTTGACGCGCAGGAGGGGATGTTGGTGACCAACGGGCGCCGGGAAATCTTGCGGGTCAACCAGGCCTTTTGCACGATTTCCGGATACGCCGAAAGTGAAGTGGTGGGTAATACCCCGTCCATGTTCAAGTCGGGTTGGCACGACAAAGCGTTTTACGCAGCCATGGACACCGCGCTGGAAACCCAAGGTCACTGGAAAGGTGAAATCTGGAACCGGCGCAAGAACGGGGATATTTTCCCCCAACAACTGAACATCTCTTCCGTCAAAGACGAGCATGGCAAGCTTACCCACTACGTGGCGACCCATACCGACATCACCCAGCACAAAGCAGCCGAAGACCAGATTCGGCAACTGGCATTTTTTGACCCTCTGACGAATTTGCCCAATCGGCGCTTGCTGATGGACCGACTCAACCACGCGATGGCTGGCAGCGCGCGCAGCGGCGCGTATGGCGCATTGCTTTTCATTGACTTAGACCATTTCAAGAATCTGAATGACACCTTGGGCCACGACATGGGCGACATGTTGTTGCAGCAGGTATCAACCCGCCTGCTGGAAACCGTGCGCGAAGAGGACACAGTTGCCCGTCTGGGGGGCGATGAATATGTGGTGATGTTGGAAGGCTTGGACACCGTACGGCAGCAGGCTGCCTCGCGCGCCATCCAGGTGGGGGAAAAAATTGTGGCCTCCTTGAATGCGCCGTACAGGCTGGCGGGTGTGGAGTACCACAGCACACCCAGCATCGGTCTCACGCTGTTTACGGGCCATGAAGTCGAGGTGGACGAGCTGCTCAAACAGGCCGACCTGGCCATGTACCAGGCCAAGGGAGCTGGGCGCAATGGGCTGCGCTTTTTTGACCCGTTGATGCAGGCCGCCGTGACGCGCCGGGCAGCGCTGGAAAACGATTTGCGCCAGGGGCTATTGCTGGGGCAGTTCCAGCTGTACTACCAGCCTCAAGTGTCGGTTGCCGGCGCGGTGTTGGGGGCAGAGGCCTTGATCCGCTGGAGCCATCCCGAGCGGGGCATGGTGTCTCCAGGCGAATTCATTCCGGTAGCCGAAGAATGTGGGCAGATTGTGGCCATTGGCAACTGGGTACTGGAGACGGCCTGCCAGCAGTTAGTTGCATGGGCTCGCTCGCCCGCCAGTGCCGACCTGACGCTGGCGGTCAATGTCAGCTCACTGCAGTTTCGCCAACCAGATTTTTCCGACTACGTACTGGGTTTGCTGGACTACACCGGCGCCAACCCGTACCGGCTCAAGTTGGAACTCACCGAAAGCCTGCTGGTGGTGAATGTGGACGATGTGATCGCCAAGATGTCATCTTTGCGGGCCCGCGGTGTCGGCTTTTCCTTGGACGATTTCGGCACCGGTTATTCGTCGTTGGCCTACCTCAAGCGCTTGCCGCTGGACCAGCTCAAAATCGACCAGTCGTTCGTGCGCGATGTGTTGACCGACCCGAATGACGCTGCCATTGCCAGCACCATCGTCGCACTGGGCCGCAGTTTGGGATTGGCGGTGATTGCCGAAGGTGTGGAAACCCGCGCGCAGCAGCGGTTTCTGGCGGACAGCGGTTGTACGACCTACCAGGGCTATTTGTTTGCACGGCCCATGCCCATCAGCGCATTTGACGATTACTTGCAACAGTCACTGAACCCAAGAACGCTGCCATGAAGACGCCGGCACCACCAGCGCAAACACACCAGCGGCGGGTCCGCATGATGCTGTGGGTGGGGGCGGTGCTGATGGTGAGTGTGGGCGTGGGTTGGTCTGTTTTTTTTGCGGCGCGCGGGGTCTGGGTCATTGTCGCGGTCGAGCTGTGTATGGCAGTTTTGGGTGGGGTGGTGGGGTGGCTGAACTGGCGCCAGCGGCCGCAGCCCGCTTTTTTCATCATGCTGGCCGTCGTCTACGCCTCTTTGTGGGCGTTTGGCGTGTTTTTTGATATCCCGGACGCCCAGGTACCACGGTCGACCCACCATTTCATTCTGGTGTTGGCCCTGGCGTCGATGCTGGTGCTGCGTGATGCATCCCCTTGGTTGCGCCACGGCATTGTGGGGTTGCTCTTCGTTTCCTACGTGGTTTTGGCCAGCACGACTTGGGGCATTGTCACGCCCTACCTGATTCCGCACGACATCCGGATAACCGGCACCTGGGTCAATACGGCGCTGGCCATCGTGGCCTTATATGCGCTGGTCCACATCATGGTGACCGAAGTGACTGAATCCAGCCGTCTGGAGCTGGACCTGCGCCGGGCGTTGACGCGGCAGGAGTTTGTGTTGGCCTACCAAGCTCAGGTAACGCACACGAGCCGGGTGCTGGGTGCCGAGGTATTGTTGCGCTGGGACCACCCCAAGCTTGGTAGGGTGGCTCCTGGCGAATTCATTGACCTCGCGGAGCAGACAGGCTTAATCCTTCCGCTGGGGAACTGGGTTCTGCGCACCGCCTGCAGCCAGTTGGTTCGCTGGGCAGACAAGCCCGCGATGTCAGCGTTAACGTTGGCGGTGAACGTTAGTGCCCGCCAATTTCGCCAGCATGACTTTGTGGCCCAGGTCCAAGCGGTACTCGAAGAAACAGGCGCCAAGCCGCAGTTGTTAAAACTTGAGCTGACCGAGAGCATGCTGGCGGAAGACTTGGACGACATTGTGGTCAAAATGCAGGCGCTGCGTGCCCTAGGCGTGGGGTGCGCCCTGGACGATTTTGGAACCGGCTATTCGTCTCTGTCCTACCTCAAGCGCATGCCGCTGGACCAGATCAAGATTGACCAGGCATTTGTGCGCGACGTGCTTACCGACCCGCAAGACGCTGCGATCGCTAAAACTATCATCCACCTGGGACAGAGCTTGGGTTTTGGGGTGGTGGCCGAAGGCGTTGAAACCGAAGGGCAGCGGGACTTCTTGCTACAAAACGGTTGCGCGGTGTTTCAGGGCTACCTGTTCAGCAAGCCTTTGCCCTTGGTCGATTTTGAAGCCTTGGCAGGCGTAGACCACCGACCGTAGTGCCATACTCAAGCCAGCGCCTCGTTGGACTGTTACCGTTGCACCATGACAGAAGAAAACGCCTTTTCCCCTAGCTCGCCTCCCATGCAAGCGGGCGCCAAGTTGGGGCGGTTTGAATTGCGCCGCATGCTGGGTCAAGGTGGTCAGTCGTCGGTCTGGCTGGCTTTCGACCCACGCATGGAACGTGAGGTGGCAATCAAGCTCATGCGCCCGGGTGCGGGCACGGACGACCAGGCGATAGCCCAATGGTTGCAAGAGGCGCGCAGCGTCGGGCGCGTCAACCATCCCAACATCGTTCAGGTGTTCGAGGCGGATATTCAAGGGCAGCAGCCTTATCTGGTGTTTGAGTACGTGGCCGGCCAAACGCTGGAGCAGGTGCTGCGCGAGCGCGGTATACCGCCGGTACCGCAGTCGGTCACCTGGATGGTGGACGTGCTGGACGCCGTCGCCACGGCCCACGCCGCTGGCGTGGTGCACCGCGACCTGAAGCCCTCCAATGTGCTGATCGACAGTGCCGGGCGGGCCCGGGTGATGGACTTTGGGATTGCCGCCCGTATCCGCGACAGTCACAGTAGCGAGCCTGCCTTGGCGGGCGGCACCATTGGCTACCTGTCACCTGAAGCGACGGATGGACTGCCTCCATCCCCCTCCATGGATATTTTTTCAGCCGGTCTGGTGTTGGCAGAACTGTTGCTGGGACGGCGCCTGATCGCAGAAATAGACCCGTACCGTGCGCTATACCGAGTCATGCACGAACAGCTGCTGCTGCCCGATGACCCACTGCCCGGTGTCGACGATCACTTGCGCGCCATCGTCAACCGCGCGTTGGCCCACGATGCGCGACAGCGCTTCGTGGGTGCGCGAGTGTTTCAGTCTGAACTGGAGCAATGGTCCCAGTCCGCTGCGGGCGGCGCCGTTCCCGCAGCTGGAACCACCAGTAGCAGCGACACCCTGGAGTTTTTGATGCGGCGCATGCGGCACCGGAGCGACTTCCCCGCCATGTCGGATTCGGTGGTGCGCATCCAAAGCATGGCGGCGTCAGAGACCGAAAGCGTGGGCAGCGTTACCAACGAAATACTCAAGGACGTGGCGCTTACCAATAAGCTGCTGCGCCTTGTCAATAGCGCGCACTATGGGCGCAGCGGCAGCGGCAGCATCAGCACGGTGTCGCGCGCGGTGACTTTGGTCGGCTTTAACGGCATTCGCAATATGGCGCTGAGTCTGGTGCTGCTGGAGCACATGCAGGATAAGGCGCACGCAGCGCAACTCAAAGAAGAGTTTTTGCGTTCGCTACTGGCGGGCAGCATTGGGGGCGAGCTGTGTTCGGTAGTGCGAGAAAGCGAAGAGGCCTTTATCGGCGCGATGTTCCAGAATCTGGGGCGATTGCTGGTGTTGTTTTATTTTCCCGAAGAGGCATCGCGGGTGCGGGGGCTGATGCAGGACCCGCGTCGACCGCTGTCCGAGATATCGGCTGCCATTAGCGTGTTGGGGCTCAGTTTTGAGGCACTGGGCTTGGGCATTGCCCGCGCGTGGAGCCTGCCCGAAGACATCCAGCGCTGCATGCGCAAACCGGCTGGCGAGCCGCCGCAACGCGCGCCGGCCGATAGCGCCGAGCGCGTGCGCTGGGTGGCTTTGGCGTCCAACGAAATGGCCGACGTGCTGCTGCACAGCGACCCGCAGGAGCGCGAGGCGCGTCTGGCAGTGGTCACCCGCAAGTACATGTTGGTCATGGGCGTTAGCGCCAAGGAAGTGATGGCGGCCACCAGCAAGGCGCGCCTGAAGTTGGTCGATTTAGCGGCGGCGATGGAAATTCGGGTGGCGCCGGGGTCTGCTGCCGACAAGTTGCTGAAGCCGGGCGATCCGCCTGTGGAGCTGCTGCGCCCGGCGCCGGCTGAGGCCGAGTCGCATTTCGGCAGCCTAGAGCTACAGGCTACGCCCACTGTGGGCGCAGCGCAGATCGCCTCGTTGCGCGCCAGGCAGGTGGCAGAGACCTTGGCGGCGGGCATTCAGGACATCACCAACGCCATGGTGGAGGACTTCAAGCTCTCGGACGTGTTGCGCATGATTCTGGAAACCATGTACCGCGCCATGGAATTCGACCGCATCATCTTCTGCATGCGGGACTCCAAAACCGAGATGATGGTGGGGCGCTTTGGCCTGGGGGAGGGCGTGGAGCGTTGCGTCAAGGTGTTCAAGACCCATTTGAAGGCGCCAACCCCGGACCTGTTTGGTGTGGTCAGCGTCAAAGGGGCGGACACGATGATCAGCGATGCCTCTGAGGCGCGTATCGTGCAGCGCCTGCCGGACTGGTACCGCATGACCATCAACGCGCCCACCTTCCTGTTGCTGCCCTTGCAGATCAAGGGCGCGCCGTTCGGCCTGATCTATGCGGACAAGACCGTGCGCGGCGCGCTGGAGCTAGACGACAAGGAGTTGGCCCTGCTGCGCACCTTGCGTAACCAAGCGGTCATGGCCTTCAAGCAGTCCAGTTGAGCTAGCTGTGCGGCCAACGCACGGGCGACAGCGCCAAGCCGAAAACACGTTGACAATGGACAAGTACCCCTCGCGGGGCCTGTTCACCAACCCGGATCTGCCTAGTTTCGCATGACCACTTCAGCCAGACCCGCCGCCGCAGCAGCACCTTTGCCCAAAGTCCTGTGGTCGCTGCTATTCGGCAACTTTGTCATTGGAACCGGCGTGATGGTGGTGCCCGGAACGTTGAACGAGATCAGCGCGTCGCTAGGGGAAACCGTGCCGGTGACCGGGCAACTCATCACCGTCGCGGCAGCGGTGATGTGTTTGGGGGCGCCCTTGTTTGCCAGCATCGTGGCGGGGTGGGACCGGCGGCGCTTACTGACCTTGTCCATGGTGTGGTACGCGGTGTGGTTGGGTTTAAGCGCGCTGATGCCCAACTTTGGTTCTTTACTTTTTGTACGCGCTCTGGCCGTGGTCGCGCCTGCTATTTTTACGCCCCAGGCGGCTGCCTGCGTGGGTCTGCTGGTCGCACCTGAGCAGCGCGGGCGGGCCATCACCTTTGTGTTTTTGGGCTGGTCGCTGGCCTCGGTCTTGGGCATGCCATTGGGCGCGTGGGTGGGTGGAACGCTGGGCTGGCGCACCGCGTTTGCGCTGGTGGCGCTGCTCAGCGCGGTCAGCGCGGTGTGGGTGTGGCGCGCGCTGCCCGACGGTATTCGCCCACCAGCCCTGTCGCGCGCGGCTTGGGGGGAGACGCTGCGGTCGCCGGCGCTGATGCTCAGTGTGGCGGTGACGCTGTTGTACTCCAGCGGTCAGTTCGTGTTGTTTTCCTACTTTGCGCCCTATTTCAGCACCACGCTACAGGCCAGCCCGTTGCAGCTCGGTCTCTTGTTTTTTTGGTTTGGCGCCTTTGGCCTGTTGGGCAATATCGTGATGTCGCGCCATATTGACCGCGTGGGCGCGCCGCAGTCGGTCATGTGGGGCATTGGGCTCATGGCGTTGAGCCTGCTGATGTGGCCGCTGGGCAGCACGATGGTGCTGGCGGGCGTGGTCTGTGTGCCGTGGGCGCTGGGCTGTTTTTCCTCCAATTCGGCCCAGCAGGCGCGGCTGGTGGGCATTGCGCCGGGGCTGGCGTCGGGTTCCATCGCGCTCAATTCGTCGGCCATGTATGCCGGCCAAGCCCTAGGGGCGGGCGGCGGTGGCTGGTTGATTGCAGAAGGCCAAATGGGCAGCCTGCACTGGTTTGGCCTCGTGGGGCTGTTGGCTGCCATGGCCATGAGCTGGTGGGCCAGCCGCCAGCGCGCCCATACCGGCGCCCACGCCTAATCTGCGCCAGGGGTGCGCCAAACAGCCACCCACTAGGGCGCGTTGAATGCTATCAAAATAGAAGCTGCTTGCGCAATACCCACGGGGGCTAGAGGCATAAAAGGCTCAAAAATTAGGTCTGCAATGGCCTGTTGGGTCTATTGGGCCGCCCAGCCGCCGTCCATGTTCCAGGCCACGCCGCGCACGTTGTTGCCTGCGGGCGAGCAGAAAAACACCGCCAGCGCACCCAGTTCTTCGGGCGTGGTGAATTGCAGCGAAGGTTCTTTCTCGCCCAGCAACTGTTTGGTGGCCTCGGCATTGCTGATGCCTTGGGCAGCCGCTTTGGCATCCACCTGCTTTTGAACCAGCGGGGTGAGCACCCAGCCGGGGCAGATGGCGTTGCAGGTGACGCCACTGGTGGCATTCTCCAGCGCGGTGACCTTGGTCAGCCCCAGAATGCCGTGCTTGGCCGCCACATAGGCGGATTTTTCGGCCGAGCCGACCAAGCCGTGGACGGAGGCTACGTTGATGATGCGGCCCCAGTTCTTGGCCTGCATACCGGGCAGCGCCAGGCGCGAAGCGTGGAACGCGCTGGACAAGTTGATCGCCAAGATCGCGTCCCACTTTTCCACTGGGAAGTTTTCCACCCGCGCCACATGTTGAATGCCCGCGTTGTTCACCAAAATGTCGACGCCGCCAAAGGTGGCTTGGGCGTACTGCACCATGGCCTCAATCTCGGCGGGCTTGCTCATGTCGGCGCCGTGGTAGCCCACTTGGGCGCCCAAAGCAGCAATCTCAGCCTTGGGGCCTTCCACATCGCCAAAGCCATTGAGCACGATGTTGGCCCCTTGTTCGGCCAGCGCTTTGGCGATACCCAGGCCAATGCCGCTGGTGGAGCCGGTAACGATGGCGGTTTTACCTTTCAACATGCTGCGTCCTTCACAAAAGTGGGTGGGGGTTTCCATTAGGATGTGACCATTATCAAACGAGTCTTAGAACCATGTCTGACCCTAGGCTGAACTACGTACCTTGCCCTCACACCGGTGGAAGCCACAAGATGGCGTATTGGGAGTGGGGCGCGCCGGACGCGGCCCACACCATTGTTTGCGCCCACGGCCTCTCGCGCCAGGGGCGCGACTTTGACGTGCTGGCGCAGGCGCTGGTGGCGCGCGCCAAAGAACCGCTGCGCGTGGTCTGCCCCGATGTGGCTGGACGTGGCCGCAGCGACTGGCTGGCGGACCCCTTGGGCTACCAGTTGCCCAACTACACCATGGACATGCTGGCGCTGCTGTCGCAGCTCAAACCCACGACCTTGGATTGGGTGGGTACCAGCATGGGCGGCCTGATTGGCATGGCGGTGACCGCCCACGCGGCGGCGGCGGGTGTGAGCGTACGCCGCTTAGTGCTCAACGATGTGGGCCCCGTGGTGCAGTGGGAATCCATCACCCGCATTGCCACCTATCTGGGCAAGGCGATGACATTTGACTCGCTGCAGCAGGCGGCCGACGCGATGTGGTTGATCTCCACCAGCTTTGGCCCGCACACGCCCGCGCAGTGGCTGGAGTTGTCGCGCCACATGGTCAAGCCCGCGGCCGACGGCAAGGTCAGCCTGCACTACGACCCGGCCATCGCCGTGCCCGTGCGCGGCATGACCCAGGAGTTGGCGGCACAGGGCGAAATCCAGCTTTGGCAGTTGTACGACAGCTTGACTGCGGACACCTTGTTGTTGCGCGGCGCTGACTCTGACCTGCTCTCGGTCGCCACCGCCCAGGCCATGACCACCCGCGGCCCCAAGGCGCGGCTGGTGGAGTTTGCGGGCGTGGGCCATGCGCCTACGCTGATTGCGCAAGACCAAGTTGAGACCGTGGTGTCTTTTTTGCTGGAATGAAAAGCCTGCACGCTGACCCCCTCGCAGCGGCCCCGCCGCAAGTCATCGCGGCCACTGCCCAGAGCCTGCCCGAACAGGCCGGTGCGCTGGCGCGCGCGCGCGCTTTCGCGGAACCGCTGCTGGCGACGCAAGCGCTGGATACCGGTGAAAACGTACTGCAGCACGCCGACGCCGTGGCGGCTATTTTGCTCACTATTGGCGGCTCCGAGGCCATGCAGGCTGCCAGCTATTTGGTCTATGCTTGCGACCACCTGAATAAACCGCACGACGTCATTGCCAAGGCCTTTGGCGACAATTTTGCGGACCTTGCACTAGAAACCACCAAGCTGGTGCGCCTGCAGCGCATGGCCCGGGTCGCGCAAAACGCTGCCAGCCACAACGCCAATGCGGCGCCCATGGCCCAGTCCGCCGCCACGCAAACCGAGAGCGTGCGCAAGATGTTGCTGGCGTTCTCCAAAGACTTGCGGGTCGTGATGTTGCGCTTGGCCTCGCGGCTGCAAACACTGCGCCACTTTGCGGCCACCAAACTGCCGGTGCCACCGGGGCTGGCCAGCGAGTCGTTGCTGGTCTTCGCGCCGTTGGCCAACCGGCTGGGTATCTGGGAAATCAAGTGGGAGATGGAAGATTTGGCCTTCCGTTTTCTGGAGCCCGCTACCTACAAGCAAGTGGCCAAATTGCTGGACGAAAAGCGCACCGAGCGCGAAACGTCGGTCGAGCGGCTGCGCCAAGAGCTGGCCGACGAGTTGGCTGGGCAGGGCGTCAGCGCTACGGTGCACGGGCGGCCCAAACACATTTACAGCATTGTCAAAAAAATGCGCGGCAAGTCGCTGGGTTTTGAGCAGGTGTACGACATCCGCGCACTGCGCATCGTGGTGCCCACCGTGCCCGACTGCTACGCTGCGCTGAGCTGGGTCCACAGCCGCTTCACCCCGGTGACCGAAGAGTTTGACGACTACATCGCCAAGCCCAAGCCCAATGGCTACCAGTCGCTGCATACCGTTGTGCGGGATGAGGCCAGCCAGCCCATTGAGGTGCAGATTCGCACCCAGGCGATGCACGACCATGCCGAGCACGGCGTCGCGGCGCACTGGGCTTACAAAGAGGCAGGCGCCAAGGGCTACAGCGGCAGCGTGACGGCGGCGGGCGAGTACGACGCCAAGATCGCGGTGTTGCGCCAGTTGCTGGCGTGGGAGCGGGACCTCTCGGGCGCCCAAGCTGGTACAGATGGCCAAGGCTTGTTTGAGGACCGTATCTACGTGCTCACGCCAGATGCCGCCATCGTCGAGTTGCCTCAGGGCGCCACCACGGTGGACTTTGCCTACAGCGTGCACACCGACCTAGGCCACCGCTGTCGCGGTGCCAAGGTGGACGGCGCTATGGTGCCGCTGAACACCCCGCTGAAAAATGGGCAGACGGTAGAGGTGAACGCAGCCAAGGAGGGTGGGCCTTCGCGCGATTGGCTGAATCCTGAACTCGGCTATTTGGTGAGCCACCGTGCGCGCGCCAAGGTGCGCGCTTGGTTCAACGTGTTGGCCATGGGCGAGACCATTGCCAAGGGCCGTGAAGCGGTGGAAAAGCTGCTCCAACGGGAAGGAAAAACTGCGGTCAAACTGGAGGATTTGGCGAGTCAACTCGGTTTCAATTCGGCCGATGCGCTGTTTGAAGTGGTGGGTAAAGACGAGTTCTCACTGCGCAATATTGAGATTGTGTTGCGCCCACCGGAGCCTGCGCACAGTGACGACGATCAAATACTGTTAGGCAAGCCCAAGGCCGGCAACAGCTCAGGTAAAGGCGGTGTATTGGTTGTCGGCATTGACTCGTTGATGACCCAGTTGGCCAAGTGCTGCAAGCCGGCCCCGCCAGATGTGATCAGTGGATTTATCACGCGTGGTCGAGGTGTCAGTGTGCATCGCTCTGATTGTTCGAACCTGCGCAACATGGTGCATCGCAGCGCGGACCGGCTGATTGAAGTGGAATGGGGTAGTGCCCTCGGAGGGGGGCAAGTCTACCCAGTGGACGTTGCAATCGAGGCGATTGACCGGCACGGGTTATTGCGCGATATTTCGGAGGTATTCACCAAAAATAAGATTAACGTGGTGGCAGTGAATACCCAGTCCGTTCGAGGGTTGGCTTGGATGACCTTTACGGTAGAAGTAGGGGATTCCGGCCGGCTTGTTCGGGTGCTGAAATTGGTAGGGGAGTTGTCGGGAGTCCGCTCTGCGCGGCGGCGATAAGGAATCCTGTGCGGCAATCCGTTTTGGCATTGTGTCTTTGGTTGCTAGCCTTTGTGGTCAGTGTAGGCACCGCAAATGCAAGAGAGTCGGTGCAGGTGTTTACCTACCGCCCCGGTGAGAGCAGCAAAGACTTGCGCTACGAGTACGACACCGCTGTATTGCGGCTTGCCCTGGAAAAGACGGTTGCCAAGTACGGCGCTTACCAACTGGTGCCAAGCCCAAGCATGACTTTTTTGCGGGCATTTGAGTCCCTAAGTCGCAACATCTATCCCAATTTTTTTGTGAAATTGAGCTACGAACAAAAGTTGGTGGAGTTGCC
>JAXHOO010000060.1:0-17302 GCA_034519365.1 Rhodoferax sp. | reverse complement strand
CGGCACCCTGGGTGCGCACCATGGCCACCCCAGTTTCGTCGCAGGAGGACTCCACGCCCAGCACCAGCAGGCTGTCGGATACGTTTTTCAGCATAGGACGCCGAGTGTAGGCCACGCTTCGCCCAGGGCCGGAGCGCTGCATGGCGTGCATTTTGCTTACCCACAAAGCATGACCGAGCCGCTGCGCATCGTTGTAATTAATTCTGACCTGCTGGTCAACGACCCGCTGGACACCCACGCCCTGGATCAGGCGGAGCGTTCGCGCAGCTTGCGCATTGGCCTGCTGGAAAGCGGCTTCAACCTGGTCGCCTCGCTACCGGCCGACGTTTACCTGACCGAACGCTTGGACCAACTGCAGCCCGACCTCATCATCGTGGACGCCGAAAGCGATGCGCGCGAGCACTGAGGCTTATGGTGATGGCGACGCGCGACGAGCGCCGCCCCATCGTCATGTTCACCAACGACCACGACACGGGCAACGCCCGCGCTGCCGTCGCGGCCGGTGTATCGGCCTATATCGTGGCAGGGCTGCAACCCGAACGCATCCGACCCATTTTGGATGTGGCACTGGCCCGCTTTCAGCAAGAGCAAACGCTACGCCAAGAGTTGGCTGAGGCCCGCACGGAACTGCACGAACTGTCCTCCGCATTGCAAGACCGCAAAGTTATTGACCGCGCCAAGGCGCTGCTGATGCAACGCCAAAACCTCGGTGAAGACGCGGCCTACGCCAAGCTGCGCAAAACCGCCATGGACAAAAACCTCAAGATCGTAGAAGTCGCCCAGCGCATGCTGGACGTGGCGGACCTGCTGGGCTAAGACGTCTTCACGGAGGGTTCGACCGGCACCGCTTTGTTCGGTACGGGAGCACTTTGCAGTACGCCAAACAGCAGCTCAAACGCCGTGAACCCCAGCACGATGGCGCTGGCGCCGTGCATAACGGCATAGACCTGCCACGCCGCGAACAGGAAACGCGCGCCGGCGTCCAACCGCCCGAGTTGCACGCTGGGCGCCCACAGCCGCGCCAAGGACCACACCACCACGACCGAACCCAGCAAATTGGCGAATAGCAAATGGGTGGCATCCAGCGGATGCACCGCGCCGGGCAGCTGCAGCGCCTGGGCCACGTCCGCCAATTGGGCGTAGAGCCAGGTAAACGTCCAGGGCGTGGCAAAAGGCCAAGTGACCAACAAGTCGTAGGCGGCGCTAGTGCGTACCAACTTGAGATAGCGAGAAGACTGCATGCGAGACGCTCCAAAGTTCAAGAAGCCCGCAGTCTCAGGCCTGAAGTAAGCTTCAGGGTCAAGCAGTATTTCAAAAAAACTAAGGCCTCGCACCATGCTGATTGGAGAACTCGCCGCCGCCAGCGGACTGACACGGGAAACCCTGCGTTTCTATGAACAACTGGGGCTGGTACGCGCGCGCCGCTTGTCCAATGGCTACCGCGACTACGTGCCCGAAACCTTGATGCTGGTGAACTACATCCGCACCGCCCAGCAGTTGGGCTTCACGCTGGCCGAGATTGGCCACAAATTGCCCGCTATCTGGGACGCTACCGACCCCGGCCCGGCCATCGCCCAGGTGCTGGCCGAAAAGCTGGGCGAAGTGGACGCCCGGATCGTGGCGCTTCAGGCGCTGCGCGAAGGCTTGGCCACCCGCTTGGCGTTGGCCTGCCCGCTGGCACCCGACTAGCCAGGCAAGGCCTTGTGTTCGCGGCGCAGGCCTACAGCGTCGATCTGGGACACGGTTAGCTCGCCCCGTTTGAGGCGGAACATACGCATGGAATTCCGCACCCCTTGCACCTGCTGCGAGAGCGACCCGGCCGTGGCAGCCAACTCTTCCACCATGGCGGCGTTTTGCTGGGTAATCGTGTCCATCTGGGTGATGGCTTCATTGATTTGCGAGATTCCGGCGGTTTGTTCCACCGCTGCACTGGATATTTCATCCAAGACCGTGCTGACTTTGCCCACCGCCTCCAACGCACTGGTCATGCGGTCTAGCGCCACATTGGTATTGCTATTGCCTGTGGCAATGCGTTCGGCAGATTCGGTTATTAACTGCTTGATGTCCTTCGCTGCCGTAGTGGTGCGCTGCGCCAGTGCGCGCACTTCGGTGGCGACTACGGCAAATCCACGCCCCTGCTCGCCCGCGCGGGCCGCTTCCACGGCCGCATTCAGCGCCAGGATATTGGTCTGAAAGGCCACGCCTTCAATCAACTGAATAATCTCCGTGATCTGCTGGGACGACTGGGCAATTCCGCTCATGGAACTGGCCACTGACTGCACGGCGTCGTTGCTATGCTGGGTGACGGTTGTCGTTTCACGGGCCAGTTGGGAACCTCGCTTGGCGGATGTCGCACTTTGTTGCACCGTGCCGTTGATTTCCTCCATCGACGCCGCCGTCTCCTCCAGGCTACTCGCCTGTGACTCGGTGCGCGCAGACAGGTCATGGTTGCCATCGGCAATCTCCTGCACCGCCACACTGAATTGCTCGATTTCGCCTCGCACATCACTGACTACGGTGCGCAGGTTGACCGAGGTTTGGGCCAGTGCCTGTTGCAACTGCCCCACCAAGCCCCGTCCGCCCGTCCCCACCACATGGGACAGATCCCCCGCCGCCAAGTGGTTGGCATCTTGCACCAAACTCACCAGAGGCCGTAGTCGCATCGCCCAGTTAGACCACACCGTAATGCCGCCCCCCACCAAAGCCACAGCGGCCACCACGGGCCAACGCAGTTCCAGCACGGCCGCGCCAATGACAGCAGCCGCCAACCAGAGTTGCAGCCACACCATCTGGGCCACCGCCCCGGGACGCAACAAGGCCATGCAACGCCCCCAAAGATCACGCCGAACGACCTCACCGTGCTGCAAACCCCAAGTCTTGCTGCCGTCTTTGGCCTGAGCCTGCAAGCGCTGGTACAGCGCATCGGCCGTTGCGACATCAGCCTGCGAAGGAGACGTGCGTACCGACAAGAATCCGGTGATCTGGTCACCGTCCACCATGGGCGTGGCATTGGCGCGGACCCAGTAGTAGTCTCCGTTCTTGCGCCGGTTCTTCACCAACCCGGTCCAGGGCAACCGGTCTTGGATGGTGGCCCACATATCTCTAAAAGCTTCTTCGGGCATGTCAGGGTGGCGCACTAGGTTGTGCGGTTGCCCCAGGAGTTCGGCATTGGTGTAGCCACTAACTTCGGCAAAAGCCGGATTGCAATAGGTGATGCGACCTTTGAGATCCGTCACCGATACCAAGGTTTGGTCGACGGGGAAGCTATAGCCCTGTTCCGTTTACAGCTAAAACAGTGGCGCTAGCGCATGAACTGGGTATTTATACAGCGTTCATTTTCGGTAGCGTACAGCGCGCACAGCACGCGGACAAAAGCAAGCTTGAAACGGACGCCAACACAGCTTTTCGCGGGCTGATGACGAAAAAAGGGCGTTGTTTGATCGCCGCGGAAGCGCCAGGAGCAGCGTTGGCCGGAAACGAACAGGTCGACCGTACGGACACCGCCGCGCGCCGCACATTTCCAACGTTGGCTGACTGGCAAGTTCATGCGCATGGTGTGACCTCCTGATTTTTGAATCGTCCTGAGCAATTCGCCCCAGTTTGACCTGCGTCACGGCACGCGGGTTTGATCTAAATCAAATGGGGATTGTTGTGCAGTTGAACGCGTACGCCCCGTTTTGGAGCTGCATTTTGGTGCACTGCACAAAACTGGAGAGTCACTTCCCCTGCAGCGCCCGTCATTCTGGCCAGCCCCGTTTCAAGGCAAAAAAGACTGACCCTACAGAAGAGACATGGCCACTGGCCCATTCGTCTTTTCCGTGGCCAAACTACTTGGCACACACATTGCTTAATCCTTAACAAGATCGGCAACGATCGTGCACACCACAGCGCCCAACGGCGGACGCAGTGAAGTGCATCAGGACAAAGGCGTCCCCACGGCATGGCTAGCGCAACGCGCTGCCAGCCCCGTGAGGACGCCTTTTTTTGTTTTCTACTTTCGTAACTTCTGGAGCTTTGTGCCATGACAGACCTTTTGAAAGCCAAACTCAGCCGCCGTGCTGTTCTGCAAACCGCCGCTATCGGCGCCGTGGGTATCAACCCCGCATTGCGCGCCGCAGTCTACGCTGGTGGCTCCGATGCCCCTGAGAAAACCGAAGTCAAGATCGGCTTCATCCCGCTGACCGACTGCGCCAGTGTGGTCATGGCCTCTGAACTGGGCCTAGACAAAAAGTACGGTGTGAAGATCATCCCCAGCAAGGAAGCCAGTTGGGCTGGCGTACGCGACAAACTGGTCAATGGCGAGCTGGACTTTGCCCACGTGTTGTACGGCCTGGTCTACGGCGTGCACCTCGGTATCGGCGGCCCCAAGAAAGACATGGCCGTGCTGGCCACCCTCAACAACAACGGCCAAGGCCTGACGCTGTCCAAAAAAATCGCAGACAAAGGCGCTGTCAATTTGGAGGGGCTGGTCGCTCTGATGAAGAAGGAGCCGCGCGAGTACACCTTTGCCCAAACTTTCCCCACCGGCACCCACGCCATGTGGTTGTACTACTGGCTGGCGTCTGCCGGTGTGAATCCGTTCAAGGACGTCAAGTCCATCGTCGTGCCACCGCCCCAGATGGTTGCCAACATGCGGGTAGGAAATATGGACGGCTTCAGTGTGGGCGAACCCTGGAACCACCGCGCCATCATTGACGGCATTGGCATCTCGGCGGCTACCTCACAAGACGTCTGGAAAGACCACCCCGAAAAGGTGCTGGGCACCACGGGTGACTTCGTCAAGAAGTACCCCAACACCGCACGTGCCGTGACCGCTGCCGTGCTGGAAGCCAGCCGCTGGATCGACGCCAGCCTGTCCAACAAGCTCAAAATGGCCGAAACCGTGGCGCAAAAGTCCTACATCAACACCAGCGTGGACGCGATCAACGAGCGCATTTTGGGTCGCTACCAAAACGGTCTGGGCAAGACCTGGGATGACCCCAACCACATGAAGTTCTACAACGATGGTGCGGTGAACTTCCCTTACCTGTCGGACGGCATGTGGTTCCTCACGCAACACAAGCGTTGGGGCTTGCTCAAAGACCACCCAGACTACCTGGCAGTGGCCAAGCAGATCAACCAGATTGAGATCTACAAGCAGGCGGCCACCGCCTCCAACACACCGCTGCCCAAGAGCGATATGCGCACGAGCAAGCTCATCGACGGTGTGGTTTGGGATGGCAAGGACCCCAAGAAATACGCCGACGGGTTCAAGGTCAAAGTTTAAGGAGTAAGCACCATGGTCAGCGCCGTTTTCCACTCTCCGCTGGGTGCGTCAGCCGACACACCCGCTATGAAAAAAGAAGCTGCTCCCGCAGATTCCACGAGGGCTAAAGCCCGAAATGATGCTCAATCGGCAACGCAGGCCGCTGTCGCACAAAGCGCGACGGCCGCCCGCCCCGGCGTGGACTGGCGCGGACTGGCGCTGACGGTGCTGCCCCCCATTCTGGGACTGGCACTGTTGGTGGGCATTTGGTCACTGGTGAGCGTCGGCACCGGTACCAGCATCCCCGGCCCCATGGCCGTGGCCAAGCAAGCCTATGTTCTGTTCAGCGACCCGTTCTACAGCAATGGGCCCAACGACCAGGGCGTAGGCTGGAACGTACTGTTCTCGCTGGAGCGCGTCGCTCTGGGCTTTGGTCTCGCGGCCGCGGTGGGCATTCCGATGGGTTTCATGATCGGCCGTTTCGAGTTTCTGAGCCGCATGTTCAACCCGCTGATCAGTCTGCTGCGCCCGGTGTCGCCGCTGGCCTGGTTGCCGATTGGCCTGTTGGTGTTCAAGGGGGCCAACCCGGCTGCCATCTGGACCATCTTTATCTGCAGCATTTGGCCCATGATCATCAACACCGCAGTGGGCGTGCAGCGCGTGCCACAGGACTACATGAACGTGGCCCGGGTGCTGAACCTGTCCGAATGGAAGATCGTTACCAAGATCTTGTTTCCCTCGGTACTGCCCTACATGCTGACCGGTGTGCGCCTCGCAGTAGGAACCGCCTGGCTGGTGATCGTCGCAGCCGAGATGCTGACGGGCGGTGTGGGCATTGGTTTCTGGGTGTGGGACGAGTGGAACAACCTGAACGTGACCAACATCATCGTCGCCATTTTTGTGATTGGCATTGTCGGCCTGGTCTTGGAATACGCCTTGATCAAAATCGCCACCGCATTTACGTTTGAAGAGGTGAAATCATGAGCACTGAATCTGCCAACTCCAAATACATCGAAATCCAGGGCGTCGCCCAGACCTTCAAAACCAAGAAGGGCCTGTTCCCCGCACTGCGCGACATCAATCTCACCGTGGCCAAAGGCGAGTTTGTGGCCTTAATCGGCCACAGCGGTTGCGGCAAATCCACGCTGCTGAACCTGATTGCTGGCCTGGCGACGCCCACTGAGGGTGCCCTGCTCTGCGCCAACAAAGAGATCAAGGGCCCTGGCCCCGAACGCGCCGTGGTGTTTCAAAACCATTCGCTGCTGCCTTGGCTCACCTGCTTCGAGAACGTCTTCCTCGGCGTGGAGCGCGTCTTTGGTGCATCTTCCAAAAATGCGGGCGCTCCGTCCGAAGGCAAAGCCCAACTCAAAGCGCGCACGGATGCGGCCCTGGCCCTGGTCGGCCTCACTGCCGCAGCGCAAAAGCGCCCTGGCGAGATCAGCGGCGGCATGAAGCAGCGTGTTGGTATTGCCCGGGCGCTGGCGATGGAACCCAAAGTGCTGCTGATGGACGAGCCCTTTGGCGCCCTCGACGCACTCACCCGCGCCAAGCTGCAGGACGAACTGCTGGAGATCGTGGCGCGCACCCAAAGCACCGTGGTGATGGTGACGCACGATGTGGACGAAGCCGTGCTACTGTCCGACAAGATTGTGATGATGACCAACGGCCCATCGGCCACGATTGGCGAAGTGCTCACGGTGGACCTGCCCCGCCCCCGTAACCGCGTGGCCTTGGCGGACAGCCCGCAGTACCTGCAGTACCGCAAGGCCGTGATTGACTTTCTGTACACGCGCCAAGCGCACGTCGAAAAAGCGGCGTAGCAAGGCAAGGTCGGAACCGGAAGGCCGAAGCGAAATCGGCCTTCCGCGTCAGATTCCGACTGATCCGTCGTCCAACACCTCTTCGCGGGTAATCACCGGGCCTTTGCCACTAAAACGGTCCAGCGCGAGGTAAATCACCGGCGTGATGAACAAGGTCACGGCCTGCGAAAACACCAAGCCCCCGACGACGGCCAAGCCCAATGGCTGGCGCAGCTCGGCTCCCGCGCCGATACCCAAGGCAATGGGAAGCGCCCCCATCAAAGCCGCCAACGTGGTCATCATGATGGGGCGAAACCGCAAGATGCAGGCTTCGCGAATCGCATCCGCAGGGGTCATGCCGTGGTGGCGCTGCGCGTCGAGCGCGAAGTCAATCATCATGATGGCGTTCTTCTTCACGATACCGATCAGTAGCAAGATGCCGATGGTGGCGATGATGGTCAGGTCTTGACCAAACAGCATCAGCGTGGCCAAGGCCCCGACCGCAGCCGACGGCAAGCCCGCCAGAATCGTGAGCGGATGGATGTAGCTTTCGTACAGCACCCCCAGCAACACGTAGATCACCAACAGGGCCGACACGATCAGGATGGCCTGGCTGCCCTGCGACTTCTTGAACACCGCCGCATCACCGCCATAGCTGGTAATCACCGACGAGGGCAAGCCGATGGCCGCACGCGCCTTGTCCACCTTGGCGGTCGCGTCGCCCAAGGCCGTGCCCGCCGCCAGGTTGAATGACACGGTCACCGCTTGCAATTGGCCCACGTGGTTGATCGACGTGGCGCCCACCTTACGCTCCACCGTGGTGAAAGCCGACATGGGAACCAGCGCACCCGTGTTGGAGCGTACATAGACACCGTTGATGGCCGACTCATCGGCTTTGGCGTCCGGAGCCACCTCCATGATGACCTGATAACTGTCGGCCGGCAGGTAAATGGTAGAGACTTGTCGCGCGCCAAACGCGGAATACAGCGCAGAGCGCGCCGATTCGATGGACACACCCAAGGTCATCGCGCGTTCGCGGTCTATGTTGAGCTGGGCCTGCAAGCCGCGCAGTTGGGCGTCGCTGGTCACATCCAAGAACACGGGGTCTTGGCGCAGTTGCTCTTGCAGCTTGGTGGCCCAGGTGTTGAGCTCATCGGCCTTAACGCTTTGCAAGATGTACTGGAACTGGGCCTTGCTCGAACGCCCTCCCAACTGCAGGTTTTGCACCGGGCGCATGAAGACGTTGATGCCGGTCACCCCGCGCAGCTTTTTACGCAAGCCATCCACCACCTGCTTGACTGGCACGCGTTCGCTACGGGGCTTCAGCGTGACAAACATGCGGCCGGTGTTTTGCGCACCATTGCCACCGTTAAACGAACTCACCGCCGCAACGTTAGCGTCTGCGCGTATCACAGCTGCGGCCTTTTCCTGTAGCCGCACCATTTCGGTAAACGAGGTGTCATCGGCAGCCTCGGTACTGACCGTAATCTGGCCGATGTCTTCTTCCGGGAAGAAGCCCTTGGGAATCGCATTGCCCAACCACACGGTGGCAACCACCGTCAACAGCGCCACCAGCAACACCGTATTGCGGTGGCCCAGCGCCAGATCCAGCGTGCGGGTGTAGCCGCGCAAGGTCGCATCAAAGCCGCGCTCGAACGCGCGAATCAGCCAGTTGTGCTGGACATGCTCGGGCTCTGTCGTCAGAAAACGGCTGGCCAGCATGGGCACCAGGGTCAGCGAGACAAAGGCCGAAACCACAATCGCCAATCCCACCACCACCGCAAACTCGTGGAACAGCAGGCCAATCACGCCCGGCATGAAGAAGATGGGAATGAACACCGCGATCAACGAGGTGGAAATGGAGATGATGGTGAAGCCCACTTCGCGCGAGCCCAGAAGTGCAGCGCTGAAGGCACTTTCACCCTTCTCCACATGGCGCATGATGTTTTCCAACATCACGATGGCGTCGTCCACCACCAAGCCAACGGCCAGCGTCAGCCCCAAAAGCGAAATGTTGTCCAGGCTGTAATTCAACCCCCACAACAAGGCCACCGCACCGACCAAGGACACCGGCAACGACAAGGTGGGGATCGCCGTGGCCACAAAGCGACGCAGAAACAAGAAGATCACCATCACCACCAGCGCAATGGTGCCCAAGAGCGTCAGCGATACATCGTGCAGCGCCTCACGCACCGAGATAGAGCGGTCATTGACCGGCGTCATGCGCACGGATTGGGGCAGTTGGAGTTCCAACTCCTTGAGTGCAGCCCGCACGGCGTCGACCACCTTCACCGTATTGGCACCGGGCTGGCGCTGAATGGCCAGGGTGATGGACGGATCGCCGTTGAGGTTGGCATAGGACTTGGTGTTCTCAATGCTGTCTTCGACGGTTGCCACATCTTTAAGGCGGACCGGCACACCACCCCGGCTCAAGATGATCAGGTCACCAAACTCCGCCGCGTTGCGCAACTGGCGGTTGGCCTGCAGCGTCAGCATCTGCCGCGGCCCTTCGAGAGTACCCACCGGCGTATTCACGTTGGCCGCGCGCAGCGCGGTTGCCACTTCATCAAGCCCGATATTGCGCACCGCCAAGGCATCAGGCCGTACCTGCACCCGCACCGCATAGCGCTTGGACCCAAAGATATTGACTTGGGCCACACCGTTGATGGTGGACAAGGTGGGCGAGATCAAATGCTCTGCAAAGTCTTGCAGGTCGGACGGGGCCATGGAAGGCGAGGTCAGCGCCACCAACAAGATGGGAGCGTCGGCCGGATTCACCTTTGCGGTAGTTGGGCGGCTGCGTCATGTCTTGCGGCAGCGCGCGTTGCACACGCAGCAGCGCCGCTTGCACGTCCAGCGCGGCCCCGTCAATATTGCGGCCCTCATCAAACTCCAGCGTCAGCGAGGTCGAACCCAACGAACTCGAAGAACTGATCAGTGCCAAACCCGGAATGGTTTGAAACTGCTTCTCCAGCGGCAAGGCCACCGAGCTGGCCATGGTCTCCGGGCTGGCACCGGGCAGGGACGCCGACACGTTGATCACCGGTGTGTCATAGCTCGGCAGTGCCGCCACTGGAATGCTGCGGTAGCCAATCACCCCGGCCGCCACGATGGCCAGGTTCAACAATACCGTCATCACCGGACGACGGATAAAGAGTTCGGACAGGTTCATGGCTTGCCCTTTTTCTCTCCATCGCTAGGCTTGCTCGCCTCACGTTCGACTACTGCGCTGTCTGGCCGCAAGTTTTGCCGCCCCTCAACCACCACCCGGTCGCCGTCTTGAATGCCACTGACCGCCGCGATGTCGCCTTGCAAGGACAACACCTGCACCGGCTTGAGGGCGGCCTTGCCCTGCTCCACCACATACACGATGGTGCCGCGTTGGGTTTGGATCACGGCGGCGGCGGGCACCACCAGCGCATCGCGCAGGCTGTCGGCTTGCAAGGACACGTTGACGAAGGCACCAGGCCACAGCTTGCCCGCCTGGTTGTCAAAACGGGCCCGCGCCTTCACCGTGCCGGTGGCGGCGTCAAGCGCGCTGTCCACGAACACCAGTCGGCCTTCTAGGTCGGTCTTGGCATCGGGCAGGCGAGCCCGCACCGGGGCGCCCGCGCCCTGTAAACCGGCCACCAGGCCTTGCAACTGGCTTTGCGGTAAATTGAAACCCACATTGATCGGGTGAAACTGGGTCAGCGTGACCAGCGGAGTGACATTGGCCTGTACCGCGCTGCCCGGTGACACGGCGACGGTGCCTAGGCGCCCGCCGGATGGTGCGCGCACTTGGGCGTACGACAGGCTGAGCAAGGCCGCGTCCAAAGCCGCTTTGTCAGCCGCAACAGTGGCGGTCAGCCCCTCCACCGTGCTTTGGTTGGTGTCGGCTGCGCCTTGGGAGATAAAGTTTTTTGCCACCAAGTCTTGGGCCCGCACCAGTTGGCGCTTGGCATCGGCCAAGCTGGCCTGGTCCTTGGCCATTTGGGCCCGCACCTTGGCCACATTGGCCTCGTCGGCGCGCGCGTCCAGCGTCAGCAAGGTCTGGCCAGCCTTGACGGTTTGGCCGTCCTGCACCCATACCTTGGTCACCATCCCAGTCATCTGGGCACGAATGTCGACCGTGGCGACCGGCACCACCGTGCCCACCGCCTGTAGGTTGATATCCAGATTGCGCTTGATGGCCAACGCAGTGATCACCGGAACCGGCGCACCGCCTCCAGCGCCCCCCTTGGCCCCTGCAGCCGCGCCAGCGCCTGCCCCCCCCCACGCCAGACGCTGCTGTCGCCGGTGCAGCAGCACCGGCGACAGGTGCTGCGTCACTGCGCTCACCGCAGGCCGGCAGACAGGCAATCGCCCCCACCACCACGAGGGACAGGGCCGCTCGCGCCCCACGGGAAAACAATCGGTTCATAGACACGCCTTAGTGCAGCAAGATCAGACAGCGGAAACGGGGAGGGGAGAAAGCACCACGCTACCGGACCGGCGGCGCGCGCAAACGTTGCCGATTTTCAACCAATTTCTTGTCTGCGGTGTAAAGCACCAAACTGGCGCACTACGCCCCCATTTCCACCGCCCCAACTTGGCCCGTTTTTTGCACTGCCTTGGTGAAACCAACGCTTTTCACAAGGATGTGCACCATGGCGGGATTCCGCAGCTTTCTCAAATCGGGGCATTCGCCCAGCTTACTGGCGGCATTTGTCTATTTCACCTACTGCTGCGGCGTCTGGGTCACCAATGGCGCCATGGCGCCGTACATCAAGGAAGCCCTGCAGCTCAGCCCGTCCCAAGTCGGCCTGATGCTGTCCATTCCTATTTTTGCGGGCGCCATCATGCGGTTCCCGCTGGGCATATTGGCGCAGTACATCGGTCGCAAGAACGCCACCTTGGTCGAAATGGGCGGCATCGCGATTGCCCTGATGTACGGCTACTTTGTGGTGGAAACCTTCAACGACATGCTGGCCATGGGCGTGTTGCTGGGCATTGCCGGCGCCAGCTTCGGCGTAGCGCTATCACTGGGTTCAGGCTCATTCCCGGCGCGCTACAAAGGGCTGGCCATGGGCTTGGTCGGCGCGGGCAACGTGGGGACCTCGGTTTCAGCCTTGTTGGCGCCCATGCTGGCGCAGGCCTATGGTTGGAAGACGGTGTATGGCATCGCCGCCGTGGGTTTGCTGATCCCGGTCATCGTCATGCTGGTACTGGCGCGCGAACCTGACGACGTGGACAAACATGCCAACTTTCGCGAACACATTGCCTGCCTGTTTGAGAAAGATGGTTGGGCCTTCAGCGTCATCTACGCCATCACCTTTGGTGGCTTTATTGGCCTCACCACCTTTTTGCCCAGCTACTACTACGACCAGTTTGGTGTGAGCAAGGTGCAAGCCGGCCAGCTCACCATGTTGGCGGCCTTCATGGGTGCCGCATTGCGCATTTTTGGCGGTTGGATCTCCGACCACTGGGGCGGCATCAACACGCTGACCGCCGTGCTGGTAGTTATCTGCCTATCGCTGCTCGCCTGCGGACTGGCCGGTGGCTCGCTGGTGCTCACCACACTCCTGCTCATGCTCTGCTTTGCCGCGCTGGGCGCCGGCAATGGCGCGCTGTTTCAACTGGTGCCGCTGCGCTGGCCCGCAGCCACTGCGGTGGCGGGCTCCATGATCGGAGAAATTGGAGCGCTGGGTGGCGGTTTGGTACCCAACGCCATGGGCCTCTCCAAGCAGCACACCGGCACCTACTTTTGGGGCTTTGCCCTGTTTGCGGCCTTGGCTCTGATCGTGCTGCTCATGATGCGCAGCATGCAGCTACGCTGGACCCGCACGTGGGCCGAAAAAGGCGGACGCGCCCGCGCCGCCTAAAAACGTATCGTCGAAAAGCGCTTAACCGAACGACGCAACTGGCGTGGGCAAGGCGTCGTCGAGGTAGAGCTCGTATTCATCCCACTCGCCTTGGCCAAAGTGCGCATCGCACTGTTGGGCAACATCGTGAAACGAGATGAACTCAGTGCAAAACATCACGGTGCTGAAGTTCTGGCTGATGGAATGGCCGGTCGCGTTGACCAACTCGCCCAGCGGGTCCAACACCACTTGGCAGCAGTGCACCCACACGTACTGGCCTGCCAGCGCGACTTCCATCTCCAGCGCCCGCAGTGCTTCCAAAGCATCGTCGCCCGGCGCTTCGCGGTACAGGCGGTAGGCGTGGCCGTAGCGGGGGTGCCGCGGGTCTAGCTCTAGGTCAATGGTTTGCCAGTCCGGGGAAATCTGGTCGGCCACGGCCATCAATTCCTGCTGGCTGATATCGCCCTCCCAATGCACATCGGTAATGTGGACGGAGGTGCCAACGTCGCCAAACCAGAGGCTGGCCTTGTGTTTCATCGAATCAGGGTGCATGCGGGGCTCCAAAGTGCTGGTCGCACTGTAGCGCAAGCGTCCCACACAGGGCGCCGGGCTCGGGGTCGGTATGGAGAGCTTAGTGGTCCAACTTGGACGGGCTATGCCGACTGATCAGCACGTCAAACCAGGCCGCGCTCTGCGCACTGCACTGCATGTGCCGCTGCAGCCCGCGCTGGAACGTGGTCAGGCGCGGCGGGCGCGCCGGCATCTGGGCGGATACCGATTTCACAGGTGCTCGAACTTTTCGCATGGCTCGTTCCTTCGCAGTGATGGAACCATCCTAACAAGCCCGGCCGCGCTAGAAACCCTGTGCGAGAAAAAAAAGTGGTTACACAGTGCAGGTGTGGGATTCTCTCCACACCGCGCCAACAGCGCGACAAATTTCACTATCAAAAACAGAGCTGCTTGCGCAATGCCTACAAGGGCTAGAGCCCTATTTTGGCAAAAACAGCAGCCAGTACACCAGCAGCAGATTGACCAGCCCCAGCACGAAGGTGGCCAGCTTCCACACGAAGCTGGGGTCCCGTTGCATCAGCGGCGTGCCTGGGGGGGCGGTGAGCGGGCGCGAGGCCCCACGCTCCAGCGCCAGCAGAAATTCCTCAGCCGTCTCGAAGCGCTGGCGCTGGTCCCGTGCCACGGCTTTTTGCAGCACATGGTCCAGCCAAATGGGCACCTCGGGGTTGTGGCGGCTGGGGGCCGTGGGGTCACGGTAGTAGCGGCCCACTTGGTAGGGCAGCACATCGCCATAGGGCAACTTGCCGGTGAGCAACTGGTACAGCGTCACGCCGAGTGCAAACAGATCACTTTGCGCATTGGGCACCTGGGCTTCGCCCTCTTCCGCCTCACCCTTGCTGTTGGCCGCCTTGGTGCGAAAGCCCCATTGCTCTGGGTTCACGTAACTGGGCGTGCCCGCGTGCAGCGCGCGCATGGCGGCGGGTTCGCGCCCGCTCAGCGCCACGCCCAGGTCCAGCACGCGCAACACGCCGTCCTCGCCCAGGTGCAGGTTGGCGGGCTTGATGTCGCGGTGCACCACGCCCTGGCGGTGCAAACGGCCCAGCGCGCGCAGGGCCTGCATGGCATACCCCAGCGCTGCGGTTGGTGCCACGCGGGCCTGTTTGTCCAGCATCTGCTGCAGCGTCTCGCCGCCATGCCAGTCGTACAACACATAAAACGCACTGCGCTCGCGGCCCGTGGGCAGCGTGTCGTGTACCGCCACCAGGTTGTCACCCGCGCGCGAGCTGTGCATGCGCTGCGCCAACCAGGCTTCGTGGGCCAGCATGGCGCGCTCTTTCTGGTCATGGGCGCGGGCGGTATTCAGCGTCTTGAGGGCGTACAGGGTCTGGGTTGCGGGATCACGAATCTGGTACAGCACATTGATGCCGTTGTCGGCAATCGGCGCGGTCACGGTGAAGCCATCCAGCACATCGGCCACCTTCAGGCGCGGCGGAATTGGCAGGGCCTCGGCCAGGCGGTTGGCGTCCGCCAACGTGGCCTCCTGCAGGCCGCGCACGCGCACCACGATGGCGGACACGTTGTCGTTGCTACCCTTGGCCAGGGCCAGGTCCACCAGCTTTTCGCTGGCCTCGCGTGCATCGGCCAGGGCCGCGTACTCGGGCAAGCGCCGGGCCGACACCTCGCCATGCACACCATCGCTCATCAGAATGAACACATCACCCACCTGCAAGTCGCCCTGCTGGTAGTCCACCACCAGGTGGTCCTGCGCGCCCACCGAGCGCAGCAGCTGGTGCTTGAAGTCGGGATGGTTGACCACATGGTCCTGCGTGAGCTGGGTCGCCTTGCCGTCGCGCACCAGGTAGCAGCGCGTGTCGCCCACATGGGCCAGGGTGTAAGACTGGCCGCGCAACACCAGGGCGGTCAGCGTGGTCAGGCCCATGGCGGGCTGGCGGCGCCGGTTGATGCCACACAGCCACGAGTTTTGTGCGCCGATGATGCGATCCAGCGCCACCGTGGTGTCCCAGGTTTCGGGCGTGCCAAAGTAATCGCGCACCAGACTGGTGACCGTGGTCTGCGCCGCCTCGCGCCCCATACCGCCCGCGCTCACCCCATCGGCAATGGCCACGATGGAGCCGTGGTCCTCTTGGCCCGGGCCTGGCAGCATGGCCGCACAGAAGTCTTCGTTCAGCGCCTTGCGCCCGGCTTGCGAGGCAAAGCCAATATCAATGTCAAAAGCCATGCACCAAGATAAGCAATTTTGGTGCCCAGCATTGCCGCACTGCACCAAAATTGTGCGGGTTAACCTCTTGGTTTACAACCTACCCCAGCAGCATTTGCATGCTGCGCTCGTAGTGGGTAGACAGCTGTTCGAACAGGCCCAGCAGGGTCCCGCTGCCTGGCGGCACAGCGCTTCCAAACATGCACACCGCCGCCGGGCAGCCGGCAGGCGCCAGAGGCTCGCCTTCGCGGCCGCCACCATTTGCAACCAGGCCACACCCGCCGCCGCCAGCGCACCATGGATGTCAGGCGTGCTCAGGGGAATGCCATTCAAGTAAGTGAGTGCTTCTTCAAACTCTTGCTGGGCCGCGCGCATGCTGGCCTGGGCCAAGTCCACCACGGCCCCCTCGCCCACCAGCGCCAACAGCGCGTATTTGCCAAAGCGCTGGGACAGCATGCGCTGGCGCCCGGCGAGGTTCAGCACGTGCAGCGGTGCGGCCGCGCCCGAGCTTTCCAGACTGGTGGTCAGGCGCTCGGCCCCCAGCAACAGGGCCTCGGCCTGTAGCTCCACCGCGTCCGTGCTGCCCTGGGCCAGGGCCACCTTCAGCTGCTCCCAGGTCTGGGCGACCTGCTCCAGCAAGTCGCCATAGGTGGGCTGGGACAGGTTTTTGCGCAGCAGTGCAAAGTTGCCGTCCACCCACTGCAAAGAGTCCTGCAGCAGCGCGGCATGGTGCGTGGGCTGGACATCCGCCGCTTGCAGCAGGTGCAGCTTGACCAGGCGCTGCGACAGCATGCGCAACTGGCCCGAGCGGTTGACCGCCTCGGCAAAGTGGGCCGACTGGATGATGTGCTGCGAGAGCTGGCCCATGCGCTGGTTGGAATTCATGGCAGCCGAGCGCAGCGCGCGGAAGGCGTCGTCGTCCGACAGGCTCTGGGCCCGCATCAGAATGCCCTTGGCCCGGTCTACGGCCTTGCGCTCCTCAAAGCGGGTGGCCATGTCCTCAAAGGCTTCGCGCTGCTGCCGCTCCTTCTGAAACCGGGCCTGCGCCAGGTGGATCAGCGGGCGCAGGCGGTTGGCGCCGTAGCCGTGCACGACATAGACGTGCACGCCACTGTCCGTGGACTGCTGGATGTGACTCGCATCCGTGTCATGGGTAAAAACGATCAGCGGACAGGGCACGGTTTGCCCCAGCAGTTGCAGCGCCTGGAACCAGGCGGCCGTGGGCAAGGCCAGGTCACACACCACCACATCTGGTGCATGCAGCACCACGGTTTGCACCAACTTGCTGCAATCCTCCACCGTGGCGCACACCCCCATGCCCGCGGCCAGCAGGTCGGCAGCCAGCGTGGGGGCGGTTTGAGGGCGGGCAGAACACAACAAGACGGAGGTCATAAAAATCGGATGTAGCTAAGGAAATGAGGGTTCTGGGACCCGTCAGGCCACGCAATTCGCGCACCAGGCGGCCGTATCAGCAGGGGCACAGAAGCAGGCGCCGATCATATGGCACAGCTCTTGCATTAGCTGAGGTGGGCGCAACGACGCGTCCCAACGAGATGACAGCCACCCCGGTTCTGCGCACAACGACGTCGCGCAGCGCAGGGCTGTCCAAGGCCAGTGCTTGCTGGTGCGCCTTTGCTTAAGGCGCGGATCTCTTCTACCCCCTATTTATGGCATGTGGCCTCGCCACATCCGCGTTTGTCTCGTTCTT
>JAXHOO010000044.1:0-122725 GCA_034519365.1 Rhodoferax sp. | reverse complement strand
CTTCATCTTGCCGCTGGTGAGCGTGGCACTGGGCTACAGCTTTTTGAACGAACGCCCGCGCCCCGGCCAGTGGTTGGCCGTGGGCGTGGCCGCCGCCGGCGTGTTGTGGCTTACCGTGCAGGCCGGGCGCCTGCCTTGGGTGGCTTTGGTGTTGGCTTGCACCTTTGGGTTTTATGGCTTGCTGCGCAAGTTGGGGGCGTTGGGCGCGCTAGAAGGCCTGACGCTGGAAACGCTGGTGATGGCGCCGGTCGCCGCAGCCTGCCTGGCTTACTGGGCGTGGCAAGGCCAAGGCGCCTTGGTCACGGCGGCCCCCCGCACTTTGGCCTGGTTGCTGTTGGCCGGCCCGCTGACCGCCGTGCCATTGTTGCTGTTCGCCGCCGGCGCGCGGAGGGTCACTTTGGCCACCATGGGCGTCCTGCAATACATCTCGCCCACGCTGCAACTGCTGGTGGGCGTGTGGTTGTACGGCGAAGCGTTCGAAGGCCCGCGTGTGCTGGGCTTCGGGTTGATCTGGGGCGCACTGGTGGTCTACAGCCTAGAGGGCTGGTGGAGCCGCCGTCGTACACCGAATTGATATGTCAAATAGGCCTCTAGCCCTTATGGAATATGCACGAAAGCTATCAAAACAGAAGCGTTTAAGCCCGCCGCCTTAGGTACGTCGAAAAAATAATTTAGCCCTCGCGAATCCAAACACCCGCACCGCGTCTCTTAGTAGGTGGGAATGTTCCCGGTGTTTTGACGTTGAAAGGTTTGGACCATGTCTGCTCTGTATGTGAAAAATGTGCCCCCGGGCGAGCGTGTGGCGCGTGTGGTGTTGGGCGTGGGCGGTGCTGTGGCTGCGGTGTTGCTGGTGCCTGGCGTGTTGGGTTGGGTGCTGGGCGCCAGCGTGGCGGGGATTGCCCTGACGGGCTTGGTCGGCTTTTGCCCCATGTGCGCCATGGTGGGCCGCAAACTCTGACCCCATGAGCAGCGCCCTCGCCTCCGACGCCAGTCAGCAGGTGCTGCTGCAGGCCCACCTGGGCGATGCCCAGGCGCTGGATGCGTTGCTGCGCCTGTGCAGCCCCGACGTCCGCCGCTACGCCCAGCGCCACTGCCTGATCAGTGATGTGGACGACGCGGTGCAAGAAGCGCTGCTGGTGCTGGCCCGCCGGCTGCAGTCCGTGCGTTCGTTGGCGGCGTTTTCGGGCTGGCTGTTTCAGGTGGTCAAGCGCGAGTGCCGCCGCTTGGGGCGCGTGGCGTTTCAGTACGACCCGTGGGACGAGGCGGCGGTGGAACAGTGGGCAGCGCGCCACTCCACAGACGCACTTCGATTGGACTTGGTTGCCGCGCTGCAGTCGTTGCCGCCCACCCACCTAGAGGTCATTTTGCTGCGCGACTTTGAAGAGCGGTCGATTGCCGAAATCGCCGCCAAGCTCGGCCTCACAGTCGCCGCCACCAAGAGCCGCTTGCACCGAGCTCGCACGTTGACGCGCGAGTATTTGTTGGCCGACTAGCGGTCAGTTGTTAGCCTAATCCGTGGACACGCCTGCAGGCTCCAAGCCGGCCTCCGCCGGATAGGCCAGTTGCGCCTGCACCCGGATATGGCGCACGGCCGCGTTCTCTCGGCCCAACAGCCGGGCGCATTCCAGCAGCACGTCGATCACCCTCGGCTCGGGCGAATAGTGCAGGGCTTGCAGGGCGGCGGCGTACAAGGCTTCGGCGTTGTCTGTGGTGGGCTCGGTGGTGGTCACGTAGGCAAAGCGCACCGTGTCGCGGAACAGCCAACTCGACTGCGCTTTGGCCAGCGTGTCTTCGCGGTAAACCGGGTCGCGCGTTTCGGGCGGCAGGTAGAGTTGCCCCACGCGCCAATAGTCCCAGCTAGCGTAGGCTGTGGCAGCCAGCACGACGGCTGCCACAGCGGCCCAAGCAGGGTGAAACCACTGCAGGGCTGGTTGCGGCGGCGGGGGCACGCGCGCCGCACGGCTGCGCCACAACAACACAGCGCACAGCAGCACCGCCATCTGGAATGGCCCGTACCACAGCGGGTACTCCAGCAGGCTGTGCAGAGCCAACACGGCCAATGCGGCCCAAGCGAGCTGGCGCTCAGGGGATGTCTCGCGCCAAGGGTGTTGGTGCAGTACCACCGCCAAACTCGCTGCGCAGATGAGTAATGCGGCCGGCAGTCCCAGCTCTACGGCCAAGTGCAGCGGCAGGTTGTGCGCGTTGTCCAAAATTTCACAAAAGCGTTCGCCCGCGTAGGGCTGCATGAAGTGCGCAAACTTGAGGTCGCCCCAGCCCCATCCAGTCCAAGGGCGATGGCCAATCAGCTCCGCCATATTGGCCCAGAGCACGCTGCGGTCGCCACAGCCGCTGGCCTCCTGAAAACGCTGGAGGGCGTTCAACGGTGCTACGCCGGTCTGTCCTTGGGCCCACAGCGGCAGCAGCCAGGCCAACAGCAGGGCCAAGCCCAGCGCCAGTAGTGCCCAACGCCATGGCGTGCGTGGCGCCGTTGGCAAGCGTGACCACCCCAGCGCCAAGCCCAACAGCAGCACCCACTGCAACACGCCGGTGCGCGAGCTGCTGGCGGCATGGCCTAGTGCCAACACCGCCGCAGCGCAAAGCAGGGCAACAGTGTGCCAGCGCACCCGCCAGGGCCGAGCACGGTCCGAATGCCCCGAAGACTCCGGGCGCTGCGTTTGCGCCAGGTAGAGCAGCGCCACCAGGCCCAGCGCGGTGAGCGAGGCAAACTGGTTGCGCTGGCGCAAGTTGGCAAAGGCCACGCCGGGTTGCGACGCGCTCACCCAGGGCGAGGCGTCTATCCCCATGTACTGCAACAAGCCCATGCCCGAGCTGACCACAGCCGCCAATAGCCAAGCCCACGCCAGGCTGCGCGCCAGCATGGTGGGCGGCACCGCGTTGCCCATCCACAGGGGCAAGAGCAGCGCCATACAGGCAATCGAGAGCAAGCGCTGCACCATGTCGGGCTGCGGCCCCCACGTGGCCGCACTGAGCCATGGCGCGCACAGGGCGGCCAACACCAACAGCCACCATAAGGCGGGTAGGGCGAGGCGCACCGAGGCGTGTGATCGCGGGTTGGGGCGAAAAGGACAGAGCGAGGACATGCATAGCGGCCTGATGGCCGGCCCCTATTGTCAGACAGCACCCAGGAGGTGTCGCTTCCCTATTTGCAGCAGGTCGCGTTCTTAGGGCGTTGCCAGAGCATCCAGCGGATTCGGGGCGTGTTGCCGTCCGCTATGCCGGGGCGAGTTTCTGGGGCACCCGTCACCGAGAACCATGCACACCACGTTGCGTTGGGCGTTTTGAATCTCTGAACGGTATTGGGCCGAGCCTTGATGTACTGGCTGGCATCGGCATTGCTCCACCGGTACTGGACCTTTCCCGGCGTTGTTGTGAGGTCTGCCACAAGGCGGTAGGGCCAACCGGCTGGAGAGTCCAGTGCCAGCGGCGCCGTGCCCTCGCCCCAGCGCAGCCAAGTTTGGCCTTTGAACTGTGCTTGCGCCGTCCGATTGAGGCCGTCCGGGCGCATGTGCTGTTCGGCGGTGATCGTGCTGTTGGCAAACCGGTGGCGGTCGCTTCGGCTACTCGCCAACGCCTTGAACGGGATCGTGTGGGACCAGCTTGCGCCGTCCACCATCACCTCCAGCAGACCGTCTTGCCAGTGCGCGGAGGTCGCGCCAGGGTTCTCAGTCGGTGCTGCCGTTTGAGCGTGCCCCAAGCTGCCCGCCAGTAGCAGCGCCAACAGGCTGGCGTGTAAGTTAATGCCGAGGCGCACGCAGCGTTTCCACAATGTAGGGTTGGCGGTCGTTGCTCATGGGGTCCAGCACCGGGATGGATGCATTTGCCGGCGTCTGCCGTGCGCCGAAGGCACCAGCAGGCGTACGGTTGAACGTCCATTGGATATTGGTCCAGTCGTCGTAATCTTTGAGCACCGTATTGCCACCAGAAGCGTTGAGGTCTAGAGCATAGGGAGATGCATTCAATGCGCCCGAGACATCCCAGTCAGCGTAGATCCCAAAATTGGCGCCTCGCCCAATGTTGGCGCTTTCCAGTAGGCTGCCTTCGTTCAGGTCAGCACCGCTGCCGTCCGAATAGTTAATGGCCATGGCGGGCGTGGTCCGGGCGGATTCGGTCAAGCTACCCATTAGTTTTACTTCGTATTTCCAGCGTTCGTACGGTCCTATTCCTTTTGCATCGCTGCTCAAGCCGTTCAGCTGGTACAGGTAGTTCATGGTGCTGAAGTAATTGGGTTTGTAGTTGACATCTTCATTCCCGCCGTGTTTCAGGTTCAGGTTGTGCCCGAGTTCGTGCATGAACGTCCCCGCTTGGAAGTTAATCAACTCATTGGTATTGGCCGTGGTGTTGGTGTTCAAGCCCCATTGGCCCAAGGTCACCAAGAAATCATTACCCGGCAGCTCTGCGATGCCGGAAGAGCCGCTGCTGCCATTGAGTTCTTGTGAGTTACCAAACAGGGCGTAGTGGAAGATGGATGTTCGGCGAATGTCCAGCGACTGGCTCTTGTATTGGTACAGGTCGCCGCCGCAGCCCGCCCACGGGCCCAAGCCGACACAACTGGCGTAGGTCACCTTTTTGCCACCGCCCCAGTTGTAGTCCGAGTTGGTGGCATCACCAAACAGGTTGCCCACGTCAATGATCATGTTGACGTTTTTGGCTGTGAAGGCTGCCTTGACGTTGTCAAATGCTTGCTTGCGTGGCGTGATGCCGGGGTCGGCGCTGTCCATGTAGTCCACCTGAATCAGGATATCGCGCTTGCCGGTGCGTGCGCCCATGGCGTACAGGTCAATACCGGCAAAGGTGCTACTGGAGATTTCTGCGGAGTCGGGAATACCATCGCCATCGGCATCGACTGCACCGGCGGGAACATCGTTGGGCCCTGCCGGCGTGCTCCAGGCCACGCTGCTCCAAGAGCCGTTTGGGTTCATTAACTTGGCGGATTTACCGGGAAGCACAATGGCGTTGCCATAGGTAGTCGCCGCAAAAGGCAAAGCTGGCGCTGCGGTGGGGGCGGTTCCGGTGGTTGGGGTATCGGTGTTGCTACCAAAGCGCATAAAGCTGCGCGTTACGCCGCTTTTCACCAGTTCGATGGAGCCACTGCCCGTCCAGTAGGGCACCCGCGAGGGGGTGCCCGTGTCATTGATGTAGACGATTTGCGATGTATTGGCGAGGGCGGTCGCCCTTTGGCCGCTAACCACTAAAAATGCTCCGGCGGCCACGGTCACGTTGGGCAGCGTGAAGCTTTGGCGGCCGCTCACGGTATACGGGGACACGTTCAAGGCTGCCTGTCCGATCTTGACCGTAAAGCCATTGAGGCTGATGGGGGTCAATCCCATGTTTGCAATTTCAAACCAGAACGGTGCATCAGAAGGCGGACGCCGGGGCGGACGCGCCCGCGCCGGCCGGCGGCCCGGGCCCCGGGCCCCGGCCCCTTGCCCCGCGCCCCGGCAGGCGAAGCGGCGGCCCCCCGCCCCCTCCCGGGGGGCCCCGCGCCCGGCCGGCGCCCGCGGCCGCGCCGCCGGAGCGGGCCCCCCCCCCCCCCCCCCCCCCCCCCCCCCGCGCCGCCCGCCCCCGGCCCCCCCCCCCCCTTTCCCTCCTCTCTCCCCCCTCCCCCCCCCCCCCCCCCCCCCCCCCCCCCCCCCCCCCCCCCCCCCCCCCCCCCCCCCCCCCCTAAAAACCACTAGCCACTTCGGTGATCGTAATGTCGCCGGGTGGCAGCACGGTGTTGATCGCGCCGCCGGTCGTGGCTTTTGTGCGCAGGTCGTCCAAGGTTTTGCTGTAGGTGCTCAGCGCGACTTGGATTTGATCCAAGATCACATCGTGGGAATCGCCCACGACAAATGTGCCGGTCAAGGGGTCGATGCTGACAGGGTTGAAGTCCAACTGCACCATTTGGTTGCGGACATACGTTTTGGCACTGGTCAGATTGGCGCTGATGGTGCCCGCCAGTGTGGAGTCGAATGTTGCAAAGAGGTTGGCCGGGGTGTCGTTGCCCGCTGCGGCCAGAACCAAGTCGCTCAGCGGCGTGATATTGATGCGCCCATAGCCCGTGGCGTAGGTGTACAGCGTGGTGGCGCCGCTCTCGGCTTTCAAAATGCACGGGAGGGACTGAGCGTTGCTGAGCTGCAGGCTAAAGGTCCCATTCACGGCGGTGGTCGTCGTAGCGACGCTACCTCCGGTGCATTGACGGTGACTGTTGCGCTCCCTAGCGCAGCGCCCGTGGCGGCTAGGCCGCTCAACGTGGGGTCGATTGCGCCACTCCCGCCTCCACCCCCACCACTTCCGCCCCCGCAAGCATTGAGCAACGCGAACGCCAATACGCAAGTCAAACGCTTGTATAGATTCATATTTTTCCTCCCTAGCACTTTGTTTTTTATGGCTAGGCGCGCAATATACCCGAGGCCTAGTCAGCCCCTGATTCGGTCCAGCGCAACTGTGCTGACAGTCGGCGGGCTTTCCCTAAAAAATGTCGGAACTGAGTGCCGGAGAAAGGTCCTCTTTCGCCCTTTCCCTATTGTCAGGTTGCGCCAATCGGGCTATACCTAGGGCGTCACTTGTTACGTTTTCATTCACACGAAAGGAGGTCCCTATGTACCAACGCATTTTGCTAGCCTATGACGGCTCACCGAGCGGCCAAAAGGCCTTGTTGGACTGCAAAGACCTGGCCCATTGGGCCCAATCCGAGCTGGCCTTGGTGGCGGTGCTGCCCAATCAAATTGGCTTGGTAGCGACGGAAAGCGGCGTTTTTGACAGTGGCCTGATGGAGCAAGAAAAGGCAGCCATGCAGGCTGTGTTGGACGAAGGCGTTGCCCGTTTGGCGGCAGCCGGCCATCGCGCGACGGGTACTCTGCTGCTGGGCGACACCGTGGACGAAATCTCGCGCCACGCCAAAGAGATTGCGGCGGACCTGATCGTCGTCGGTCACCGCCACTTGGACAACTGGGCGGCGCGCTGGTGGAGTGGCTCGGTGTCCAAGGCGCTGATTGCGCACGCCCCTTGCAGCGTGTTAGTGGTCATCACCCACTAGCCATTGCGGTGCAGCGTGCTTAGTCGCCGCCCCAGCAGTTGACAGCGGGGCGCACATCGTTGTGCACCCAGTATTCCCGGTCACCGGTAAGCCGAAACACGCCGCCGATGCTGCTGGCCGGCACCATGCGGTAGCCTGTACCCAGGTTTTGGGCACAGGCGGCATCGGCCGCGCTGCGGCTGGCGAAGTCGCTAGCGCGGTGGTCTTCGGCCGTAGCTGCAATCGCAAAGAAACGGCCTCCACCCTCATCGGTCAATTTGCCGCAAGCCAGCGGACGCGGTGTCACGCAGCTTTGCGGCTTGACACATTGAAAGCCGCAATGATTCAAGTCGCTCGCCGTAGCGGGCACCACCACCACGCTGCCCATGTCGGCCCCCGCTGCGAGTGCAACGCCAGACGCGCTGACGACCGGCGGCAGGTTCTCCAGCGCTTGGGCATTGGCGGCCAGCTGGGCTTCTACATCCCCTTCGGTCTTGAGTGTTTCACCCTGGCACAGACGCGGCACTGGCTCGCCCGGGCCGCTGCGTACACAGTCGTAGACCACGCTGTGCGAGCCGCTGGCGTAGCGGGCCGGCCGCACCACGGGCACCCAGCGCAAGCGCAGGGGTTTGCCTTGAAATTTGAAATCCAGGGTGATCAGTAGCGTGCCGTCGGCCTGCAGCACCCAGCTTTTCACGCCGCTTTTGGCGGGGACTGGCGGCAGGCTGAGGTCGCCCGCAGCTGCCGGCACCAAGTGCTTGGCAAAGTAGTCGTTCAAGGGGCGCAGCAGTTGCGCGCTTTGTTCTGCCGTCCAGGCCTCGTAGCGCTCCATTTCCACGCGGGTCTTCTCGGCCCCCAGACGTTGCCAGCTAAAAAAAATCAACACGGGGAAAGCAATCGCCAGCAACAAACCCCAGCCGCGCATACGTGTCATGGTCGGTGCTTTCAGTGGGTCGCAAACAGCGGGTGCAGCGTACTGTGCTTGCCGTTGTAGACCTCGGCGCCCTCGTCGATTTGCAGCGTGATGCCCAAAGGTTTGCGCGCCAGCAGTTCGGCAAAGTGCGCGCCGGTGGCGGCGGTTAGCGCGTCGCCCATTTGTTGCTTTACCGCCGCGCTACGTCCGGCCGTCATGCGCAGGTTCAGGTAGACAAAACCATAGTCGCCTTGGCCATCGGCCACCGCGCTGTGCGCCGCCGGGTAGGCCAGCACGCGCACACCGCCGGTGGGGAATACCGCTTTACCCGCTTCATCGCGCACAGACAGCATGGTGTCGGCCAGCGTGCGGCACAGGGCCGACATATCGGTTTCCCGGTCTAAATTGGCGGTGTACAAAATCACCATGTGGGGCATAGCAGTCCTTGTGTTTTGCCGAATTCTATAAGCAAAATAGGTCTCTAGCCCTCATGCATATTGCGCGGGCAGCTCCTGAAACGATAGCGTTTTAGTGCGTCTGATTCGGTGCCGCCCCCGTCTGCCCCGCGCGCAAACCCACGACCAGCACTGCCGCCAACACAGCAAACACCGCGCCCACTGCAAACGCCCACTGGTACCCACCGGCCAATGCCGCCGCGCCCTGCGCCCCCGCTTGCCGCAGGCTCGCAGTGCGCGCGTCGGCCAGGCTGGCCAGTACCGCCAGCCCTAGCGCGCCGCCCATCATGAAGGCGGTGTTGAGCACTCCCGATGCTAGGCCGGATTCATCACTCTGTACCCCGTCCATACCCAGCAGTAACAACGGGTTGAGTGCAATCCCGGCGCCCAAGCCCGACAGCAACATGCCGGGCAGCACGTTCCAGCCCAAGCTGCCGTCCACCGGTGCCGGCGCGAACAGCGCCAAACCCAGACCCGACAGCATCAGACCCGCCGCCAGCGGCGCCTTGGCGCCCCAGCGCATTACGATCTTGGCGGACAAGCCCAGTGAGAGCGCGGCCATCAGCAGATTGGACGGTAAAAAGGCCAACCCCACCTGTAGCGCGTCGTAGCCCAACACCAGTTGCAGGTACAGAGCCGACACAAAAAACCAGGCAAACATGCCAGCCGACCACAGCATGCCGATGACCGCAGACAGCGACAGGTTGCGCCGCGCAAACAGGCCCAGAGGCACCAGCGGCGCACCCACACGCGATTCAATCGCCAGAAACACCAGCACCAAACTCGCCGCTGCGCTCAGCAAACCCCATGTTTGCAGGGTAGTCCAGCCCACGGCGTTGCCATTGACGATGGCATACACCGCCAACATCAGCGCCAGCGTGATGCTCAGCGCGCCGGCAACGTCCAGGCGCTGCGTGACAGCAGGAGGATGGTCCGCAGGCAGCAATCGCAGACAGGCCAGGTAGATGGCCACGCCCACTGGCAGGTTGACTAAAAAGACCCAGTGCCAGCTCAACGCGCTGGTGAGCACACCGCCCATCAGTACGCCAATGCTGCCGCCACCCGCGCAGACAAAGCCGTACACGCCCATGGCCTTGGCGCGCTCGCCGGCTTCGGTAAACACATTCATGATGAGCGATAAGGCCACGGCCGACACCACCGCGCCACCCAGACCTTGTACGGCCCGCGCGGCAATCAGCATCCACTGGGCTTGGGCCAAGCCGCAGGCCAAGGACGCAAAAGTGAACAGCACGATGCCAGCCAAAAACAACTTGCGATGCCCGTACAAATCCCCCAGCCGACCGCCCAGCAGCAGAAAGCCACCAAAGGTCAGCATGTAGGCGTTGACCACCCATACCAGCGCGGTTTCGCTAAAGCGCAAATCAGCCTGGATCGAGGGCAGTGCCACGTTGACGATGGTCGTGTCCAACACGATCATCAACTCGCCCAGGCACAGCAAAATCAGTGCGGGCCAGCGCTGGTCGGCCTGCAGCTGCGCCGCACTCATAGGGCGCGGCCGTCGTATTGGTGTACCGGAATGGCGCGAAGGTCTACGCCCTCGAGGCAGCGGATGTTCACCGCCGCCATGGCGCTGCCGTCGGGCGCCTTGCCTTCGCCAAACGGATGCATGCCGCAGGTAGGGCAGAACTGGTGCTGGATGACGTGCTTGTTGAAGGTGTAGCTGCGCATCGCGTCGGCGGGCGTCTTCAGGCGCAGTTGTGCGCGTGGCACAAACCACATGAGCGTGCCCTTGCGCTGGCAGATCGAGCAGTTGCATTCCGTGGCACCGGTGAGTTCGCCTTCCACCTCGAAGGCGATTTGGCCGCAGTGGCAGCTGCCTTGGTAGGTTTGCTTCATGGTGTGGTCTCCAATGTTTCGAGGGTGGACTTGAGCCGTGACAGGCCCACTTCAAAATCGCGACCAATCAGTTGGTCAAAGTTCATCACCAGCGACATGGTCTTGTGCATCAGCGTGTGCTTGTCGTCCAGGCTCCAGGTCACGCGCGTAGCGTCGCCATCGGGCACGAGGTGGAAGCTGGCCACGTTGCGTCCCTCAAAGGGTTTGATCATGTGCAGGTCCATCACCACCCGGCTGGGCCTTTCTGACTCGCGGATGCTGATCTCTCCTTTGCCTACCTGTTTATTGCCTTCCCAGGCGTAGTGCGCGCCCACGCCCACCGTGTTTTCGCTGTAGTGTTTTTGCATAGCGGGGTCTTTGTTGTAGGGCGTCCAACGGTCCCAGTGGCGGAAGTCGTTGAGGTAGGGAAAGATCGTTTCTGCAGAAGCCTGGATACGGATAGAGCGCTCCACATGCAACTGGTTCGGCTTGGTGGACGCATAGGCCAAGAGGCCCAGTACGAGGGCGATCAGGACAAGAGCGATGATCATGGGGTTGCCTTAGTTGGGGGTTGGCACGATCACCATCCAGCCGACACCAAACTGGTCTTCCACCATGCCAAAGGCTGGAGACCAGAAGGTTTTGCCCATCGGCATCGTGACCTTACCGCCTTGCTGCAGCGCTTCAAAGCGACGCTGGGCTTCTTCGGGGGTGTCCACACTCAGCGACAGACAAAACCCCTTGAAGCTGGGCTGCATGTCGCTATTGCCGTCCGACACCATCACGTCCAGCTCGCCGATGCGCAGGGTGGCATGCATGACCTTGTCCTCAAACCCCGCCGGAATGGCACCGGGTGGTGGCGGGTCGGGTGCTTCGTTCATGCGCATTTGAAAAATCACTTCCGCGCCCAGCGCTGCTTGGTAGAAGGCCATGGCCTCCTCGCAGCGGCCGTTGAAGAACAGGTAGGGCTCTACTTTCATGGGGTCTCCTTGGGGGAAATAAGGCATACGACCACAAGTTGTGTACACCGTACACAAAGAAGGATATAATGCATAAAATGCAGAATTACCTTCATGGATGAGTTAAAAAATTTTCGCACCCCGAGCTAAGACTATCAGATAACATATTCTCATCAATCCCCTCTCCCCCCATACTTTACCCCCTCATCTTTATTATTTTTTTATTTTAAAATAATATATGGTCTCATTTGTTAATTTTATACAACTCTTACCCCCTTTTCCGAACACTCAAATCGATCTTTTGTTTTTTCAAGTTCTTTGGCGAGGGACCGCTTCGGCACCGACAACGACCATGGGCCTGCGTCCCGCTCCCCCCGTGCCCTTGGCCTGCTTTTTTTTTATAACCAAGAGGGTTTATAGATCGTATACCCCTGAAAAAATGTCTCCACTATGCCCTCACGGCTTTTTTCTTCTCTTTTCTCTCTCCCTCCTTTCCCCTCAATTCCCTTTTTTCTTTCCTATATGATTTTATCAATAGTGTACTTACCTTCATCATCCATTTCAAAAACCCCCACCCATCCCCCCCCCCCCTCCCCCCAACCACTAAAAAATCATTACAAAAGAAAAACCCCAAAAAATCCCAACCCCCCCCAAAAACAAACCAAACCTCCATTTAAAACCAAATCCCCCCACCCCCCCACCCCCCCCTTAGACCCCCCGAAGCTTAAACATATACACATTTCTTTAAATTTATCCCGCCTCCCCCACCAGGAACAAAAAAAACCCCCACCAGATCAAGATAATCGCAAAAAATTCTACCTACACCTCCTTTCTTCCCCTTTTCCATCCCCCCCATCCCCCTTCCCACCGCGAACAACCCACGCCTCCTCCCCCCCTCACACCCCCCCCCCCTCCCTCTTATAAACTACTCCCCCCACCCCATCTCATGAATACAAATAGGCGCTGCCTTATTCCTATTACCCAACCAAAGACAAATCGATTCACCCCCCCAAGCCCCACATACCAATCCCTCGCCATGCCTCAATCCCTCAAAGCGGTTGAACCCCCCTTTTTGTGGGCCCCAATTTGTTTTTTTGGGTGGTCTACTAATTTTTTATAAACCTACAAAATAAATAAATATTTCCTCGTCAGCAAACAAGAAAAATAATCCTACTTTCTTCCTCCCCTTCTCTTAAAAATACACTACTTCTTCACTCACATTTTAATTCTCAATCCTTAAAAATAGCAAAGATAATAAACAGTGTCCACATTAAGTTGCTATGCCTTCGCCCAAGCCCCCTCCCGCCCGTGAAACCTACCGCCATGGCGATCTGCGTCGGGCGCTGCTGGAGGCGGGTATTGCGCTGGCCCGCAGTGGCGGCCCTTCGGCGGTGGTCCTGCGTGAAGTCACCCGCCGAGCCGGTGTGGCGCCCAATGCCGCCTACCGCCATTTTGAAAACCAGCAGGCGCTGTTGCTGGCAGTGCGCGCCTCGGCACTTAGCGCCGTGGCCCAGGCGATGGAAGCGACGCTGGCCGCCTTGCCAGCAGACCTTGCGCCTGTCGAACATGCACGTGCCAGCGTGCGCGCTGTTGGGACGGGCTATCTGCGCTTTGCCCAGGCCGAGCCGGGCCTGTTTTTGACGGCCTTTGCCAAGTCAGATCGCCTGCTCCAAGCCACGCCCGAGTGGCCTACCGCCGGCCCCGGAGGGCGCAATCCCTATGAGCTGTTGTGCGGCGCGGTTGACTTGTTGGTGCAAGCGGGGGTCATGCCCGCCGAGCGCCGCCCGGGTACCGAAATCTTGGCCTGGTCGGCGGTGCATGGGCTGGCTATGCTGGTGATGGACGGCCCGCTGGCCACGCCCGTTGGCCCGCATTTCGAGATGTTTGGCCAGCGCTTGTTGGACATGGTGGAAAGAGGCCTGTAACTGGCCTTCTGCGTTGATTGCGCTTACAAACGAGACAGTGAAACCCGAGGCTGGCACCTACCCAAATAGCGGGTGCGCCATTACCTTCAAGCCATCGCTTGATGCACCGTTAAAGGAGATTGCCATGTCTGAAGTCGCCACCCCCGAAGTTGCTGTCCAACGCCCCATCGTGCACCGCACGCGCGGCAGCAGCCATGGCCCCATCACCCGCTTGGTCAGCCCTGGCGACCTCGGTGAGCTGCTCAAGCCCTTCATCTTCCTGGATCGGTTCGAGGTCGCGGCTGGCGCAGAGCCTCCGCGTTTTGGCATGCATCCTCATTCGGGTATCGCCACACTGACGTATCTGATGGCCGGCCAGACCGCCTACGAAGACACCACCGGCGAACACGGCGCGCGGGGCGTGCTGCCCAATGGCGGTGTGGAATGGATGATGGCGGGCGGCGGCGTGTGGCACACCGGCGCTCCCGACAACACCGAGCGCGTGCTGGGCTTTCAGCTTTGGGTGGCGATGCCGCCGGAGCTGGAGTTGGCCGAGGCCCACAGCATTTACTTGGTGCCTGAAAGCGTGCCGCACGTCGGCCCTGCGCGCGTGTTGCTGGGTGCCTACGAAGGCCAGTCGAGTGCCATCCCCGCACCCTCCAACATGACCTACTTGGGCGTGCACCTGAAGGCGGGGGAGACATGGCGCTTTGTGCCTCCGACGGGCCACACCGTGGCCTGGGCTGCGGTGGGCGAAGGCATCCTGTCCGCGCCCGCCGCGCTGCGCACGGGCGATTTGGCGGTGTTTGACGAAGCCGGTGGCGCGATAGCGTTTGAAGCGCAAACCGACACGGCCTTTGTGCTCGGCTCGGGCGTGCACCACCCGCACGAGTTGTTCATGGGGCCGTATTCGGTACACACCAGTGAGGACGCTTTGCACCGTGGCCAAACCGGTATTCGCGAGCGCGCCCAGCTGCTGCGGCAGCAAGGCCGGATGTAAACCTCTTCAACCGCCCCGTGGACCTGTTTGACGACCTGCCTCTGCCGATAGACGCCTTGCGCACCGAGTTGGCACCCGGTGCGGTGCTACTGCGCGGCCTGGGCCGTGCGGACGATGTGCAGATACTGGAGGCGATAGAGGCGGTCATCGCCCAAGCGCCGCTGCGCCACCTGCAAACGCCGGGCGGCTACACCATGTCCATCCAGACCACGCGCTGCGGCAGCATGGGCTGGGTGTCTGAACCCGGTGGTTATCGATACGCCGCCAGCAACCCCGGTACCCGGCAACCCTGGCCGGCCATGCCCCCGTGCCTGATGGACTTTGCGGTGCGTGCTGCAGCCGAGGCGGGCTATCCGGACTTTGTGCCTGACTCCTGCATGGTCAACCAGTATCTGCCCGGTACCAAGCTGGGTCTTCACCAAGACCGCGACGAACGCGACCTGCGTGCGCCGGTGGTTTCGCTTTCGCTGGGCCTGCCCGCCACCTTTTTGTTTGGCGGGCTAGAGCGCACTGGCGCAACCCAGCGCTACCGCTTGGCCCACGGCGACGTGGTGGTGTGGGGCGGCCCCGCGCGGCTGGCGTTTCACGGCGTGCTGCCGGTGGCCGAGGGCGACCACGTTTTGCTGGGGCGACGGCGCGTGAACGTTACCTTCCGCAAGGTGGGCTAGTCGCAGTCTGCGTTAGCTGCCACTGCCCGCGCGCTGGCGCGCCATATGCACCTGGTGCAGGGTGATCTTGCGTACCTCGGTCTGGCTGCTGCCAATGTGGGCGCGCAGCAGCATGGTGGCCTGGTCGCCGCGCTTGCGCAAAATCGCCTTGAGAATTTCACCGTGCTCTTCGTAGGTGGCTTCTATGCGCGCTTGCTGGGTAAAGTCCAGCCGGCGAATAATGCGGATGCGGTCGGTCACGTCGCGGTGGACGCGGGCGATCTCCACATTGCCGGCCGCGGCCACCAGCGTGGTGTGAAAAGCCTCGTCCCACTGGCTGACCTGCTGGGTGTCGGTGCTGCGCTGGGCCACCGGCACCAACCAAATGGCGCTGAGTTGGTCCAGCAGCGCGTAGTTGATGGGGCGGTGCGGTGTGTTGTCTTCGCACAGCGTGTGGGCGGCAGCCGACTCCAGCACCATGCGCAGGTCGTACAGCTGGTCAAACTGGTCAAAGTCAAATGGGAGTACGCGCCAGCCACTGCGAAACAGCACCTCGACCAAGCCCTCTTGCTGCAGCCGGGTCAGCGCCTGGCGCACCGGCGTGCGCGATACGCCCAAGCGCTCGCTGATTTCGTTTTCTGTAAAGCGATCGCCGGGTACCAAGCGGAACTCGCCCACGTCGGCCTTGAGTTGGGCGTAGACCTCGTCAGCGCGCGAGCGCCGCTCGGTGGACGGTGCGACAGACGCGGCGGGCGCCGGGGGTTTGGCAGATCGGGTTGTGGTTGGCATCGGGCCAAACTCTATCAGCGTTCTGGCCCGCCCTTAGTGGCCCAGTGCCTGTAATAGCGCAGCGCTGGGTGCGGTCCAGCCCACGATGCCGCCCTGCGCGTGGACCATTGCCACGGTGGCCGCCTTGAATGCGGGGAAGTAACTCTCCGTGCAATCCTCCAGCAGCAGGGCTTCAAAGCCCCGGTCATTGGCTTCTCGCATCGACGTTTGCACGCACACCTCGGTGGTCACGCCCATGAATAGCAGCTGCGTGATTCCCCGTTCGTGCAGCATCTCTTGCAGGCCGGTGGCGTAGAAAGCGCCCTTGCCAGGTTTGTCGATGACGATTTCTCCATCGACCGGTGCCAGCTCAGGAATGATCTGGTTGCCCGGCTCGCCCGCCACCAGCACGCGGCCCATCGGGCCAACGTCGCCAATGCGCAGGGTCGGGTTGCCGCGGTTGCGCTTGCCGGGCGGGCAGTCAGACAGGTCGGGCAAATGCGCCTCGCGTGTGTGCACCACCAGACCACCTTGGGCGCGCCAGGCGGCCAGCACGCGCTGGCAGGCCGGGATGATGGCCTGTAGCAGCGACACGTCGTTGCCCAGGCTTTCGCCGAACCCACCGGGCTCCACAAAATCGCGCTGCATGTCGATGATGACCAAGGCCGCACGGGCAGGGGTGAGTGCGAACGCAAAGGGCAAGGCGCTGACTTGCAAGGGTGCGGAAGATGGGGTGCTCATGCAGTGGCCTCGGTAAGGGGAGGAAGGGTGGCCGGTTCGTCGTGGTGTCCGGCATGGCCGCCGCCCATGTGGGCACCCAGAACTTGGCGGTCGGCTTGGGCGGCCGTGGTTTCAAACACCACGCGGCCTTCGCTCATCACCACAATGCGGTCGGCCAGCTCCAGTAGCTCGTCCAGGTCTTCGCTGATCAACAGCACCCCGGCGCCACGGTCCCGCACCTGGCGAAGGCGCAGGTGGATATCCGCCACGGCCGAAAAATCCAAGCCAAAGACCGGGTTGGCGGCAATCAGCACATTGATGTCGCCGGCCAGCTCGCGCGCCAGCACGGCGCGCTGCACGTTGCCGCCCGACAGGCTGCGGATCGGGGCGTCTTCGCCCTGGGTTTTGACGCCCAGGTCGGCAATCCAGTCGCGTGCGCGGCTGCGCCACGCGGACTTGCGCAGCAGGCCATTGCGTGACAACGGGGGCTGGTCAAAGTCGCGCAAGGCCATGTTGTCCGACACGGACAAGTCGCCCACGCAGGCATTGCGCAGCGGCTCTTCAGGCAGGCTGCGCACCTTGAGGCGGTGGTTGTCCGCGCGCGTGGCGGCATAGGGTTGGCCGGTAACCTGCACCGTGCCGCCGAGCCGTGGGCGCTGGCCCACCAAGGCCTCCACCAACTCGCGCTGGCCATTGCCAGAGACCCCGGCAATGCCCAAAATTTCGCCGGCCCGTACGGCCAAGTTGACGCCGTCTAGCGCCAGCTTGCCGCGGTCGCCCATGGTGCGCAAGTCTTCTACCTGCAATGCGGTCGGTTTGGAATTTGCTATCAATTCAGAAGCTGCTTGCGCAATATCTACGGGGGCTACAGGTCGATTTGACTCTAAAGTAGGGGCGTTGCCACCGCTTTCACCCATCATCGCCTGGGCCAGCGCGCTGGGGTGGGTGTCCTGCACGCGGGCGTGGTGTACGGCGCGGCCACGGCGCAGCACCGTCACCGCATCGGCATAGGCCATCACCTCGCGGAACTTGTGGGTGATGATGATGACCGAGCATTGCCCAGCGTGGGCCAGATCGCGTACATGGCCCAGCACGTCGTCGGCCTCTTGCGGTGTCAGTACCGATGTGGGCTCGTCCAAAATCAGTAGGCGCGGTTGCAGGTAGAGCTGTTTGAGTAGCTCCAGCTTTTGTTTTTCGCCTGCCGCCAACTCGGATGGGCGTGCGTCCAGATCCAGCTGGAACGGTGTGGTGGCCAAAAAAGCCTGCAGTTCGGCGCGCTTGGCTTTCCAGTTCACCAGTGCCGGAATCTGGTTGCCCGCCAACAGCAGGTTCTCAGCCACCGTCATGCCCGGTGCCAGCGTGAAGTGCTGGTACACCATGCCAATGCCCAGCGCCCGCGCGGCCACTGGATTGGCAATGCTTTGTTCGCGCGCGTCGATCATGATGCCGCCGCCGTCGGGTCGCTGAAAACCGGCCACACACTTCACCAGCGTACTTTTGCCGGCGCCGTTCTCGCCCAGCAGCGCGTGCACGGTGCCGGGCTCGACCCGCATGCTGACCTGGTCCATGGCGGTGAAGCTGCCAAAGCGCTTGGTCAGCGCATAGGTCTCCAGCGCCATGGCACCGGTGGCGGGGCGGGGTGGGGGGATGAGTTCGCTCATTGGAGTACCTCTAGCAGGGCGTCGGTCGTCGCGTGGGCTCCAAACACGCCGCCTTGCATGGTGATCATCTTCAGCGCGGCGTCGTGGTTGCCCACGTCAGTGGCCGCCGTGCCGTCGCTCAGTAGCAGGCATTCAAAGCCCCGGTCGTTGGCATCGCGCAGGGTGGTGTGCACACACACGTCGGTGGTGATACCCGCGAGGATCAGGTTGGTGATGCCACGGGTGTGCAGCACCAGCTCCAGGTCGGTGGCGTAGAAGGAGCCTTTACCGGGTTTGTCGATCACCACCTCACCGGGCAGCGGTGCCAGTTCGGGAATGATCTCCCAGCCCGGCTCGCCGCGCACCAGAATGCGGCCACAGGGGCCTGCGTCGCCAATGCCAATGCCGTTCTTGCCAATCTGCTGCGAGCGCCAGCGCTTGTTGGCTGGCAGGTCGGCTAAGTCAGGGCGGTGGCCTTCGCGCGTGTGCATCACCGCATAGCCCAGCGCGCGCATGCGCGCCATCAGGCGCTGCAGTGGTGCAATGGGTGCGCGCGTCAGCGCAATGTCGTAGCCCATGTTGTCCACATAGCCGCCGGGACCGCAGAAATCAATCTGCATGTCGATCACCAGCAGCGCGGTGTTTCCCGGGCGAAGATCTCCGTTCCAGGGCCAGGCGTAGGGGTTGGCGTGTACGTGTGTAGGCATGCTGGGACTCGAATTACTTTGCCGATGACAGCTCGCCCGGGCTGCCCTGCACCACTTGGTTGGGCTTGCAGGTGATCACCAAAATGGCGAGCGTGAGTACATAGGGAAAGGTGTTGAAGAGGTGGTAGCCCCAGCCTATGCCGGCGGACTGCAGGGCAGGCCCCAGCGCGCCCGCGCCGCCAAACAAAGCGGCGGCTGTAATGCAACGCAGTGGGCTCCAACGCGCAAAAATCACCAACGCCACGGCGATCAGCCCCTGCCCGCTGGAGATGCCTTCGTTCCAGCTGCCTGGGTAAAACAAGGTGAGACTGGCACCGCCCAGGCCGGCGATCATGCCGCCCACCGTGGTGGCTGCTAGGCGGATGCCGTTGACCGAATAGCCCAGCGCGCGCGCAGCGTGGGCCGAGTCTCCGGCCATGCGCACCAGCAAGCCAAGGCGCGTGGTTTTGAAGCCCCAGGCCAAGGCCACCGCCAGCAGCAAGCCGACCGGCAACAAGGCATTCACGTTCAGCGCAGAGCGGATGGCCGCAGATTCGCTCCAGCCGCCCAGCGCGATGGCCGCAATCTGAGGTGCTTGGGGCTGGATCAGCGGTTTGCCGAGGTAAAACGCCAGCCCCGTGCCCAGTAGCATGAGCGCAATGCCGGTGGCGACATCATTGACCCGTGGCAGCGCACACAGCAAGCCATGCAGTGCCGCAAGCAGGCCGCCGGCCAACGCGCCGCACAGCACGCCGATCCAGGCCGAATCGCTGGCGTAGGCACCACCAAAAGCCGCCATGGCCGAGAGCACCAAAACGCCCTCCAGTCCGAGGTTGATGCGCCCCGACTTCTCCGTCAGGCATTCGCCCAAACTGACAAACAAGAACGGCACGCCCACGCGCAGGGCGCCGCCGATGAGGCCGGCGAACAAGGCAATCCATTGGTCTGCAGTCATGCCGTTTTCTCCTCGCGCGTGGTGTCGTCGGTCGTTGGCTCTTTGCCTGTTAGCTGCCACAGGCGCTGCAGCGCGCGCGACCAGTCGATGTCGCGCAGGGCCTCACTGGCCAAAATCAAAACAAAGGCAATACCCTGCAACACCAGTACGGAGGCATCGGGCAGGCCCAGGCGGCGTTGCAGCAGGCTGCCCGCAGCGCCAAAGCCACCAAAAACAATCGCCACTGGCACGATGGCCCAGGGGTTCTGCCGCCCAATAAAGGCCACCAGAATGCCGGCGTAGCCATAGCCCGCAATCAGCGAGGCATTGGCATTGGTGTGCACAGCGACGACCTCCACCGCACCGGCCAAGCCCGCGCACGCGCCGCCCAGCGCACAGGCCAGAATGACCAAGCGCGAGGCTGGCAAGCCCACCAGTTGCGCCGTGCGGGGGTTGCCGCCCACGACGCGCACTGCAAAGCCCGACGCGGTTTGCCCTAGCCACAGCCCGAGGCCTGCGCAGGCGATGAGACCCAGCACAAAGCCCCAGTGCACGTCCGAGCCACCGATGCCACCCATCAGCAGACCGGCATCCAAGGTGTAAGTGGAGGGTTTGTTCAAGCTGGCCGGGTCGCGCAACGGCCCTTCCACCAAGTGTTTGAAGATGCCGATGGCAATGTAGGCCAACAGCAAGCTGCTGATGGTTTCGTTGATGCCGCGGTATTGCCGCAGCCAGCCGGCCAAGGCAATCCACAGCGCCCCTGCGAGTGCGCCAGCGGCGCACACCAAGGCCGTGCCCAGCAGGTTGCCAGGCAGTGGCACAGCTTGGGCCACGGCCGCACAGGCCAAGCCGCCCAGCACCAATGCCCCCTCACCCCCAATGATGACCAAGCCCGCGCGCGCCGGTATGGCGACACACAGCGCGGTGAGCATCAAGGGCGCAGCGCGTTGCAGCGTGTTTTGCCAAGAAAACCAGTCGCCAAACGCACCCTTGAACAGCGTGAGCCAAACGTCCACCGGATTCACCCCGGCAAAGCTGACAAAGCCACCAAACAACAACAGTGCCAAGGCCACTGCCGCAGTCGGCAAGAGAATGTCTTTCAGTGTGCTGTGCATGGTGCGCTCGGTGCTGGCTTAGATGGAACCGATGACGCCTTCGACGAGGTAGTTCATGCCTTCGAGCTTGAGATCGGTCTGGCCCAGTACGGTGCCTGCGGGAATCACGACGTTGCCCTTGTTGTCCTTGAGCGGACCTTTGAAGATGTCGAACTTGCCCGCCATCATTTGGGCCTTGATGCCATCGGCCATTTTCTTGGCGGGGTCGGTCACCATGCTGCCGTAAGGCGAGGTTTTGACGTAGCCATCCTTGAGTCCGCCGCGCAAGAAGTTGGGGTGGGGTTTGCCGGACTTGGCGGCATCGATCACCGTTTTGTAGGCGGTGAGCCAGTTCCACTCGGCGCCGGTGAGGTAGGCCTGCGGTGCGAGTTTGGCTTGTGAGGCGTGGTAGCCGCACACCATCTTGCCGCGCTTGGCTGCGGTTTCCACGATCACCTTGGGGCCGTCCACGTGCATGGTGAACACGTCCACACCCTGGTCGGCCAAACTATTGGTGGCCTCGGCTTCTTTTACCGCCATCGACCAATCACCGGTAAAGATCACGCTGCAGGTAATGCCGGGCTTGACCGAGCGCGCACCCATCAAAAAGGCATTGATGTTGCGCAGCACCTGGGGAATGGGCTTGGCGGCGACAAACCCAATTTTCCCGCTCTTGCTCATGTGGCCGGCGATCACGCCATTGAGGTACTGGCATTCGTCGATGTAGCCAAAGAAACTGCCTACGTTTTTGGGGTGCTTTCCCTCGGTCCACAGGCCACCGCAATGGGCAAAACGCACGTCGGGGTACTTGGCTGCCATGGCCAGAATGTGCGGGTCAAAGTAACCGTAGGAGGTGGGGAATAGCAGGGAAGCGCCGTCCTGCGAAATCATGCCGCCCATGGTTTTTTGCACGGCGGCAGTTTCGGGCACATTCTCTTCTTCCACCACCTTGATGCCGGGCATCTTTTTCAGCTCGGCAGCGGCTTCGGCCTGGGCCTGGTTGTAGCCAAAGTCGTCGCGCGGACCGACGTAGATCACGCCCACGGTCAGTGGCTTTTGCGCAAAAGCCAACGGGCTCAGGCTGGCGGCGCCCAAGGCGGCCAGCGATTTCAGGGAGTCGCGGCGGTTCAAGGATGTCAGGCTCATGGTTCTCTCCGGTTCAGGGTGGGTTGGGGGGTGAAAGACAGGCGGGAAGGAATCGGGTTGGGGGGTGTCCGTGCGCAGGTTCAGGGCTCAGCCAGCCAGCTGACGTGCGCGGCCACCACGCGCCAGCCCATTGGCGTGCGCATCCAGGTCTGGCTTTGGCGGCCGGTTTTGCCGCTGCCCAGGCGGCGGAACTCGCAGTTGGCGCTGGCGAAGTCATTGCCGTAGGTGGTGATGACGGTGCGCAGCAGCTCGCGCGCCAGCCCTTGGGCGGGACGCCCAGCGCGGAAATCCTGGATGGCGTCATAGCCGTAGAGGTTTTCAGTGGCGCCATAGCGCAGCGTGTGGGGGCTGTCCCAGAACAGTTCGTCCAGTACCGCCACGTCGTTGCTGACCAAGGCGGTTTCGTAGCGCGCGAACACGGCTTCCACTTCGGCTACGACATCGGGCAGGTTGGTGGCCAGAGGCAGTGCGGTAATGCTCACAGTGCAGCCTCCTTGGTGCGGGCTAGCCCCGCCATTTGCAAGGCCATGGCGGCGCGCAAACCCAGGTCTTCGCGCCAGGGCGCGGTGATGATTTGCACCCCGATGGGCATGCCACCGGTGTCGTCGGGCCACAGCGGTGCGGCCACCACGGGGCAGCCCGCAAGCGACACAGGTTGCGTCAACAGCCCGATGGAAGGGCGGCAGGGCAACTGCTGGCCGTTGATCTCCAAAAACTCGGTGCCCAAGAGGGGCGCGCTGACCGGCGTGGCCGGGGCCAGCAACACATCCCACTGCTGGAACAGGGCATTGACCCGGTCACGGTACAGGCGGCGAAAGCGCTGGGCTTGCAGGTACCAAGCCACCGGCTGCAAGGCCCCGGCGGTGAAGCGGTCGACCGACAGCGGTTCGAAGTCGTTGCGCCGTGTGCGCAGGTCGTCCAGGTGCAGACTGCCGCCTTCGCTGGCGGTGATTAGAAAAGCGGCGGCGCGGCCTAGCGCAGCGTCGGGCCATTCCACCAGGTCGGTGGCACCCAGCACCTTGGCGGCGGCCATGGCTGCCGCGCGGGCTGGCGGTGTGGCGTTGTCGTGAAAGTAGCCGCCCAACAGGCCAATGCGCAAGCCCGCCGTGCCCTGGCGCAGTAAAGGCGTGACCGCCTCGACCTGGGTGGCATGGCAACCCGGGTCCAGCGCGTCGGGGCACTGCATGGCGTCATACGACCACGCCAGCCCTTCCACCGAATCCGCCAGTGGCCCTAGGTGGTCAATGCTGTGCACAAAGGGGTAGCTGCCGCGGCGCGACAGGCGGCCAAACGTGGGTTTGAGCCCCCACACCCCGCAGAACGATGCGGGCACCCGGATGGAGCCATTGGTGTCTGAGCCCAGCGCAATCGGGACTTGGCCGGCGGCGATGGCAGCGCCAGAGCCGCCCGACGAACCGCCCGCACTGCGGCGTCCGTCATGCGGGTTGTTGCAGGGGCCGTAGTGGCTGTTTTCGGTGGTGAAACCGTAGGCGTACTCGTCCATGTTGAGACCGCCCAGCAACACAGCGCCGGCCGCCTGCATGCGCTGCACCAAAAAGGCGTCTTGCTGGGCGGGCGCGTGGCTGCGGTTGATCTTGGAGCCCGCCAGCGTGACCTCGCCCTGCATGTCGAACAGGTTTTTCACCGCATAGGGCACCCCGGCCAGCAGGGGCAAGGTGTCGCCACGGGCCCGGCGCGCATCAATCGCTGCGGCCTCGGCCCGCGCCCGGGTGTAGCCCTTGGAGGTGAACGCGTTGACGCGGGTGTCGGTGGCTTCAATGCGGGCGATGCAGTCTTCCAGCACTTCAGCGGCGCTGCGCTCACCAGTTGCCACCTGGCGGGCAATTTGCGCGGTGCCTAGTGCTACGGTTTTCATAGCTGTTCACGCCGATTGGACGAGGGCTGTAGCGCACTTGGACGATAAATTTCGGCCAATTCCAACTCGGGTGGCATGTCTACAGCGTCCAACAGCTGTGCCAGCGTCGCGGAGCGCTGCAGATGGGCGGCCACGCGTACCACCTGCTCGTCGTCCAGTGGCAGGCGCAACACAGCCGCGCTGGCACGCACATAGATCAGGGCTTCGTTTTCGGTCACCGGCGCACCTCCCGCTGAAAGATCTCCAGGCTGCGTTTCTTGGCCTGAATGAAACCCGGCTCCGACAGCGTTTCCACCGTGCGGGGGCGGGCTTCGTCGTAACGCAAGATTTCGGCCACCTTGGTGGGGCGCTTGGTGAGTAGCAGCACCTCGTCGGCCAGGTAGACCGCTTCTTCCAAGTCGTGCGAGACCAGCAGCATGGTGGTGCCGGTCTGCATGAACACCTCTTGCAGCTTCTCGCGGATAAACAAGGTCATCTCGAAGTCCAGTGCCGAAAAGGGTTCGTCCAGAAACAGCACCTCGGGGTGGTTGGCCAGCGCCCGCATGATGGAAGCAGTTTGTTGTTGCCCGCCAGACAGTTCATAGGGGTAGCGGTTCAGGTCAAACTTGACGTCGAAAGACGCCACCAATTCCGCCATGCGACGGTCCACCTCGGCTTTGCTTTTCCCCTCCAGCTTGAGCGGGTAGGCAATGTTGTCGATGGTGCGCATCCATGGAAACATAGCCTCGCGGTAGTTCTGGAACACGTAGCCAATCTTGGTGTCTTTGAGGCTCTTGCCGTCGAACAAAATCTCGCCACTGTCGATGGGCACCAGACCGGCAATCATGTTGATCAGCGTGGACTTGCCGCAGCCGTTGGGCCCGAACACCGACACGATCTTGTGCTTGGGGATGTCCAGGTCGAAGTTCTCGTACAGCGGCCAACCGGCAAAGTATTTGGTCAGGCCACGGATGGTGATGTGGGTGCCCGCCGGGCCCGGCACAAAGGCGGGCGCAGGCACGTCAGCGATGACGGGAGCATTAAGTACTTCTGTCATCGCCCACTCCAGTGCACGATGCGACGTTCGGCCATGAGGAAAAGAATGTTGAGCCCGTAACCCAGTGCGCCGGCCGCCAGAATGGAGGCGTACATGTCGCGCACGTTCATGACCTGTTGCGAGTTGATGATGCGGTTGCCCAGCCCACTGTCGGCGCCAATGAACATCTCGGCCACGATCACAATCACCAGCGCCATGGACACGGCCGACCGCAGACCGACAAAGCTAGGCTGCAGACTTTCCCACACCAAGACGTCTTTGAAAATTTGCCAGCGGCTGGCCCCCATGACCTTGGCCGCCATGACGCGCTGCTTGCGCGCATTGATCACGCCGTATGCGCTGTTGAACACCACGATGAGGAACGCGCCAAACGCCGCAATTGCCACCTTGTTGATGTCGGAGACACCAAAAATCATGAGGAACAACGGGATGAGTGCCGACGACGGCGTTGAGCGGAAGAAGTCAATCAAGAACTCCACGCTGCGGTAGGCGCGCTCGTTGCTGCCCAGCAGTACGCCCAGTGGCAGCCCGACGGCTGCAGCAATCAGGAAGGCCTGCACCGTGCGCCACACCGTGACCGCAAAGTCTTTCAACAACGGGCCACCCCAGAGCCCATGCACCAATGCTCCCAGTGCATCCAGCGGCGGCGGCAGCAGCAGGGCCTTAATCAGGCCGGTGCGCACCACCAAATCCCACAGAATGAACAAGACGACGGGGCCGATAAAGGGCACCAAACGCTCCCACTGCGGCGGGCCCGGTGGCGCGGTGGGAGCACTTGCGGCGGGTGGGGACCAGGGTTGGGCGGCCATGGTACTTATCCCTTGTAGAGCATGCTGTCGACCATCAGGCGCGAGCTGAAGATTCCCTTGTCAGAGAACAGGTCGAAGAATTTTTGGAAATGCGCGACATCCGCTGGCGTGAATTCGTTGTGCATCATGTACGCCGCCAGCGGCACTTCACTTGTGAGGGGGCCTTCAATGGCGGTGTAGTTTTTCAGGTACTGGCGCGCCTCGGCCGACTTGGCGCGCACATAGGCCACGCCCTTGCCATAGGCGGCAATGTATTTTTTGGCTTCGTTGGGGTATTGCTTGATGAAGGCGCCCGTCAGCGACGCCGAGCCGCCAAACCAGGGTGCCATCGGGTCGCCCAGCACATAGTGCGCGATCACACCCGCTTCCAGCGTGCGTGTGGTGCCGTTGAGGCGGCCAATGGTGCCAGTGGGCTCCAGCGTGTAGCAGCCGTCGAGCTGACCTGCGGCCAGGGCCGCCACGTGCTGGCCAATGGGCAGTTCGACCACGGTGGCGCCGGTGGCACCACCACGCTCCAATACGGTTTTGGCCAGTGTCACGTTTTGAATGCCGGGGCCACTTCCAATGCGCTTGCCTTTGAGGTCGGCAATGGTCTTGGCCGGGCTGGCCACCGGAACAATGACTTCGTCCAGCACGTTTTTGACGTTGCTGGGGTTGGAGCAGAAGATTTTGAATGTACCGGGCGCCGCGATTTCACCAATGGCAATGTTGGCCGAGCCGGTGCCGTTGGCGCTGCCGTCGCAACGCTCGGAGAGCATGGCTTCCATGATTTGCTGGGCGCCGGCAAACTTCAAGACCTCCACGTTCAGACCGGCTTCTTTGAAGTAGCCCAGCTCTACGGCGGCGTAAAACGGCAGGCCGGCGGCAATGGGCCAATAGCCAATGCGGATCTTGGGGCCCGATTGGGCGCGCACGATGGCGGGTGCGCCGCCCAAAAGACCGGTCACCGTGGCAGCGGCACCGGCTTGCAGAATCTGGCGGCGTGAGGCTGTGGCGTGCGATGGTGTGGCTTTGTCAGTCATGGTGTTCTCCGAAAGTGAAAGGAAAAAGAGGACGCAGGTTCAGGCTTTGAGTGATGCGATGTAGGTGCACCAGCCGCCCAGATGGGTGATGTCGGTGGCGCCTTGCGTGGCCAGGGCTTCGCAGACAAAGCCCTGCACGCTGCTGCCGTCAGCAAGTTGCAGCGTGCCAATGCCTAGCGGTGCAGGAATCAGTGCCACGAACGAGCCATAGTGAGCGGCGGGCATTTCCCAGATTTCCAGCGCAATGCGCCCGCCGGTACCGTCGGCCACGCGCAGCAGGCCGGGCTTGGGCGGCGTGGTGCCGGGCAGGGCGAAAAACCGGTAGTGCGGCGCCGTTTCGGCGGTAGTGAGCAGGCGCGCTCCGCGCTCGGTGAGCTGGCTGTTCAGCGGCATGCCCGACAGGTGGGCACCCACCACAGCCACCCGCACGCTGGGCTCAGCGCGCAACCCGGCAATCGGCTGGGGCGCTGGCAGCGGCGTGCCGGTGGCACCCAAGGGCAGACCAGTGGCGTGGTGGTAGCGCTGGCCCAAGTCGGCCAGTTGCCAGTCGCTGGCGCAGGGGCCAATCAGCGTGATGCCAAACGGCAGGCCGTCATCGCGCAGGCTGCTGGGCACGGACAGCGCGGCGTAGTCCAGCAGGTTCACAAAGTTGGTGTAGGCGCCCAGGTTCCGGTTCAACACCACCGGGTCCGCCTGCATGGCGGCAATCGTGTAGTGCGTCGGCGCGGTGGGCACCAGCAAGACGTCGATGCCATCCCACATGGCATCGGCCACCTGGCCCAGCGCGCGCAATTGGCTTTGCGCCTGGAACACGTCGGCTGCGTTGAAGTTGCGCCCTTTGGCAATGATGCTGCGCACGGGCTCGATCACATCCGCCTCATGCGCATCAAAAAATGGACGGATAGCGGCATAGCGCTCCGCCACCAGCGCGCTTTCGTACAAAAGCGTCGCCGCCTGGGCTAGCGGTGCGTAGTCAATCGTGACTGCGGTGCCGCCCAGTGCGGTGAGGCGCGCCATGGCGTGGGTAAACGCCGCCTGCGCCTGGGCGTCTCCTTCAAAGTTCAGGGTGTTGGGCACACCGAAGCGGAAGCGGGTGGGAAACGCCTGGCTATGTAAAACCAGCTTGCGCGAATACGGGTCTTGAACGTCATGCCCCATGGCGGCCTGTAGCACCTGCGCCGCAATGGCCACGGTGCCGGCAAAGATAGAGACACAGTCCACGCTGTGCGCGGCCGGTAGTACACCATGGGTGCTGATCAGGCCCTTGCTGGGCTTGAGCCCCACGATGTTGTTGAGCCCCGCAGGCACCCGGCCCGAACCGGCGGTGTCGGTACCCAGTGCAAAGTCCACCTGGCCGGTGGCCACCACATAGGCCGAGCCCGAGCTGGAGCCGCCTGATACATACAGAGGGTTGAAGGCATTGGGCACTGCCCCATAGGGTGAGCGCGTACCGTTGAGGCCGCAGGCAAATTGGTCCAGATTGGTTTTGCCGGCCAGCGATGCACCGGCGTTCATCAGTTTTTGCACCACCGTGGCGTGCGCTGTGGTGGTGCGGCTGAATGCTGGGCAGGCAGCCGTCAGTGGCAGGCCCAGCACATCAATATTGTCTTTAGCCGCAAAGCGCAATCCCGCCAAAGGGCCTGCCGCCGCGCCCGGCAGTGGCGTTTCCGGGCGCGCAATCCAAGCCTCGGGCGCCAAGGCCGTGGCCGTTGCAGTGTCTGGGGTTTGTGTGTGCACCATAAATAAGCATCCAATCTTGTATCCAAGAATGAATGCAAATGACGTGCCAACTTCTCCCGATCGGGAAAAGACGGTTCTCAGGTCTGAAAAGCGTGCCCGCAACCCTCCGCGCGGCGGGCCGGTGTGCTACGTGGTAAGGGCGCGCAGTCGCTGGTGCGCTTCGCCCTCGAGCTCTGCAGGGCGCTGGTTCTTGGCAGCCAGGTAATGGTGGCTGAACACGTCTAGCCAGACTTCCAGCGCCAGTGCTGCGCTAGCGTCGCCAGCCAACTCCAGGCACAGGGCGGCGACCTCGCTGGTGCAGAAATGGTCGTCGCGGCGGGAGCGGCGCAACTGGTAGCGCGAGATGTGCGCGGGCTCTAGGCTCAATACCGGAAAGCGGTCCAGGTAGGGGCTCTTGCGAAACATCTTGCGTGCTTCGGGCCAGGTGGCGTCTAGCAAGATAAACAAGGGGCGTTTGCCAGGCTGACTGTGATTGGGCTCGGCGGGGGATTGCGGCGCCAACGGGGTGCCCGTGTGCCCGAGCAATTGCGTGACTACCCGCGCCGGGTCCACAAACTCACCGGGGAAAACCACATACGGCTGCCACTGCGGGTCGGCCAATAGCGCCAGCAGCGCCGGGTCCACCTCGGTGCGGGTCCAGCCAAAGGCGAAAGTGTCCGGCACCACGTCGGCAATCAGCCAGCCCGTGTTGCTGGGCTTGAGCATCTCGATGTCGGCCATCACTAGGCATACACCAGCTTGCGCAGGCACTGCCGGGCGGTGGGGGCAGATGCAGTGGCTCAAGATCAGGCGGCAGCCCGCGCAGTGCGCTAAGGTGGAGCCACCGCGTGCCCGAAACGGCTTGCTGGCGCGCGCCAGCCGCGCGGTGCGCAGGCGGGCAACGGCGTGGGGTGCGGCGGTAGGCTGCAATCAGGCCTTGGGTGGCCGAAACAGCGCGCAGATCTTGTTGCCGTCCGGATCACGCAGGTAGGCCAAGTACAGCTTGCCGACCGAGCCATCACGCCAGCCGGGTGGGTTTTCGCAAGTGGTGCCACCGTTGGCGATGCCGGCCGCATGGAACGCGTCGGCCTGCTCGGGCGACTCCATGTTGAAGCCAATCGTGCTGCCATTGCCAAAGGAGGCGGGCTCGCCGTTGATGGGCGTGGTGATGCCAAAGTTGCCGGTGCGGCTGCGGTAGAAAAAACGGTTGGCGTTGGCAACACCGGGGCCAATGCCCAGCGTGCCCAACAGCGCGTCGTAAAACTTTCTAGAGGCTTCCAGGTCGTTGACCCCGACCATGACGTGACTGAACATTGTGTGTCCTTGGGTTGGTAGTGCGTGGTGGATTAGCGGCGTGGCAGCGACCAGCCCGCCCTTTGGTTGGTCTTGTCGTTTTCGTAGTCCCAGATAGAGGCACAGCGGGCGCACTGGTAGCGGGTCACGGTCACGGCGCGCTCTTCGCGCGCGCCACGCGGCTCTTTGCGGTTCTCGCCCTGCACCAGTTCCGCGTGGCCCGGGGCGCGGCGCCAGTCGCGCTGGATACCTCGGCAGGGTTCGCACAGCGCGGCTTCGCGGGCTTCTGCGGCAATTTTGTAGTTGTCGGTCATGGTGTGTCGCCTTGGTAGCGGTGTCGCGTGGGAATGGAGCCATTGTCGCCGCCCCTTGCGTATAGGCGCCTAGGTACGATTGGCTTGGTGCGCAATTTACTCAAAATATCTATTCATAAACTGGCATAAGCCGTTGTTGTAAAACAAATTTGATTTAAAAATATCTATTCATATAATGATTCATGCCCCGCGCCAACGACCTTACCTCTGCTGTCCGCCAAGCGCTGCAGCGCCTAGGTGGCGTGCTCAGCAGCACGGAGTTACAGGCGCAGTTGGGCGTGAGTCAGCCCACGGTGTCGCGGGCCATGGCGCCGTTGGTCCAGTCAGGCGAAGTGCAAAAGGTCGGCGCCGCGCGCAAGCAACGCTACGTGTTGCCGCGCACCGTGCGCGATGTAGGGCGCAGCGTCCCGGTCATGCGCATTGACGCGCAAGGCCAGCCTAGCCCGTTTGCCCGCTTGGTGCCACTGGCCAGCGGCGCGGTGTGGATTGATGAAGAAGACGGTCTGAGTAAGCGCTTCGACAGCTTGCCCTGGTTTCTGGACGACATGCGCCCGCAGGGCTTCATGGGCCGCACCTTCGCCAGCACCCATCCCGAGCTACAACTGGGCAACGACCCGCGCTATTGGAGCGACGACGACGTGCTGCGCGCGCTAGCCCTGTGCGGTGACGACCTACCCGGCAACCTCGTGGTGGGTGAGCCTGCCTTTGCCCGCTTTCACACGCTGCCAGCGCGCGCTAGCCGCGTTGCCTCGCCAGACGATTACCCCGCACTGGCGGATGCCGCCATGCAGGGCAGCATGGGTGGGTCATCTGCCGGTGGCGAGCAACCCAAGTTTTGCACCCTCGTTGGCAGCGCTGATACGGCGCGCCATGTGTTGGTGAAGTTTTCACCAGCCGGCGACGCGCCAACTGACCAGCGCACGCGCGACCTATTGGTGTGCGAACACCTTGCCCTGCAAACGCTGGCGGACGCTGGCATTGCGGCCGCAGTTAGCCGGATCAGCACCGGCGCAGGCCGTGTGTTTCTGGAGGTCGAGCGCTTTGACCGGGCCCCCATCGGGGCTAGCAACCCGCAGGGTCTAGGCCGTATCGGTATGGTCTCGCTCATGGTGTATGACGCGGAATACGTGGGCGCCATGGACAACTGGGCCGCCACCGCCAACCGCATGGCGCAGCGCGAACTCTTGCGCCCGCAAGATGCCCGCACCCTGCGCCTGCTGGAAGCCTACGGCGTTCTCATCGCCAACACCGACCGCCACTACGGCAACATCTCGCTGCTGCTCGACGATGACGACTGGGTTTTGGCCCCCGCCTATGACATGCTTCCCATGCTGTACGCCCCCGTGGGTGGTGAACTGGTGCCGCGCAGCTTTGCCGAGCGCCCCTTGCAGCCTACGGCCGCTACCTTGCCCGAATGGCCGCAGGCCCTTGCTTTGGCCATTCGGTTTTGGCAGGCCGCTGCGGGCGACCGGCGGGTGTCTGAGGCGTTCAGGGCCATCGCGGCCCAGAACGCCGCGCACCTTGTAGTGCAAGCCTAGGGCGTCGCGGCCAACTGCGCCAAGAAATCAGCGTCTTTCAAGAACGCAGCAAAGTCGGTGTCGCGCATGAACTGGTCGGCCGGTTTGCCCAGGCGCCGGGCGGCGGCCACGCTTTGCAACAGTTTGGGCTTGTCATTGGCCACGGCGTAGTAGCACGCCAAGTTGTACATCAGCGTGGCGTTGGTTTGCTTGGCGGGGTCGAACGTGGTGCCCACCAGGTTGCGCATCACCCCCTCGACCAAATCGCGGTCTGGGGCGGAGTGGATGGCAAACGCCAGCGTTTGGCTGGCCATGACGCCTTGGTTGTAGGCCTGGCTGCTGTCGTCGTGCCAGCGGCTGGTCAGCGGGTAAACCTGCGCTAGGTAGTAGCGCACCAGCGTGGCCGACTGGGCCAGCTTGCGGCCATTGTTATACCGGTTCAGCAGATCCGCGAACACCGCCGTAATGCCCGGCGCCAGTGCCTGGGCATGGTCGGGGTGTTGGGCCAAGGTACGCGCCTGCTCCAGCCAGGGCTGTAGGTGCTTGGCTGGGTCGCGCTGGGCGTTTTCGGCGGTGGCCTTGAGCTTGTCCAGCAGCGGCAGGTAGGCTGGCGCAACGTAAGGCTCGGCCGGTGCGCGGGCGGGTTTGGGTGGCGGCGCAATCGGTTGCGCGGTGTAGACCACACGGGTCTGCGTCAAAGGCACTTGCAGCAGACCTTCTCCTTGCCGAGCCTGCGCCAGTACGGTCGGCGCATTGCCACTGCGCAACACCAGCTGCACGGCCTGCGCCGGGCTGTGCAGCTCGGGCACCTGTACCACCAACTCCAGCGGCGCTTTGGCACCGCGCAGTCGATCAAACGCGGCTTGCACCTCGGCCTGTTCCAGCTCGATGTGCAGCACCGCATACGGGTCGCCGTCTTCCGCGTCGGGGGCACGCCATTTCACCGTCAGCGCCTTGGGCAACTGGCGCAGGCTGGGCCACAGCGCGTCCACCGCCACCTGCGGCGGCATGCCGTCGAATCGCTTGCGCGGCGGCGGGCTGCGCAGCCACCGGTGCGTAGGCACTGCAGCAGCAAACTCAACCGTGCCAGTCACCGCGTCGCGGCCCGTATCCGAGCCGGCAAACACCGGGCGCCACGCGGCCACGGCGTCGCCTTGGGCGGCCGGCGGAACGCCCTTGCCGCGCGGGCGCACCACGTACAGGCCAATGTCTTTTTCGTAGTACTTCAGCAAGCCTTCTTCGCCCGCGCGCTCCATGTAGGTGCGCATGTGCACGCTGAACCAGGGGCTGGCTCCCGGCATGGCCGTGGCGGGTTCCCACCAACGCATGTTGTACAAAAAGCGGTAATCGCCGTCTTCGTACGGAATAAACGCCTTGAACTGCAGCACCTCGCTGCCCACCCGCAGTCGGGTGTGCGCGTCGCCAAACCAGTAGCGCCCCGGCAGTGAGCCGGGCACGCCCATGGCTTTCAGCGCCACGCCCACCGTGGCCCCCAACAACTGCCCACCCAGGCCTTCTTCCATGTAGTACTTGCGGCGGTCGAACCCCACCACCTCGACGCGGGGTTTCGCGTCACCATAGCCCGCAAAGCTATCGGGCTCCACCTCAGTCCACGCGCCGGCGTCAGACTTCAGCCCCTTATAACAAGTGGCGTGCCAGCGCAGCGCCTCGGCCGAATGCGTGCGCTGGTGGCACCAGGTGTCTACCGCCGCCAAATGCTTGGTTAGCTCCATCTTCCAAGCGCGGCCCGCCGCCCATAGGTAGGCCCAAGCGTGGTCGTCTTTCTTGCCAAACTCCACCACCTCGGCGCGTTGCAGTGCGGCGATGACTTGCGCCTGCGTTAACCCGTTGCCGTCTACCGCCGGCCCATAGGTTTTGCGCTGCGCGTGCCCGGTGAAAACCCAGTCCACGTAGTGCTCCGATGTGAAACTGATCCCCGAGGTAAACATACCGCCCGGCGTGCGCAGCGTGTCCTGCAGATCGCCCTCTGGGCTGAACTTCCACAAATAGCCGCCTGCCACGGCTACGAGCTGCTGCGTGCGCGGCACCACAAACATGCCATCCACATGGCCGTGCAACAGCTTGCGCACTTCCAGATGGGCGGACGCCGCTAGGTTATCGGACAGGCGGGGATACGCATCGGGCGTTTTGGCGCCCAACAACGAAGACAAGAAAGCCAACATAAGGAAAGCCCCGATGGAGTGGAGCGCAGTGCGTTGCATCAAGAAGGGTTGGAGGCAGAAGAGAGAGCGCAAGGGTAACCAGTTTTTGCAAGCCGCTCGCCGGTTGTCACAGTGCGTAGCTATACTTTGATTGAACTATGAACAGGGTTCTGATGGGCCACTTTGTGCGTCTTGTTGTGGGCGGGTTGGCAAGCTGCTTCGCGTTGGCGGCCCCTGCGTGCCCGTTCAACATCGTGTACAGCGACCAACCCTCCCCGCCGTATTACTTGGGCGATGGCGAGGCGATTCCGGTGAACCCGGGAGTCGCTGTTGAGCTGCTCAATTTGGCCGCCGCCAAGATGGGCTGCACGATCAAGTGGCACCGCCTGCCCAATCGCCGCGCACTGCGCGAACTAGAAAACGGCGATTCCGATGCCATGTTGTTGCTGTCGCATACCCCGGAGCGGGCCGTCTACGCCGTCTACGCCGTCTACCCCGTCATCGGCGCCACGCCCGACCCCACCTACAGCCTGGCCACGCTGAGCTACAGCGTCTATGTCAAAAATGACTCCGCCATCAAATGGGAGAACCGGCAGCTTAGCCCTGCGCAGACCCTCATTGGCGTGAACTCTGGGTACTCGGTGGTGGAAGAAATTCGCAAGCTGGGCCTGGCCGTCGAAGAAGCGTCCACCACGCGGAACAATGTTCAGAAGCTTTTTTTGGGGCGCATAGGGGCCTATGTTGGGCAAGATTTGCAGACCGACTTGGCGTTGGAGGAAAAGCACATCACCAACGTGCAAAAGCTGCCCGTGCCGTTTTCGTCCAAAGACTACTACCTGCCCTTCTCAAAACAGTTTTTCTTCAAATCCCCGGCGGTCGGTATCCAGCTGTGGAGGGAGATTGCCGAGGTGAGAAAAACCCACGGCAAAGCGCTGGCCAAAAAGTACCTTGACCTGAACTAGGCTTATGCCGCCGTCGCCATGCGCAGGCGACGCGCAGCGTCTTCTGCCCGGGCATCGTCAATCTCGCGCAGTACCGCCTGCATATCCACATCCGCATGGGCGCGCTCGAACTTGCCGGTGAGCGGGGTTTCATTGCTTAACAAGCCCGCTTGGTACAGGCTCCAAATCTCGGGGCCGTAATCGGTAGCGAGCAGCGCGGGCGCAAACTGGCCAAAGAAATCGCGCAGATTGCCCACGTCGCGCAGCAGCATGCGCTGCGCGTGGTTGTTGCCCGCCGCGTCTACCGCCTGCGGCAGGTCAATGATCACGGGGAAGTCCACGCCATCGGCTTGGCCCTCTGCCTCACCATGGGCCAGCAAGATGTTGAACTCCGACAAATCTCCATGCACCACGCCCGCGCACAGCATGCGCACGACCTCGGCAATCAGCGTGGTGTGGTGAGCTACTGCTTGTGCAGGCGTGAAGGCCACATCGTTCAGGCGCGGCGCGGCGTCACCGTTGGCGTCGGTTACCAGCTCCATCAGCAGCACGCCATCGTGAAAGTTATACGGCTGCGGCACGCGCACACCCGCTGCGGCCAGGCGGTAGAGCGCGTCCACCTCGGCGCTTTGCCAAGCGGCCTCTTGCTCCTGGCGGCCAAACTTGCTGCCCTTGGCCATGGCGCGGGCCGAGCGCGAGTTCTTCACCTTTCGGTTTTCGGTGTAATCCACCGCTTGGCGGAAGCTGCGGTTGTTGGCTTCTTTGTAAATCTTGGCGCAGATCGTGTTGTCACCACTGCGCACCACAAACACCATGGCCTCTTTGCCGCTCATGAGCTGGCGCACTACGGTGTCGATCAGGCCTTCTTCGATCAGGGATTGGAGGCGGGGGGGAGCTTTCATCCGTCGATTGTGACCGCCCGAGCGGCGCGAAACCGGTGCCGCTGCTCTTGACGCGCCGCAGTCAACCGGAGACCATTGCGGGATGTTGGAAACCCAGAGCGCAAAAGCGCCGATCGCGTTGGAAAACGCGTTTGAAAAGCTATTTGCACAAAGCCCCATTGGCATGGCGATCTCGTCCATGGAGGAAGGGCGTTTCATAGAAGTCAACGCGCCGTGTTGCGCCATAACCGGCTACACAAGAGACGAGTTGGTCGGGACAACCAGCGGAGAGCTGGGTCTGCTCGACAAAGCATCGCGCACGCTCATCTTGGAACACGTGATCCGTGAAGGCCATGTCCGCGACATCGACGTCAAATTGCGCACCAAGAAGGGCGACACCCTCGTCGTGGTGAGCTCCATTCACCGGGCCAGGGTGAATGGAATCGACTGCTTCATGACCACGGTGATGGACGTTACCTGGAGCCGCAATGCGCAGGCGGAACTCAAGACACTCAACGACACCCTAGAGAAGCTCGTCGCCGAGCGAACGGCCACCCTGGAGTGCGCGCTGGATCGCCTGCAGGAGTCCAGTGAGAAGCTCACCCGCAGTGAAGCCAGGGCCACCTTGAGTACCCTGGTTGCCAGCGTAGCGCACGAACTTGGCACCCCGCTAGGCAACGGAGCCCTGGCCGCGGAAACCTTGAACCTAGAAGCCAAAGCGTTTAAGCAAAAAATGGAGCAAGGCGGCCTTACGCGCAAAGAGCTGGCGGAGTTCGTCGCCAGCGTTTTGACCGGGGCCGACTTAACGCAAAGAAACCTGGTGCGGGCGCAGGCGCAATTGCAAAACTTCAAACAAGTGGCGGCAGACCAGGCCAGCGAGCAGCGCCGCACGTTTGATCTGGCAGAGGTGATCGAAGAAACCCTTCAAACCATGGCCCCCAGCTTGAAGCGACACCCGCACCGCGTGGACATGCGCGTACCGCGCAACATCACGATGCACAGCCACCCGGGCGCGATTGGCCAGATCGCCATCAACCTGATTAACAACGCCTACCTGCACGCCTTTGAAGCCCAGCCCCATGGGGTCTTGGCGATAGACGCGGCGGTGAGCAATGGCCAGGTGGTTTTGCGTTTTTCTGACGACGGCAGCGGCATTCGCCCCGAGCATCTGGAGAATCTCTTTAAGGCCTTCTTCAGCACCAAGATAGGCAAAGGCGGCACCGGGCTGGGTATGGCGATTGTGGAAAACCTGGTGACCAAATCATTGGGCGGAACTATTCAGGTTCAGACCGCGCTTGGGGCTGGCACCACGTTTGAAATCACCTTGCCGCAGGCGTTGCCGCTATGACATTGGCTTGGGAACAAATCCGATGGTCAGGCCCTCATTCGTCACCGTAATGCTGCCGGGCGGCAGCCGCAAGGTGGGCTCCTGCACATCCAGATTCAGCAGCCAGCTGGGGTAGCGGCAGGCACAGGGACAAAGCGATGAGAAGGAAAAAGCGACGTTGCATTCAGAATGGGTCCTTAGAGCGTTGGATGGTGCGGCTACCGCTTAGTTCAGACATAGCTCAAAATCACCCACCAGTCCCATTTGAATAAAGAGAGTTCGCTATGAAAAAACTATTTGCTTCAGTGTTGCTCACCAGCGCCGCGCTGGCCGCCAGCGCCGAGACCATTGGCGATGTCAGCACCACCTTCAAGCTGCTCAGCCCCAACGACAAAGTGGTGGTCGATGCGTTTGACGATCCGGATGTAGGCGGTGTGGCCTGCTATTTGTCGCACGCCAAAACCGGCGGCTACTCCGGTGCGCTGGGGCTTGCCGAAGACACCTCGGATGCCGCCGTGGCCTGCCGCCAGGTCGGACCGATTAGCTTCAAGGAAAAGATCGACAAGCAAGACGAGGTGTTCAACGCCCGCTCGTCCTTCTTGTTCAAACACGTGCGCGTGGTGCGCATGGTCGATGTGAAGCGCAACACACTGGTCTACTTGGTGTACTCCGACAAACTCATCGATGGCAGCCCCAAAAACAGCGTGACGGCGGTGGCGGTGCCGACTGATCAGCCGATCCCCGTCAAATAGGAATTCATAGGTCAAATTATCCCGGTAGCCGCACCTGCAGCATCTGCGCGGCCACCGCAGGGTCATCCGGGTCGGTGACCAGTGTGCAGAGCCAGCTGTCGCCGTCTGCCAGCACGGCCAGCCCCTCTACCTTGGGGGCGCCTTGCAGCATGTGCAGGCGCTGCAGCGTACCGTCTGCCCCCACGGTGCCAATGGCAGAGCCCACACACGCGCCATCCAAATAGCTGTCATCAGTGCTCTCGGCCACCGCGCTAAACGCCCAAGCACCGCCATGGAGGGCCGCGCCGTCGGTAAAGCCCAGCGGCACGCCGTCCACACTACCCAGTTCCAGCAATTGCACCGACTTGGCAGCAGGAGGCTGCGGCTGCACGCCAGCCAGCCAGGGCGCCACCAGGTTCCAGTCATAACGGATACAGGCATTCACCGCGTGGCCCTTGTTGCCCCGCTGCAGCAAGAGAAGCTCGCCGCTGACGACCAAGGCGCCTTCGATGTTCAGGTCTTCAAATCGCCTGTGCAGCGGCGCGTACAGGGCCGCCAGATTGACGGATGCCATGCGACCGTTGGGCACGCCCTGCGCATCCAAGCTGATCAACACACCGGTTTCGCGGTTGGGCCGCGAGCCCGAGCCCAGCGCCAGCAGCGCGCCCGCCGGGCAACCGGGTAGTGGCGGCAACGCGACCAGGCTTTCAAAGTCGGGTTTGACCTTTTTGCGCTTGCCGGCGTCTTTGGGCAGCGTGCCGTCCAGCAGCTGCAGCAAGCTGCCCACAGCGGGCACTGTGCTTTCGGCCGTCGCGGTGGTGGGCGCGCTGCCCGGATCGTCAAACATGGCCAGATGCAGTTCGTCGTCTGCCACCACAAACAGGTGCTGGCGCACCCGCACCAGTCCACTGGCCGCACTCAGGTACGCTTTGCCACGCGGGTGGTCGGCAGGGTCTATCAGCAGCGGCTGGATGGCACGTGTGGCGATGGGCGGGAGCATGCTTCGTTTGTGCGTTAAGTTCAAGCGGGTGGCATGATTTTGGAACAACTTACAGCAGGCAGGGGCGGATTTGGTGCCAAATTGGCCCTTAGCCCCCGTGGAATATGCGCAAACAGCTATGAATTTATGAGTAAAACCGCACCCCACTCCTTTGAAGCCCCTGAGCAGCTCCATGCCTGGCTGCGCCAGCACCACGCCAGCGAGACTGAGCTGTGGGTGCGCATCTTCAAAAAAGCCACCGGCCAGCCCAGCGTGACGTGGGGCGACTGCGTGGTGGCCGCTATCTGCTGGGGCTGGATCGACGGTGTGCGCAACGCGCTGGACGACACCTCGTTTCTACAGCGCCTAACGCCACGCCGCGCGCGCTCCAACTGGTCGCAGAAAAACGTGCAGCATGCCGAGCGGCTGATCGCTGAAGGGCATATGCAAGCCGCTGGCTTGGCACAGGTAGAGGCCGCGCGCAACGACGGCCGCTGGGCCGCCGCCTACGCCGGCAGCGCCACCATGGTGATGCCCGAAGACTTTTTGGCGGCGCTACAGCAAGACCCCACTGCCCACGCTTTTTACGCCACCCTCAAACGCCAGAGCCAGTTCACCATCTACCACCGGCTGCACAGCGCCAAGCGCCCGGAAACCCGGCAAAAGCGCATGGCGGAGCTATTGGCAAAGTTGGGGCGCAGCGAAAGCCCTTGATGTTCTGCGGAAGAATACGGCTCAATCAGCGCCAGGCCCCTACAACTCCGCAAACTTGGCCGCCATCGTGGGGTTGCCCCGTGTGAGCTTCTTGATCGTCAAGTCGTCGGCCTTGTCGTTGGCCAGGTGCCAATTGCGCCCAAACGCCGTTCTGAATTCGTCGATCTTGAAGACTTTGGTGCAACGTGGCCCGATGACTTTATGCATGGCGACTGGACCTGTTCATTTTTTTACGAATTAGACGCCAGTTCAGCCCATGGGCGTACACAGCTCCACCAAAAAGCCATTCATGTCGGCCACGTAGGCAATCGTCTGGCCCCAGGGCATCACCTCCACGGGTCGCATGGGCGTGGCCCCGGCGGCCACGGCGCGCTCCAGCGCGGCAGCTACATCGGGCGTGCACAGCGCAATCTCAAAGCAGGGCGCCGTGGGCTTGGCCGCCTACGGGTTCTTGCCCAGCTGCTGCATTAGGCTATGGGCTGAAAACGCCAGCGCCGTGCTGCCCGTCTCCAGCTCGCCATAGTCCCCGCTTTCATGCAGAAAGCGCGTGGTCAACCCGAAGGCCGCCTCGTAGAACTTGAGCGTGGCGGGTACGTCTGGCACGTACAGGATGGTGTAGCCGAGTTGCATGGCAAGGTTTTCCGAAAAGTTGGTGAAGAGCCTGGACGATATCCCGTGTTAGAAAGATGCGTCTTGTAAATAACCGACACATACCGCGCGCTTTCTCCCGATATGCACCCTTTGCCACATCTTTGGGCCACCGTAGATACCTGACCGACCAGCGCTTCAGCTACAGCCGGACATTGTGTAGGCACTGGCGGCTACGGGGTATGGCGAAGCCTTGACTCACAAGAAAATCTGAGGGGCGTGGGTGGTGCTGCCGTTACCGTGCGTGGCGGGCTCGCCGTCGAGTGGCTGAAATCCCACGGATTGGTTCATCTGGCACTGCGCTTCTTGGCCGTCACGAAATACAGCAGCGGCCCGAACGACCCCACCACCAGGCTGAACACTGCCCAAGGCACAAACGGGCGGCCGTTGGCTTGCGCATCGCGCCGCATAAACACCAGCAGCAAACACATGGTGATCACCAAGTCGGCATAAATTTGCCAGCTCGCCGGGTCGCGGGTGTAAAACGCCAGCCACGCAAATAGCCCGCCGTAGTGCAGCAGCGTATAGCCGGTCAGAGCACCAAAAACAACGAGTACGAAGATCAACAATGCCTTGTTCATGAGAATTCCTTGTGAGTTGTGGCGACAGCAACAAACGCTGACGGGGCGAAGTTTGCGCAACGCAATGCATGCGCGCAATTACGTCGCAGGTAATTGCGAAAGCGCAGTGCTGTGATTCAATGCCCGCATGCAAACCAGCACCATCCACCCGCACCACGCCCAGCCCGACTGCCTGCAAACCACCCTGCAGACCGCGCGCAAATCCAAGCGCCTGAGCCAGCTGGAACTGGCCCTGCGCATGGGCGTAAGCCAGCGGCATGTGAGCTTTGTGGAAAGCGGCCGCGCCCAGCCCAGCCGCGAGCTGCTGCTGAACTGGCTGCACGAGTTGCAAGCCCCACTTGCCCTGCGAAACGTGGCCCTGCAGCAGGCCGGGTTTGCGCCCGTTTACCGCGGCAGCGAGCTGGCCGACGCGGTGCTGGCCCCGGTGCGCGAGGCGCTGGCCCAGCTGCTGCAAGCGCACGACCCCATGCCCGCCATGGTGATGGACGCCGCCTGGAACGTGCTGCAGATGAACCGCGGCGCCCAATGGCTGGCCACCACCCTCATGCACTGGGTGGCCGACTTGCCACCGGGTGCGCCTATCAATATGATCGACGCCATGCTGCACCCCGAGGGCATGACCAAGCACATCACCAACCTCGAAGAAGTGGCCCCCGCCCTGCTGGCCCACATGCGCGACGACGCCAGCGTGGTGCCCGACATCCTGCCCCGCGTGGAGCAGCTGGCGCAGCACATGCAGCAGCGTCTGGGCAAGCGAGTGCTCGCGCCCTGGCCGCGCCAGATGGCACCCGTGCTCACCACCCGGTTTGCCACCCAGTACGGCGAGCTGGCTTTCTTTAGTATGTTTTCCACCTTCGGCACACCGCAAGACATCACACTGGCGTCCCTGCGGGTGGAGCATGTGTTTCCGGCGGATGAGGCTACGCGGGCTGTGTTGACGGAGCAGCTAAGCAAAATAGGGCTGTAGCCACCGTGAAATATGATTTAGTAGCTACCAAAAACGTAGCAGATTCAACGTCGATGCGGTGAATGATTATCTTATTCGCTGCATTTAATGCGGCGAATAGAGCGCATAATCACCGCATGCTCCCCCACAAGACTCAACCCCGCCGCACGTATATTTGGCAACGCCCCGACTGGCCGCAGTGGCGGTTTGACGCGGCTGCGCTGGCCGTGCCCTTGGCCCAAGTGCACCGCGCGCAAGGCCATCTGGCGGGCCGCATGGCCGAGCTGGGGCTGGCGCAGCGCGACCAGGCGACGCTGCAAGCCCTCACCCAAGAAGTCATCACCACCAGCGCCATCGAAGGCGAGGCGCTCAACCTGGACGCCGTGCGCTCCTCCATCGCCCGCAGGCTGGGCGTGGACATTGGCGCGCTGGCCCCCGCTGACCGCCATGTGGACGGCGTGGTCGACATGGTGCTGGACGCCACCCAGCAACACACCCAACCGCTCACGGCCGAGCGCCTGTTTGGCTGGCACGCGGCGCTGTTCCCTACCGGCTACAGCGGCCGTGTTCGCATTCAGGTGGGTGCGTGGCGCAACGACTCCACCGGCCCCATGCAAGTGGTGTCTGGCCCCGTCGGCCGCGAAAAGGTGCACTTTGAGGCCCCGCCCGCCACCGCACTACCCGCAGAGACCGCTGCCTTTTTGCAATGGTTCAACGCTGCCCCGGCGGGCGACGCCCTCATCCACGCCGGGCTGGCCCACCTGTGGCTGGTGACCCTGCACCCGTTTGACGACGGCAACGGCCGCATCAGCCGCGCCGTGGGCGACATGGCGTTGGCCCGCGCAGAAGGCACAGCCCAAAGGTTTTACAGCCTCAGCGCCCAGATACAGCGCGAACGCAAACAGTATTACGACCAGCTAGAGGCCACCCAGCGCGGCACGCTGGATGTCACGCCGTGGCTGGACTGGTTTTTGGCCTGCCTGCTGCGCGCCGTGCAGGGGGCCGATGGCTTGCTGGCAGGCGTGCTGGACAAGGCCCAGTTCTGGCAGCGCTGGGCGGGCACCCCCATGAACGCGCGCCAGACGCTGGTGCTGAACAAAGTGCTGGACGGCATGGAGGGCAAGCTGACCAACGCCAAGTGGGCGGCCATAGGTAAATGCTCTGCGGACACCGCGCTGCGCGATATCAACGACCTGCTGGCGCGTGGGGTGTTACTTAGGCTGGAGGGTGGGGGGCGAAGTACGGGGTATTTATTGGTCAAATAGGTCTGTAGCCCCCGTGGAATATGCGCAAGCAGCTATCAAAACTGCAGCAATTCACCACACCTCCCCAAATCCCAGCGGACTCTACTCACTCTCAGCCGGGGTGCTGCTCCCCTGCAACTCCGCAAACTTTGCCGCCATCGTCGGGTTGCCGCGTGTGAGCCTTTTGATTGTCAGGTCGTCGGCCTTGTCGTTGGCCAGCGCGTCTTGCATCACCTGCACCAGACCCTCGGCGTGCCTGTCACCACCCGGCGCCTCAGCCGGTGCGCTACCGATGAACGCAGGGATCCAAGATATATCGTAAGTTATTGAAAATAAAGAATTTACGGTATTAAAGTAGATATTGCGATAACATGCCGAAATGCTTGAAACCAGCGCAACGATCGCACGCCAAACCATTGATGCCGTCTCCACCTTCGAGGCTTTGGAAGAGGCCCAAGAGGAAGCGGCCCAGGTGCGCGGTGGCATGTACTGGCATGCGGGGCCGCCCGCGTCGCCCGAGGCCAAATACCTGGTGCGCACTACACCAGCCGGAGCCGAGACCAGCCTCGGGGCCCGCTCCCCCGAGACCGAAGCCATTTACGAGCGCTTTACCCAGCGCAAACGCGAAAGCGCAGAGCGCGTGTCCGGCCTCAAAGCCGCCCTGGAACAACACCAGCGCCTCAACCGCGCCTTGCGCGTGGGCCGCGTGGACCCACTGGTGGTGGCATTGCTCAGCCGCCTGGCCAGCACCCAATTGGGCCCGCACTTCAGGGTGGTGGGCACCCACGCGCTCTACGCGTATGAGGCCACAGCCGGGGTTCGGCTGGACTCTGACACGCTGGCCACCCGCGACATGGACCTGCTGTGGGACACCCGCAAGCGCATCCTCTTCTCGACCCAGCTTGCCAAAGTAGACAGCTCCATGCTGGGTGTGCTGAAAAAGGTAGACAGCAGCTTTCGTATCCGCAAGAGTCAAAAGTACACCGCCGTTAATAAAGACGGCTTTGAGGTGGACATCATCCGCCGCGAGCGTGAAGGTAACGACCCGCACCCCATCAAACTGAGCGAAGAAGACGAAGACTTCTGGGTGGTGCAGGCGCGCCGTGCCAATGTGCTGCCGGACTCTCCCGGCTTTTCTGCCGTCATCGTGGCCACCAACGGCACCATGGCGCGCATGAACACCGTGCACCCTGCTACGTTTGTTGCGTTCAAACGCTGGATGGCTAATCAGCCCGACCGCGAAGCCCTCAAGCGCCGCCGGGATGTGTTGCAGGCGGACACGGTGCAAACGCTGCTGGACAAGTACTTGCCACAGGTTTGAGCTTCAGTCAGCGCCAGGCCCCGGCAACTCCGCAAACTTGGCCGCCATCGTCGGGTTGCCCCGCGTGAGCTTCTTGATCGTCAAGTCGTCGGCCTTGTCGTTGGCCAGGCGCAGGTTGCGTCCAAACGCTGTTTTGAATTCGTCGAGCTGGGTTTCGAACTTGGTGATGTCCACGTTCTGCGAGCGCACCAGCGCCAGCTCGGACTTGTACTTCATCGAGTTCAACGCGGCATTGCGCAAGAGCGTAATCAGCGGCACAAAGAACTGCGGCCGCACCACATACATCTTCGGGTAGCGGTGCGACACATCGACGATGCCGCTGTTGTACAACTCGCTCTCCGGCTCCAGCAGGGACACCAGCACCGCGTATTCGCAGGCCTTCTCGGTGCGGTCCTTGTCCAGCTCTTTCAGAAAATCTTCGTTCCTCTTCTTAGTCGCCGTTTCATCGCTCTCGTTCTTCATCTCAAACATGATGGAGACGATCTCGGCGCCCGACTCGTCCGAGTCGAGAAAAATGTAGTCGCCCTTGCTGCCGGTGCGCGCGTCGTTGTCTTTCTCAAATCATGTCCCGCAGGCGCTCAATCTCGCCATCGCGGTCGCGCAGCTGCACGGCGTATTGCTCCTTGATGGCTTTCTCTTCCAGCTGGTTTTTCACGGTGATGATGTTGAGGTCAAAGACGGGTCGCTCTTGAGTCGCTCAATCGCCAGGTCAATAAACGCCCGCACCCTGTGCGAAGCCTGGCGCCCCTCCCGGTGCACCACGTGCACGGGCACGGGTTCCGGCTCAAAGTCGCTGAGCACGGTTTTGAGCCTTTGTGCGCGCAAATGCTCCGCCACCTGGTAAGACAGCAGCCGCGTCAAACCAAAGCCGCCCACCACGGCAGCCACCGCAGAGTCGTTGGTCGTCGTCGCCATGCGCGCCTGCAGGCGGATGGAGCGGGGGATGCCGTTTTCCACCATGCGCCACTCCGGGTTGGGCGTGATGCTGTTGGCTGAGACGATCGCGTGCTGCTGCAATTCGTCCGGCGTGAGCGGAATGCCGTGCGCCTTCAGGTAGGCTGGCGACGCGCACACCACGCGGCGCACCTGGCCTACGCGAATGGCCTGCATGCTGGAGTCGGGCAAATCGCCAATGCGGATGGCCACATCCACGCCCTCGTCCACCATGTTCACCACGCGGTCCAGAAACAGGCACGACGCGGTGACGTCCGGGTAGCGCTGCAGATATTCGGTCACGATAGGCGTCACATATTTGCCGCCAAACAGCACTGGCGCGGTTATGGTGAGCCTGCCGCGCGGCGCCCTGTGCTGGCCGGTAACGGACTCATCGGCCTCCGCCATCTCCGCAAGGATGCGGCGGCAATCCTGCACATAGCGCTCGCCCGCATCCGTCACCCGCACGGTGCGCGTGGTGCGGGTCAACAGGCGCAGGCCCAAATAGGTCTCCAGCTCATTGACGGCACGGGTCACCGCGGGCGGCGAGATCGCCAGCTTGCGCGCTGCACCCGCAAAGCCATTGGCATCCACCACGGCCACAAACACGCCCATCAGGTGAAAACGGTCCATATTGTTCCAGTAATCGGAATAGTGAATTCGATGTTGTGGTGATTCTATTAGCCAAGTGAACTCAATACAGTTCACCCATTCGCTGCCAACGACGTTTATGAAAGCAGCGAACCCAGGCAACCCGCCCTTAACCCTTGAAGGAAATCACCATGTCTCGTATCAGCATCCCCACCGTCGAACAATCTCTGCCAGCCGCTCAGCCTCTGCTGGCTGCCGTGCAAAAGTCCCTGGGCGTTACGCCCAACCTGATGAAGCTCGTGGGCCACAGCCCCGCCGCGCTGGAAGGCTACCTGTCCCTCAACGGCGCAGTGGGCAAAGGCAAGCTCTCCGCCCAGCTGCGTGAGCGCATTGCGCTGGCCATTGCCGAATACAACGGTTGCGACTACTGCCTCTCGGCCCACGACTACCTGGGCACCCATGTGGCCAAACTCAGCCGCGCCGAACTCAACGCCGCCCGTGATGGCCACTCGGAAGATGCGCAGGTGGAGGCCGCTTTGCACTTCGCGTTGCAAGTGGCCCAAACCCGTGGCCGCGTGTCGGACGCCGACCTGGCCACCCTGCGCCTGGCCGGTTTTGACGAAGCCAGCGTGATCGAGATCGTGGTCAATGTGGCGCTCAACGTGCTGACCAACTACGTCAACAACGTGGCCCGCACCGACATCGACTTTCCCCAAGTCACCGCCCGACTGGCCGCGTAATCCACCCACCTAAAAACCGCAGGACGAAACCATGGACCTCAACAACGCTGTTCAAAAGCATGCCGAATGGAAGATCAAACTTCGTTCTGCGATTTCCAAACACGCGCAAATGGATGTGCCAACCCTCGCGCGCGACGACTGCTGCGAGCTGGGCCAGTGGTTGCATGGCGAAGCCAAGGCGCGCTTTGGCACGCTGGGCGCGCACGCTGATTGCGTGCGCAAACACCAGGTGTTTCATACCGAAGTGGCCAAGGTGGCCGCGGCGGTGAACGCGGGGCGCTACACCCATGCCGACAGTCTGTTGGGCGCAGGTGGCGGTTTCGCCAGCGCATCCAGTGCCTTGAGCGTGGCCTTTATGCAATTGCGCAAGTCCGCCGAGATATGAGCGGGTATGACTCGCACCCCCGCCCACACCAGCGACGTCGCCTTCACCCCCGCCGTCAAAGCCATCCAGACGCGCAAAGGCTCGCGCCACGCCTATGCGCGCATGGAGCAGTCGGGCGGCTGGCAGACCACCATTACCGACGAGCTTGCTGATTTCATTGCTGCGCAAAACAGCGTCTTTCTGGCCACGGTCAATGCAGAAGGGCAACCTTACATCCAGCACCGTGGCGGCCCGGCGGGTTTCCTCAAGGTGCTGGACGCGCACACCCTTGCCTTTGTGGACTATGCGGGCAACCGGCAGTTCATCACCAGCGGCAACCTGTCTGAAAACCCCAGGGCGCATCTGTTCTTGATGGACTACGCACACCGCCAGCGCATCAAGATCTGGGGAGAGGCCAGCGTGGTCGAAGGAGACGAAGCGTTGACGGCACGGCTCATGCCCAAAGACTACAAGGCCCGCGCCGAGCAAGTCATCCTCTTCACCGTAACCGCCTGGGATGCGAATTGCCCACAGCACATTCCCGTGCGCATGGATGCAGCAGACGTCAACGCGGCCCTGGACGCCCGCGATGCGCGCATTCACGCATTGGAGCAAGAGGTGCGGCAACTGCGCAGCCAGCAGGGGGTGGATTCAAACGGTAGTTTTGAGAGTCAAATTGACCGCTAGCCCCCGTGGAATATGCGCATGCAGCTATCAAAACTGCAGCAAATTGCCACATCTCTCGAAACCCCGGCGGGCCCTACTCAGTCCCATCCGGTGTCATGGCACCCGGCAACTCCGCAAACTTAGCCGCCATCGTCGGGTTGCCCCGTGTCAGTTTCTTGATCGTCAAATCGTCGGCCTTGTCATTGGCCAGGCGCAGGTTGTTCGCTGATTTGTGCAGCGCTTCCTTGGTTTTTTCCAGGTCTTTGATGGCTTCGTCAATGCGCTTGATGGCTTCTTCAAAGCCCTCGGACGCTAGGCGCCAATTGCGCCCAAACGCCGTCTTGAATTCGTCGAGCTGGGTTTCGAACTTCGTGATGTCCACGTTCTGCGAGCGCACCAGCGCCAGCTCGGACTTGTATTTCATCGAGTTCAACGCCGCATTGCGCAAGAGCGTGATCAGCGGCACAAAGAACTGCGGCCGCACCACATACATCTTGGGGTAGCGGTGCGACACATCGACGATACCGCTGTTGTACAGCTCGCTATCCGGCTCCAGCAGGGACACCAGCACCGCGTATTCGCAGGCCTTCTCGGTGCGGTCCTTGTCCAGCTCTTTCAGAAAATCCTCGTTGCGCTTCTTGGTGGCCGTTTCATCGCTCTCGTTCTTCATCTCAAACATGATGGAAACGATTTCGGTGCCGGACTCATCCATGTCGCGAAAAATGTAGTCGCCCTTGCTGCCGGTGCGGGCGTCGTTGTCTTTCTCAAAATGCGCCCGCTGAAAGGCCGCCGCACGGATGCGGTTGAACTCAATCTCGCAGTGCTGCTCCAGCGTCTCGCCCACCATCTTGGTCGATAGCCGCGCCTTCATGTCGCGCAGGCGCTCAATCTCGCCATCGCGGTCGCGCAGCTGCAAGGCGTATTGCTCCTTGATGGCTTTCTCTTCCAGCTGGTTTTTCACGGTGATCAGGGTGAGGTCATTCTTCAGGCCATCGCGCTCCCGGGCGACCACACCCACGGCTTCACTCACCGCCAACTGGCGCGCCACGTCGGCGGCCTGCAGCTTGGCTTGCAGCGCCTGAATTTCAGCGTCCTTTTTGGCGGCTTCGGCCTGCAGCGCATGGGCCAGCTTGGCCTCGGCCAACTGAGCAGCAGCTTGCTGCGCGCTGCGTGCTTGGGCCAGCTCATTCTTCAGCTGGTTCGCCAGCGCATCGCGCTCTTGGCTCACCGTGCCCAAGGCCTCGGCCACCGCCAGCTTGCGCGCCACCTCGCCCGCGTCGAGCTGGGCTTTGAGTGCCTGAATCTCGGTGTCTTTGGCAGACGCAGCTTTTTGCAGCGTGTTGGTTACCTCGGCTTTGGCCAGGGCAATCGCGTCGCGCTTTTCCCGCTCGGCCAATTCGAGGCGCTCGTGCAAAGCTTGCTCAAACGCGCCATCGCGCACCTGCTTGAGGATGTCGGCATACCCCGCCTCGTCGATCTTGAAGGCTTTGCTGCAGTGGGGGCAGATGATTTCGTGCATGGGGGATGGGGCTCTTCTTGATGGTTGGACTGGTAGCTGCCTTAGCATACCGGCCCTTTGTGGGGCCGCGTTGTGGGAGGCGATTGCCAAATGCTCTGCGGACACGGCGCTGCGGGATATCAATGATTTGCTGGCGCGTGGGATGCTGGGTAGGCTGGAGGGCGGAGTACGGGGTATTTGTTGGTCAAGTAGTGTGAGAATCAGGGGATGAGCAAAAGCCACGAACTATCCAACTTCATTTGGACCATTGCAGACCTTCTGCGTGGCCCCTATCGCGCGCCGCAGTATGAGCGGGTGATGTTGCCGCTGGTGGTGTTACGCCGTTTTGACTGCGTTTTGGCAAGCACAAAAGAAGCGGTGTTGGCCAAGTATGCGCAGTTGCAGGGCAAGCATGAGGGTGCGGCGCTCGACAGGGTTTTGAACCAAGTCTCCGGCCAGCGATTCCATAACCACTCCCCACTTAGCTTTGACAAGCTGAGAGGCGACCCGGATAACGCCCACCTGCACCTCGTTTCCTACATCAACGGATTCTCTGAAAACGTCCGCAAAATTTTTGAACGCTTTGAATTCAGCCACGAAATTGAGCGGATGAAGGAACACAATATTCTGTTTCTGGTCATCAAGAAGTTTTGCGAAGTTGATCTACACCCCAGCGCGGTAGACAACATCGAGATGGGTCTGCTATTCGAAGACCTGATTCGCCGCTTCAACGAGCAGGCCAATGAAACGGCTGGTGATCACTTTACCCCGCGTGAAGTCATCAGCCTCATGGTGAACCTGCTGTTCATGCATGACGACGAATTGCTTACCAAGCCAGGCACCGTTCGCAAAATACTAGACCCAACCTGCGGCACCGGTGGCATGCTGTCTGAGGCGCGCAAGTACCTGCGCGAACACAACTTAGGTGCCAAGCTGTATGTGTACGGGCAAGACTTTAACCCCCGGTCCTACGCTGTTGCCGCATCTGACTTGCTGCTCCGCACCGACCCCAATGAGACAGAAACGTCCACGATCAAATTTGGGGACACGCTAGTCGATGACCAATTCCCTGCGGAGCGTTTCGACTACTTCCTGGCCAATCCTCCTTTTGGCGTGGACTGGAAGCGCCAGCAAAAAGACGTTGTGCGCGAGCACGAGAAGTCAGGCTTCGCTGGCCGCTTTGGCGCAGGTACGCCACGCGTAAACGACGGTGCGCTGCTGTTCTTGCAGCACATGGTCAGTAAGTTTGAAAAGGTGGATGCTGCCAAAAGCCTGGATGGCTCCCGACTGGCTATCGTCTTCAACGGATCGCCCTTGTTCACTGGCGGGGCAGGTTCAGGCGAAAGCGAAATCCGCAAATGGATCATTGAAAACGATTGGCTTGAGGCCATCGTTGCCATGCCCGAGCAAATGTTCTACAACACCGGCATTGGCACTTATGTGTGGATCGTCACCAACCGCAAAGAGCCACGTCGCAAAGGCAAAGTCCAACTCATCGATGCCCGTGAGCGCTGGCAACCATTGCGCCGGAGCCTTGGTGATAAGCGGCGTGAGTTTTCAGAAGCGCACATCACCGACATCGTTCGCGAATACGGCAACATGCAAGCCTGCGAAACCAACAAGGTTTTCGACAACGAAGATTTTGGCTACAACCGCCTAACCATCGAACGCCCGTTGCGGCTTGCCTTCCAAATTTCGCTGGAACGTAAAGAGCGTTTTTTGGATGCATGCCCAGACCTGCTGGATGACCTGCAAGCCATCGACAAAGCCCTGGGGCGCGACGCCAGCCAAGACTGGAATGCCATCTGGAAGCAAGTGCAGGCTCTGCTGAAAGCGCGAGACAGCAAATGGCGCGCTCCCCAAACCAAAGCCTTTCGCGATGCCTTTACCGAGGTTGACCCCAAGGCAGAAGCCGTCATCGTCAAGAAGACTGCCAACAATACCCAATATGAGGCCGACCCCAAGCTGCGCGACTTTGAAAACGTGCCGCTCAAGGAAGACGTGCAGACCTACTTTGTGCGGGAAGTGCGCCCCCATGTGCCTGACGCCTGGATAGAGCATGAAAAAACCAAGGTCGGCTACGAGATCAACTTCAACCGGCACTTCTACCGCTTCACCCCTCCGCGCCCTTTGGCGGAGATTGATGCGGACCTGAAGAAAGCCGAAGATGAAATTTTGCGTCTGCTGCGCGAGGTCACCACGTGACGGCACTTGAACTGCTGGAAAGCCTCAACCTGCTCGATGAAAACGAGCACATAGAGGCCAAGCGCGCTTCTGAGTTGGGCAAATCCGTTTTAGAAACCATCTGCGCCTTTGCCAACGAACCCGGCTTGGGCGGCGGCTGGCTGCTATTGGGCGTGGTGCGCGAAGAAATGGCCTTGTTCCCCTCGTATGAGGTGGAAGGCGTAGAGCAGCCCGAAAAGCTGGGTGCCGAGATTGCCACCCAATGCCGCAACACCTTTAACCAACCCGTGCGGGTAGAGATCAGCACCGAAACCATCAACGGCAAAGCCGTGCTGGTGGTGCATGTGCCTGAGGCACAGCCGCAAGACAAACCCATCTTCTTCAAAGCCCAGGGCCTGCCCAAAGGCGCCTTGCGCCGCATCAGCAGTACCGACCAGCATTGCACCGATGACGACTTGGCCGTGTTTTACCAAGGCCGCCAGCAAGAAAGCTTTGACGGCACCCTGGTGGCTGATACCACGTGGGACGACCTGCAACCCGAAGCCATTTCCGACTACCGCCAGTCTCGTGCCCAAGCCAACCCCGACGCCGAGGAACTGCGTTGGAGCGATGAAGACCTGCTGCAATCGCTGGGCTGCATCCGGCGCAACCCGCAGGGTGCCTGGCAACCCACCGTGGCCGGTGTCATGCTGTTTGGCAAACCGGTCACCCTGCGCCGTTGTTTCCCCATGACGCGGGTGGACTACATCCGCGTGCCCGGCCGCGAATGGGTGCCGCACCCGGACAAGCGCTTTGACACCATTGACCTGCGCGACCCTCTGCTGCGCCTGGTACGCCGCGCCCAGGCCGCCATTCTGGACGACCTGCCCAAGGGCTTTGCGCTGCAAGAAGGCGACCTGCAGCGGCGCGACACCCCCGCCATTCCCCTGCGGGTGATTCGTGAGGCACTGGTAAACGCCCTCATGCACCGCAGCTACCGCAGCCACAGCCCGGTGCAAATCATCCGCTACGCCAACCGACTGGAGATACGCAACCCCGGCTTTTCACTCAAATCGCAAGACCACCTGGGCGAGCCCGGCTCACAGTTGCGCAACCCCAAAATTGCCGCCGCCCTGTATGACACCCGACTGGCAGAGACCAAAGGCAGCGGCATCCGCGTCATGCGCGAAAGCATGGAACAAGCTGGCCTGACTCCGCCCCTGTTTGAGTCCGACCGGGGTAACGACCAGTTTGTGGCGCGCTACTTCTTTCACCACTTTTTGGGCGCGGAAGACATTGCCTGGCTGGCCCAGTTCAAAGACCTGCAGCTCAATGAAGACGAGGCCAAGGCCCTGATCGTGGTGCGCGAAGCCGGTGCCATCAACAACGGCACCTACCGCGAGCTGACCAAGGTAGACACCCTGACCGCCAGCCAGGCCCTGCGCCGCCTGCGCGATGCCGGGCTGTTGGCCCAGAAAGGGCGCGGTTCGGCCACGTATTACGTGCCAACGGAGCGCTTACTAGATAGCGGCTTATCCAGCAACCCCGAGGCCTTATCTAGTGAGTCAGACGGCTTATCTAGTAACCCCCCAGACTTAACTAGTAACCCCGAGCCCTTATCCAGTACCCCGGCTGACAAGTACGACGAGGCCCTGCGCAGTCAATTGCTGGACGGCATTTCCGGCACCCTGGCTGCCAAAGTAGGGGCGGTGGGCAAGCGCCACCCGCCGCACGAAGTGCAAGATGTGGTTGTGGCCCTGTGCCAGGTGCGGGCCTGGAGTGCAGACGAGCTGTCTACCGTGCTGCGCCGCAACCCGGAAGTGGTGCGGCAGAGTTATCTGCGGCCGCTGATGCGTGAAGGCCGCTTGACGATGACGAACCCGCAGGAGCCGAATGATCCGCAGCAGGCATATCGGGCGGTGGAGATACGGGTATGAATGGTTCAGCGGTAGATATCCGCAAAAACTGGCGGCACATCAAACTAAAGTATGCAGCTCGACTAGTTAGTTCCCGGGCCGATTCACGCCCCGAAGGTATGCCATACGTCGGTATGGAAAACATCGAGTCCCATACCGGGCGATTGATCAATGCACAGCGCCAAGATGATGAGGAGCCGCCGGATGGAATTAGCACCGTCAATCTATTCGAAGAGGGCGATGTGTTGTTTGGCAAGCTTCGCCCCTATCTCGCTAAAGGATGGTTGTGCAGTTTTTCGGGGGCGAGCACCACCGAAGCGCTGGTTCTTCGACCAGGGCCGGACATTGACCCTCGCTATCTTTTGCATACGATTTTGTCGACTGATTTCATTCGCGAAGTTGACACCACGACCTTTGGCTCGAAGATGCCGCGTGCAGATTGGGACAACATTGGGAACTTGGTGATACACCTTCCACCTCGTGAAAAGCAGGAAAAAATAGCTCGCTATCTCCAGAGTTCAACCGCTACCATTGACGCGCTGATCGCTGCAAAGCAGCACCTCATGGAGCTCCTTGCGGAAAAGCGTAGCGCGCTTATTGGCCGCATCATCACCAAGGGGCTAGACGCGGAGCCACCTCGTAGCGATTCAGGGATTCCGTGGCTAGGCAGTATTCCAGCGCACTGGAAAATAGAACGTGCAAAGTGGTTATTCACCGAGCGCGATGACCGCTCCGAAAGTGGTGATGAGGAACTACTTTCGGTCTCGCATCTCACTGGTGTCACCAGCCGCGCAGAGAAGAACGTCAACATGTTCATGGCTGAGAGCCTGGAAGGCTACAAGCGCTGCGAAACCGGTGATTTGGTTATCAACACGCTGTGGGCTTGGATGGGTGCGATGGGCGTAACGCGTCAACCTGGCATTGTGAGCCCTGCCTATAACGTGTACCAGCCCGTCCCCGAGCTTGACCCCGAATACATCGACCTGCTTGTGCGGACGCCCCGCTTCGCCGAAGAAATCACGCGTTATTCCAAAGGCGTTTGGTCATCGCGCATGCGGCTGTACCCCGAAGGCTTGTATGAGGCGTGGTTGCCCATCCCCCCCAAAGAAGAGCAGCAAGCCATCGTTGCGTACATCAAACAAGAAACCCAGAAGATTGATGCGTTTGCACTGGCAACTGAGCGCACTATCTCCCTACTGCAGGAGCGACGCTCAGCGTTGATTTCAGCAGCGGTGACTGGGCAAATTGAATTTTAGGAAATATCGTAATGATCTTGCGAGAACTAACGGTCACAAACTACCGATCATTTCAAAATGAAAGCTTTATTTTTTCCCCGCGAGTGACCGTTATTGCAGGGGTCAATGGACGCGGGAAAAGCACCATATTGGATGGTGTGTCTCTACTTCTTTCGCGGCTGTTGCCGCAGGTCACGCCTGCCAAGGGCGGGTACAAGTACCTCAGACCGCAAGACATTCATCGCGATGCGGAAGACGGTTTGAAACTCACACTTTCTGTGACCTTCGAGAACATTCCCGTTACCTTTTCAGTGGAGTACGACCAGGAAAGTGGTCAAAGGCCCACGAAGCTTCTGCCACAGATCAAACAAGAAATTCGCCGAATCTACGGTAATCCACAGCGGGTCGGTGATGCGGCACCTATCGCGGTCTACTACACCACCGATCGCGCAGCTTACAGACTGCCGAAGCGATTGCTAAAGGGTTTGAGTCAAGATCAAAAAGCCGCCTATCACGGTGCACTTACTAATCGGCAGATCGATTTTCGCGACTTCATGAGCCGGTATCAGACGTGGGCCGATAGTGTCGCCAATAGAAGTGACCGGGACGGAAAAAATCAACGGACGCTGAATACGATCGACAGAGCCATCCAAGAGTTTCTACCTGGATTCAGTGATGTAAGAGTAGAGACTCAGCCGCTTCGTTTACTTGTGTCCAAACAAGGCCAGCAACTTGACTTGACCCAAATGTCAGATGGCGAACGCGCCTTGCTGGCCATCATGATTGATCTATGCCGCCGATTGGTCTTGGCAAATCCTGAGCTTGACGATCCCTTGGAAGGCACAGGTGTCGTTTTGATAGATGAAATTGAACTGCATCTGCACCCGAAGTGGCAACGCGAAATCGTCGACAAGCTTCGGCGCACATTTCCTCGCATTCAGTTTGTCCTTACTACGCATTCGCCATTCCTAATTCAGTCGCTTCGAGATGGAGAACTTATCCGACTTGATATGGAAGATGCGGACTTCGCGGAGTACTCAGATCGAAGCATTGAAGACATTACAGAAAATGTTATGGGCGTACCCACTCCACAGAAGAGTCAACGCTACCTGGCCATGATTGATGCAGCAGAAAGATACTTTAGGCTTCTCCAGGTGGGTGCTGGCGCCGACGAAGCACAGCTCCAAGAGCTGAAAATTAGGTTGGATGAACTCAGCGAACCCTTTTCTGATGATCCGGCCTTTCAAGCTTTGCTGCGAGTAGAACGAACAGCCGCGCTGGGAGAGGGAAGCTAATGCGCCCAGTTCATCGAGGCCCAGCCCCAGCCGCTGCTTTTGCAAACTATCGTGATGCCGCAACGCCTTTAATGACTGCATTAGGTGACTATTGTTCTTATTGTGAGCGGCACATTCCGACGCACATGGCAGTGGAACACATACAGCCAAAGTCGTTGGCACCAGCTCTCCTTACAAGCTGGACAAATTTTTTGCTCGCCTGTGTGAACTGCAATTCGTGCAAAGGCCACGTGCCGATAGCCCTAGCGGATTATCTTTGGCCAGACACTGACAACACGCTTCGCGCTTTTGACTACAAGCTTGGAGGATTGATGGAGCCGGCAGTGGGGATCGGAATCCTAGTTTTGGCGAAGGCGCAGTCCACTATCCGCCTCTTGGGTCTTGACAAGTACCCTGGTAATCCAAATCCAGCAAGACAACCGACAGACGCTGACCTTCGCTGGCAGCATCGGCGACAGTTGTGGGACTTTGCTGAAAAAGCAAAGGCAAGGCTTCTTGCAAACGACTCCGTAGAACTACGTGAGCAGATCACTGACTCGGCAGTATTGCGAGGCAGCTTTGGCATCTGGTTTACTGTGTTGGGGTTTGATGCTGACATGCGCCAACGTCTGATCAATGGCTTCTGTGGAACTTCTACCAACTGTTTTGATGCAACAGCGACGCCAATTCCTCGCCCAGGAGGTGTCATATGAATAATCGTCACAACGAAGCCAGCTTCGAATCCGTCATAGAGCTCCACCTGCTGGACCATGGTTACGAGCCCATCGCGCCAGCGGCCTATCACCCCGGCCATGCCTACTTCCCCTCAATAGCTCTCGACTTCATCTGCACCAGCCAGCCCACAGAGTGGGCCAAGCTCGAAGCCCTACACGGCCCCAATACCGAGGCCACTGTCCTCAAAGACCTCACGCATTGGCTAGACACCTATGGCACCCTAGCCGTGCTGCGCAACGGGTTCAAGTGCTACGGCCGCACTTTGCGGGTGGCATTCTTCAAGCCCGCGCATGGCATGAATCCTGAACTGGCCACTCAATATGCCGCGAACCGTGTGGGGGTAACGCGGCAACTGCGCTACAGCACCAAGAACAGCAACGAGCTGGACTTGGTGCTCTCCATCAACGGCATTCCGGTGGTCACAGCGGAGCTGAAGAACCCGATGACGGGGCAGACCGTGCAGAACGCGATAGCCCAGTACCAGCAAGACCGCGACCACCGGGAGCCATTGTTTGAGTTCAAACGCCGGGCGCTGGTGCACTTTGCGGTGGATACCGAGCTGGTGTTCATGACCACGCGCCTGGCCGGTGGCGCTACCCATTTCTTGCCCTTCAACAAAGGGCTGGACGGCGGTGCGGGCAACGCGCCCGACCCCACCGGGCTGGCGTACCGCACGGCTTATCTGTGGCAAGAGGTGTGGCAGCGCGACAGTTTGCTGGACATCTTTGCCCGCTTCATGCACTTGCAGGTGGAAGACAAGCGCACCGAAGATGGCCGCCGCATCAAGAAAGAGACCATGGTCTTTCCGCGTTATCACCAACTACAAGCGGTGCGGGGCCTAGAAGCCGCCGCGCGGCAAGAGGGGCCGGGCCATAACTACCTGGTGGAGCACTCTGCAGGCAGTGGCAAGAGCAATACCATTGGCTGGCTGGCGCACCGGCTGGCATCGCTGCACAACGACGCGGACCAAAAGGTGTTTGACTCGGTCATCGTCATTACCGACCGCCGGGTGCTAGACCGGCAGTTGCAAGACACGATTTACCAGTTTGAGCACCGCCAGGGCGTGGTGTTGAAGATTGACGAGGACTCGCGCCAGCTGGCCGAGGCGCTGACCAACTGCGTGCCCATCATCATCTCCACGTTGCAGAAGTTTCCGTTTGTAGCGCGGCAGCTGGCCAAGATGGCGGAGGAGCGAGGCGAGGTTTCAGCAGACGCAGTGCTGCCCACGCGCCGTTGCGCCGTGATCATTGACGAGGCACACAGCTCGCAATCTGGCGAAACCGCTACCGATTTGAAAGAGGTGCTGGGCGGCAATGTGCTGCGCGAAGCAGCCGCCCGCTATGCGGTGGACGAAGGCATAGACAACCTGGACGAGCTGTACCGCAGCATGGCCAAGCGCGGGCAGCAGGCCAACTTGAGCTTTTTTGCATTCACCGCAACGCCCAAGCACAAAACACTGGCGGTTTTTGGCCGTGATGATGCGGGCAAGGCGGGGCAGCCTTTTCACCGCTACACCATGCGGCAAGCCATTGAAGAAGGCTTCATCATGGACGTGCTGAAGAACTACACCACGTATGCCACTTACTACAAGCTGGTTAAAGCGAGTGAGGAAGACCCAAACGTAGAGCGCAAACAAGCGGCAAAGGTGCTGGCCCGCTTCATGCGGCTGCACCCCTACAACATTGCCCAAAAGACCGAGGTGATGGTGGAACACTTCAATGCCGTTACAAGCCATCGCATTGGCAAGAAAGCCAAGGCCATGGTGGTAACCGGATCGCGGCTAGAGGCTGTGCGCTACAAGCTGGCGTTTGACAGCTACATCCGTGAGAAAGGGTACAACTGGATCAAGACGCTGGTGGCGTTCTCAGGTGAGGTATTGGACGAAGAGCTGCCTGACCAGACCTGGACTGAGGTCCGCATGAACGGCGGCATCAAAGAAAGCGAGCTGCCGGAAAAGTTTGATTCACCAGACTACCAAGTGCTGCTGGTAGCGGAGAAGTACCAGACGGGATACGACCAACCCCTGCTACACACCATGTATGTGGACAAGCGGCTGGCAGGCATTCAGGCGGTGCAGACCCTTTCGCGTTTAAACCGCATGCACCCGCTCAAGGAAGATACCTTCGTCTTGGACTTTGTGAATTCACCAGAGGACATTCGCGAGGCCTTCAAGCAGTATTTTGAAGGCGCGGAGATGGGCGAAGAGGCAGAGCCCAACCGCATGTATGCGATCAAGGCGGAGCTGGACGCATCTGGCATTTATCTGGCCGAAGAGGTAGAGCGCTTTATCGCGGTGTACTTCAAGCCGAAGCAACGCCAGAGCGCTGCAGACCACCAAGCCATGAACGCAACGCTGGACCCTGCTGTGGATCGCTTCGCAGCGCTGCAGGAGGCCAACGAGGAAGAGGCGGAGTTGTGGCGTGGCAAGCTCAATGCGTTCCGCAATCTGTACGCGTTTTTATCGCAGGTGATTCCCTACCAGGACTCTGACTTGGAGCGGCTCTATACCTTCCTCCGATTCCTGTCACCCAAGCTACCCAAGCGTGCTACGGGGGAGCGCTATAGTTTTGACGACGATATTCGTTTGGAGTACTACCGCCTGCAGAAAATCAGCGAAGGCTCGATTAGCTTGCGTGAAGGCAAGGCAGACCCACTGGATGGTCCACGCGAGGCGGGCTCTGGTGCGAACCACGATGAAGAGGTGCCACTGTCGCGGTTGATAGATGTAGTCAACGAACGGTTTGGCACTGACTTTACTGACGCAGACCAGTTGTTCTTTGACCAGATCATTGAAGCCGCGATTGCGGATGGTTCACTACAGGAAGCGGCTGCGGTCAACCCGGAAGGAAAATTTGCTCTGCTCTTTTCGGGTTTGCTGGAGACTTTGTTCATTGAGCGTATGGAGCAGAACGAAGACATCTTTGCCCGGTTCATGAACGAGCGGGACTTTCAGGGGCTGGTGTCGGACTGGATTTCTCGGCAGGTGTATGAACGGCTTAGAAACTTCAGGCAATAGCATTGAGCTGACGCGCAAAGCCTCCGCTGCCACCCACCCCCATCACCAACCTCTGCGTAGCCCGAGTCGCCGCCACATAAAACACCCGCGCAGCCTCTTTCTCATCCTCCCCCGCCGCAGGCATATGCCCTACGCCGGGTAGCGCCACCACGGGGAACTCCAGGCCCTTGCTGACCTTCATGGTCATCACCTTGATCTTGTTGCTGGTGGGGTCAAAGTCACCCGAGCCCAGCCGGTTCTCTACCGGCAGCTTGCGCTGCGCCAGCGTGCGGGCGCACAGGTCGCGCGTCTTGGTGTCTGCGCACAGCACGGCCATGTCGCCCCAGGCAAAACCTTCTTGGTGGGCTTGGGCCAGGTGGTCGGCAATGGCTTCCGCTTCTGCCTGCAGGGTGGGTAGTTTGATGATGAGGGGCTCTTGCCCCTCGCGCCCGCAGCTCACGGGCTTCAGCAATGGGATACCGTCGTCGTCTTTGTCGTCCGCAGTCAGCAGGTCTGCCGCCACCAGGCTGGCGGTGTGCAATATCTGGCGGGTGTTGCGGTAGTTGATCTTCAGGATGGTGGTGCGCCCCTGCGCCTGGATGCCCACGCTCTTGAAGCTGAACTGTTTGCTGCGCGCGCGTTCGTAAATGCTTTGCGCGTCGTCGTACAGCACTAGCAGGCTGTTGGTGGTGGGGTCCACCATCTGCGTGACCAGCTTGAGCCATTCGGGCGCGAAGTCGTGGCCCTCGTCGATCATCACCGCTTGGTATTGGCCGCTGGGGATTTGTTTGCGGTCCACACCACGTATGACGTTGTCCACCATCTCGTCAAACATGCGCGGGCCTTGTGCGGGAATGGTTTGCCCATAGGCCACCAGCTGCTCGCGGCACCATTTATGAAAATGCCGCACATGCACCCGGCCACCCAAGCCCTTGGCATGCATCACGGTGTGCAGCTTCACGCCCAGCGGCTCGTTAAAGCAGAGGATGAGGATGGGTTTGCTGGCTTGCGTGCTGGTGGACTGACTAATTTTTGCCAGGTACTCGGCGCGGTAGCCCAAGATCATGGTTTTGCCCGAGCCCGCCACGCCGTGGATGACGCGGTGCCCGTCGCCCAGGCTGCGGGCCAGTTGCTCTTGCTGCAGGTCCATCACGCGCATGATGTCGGGTAGGGTGGCGCCTTCGTCGTGGTCGTCAAACAGCGCACCTTGCTGCACGCGCACCTCGGGGAACATGATCCAGCGCACGCGGTCGATCTGCGGCAGGCTGAGTGCCCCGCGCATGCCAAACGGGAACATGTCCCACAGCCTGCTTTGCATGTCTTCGGCGTCCACGGTCTCGGTCATTTCGTCTTGGCAGATGACGCGGTGGGGTTCTATGGCGTGCTGCAGCTCGGCGGCTTCAAACTGCTTGCGGGTGATGAAGGGAAACACCACGCCGTAGCTCCAGGGGCACACCAGCTTGCCCGCGTGCGGGCCGTCGGGCTGCACCAGCTGCGGGTCGCGCTGCAGGGCGTTGACCACGGCATGGGCATATTGGCGGGCTTGCTCCAGCGGGTTGATGACGGTCTTGGGGCCGCTGTCGCCCATGATCTCCCAGTCTTGCTTGTTGGCCCGCAAGATGGTGCTGCCCACCTTCCAGTCTTTCACCTCCAGCACCAAGATGCCGCGGCGCGGGTGCAGCACACAAAAGTCGGGGTGAGTGTTGCGCGGGCCCATGGGCACGTCGTACCAAAGGCGGTAGTCGTCGTCGAGCTTTTGCTCCAGCCTTTCGGCCAGTCGGCGTTCGCCGCTGGTCATGCGGGATACGCAGGTGTTGATTGAAGGTATGAGTGTCGCCATCCCTGACTTGTTTCTTGATTTTTGCTATGGGCTGCATCATGCCGCCAAAGGGGTTGCGTGGCTAGGCTTGTGCGTTGGCGTGGGGGGTCATTTTGAATGAAATCGGCATCTAGCCCGCATGGAATGTGCGCGATCAGCTATCAAAAGCATAGTAACTAGGCGGCACATCGGGTGCCCGGCGCCGCACCAGCCACGGCCTCGGCGCGCCCTATTCAGCCTCTACCATGCGCAAGATTTTTTGTGCCTTTTCAAAATGGTCGAGCCGGTGGGTCTGTATCCACCAGGTGGCGGCTTCCATCAAAAGCACGGTGTCATCATTGCGGTTGGCAAAGAACGCATAGAACGACAAGCCGACGCTCGGGCCTTTTTGGGCGATCTTGGTCTGGCAGACGCTGATGATTTTTTGTCGCAGGGTGTCTCGCATGGGGTGTTGGGTCTTGATGCTGGTTAAAATCACAGTGTATGAGCCAATGGCAAGGCCCAAGCGCCCGCAGGCATACCGGAGTCTTCTTATGAAAATTATGCCCACCGATTTCGATGGCCAATCCATCCGCCGCGTGTTTGACGAGGACTCCGAGACCTGGTGGTTCTCTGTGGTGGATGTGGTGCAGGTGTTGACCGAGAGTAAGAGCGCCAAACGCTATTGGTCTGATCTAAAGCGCAAGCTGGCGCAAGAAGCTGGATCAGAGCAACCGTACGAAGAAATCGTACCGTTGAAGTTGACGGCAGCAGACGGCAAGCAACGGGAAACGGACTGCGCGAGAGCAGAGACTCTCCTTCGCATCGTCCAATCCATCCCCAGCCCGAAAGCCGAGCCCATCAAACTCTGGCTTGCCAAAGTGGGCTACGAGCGCATGCAAGAAATGGCTGACCCCGCCCTGTCGCTCAACCGCGCGCGCAGCACCTGGCAGCAACATGGCCGCAGCGACAAGTGGATACAGCAGCGCATGACGGGCCAAGAAACCCGCAACAAACTGACCGACTATTGGCGCGAGCACGACATCAAAGCGGGCCAAGAATTCGCCATCCTCACCAACATCATTCATCAGGAATGGGCAGGCATGAGCGTCAAAGACCACAAGCAAGCCAAGGGCCTGAGCAGTCACAACCTGCGCGACCATATGACCGAGGCCGAGCTCATCTTCACCGCACTGGCCGAGCTGTCTACCCGCCAGATCGCCGAAACGTCTGTCGCCACCGGCCTGGGTGAAAACAAAACCGCCGCCAAAGCCGGCGGCAGCATTGCCAAGCAAGCGCGCCAGCAGCTAGAAAACCAAACCGGCAAATCTGTGGTGTCAGATGAGAACTACCTGCCAGGCGCTGTGAGTAAGAAGAAATTGAATAAAAACTAGCCGTAGCGCTCGTGGAATATACGCAAGCAGCTACTAAAACCATAGCGTCATCAACTCAGCAAGAAATGTCAGGCCGGCCTTTTTAGACTGAAGCTTGTGTTCAACCCCACAGGCCTTCGCACCATGTCCACCTTGCAAACCCACCCCGAATTCCCTCACCACCTGGCCCAGCAGGACGAGGCCATCACCGTCATCGGCATAGAGCTGCGCACCACCAATGCCGAGGCCATGCAGACCATTCCCCCGCTGTGGCAGCGCTTTGGCCAAGACGGGGTACAGGCCCGCATCAACGGCAAGCTGGATGGCGATGTGCTGGCCGTGTACACGCACTTTGCCCACGCGGGGCTCAACAACACGGGCCTGTACTCGCTGGTTATCGGCGCGCAGGTGGCGCCCGATGCCGCGGTGCCCGAGGGTATGGTGCGCGTGGTGGTGCCCGCGTCCCGCCGCGCGGTGTTTGCCGTGCCTGCCACGCGTTTTGACTTGGTGGGCCCCGCCTGGGGCGCCGTGTGGGCGCAGACCACGTTGCCCAAGACCTTTGTGGCCGAATACGAGCGTTACGCCGCCAACGGCGACATCAGCATCTCCATCGGTTTGGCAAACTAGTGGCATGAACAAAAGCCACAGCTGGACCGACTACCAGGAGCGCCTGAGCCGCGTGGTGGCCTATATCCACGACCACCTGGACGAGCCGCTGGACCTGGCCCGCCTGGCCGAGGTGGCGCACCTGTCGGCCTTTCACTGGCACCGCGTGTACCAGGCGCTGTATGGCGAAACCATTGCCGCCACCGTGCGCCGCCTGCGGCTGCACCGCGCCACGGGTTACCTGGCCAACACCGCGCTGCCCATTGAGCAAGTAGCGCGCAAATGCGGCTACCCCAATGTGCAGTCGTTCACGCGCGCGTTCAGCGGCTTGTTTGGCACCAGCCCGTCGCGCTACCGGGCCGAGGGCAGCCACATGGTGTTTCGCCAGGGCGCGGCGCAGCCAGCGGCCGCGGGTTACACGGTAGAGGTGCGCCAGGTGCCCGCCGTGCACCTGGCCGGCCTGCCGCACCGCGGCCCCTACATGCGCGTGGGCAAGGCGTTTGAAATGACCTACACCCGCATGGCGGCACTGGGCTTGGTGCGGCCTGATGCGCGCTGGATCGCGGTGTACTACGACGACCCGTTTGCGGTGCCCGAGTCCCAATTGCAAAGCCGCGCTGGGTTGAGCTTGCCGCCCGGCACTACCGAGCCCGTGCCGCCACCGCTGGAGCCGTTCACTTTAGGCGGTGGCCTGTGCGCCGTGCTGCGCCACCAAGGCCCGTACGCCACCATGCGCGCGGCCTACCAGTGGTTGTTCGGCCAATGGCTAGTGCAGGCCGGCTATGAGGCGGCCAACCTGCCCGTGTTTGAGGACTACTTGAACAACCCGCGCGACACGGCACCGGCGGATTTGCTGACGGATATTTACCTGCCGCTGGTGGACTGACCCACAGTGCGGCCGGTCACCGGCCTAAAATTACCTAGGCCTGACGGTTCAAAGGCGCATTGATCCGGCACCCAACAAGCCGACCAAGCCAATCAAGATCAAATAAATAGCAACGATGTAGTTCAGCATCCGGGGCGCCACCAAGATCAGAATTCCGGCCAGCAAAGAGATCAGGGGTGTGAGGCTGAGGTTGATATTCATGAAGACTCCGGGGTGTTTGGTTAGACAGATTGCAAAACAGCATCATGCCGTGCCGCTGGTCTTTCGCTCTGTGCGCTAGCTCACAAAACCAGCGGTCAATCACCTTATCGAAGCGCAAAGCGGAACGGCGTAATGCATGACCGATGTGTCCGACGCTGGGTTGTAGGCAGAGCCGTAAATTTCTAAATCCGCACCACCGCTGTGGCGCTGCTCGGCGCGGGCCAGCCAGCTGGCGTAGATGTAGTTGACAGTGCTGTTCACCGCATCCACGGGGCCGCGGTGTTCAAACGTGGCGTAGTGGGCGGCAGGCAGTTCAAAGCCCACCATGCCGTGGGGCAGCGGGCCTGCTTCAGAGACTTCAATCGCGGCGTGGTACTGCAGCAGGTCGGACGTTGACGTGGTTTGGCTGACCACGCCGTAGCAAACGCCGCTCACGGTGTGCGCGACCTCGCCCAAGCGGGGAATGAAGCTGGCCCACAGTGGCGGCAGCTTGGCCGCTAGGTTGTCCTTGTCCGAGTCGCTACCGAAAAAGTGGGTTTCCACGCCCACCATCTGCATGGGCGGGCGAAGGCGGATGTCAGGCGTGAGCGACACGTTGCGGTGCAGCTGGCGCAGGTAGTCTTCGTCAAACTGGATCTTCTTCACGAAGAGGCTGCGCTTTCCAAACTTGCGGTACTGGTTGGGCGTTAGCGCAAAGCAGGTTTTGAAGGCGCGGGTAAAGCTCTCTTGCGTGTCGTACCCCGCCGCCAGCGCGATGTCCAAAATGCCCAAGCGGGTGGTGAGCAGTTGGTCCAGCGCCTTGGCAAAGCGGCGGGCGCGAATATAAGTTTTCAGGGTTTCATTGGTCAGCGCCTTGAATATCCGCTGAAAGTGCCATTGGCTTAAGCCCGCTGCCTGCGCTACCTCCGACAGCGCGATGTCGGTGTCCAGGTGGGCTTCAATAAAGTCAATGCCGCGCTGAATTCGGTGGAGGTAGAACATGCCGGGGTTCGCTCAAGGGGTGTCGTAAAAACCGGTCATGGCAACCAGTTTGCCTTGGTCGTTGAATTGGCCAAAGCTAGTGCCTTCGCCAATCTCCACGCCGTCGCCGTTGTGCATCTTCCATTGCACCATGCAGTGCTGGTGGTGGCTGGTGAATTGTTGGGTGACAAAGTAGCCGCCGGGTATCTGCTGGTGAAAACCCAGCATGGTGGCGGTCAGCGCGTCCCAGCCCGTGGCGGTGCCGAGCGGGTCGGTGTAGGTGCAGTGTTCGTCCAGGCTGGCAGCAAACAGGGCTTGCTTCTGCGCCGCGGTGGCGGCCTTCCATGATGCGGCGTAGGTGTCCCAGGTAGTTTTCATTGCGGGGTTCATATGTGCTCCTTTGGTGAATAGAAGCTAGCAATGGTGCCCACCGTAACCGAGTGGTTTTGACATTTTGTGCTTATCGCAAAATGCGTTTATAGCCCCAGTTGCCCTTTCACCACCGCCAACACCGTGCCGCCCGCCGCCTTGGCAGCGTCTTTGGCAAAACCCAGCGCCGCATCTTTGAACAGCTTCTTGCGTTTGACCAGGTCTTCCGTCTTCTTGGCGGTCTCGTAGCCGGCCTGAAACGCCGCCAACTCCTTCTTGGAGAACAGCGAGCCCAGTACCTGAAACAACCCGTCGGCCGAGACGCGCACGATCTCGGTGCTAAAGGGGTGGTCAAAAATATGTTGGTAGATTTTGAGCTGGCCCTGTAACCAGTTTTTGGCCAACGTGTCTTCGATGATCAGGCAAATCTTGTCGCCCTGCGGCTCTAGCGACGCATGGGCAAGTGCCGCCAGCAGGCGCCCGGTGGCCTGATCTTCTACCCGCCCGCCAAACTTCAGCGCGGCTTCGTAGCGCAGCTTTTTCACCTTGGCCACCGGCGTTTTCAGGCGCTCGCTCACGGTCTGGTTGTTCAGCTGCGCCAGTGGCCCCGAGCCACCGAGTCCGTGCTGGTCGAGTAGGTGCATCACTAGCGCGTCAACGTCGGTCTTGGGCATGGAGCCCAGGCCAAACTTCAGGTAGTTGTCGAGGAACTCGGTTTCGAAACTGGACATGGTGGGTGGTGGTGTGGTGACAGTGCTGCCACTCTAGCCGAATGCGGCATGCCTGCGCCGGTACTGCGCAGGCGACTCGCCCACCAGCCGGCTGAACAGCCGGGTGAAAGAGGCCAGGTCGGTGTAGCCCACCGCCTCGGTAATACGGGCCAGCCCCCACGTGGTGCCCAGCAGGAGTTGCTTGGCCTTCTCGATGCGCGCGGCCTGTAGCAGGCTGAGTGGTGATTGCCCGGTTTCCGCTTTCACGCGCCGCAGCAGGGTGCTGGTGCTGACAAAAAAGGCGGCGGCTACTTCGTGCAAGACAAAGGCTTGCACGAGCCGCTCTTCCAGCCACTGCTGTACTTGCCGTGAAAACGACGGCAGGCGCTGCGGGAGCAGTGCAGTGTCGACAAACGGGGTTTGGCTGGGTCGCTGCGCGGGAAGCAGCGCGATGCGCGCCACGGCGGTGGCAATGTCGGCCCCCAGCAGCTGCTTGATGAGGTGCACCGCTAGGTCAAACGCCGAGCTGATCGCCCCAGTGGTGATAACGCCCGCGTCTTCCAGCAACACGGCGGACGCGTCAACCTGGCAGCCGTCATAGCGCTCACCCAGCGCGCGACCAAACAACCAGGACGTGGTGGCGCGGCGGCCTTGCAATAGCCCAGCCTCGCCCAGAACAAAGGCGCCCACGCAGACGGAGGCCACCGGTGTGCCTGCGGTGAAGGTCTTGCGCACCCAGGCCACCTCGGTGTGCAGCGCAGCCAGGGTGGTGGTCCAGTTCACGCCGTGGGTGCTCTCCATGCCGGGGACGATGACCGCGTCGTAGCGGCCGCGCGGGGGGGTGGTGCTGACCACGGTGCCGCCCGCGATCGCCACGTGGCGGCCGCGCAAGCCGACGATGCTGACGCTGAGCCTTGGTTTGTGTGTGGGGTGACGGGCCAAGGCAAGGTCCAGCGCCAAGCGCAGCATCTCGGCCAAGCCGAACAGCTGTGTGCCCATGCAACCAGGGTAGGCCAGTACGGCGATGCGCACGGGCGGCAGAGTGGGGGTAAGCGAGGACATTGACGATATTCACCCTAAAAATGCGGATAGCGGCATCCTACTTTCAAACGCAGCGTTCACACAATGGCGCATCTCCTTCTTCAAGAAAGCTGCTATGTCTGATGTTCGTGTTGTGCGTATTCCCATCCTGCCGTTTGGCATGGTCAATGCCCACTTGTTGGTGGGTCCGCAGGGCTGTGTGCTGGTGGATACCGGGCTGCCTGGGTCGGAGCCGAAGGTGCGCAAGGCCCTGCGCCGGCTGGGCTTGGACTATGCTGACCTGCGGCTCATCATCATTACCCATGCGCACGTTGACCACGCTGGTAGTGGGTTGGCCCTGCGCAAGCGCTCAGGGGCTCCCATCGTGGCCCATGCGGGGGATTTGGATTACTTTTTGCAGCGCCGAAAAATGGAGTTTTGCACCACCGATTGGTTTAGTCGCCTCTTCCTGCGCATGGGCCTGATCTTGCGCCCATACGCCCCATTTCAACCCGACATTTTGCTGAAAGACGGCGAGACGTTAGACCTCGCGCCGTATGGTTTTTCGGGCCAGGTGCACCACACACCGGGGCACACGGAGGGTTCGATCTCGGCCCGACTGGATGGGGGTGACGCCATGGTCGGCGACTTGCTTGCATCGGGCGTGCTGCTGGGTGGGCTGATTCGCACGGGCCACGCCAAGCGGCCGCCGTTTGAAGACGATCCGCATTTGGTGGCTGACGAACTGCAGGCGCTGGTGGATGCCGGGGTGCAACGCTTCTACATGGGCCATGGAGGCCCCCTGCCTGCCGCCGAAGTGCAGCGCCACACCCACGCCCTGCGCATGCTGCCGAAATCGGCGGGCAAGAACTGCTGTTGAAGCGCCTGCTCGAATTCAGTTTGCCACCAAGCTCGGCTGCTCCCGGTAGAGCGCCGGCATGGTGGCCTTGAGGTTGGCGATCTTGGGCAAATCAAAGCGGGCGATGTAGCTTGCGGTGGGGTGCAGCGTGGCGTAGTTTTGGTGGTATTTTTCCGCTGGGAAAAAGTCGGTTGCCGCATTCAACTGTGTGACGATCTTGCGGGGAAACACCTGCGCTTGGTCCAGTTCAGCGATGTAGCGTTCGGCCACCGCTTTCTGGGCCGCGCCGTTGTAAAAAATGGCAGATCGGTACTGGGCACCTGTGTCGGGGTACTGGCGGTTGAGCTGCGTCGGGTCGTGTGCCACCGAGAAGAAAATTTGCAACAACTGCGCATAACTCACTTGCGTGGGGTCAAACGTGACTTGTACCGATTCGGCGTGGTCGGTATTGCCACCGCTGACGCGGTCGTAGTCCGCATCGGCGGCGGTACCGCCCGCATAGCCAGATACTGCGTTGCTCACGCCCTGTGTATGCTGGAACACCGCTTGGATGCCCCAGAAGCAGCCACCGGCAAACACGGCAATCTCCGAGCCGTTGCTGCTGACCGGCAGGCCTGCAAAAACCGCGGACGACGGGGGTGGAAGCACCACTGCTTTTTCTGCAGCCGCTTTGGGGCTGAGGTACACGACGGCCATTAGCACCATCGCGCCGGCGATCAGCAGCACATTGGTCTTGTCCAGTTTGAATTTAGAAGGCGGCTTGCTCATGGTGACTTGGATAGAAATTGGTGTGGGCGCTGAGTGCGACTCCATATGGGTCGCGGAAGTTCACCCCTTCTTACAGTCTGCGCTATGGTGTGCGGCGAAGAAGGGGGGTAATTGGTGGGGTGACATCGTGATTACCTACAATCGCGCGCTGTCTGTAACGCCCTCCGGATCCAGGACCCACCATGGCCAACCACCCGCCCCCCTCCGACGCTAGCCCCAGTGCGCCCGCGCCCAAGCTACGCCCTATCCCCAACTTTATCTTCGCCAGTCGTTGGTTGCAGCTGCCACTCTATATCGGCCTGATCGCCGCCCAGGGCGTGTATGTCTTCCACTTTTGGGTGGAGCTGGTGCACCTGCTGGAAGCCGCCTTTGGCAGCCAGACCGCACTGCAGGCCCTGATCTCCAGCATTGGCTACAAGTCCGATGTGCAGATCACGTCCCTGAACGAGACCATCATCATGCTGGTGGTGCTGGCACTGATCGACGTGGTGATGATTTCCAACCTGCTGATCATGGTGATCGTGGGCGGCTACGAGACCTTTGTGAGCCGCATGGACCTGGACGGCCACCCCGACCAGCCCGAGTGGCTGAGCCATGTGAACGCATCGGTATTGAAGGTGAAGCTGGCCACCGCCATCATCGGCATCAGCTCCATCCACCTGCTCAAGACCTTCATCAACGCTGCCAACTACGACGTCAAGGTGCTGATGTGGCAGACCATCATCCACGTGGTGTTCCTGTTCAGCGCACTGGCCATCGCCTACACCGACAAGCTGCTGACCAGCACCCACCCCGACAAGCACTGAGTCCGGCGTTCAGCCCGGCGGCAGGTGGTCGGCATCCGGTCGGCGCGCCGGGTCCACATGGGTCATGAGGTTGAGCACGCGATGGCGTTGCAGCACCGCAGCGCGGGCCGCCACGGCGATGTTGTGGCCTGCCTCTACCGTGAGCGTGGCGTCCACCTCAATGTGGGCGTCGGCCACCACCATATCCCCCATCTTGCGCGTGCGCACATCGTGCACACCGGCCACGCCGGGCGTGGCCAGCAGGGTGGTGCGGATGGCCTGCACCTCGGCTTCGTCCAGGCCCCGGTCCATCAGGTCATGCAAGGCGTCCCAGCCAAAGCTCCAGCCCATCTTGCCCACCATCAGGCCCACAATCAGCGCCGCAATCGGGTCCAGCAGCGGGTAGCCCAGCAGGTTGCCCGCCAGGCCCAGGCCCACCACCAATGAAGACGCAGCATCGGAGCGCGCATGCCAGGCGTTGGCTACCAGCATGCTGGACTTGACGGCTTTTGCCACACGCAGCATGTAACGAAAAAGCAGCTCTTTGGACACCAGTGCGGCGCCGGCGACCCACAGGGCGACGGGGTGCACCACGGCGATGGTGCTGGTGTCTTCGAGCTTGCTGACCGCCGACCAGACCATGCCCACGCCCACGGCCAGTAGCAGCAGGCCCAGCACCAGCGAAGCTGCGGTCTCAAACCGTTGATGACCGTAGGGGTGGTCGTCGTCGGCGTCTTTCTGGCTGTGGTGGTTGGCCAGCAGCACCACCCCATCGGCCACCAGGTCCGATAGCGAGTGGATGCCGTCGGCAATCAGCGCCTGCGATTTGGCCAGCACACCCACCACAATTTGCAAGGTGCTGAGCACCAGGTTGACCGCTACGCTGACCCAGGTGCTGCGTGTGGCAGCCGCAGCGCGCTGGGCCGCGCTGTGGGGGCTGTGTTCGGGGTCTTCAGTCTCGGAAAAGTTCATGCAGCGGCCCGCTTGAAAATCGCCGAGTCTGATTCCTCTGCCTTAAGGCTGGCTTAGCTCAGGTGTTTGCCGGCAATGCCAGCCAATTCAAACATCGTGACCTGCGGCTTTCCGAATACGGCGAGAAGTTTGGCATCGGCGTTAATGCTGCGCTTGTCCTTGGCATCCTGCAAGCCGTTGGCCTTGATGTAGTCCCATAGTTTTTTCATGACCTGTGGGCGTGCCACCAGCTCCGCACCAATCACCGCCGCCAATTCAGCGCTCGGGGTCTTACCGCTGGCCGCCGTCGTTTTACGCGGCACCTTGGGTTTAGCTTCTTTGGCGGCCTTGGCTGCGGTTTTGGTCGCTGCGGCCTTCTTCGCAGGTGCTTTTGTGGTCTTAGCCCTCGCAGATGTTGCGCGAGCAGCTCCTGTTTTGGTAGCAACTGTCTTGGCTGTCGTCTTGCGCGGCGGGAACTTGCTGGGCGCAAACTCGAAGTTCACCTTGCCAGCCTCGGCGTCCCAGGCCAGCATGGCCTTGAACGCGCGCCGGGTGCGCATGGAAACGAATTTCTCCAACAGGTCCGTTTTGCCAGTGGCCAGCAGCTTTTGCATCTGCTCGCGCTCAATGGGTTGTTGCAGGATGATTTGGCCGCTCTTGAAGTCGCAACTGGGCGTGGGCTGGGCGTCGGTCGGTACCGATTTGTCGCAGACATAGTTCTTGCCATGTTCGAAGACGCTGCCACCGCACTTGGGGCAAGCGCCCAGTGACGCCTTGCCGCTAAAGTCGATCAGCTCGCCGCTTTCTTCGCCGGCTTTGTCGTCGCCAAAATCGAATTCGAGCTTGTAGTTCTTGGCCTCTTCGTCAAACTTGATGACCATTTCGGCCACGAAGGGCCAACCCGCCTTGGAGCGGAAACCGTCCAACGGGCCGATGTGCTTGTCGCGCAGGAACTGCTCGACTTCAGCCACTTCAAAGGTGCGGCCGGCTGGCGACTTGCCGAACGAAAAGCCGCAACCTTCGCTCGTGCCTTGGGGGCCGGTGCAGGTGTAGCGGCGGTAGTTTTCTTTGACCACGCCGCCACAGTTCGGGCAAGGTGCGGCAAGTGTGGCGTAGTCACCCGGGATCGTGTCGCGGTCGTATTCCTTGGCCTTCTTGACCATGCGCTCGGTCATGGAGGCAATTTCGGCCATAAAGGTTTCACGGCGCAGCTTGCCCTGTTCCATTTGCGCCAGCTTGTATTCCCACTCGCCGGTCAGCTCGGCCTTGGTCAGTTCTTGCACGTCCAGGCCGCGCAATAGCGTCATCAGTTGGAATGATTTGGCGGTGGGAATCAGCTCGCGGCCTTCGCGCAGCATGTACTTCTCAGCGATCAGGCCTTCGATGATGCTGGAGCGGGTGGCTGGAGTGCCCAGGCCCTTCTCCTGCATGGCTTCGCGTAGCTCGTCGTCTTCCACCGTTTTGCCCGCGCCTTCCATGGCACCCAGCAACGTGGCTTCTGAATATCGGGCGGGTGGTTTGGTCTTAAGGCCCTTGGGGTCGACCGGGTCACCCTTGACCTTTTCGCCGGGGGCAACGGGCACCAGGTTTTGGCCTTTGTCGCCTTCTTTGGCGTCTTCCACCTCGTCAGCAGCCTCTTTGCCGTAGATAGCCAGCCAGCCTGGTTTGACCAGCACCTTACCTTCGGTTTTGAAGGCGTGCTGCGCTGCGGTCGTAATCCGCGTTGTCACTTGGTATTCGGCGCTAGGGAAGAAGATGGCCATGAAGCGGCGTACCACCAGGTCGTAAATCTTTTGCTCGGCTTCACTCAGGCCGCTGGGCGCTTGCAGCGTGGGGATGATGGCAAAGTGATCCGATACCTTAGCGTTGTCAAACACGCGCTTGGTGGGCTTCACGTAGCCGCCCTTGACGGCCTGCGCGGCGAATGGTGCGAGGTGCTTCATGCCGCTGTCGGCCAGCATAGCCAGTGTGTCCTTGACCACGGGAACATAGTCTTCGGGCAGGTTGCGCGAATCGGTACGCGGGTAGGTCAGGGCCTTGTGGCGCTCGTAGAGGCTTTGGGCGATTTGCAGCGTGGTCTTGGCGCTATAGCCAAATTTGCCGTTGGCCTCGCGTTGCAGGCTGGTCAGGTCGAACAGCAGGGGGCTGGCCTGGGTGGTGGGCTTGCTTTCTTCCGTTACCGTGGCCTGCTGGCCGCGAACGGCATCGGCAATCGCCTGGGCTTCGCGTTGGGTCCAGACGCGATCGGCCTTCTTCTCGGCGTCGTCAGCGTCTTTCTTGTGTGCTGGGTTAAACCATTTGGCGGGGTAGTCGCCTGCCTCGGCATGGAAGCTGGCATGGATTTCCCAATAGTCGCGGCTGACAAACTTGCGGATCAACTCTTCGCGCTCTACGACCACCGAAAGCGTGGGGGTCTGCACCCGGCCTACGGTGGTCAGGAAAAAGCCGCCATCGCGGCTGTTGAAGGCCGTCATGGCGCGCGTGCCATTGATGCCTACCAGCCAGTCGGCTTCAGAGCGGCAGCGGGCGGCGTCGGCCAGCGGTTGCATTTGCGCGTTGGTGCGAAGGGCGCCAAAGCCGTCGCGAATCGCTTGCGGTGTCATGGACTGCAGCCACAGACGGCTCACCGGTTTGCCCAGCGGCTTGGCGCCACCGGCGTATTGCTCGATCAGGCGAAAGATCAGTTCCCCTTCGCGTCCCGCGTCACAGGCGTTCACCAGTTTGTCCACGTCCTTGCGCTTGGCCAGCTTGACCACCGCGTTCAAGCGCGTCTTGGTTTTGTCCACGGGCTTCAGGTCAAAGTGCGGTGGGATGACGGGCAGGTTGGCAAAACTCCATTTGCCGCGTTTCACGTCAAACTCTTCGGGCGCTTGGATTTCTACAAGATGGCCGACCGCACTGGAGACGATGTAGGTGTCGCTCTCAAAGTACTCGTCGTGCTTTTCAAATTTGCCCGCCGTGGGCGTGAGGGCTCGCACGATGTCTTGGGCCACAGAAGGCTTTTCGGCAATAACCAAGGTTTTGTTGAAAACGTCGTTTTTCATCTGACTACAATCCAGTTCTCGCGCGCAGGTATACGCGCGCGCTCCCATACGCAGGCACGCACACATGCGCGCCCATACGATTCACCATACCAAATTTTCGAGCCGTGGCAAAAACCCCTGTCAAATCTTCTGCGTCCGCCAATGTAAAGCGCATTCAGGCGCGCCGCTCTGGTGTACATGGCAAAGGCGTGTTTGCCGTGCAAGACATTGCTGAGGGTGAAACCATCGTGGAGTATGTGGGCGAAGTCATTAGCTGGAAAGAAGCCCAGCGCCGCCATCCGCACGACCCCAAGGATCCGAACCACACGTTTTACTTTTCGCTAGAAAGCGGTGAGGTGATTGATGCCCTGTTTGGGGGCAACTCTTCGCGCTGGATCAACCACTCGTGCGACGGCAACTGTGAGGCGGACGAAGTAGACGGCCGAGTGTTCATCAAGGCACTGCGCAATATCCCAGCGGGCGAAGAGTTGAACTATGACTATGGACTCATCATTGATGAGCCGTACACCAAGAAGCTCAAAGCGGAATACCCCTGCTGGTGTGGCAGCAAGGTGTGCCGGGGCACACTGCTGGCTCCCAAGAGTCGCAAAAAATGAGCGTTCAGGCGCCACAGCGCTTTTGAGCGGGGAACGCGCTTGTCGCAGAGGGAGCAAAGCTATGACATTGCGTTGGCCGGCAGAAGCGATTTGGGAAGCTGTCTCGCCCCAGTGGCCCAGCTTTTCGGTTGAAATCCTCCCCGAAGTCGACTCCACCAATACCGAACTGATGCGCCGGGCCCGCCAAGGCCAGTGCGATCCTGTTTTGCTGGTGGCTGAGCGCCAAACCGCCGGCCGGGGCCGGTTGGGCCGTGACTGGCACAGTGATCCTCAGGGTTTGGGTAATACCCTAACCTTCTCCCTTGGTGTGCCGCTGGCACCGTCGGATTGGTCTGGCTTGTCGCTTGCCGTGGGGTTGGCGGTGGTGCAGGCCCTGCACCCCGACTTGCAGCTCAAGTGGCCCAACGATGTGTGGTGGCAGCAGCGCAAGCTGGCCGGCATTCTGATTGAAACCGCCAGCGTGGGGGACGCCCGCTACGCGGTGATCGGCATTGGTATCAACATCGGCCCCCGCAGCACGGAAGGTCTGCGCACCCCGCCTGCTTGGCTGGGCGAGCTGTGGCCCGAGGCCACCGCACCTGAGGCGCTCTTGCGTGTGGCGCCAGTATTGGTGCGGGCCGTACAAGACTTTGCCCGCCAAGGGTTTGCGCCGCTGCGCACAGCGTTTCATGCCCGCGACTGTTTGTACGGGCAGGCGGTGGTGGGCAGTGACGGTAGCCACGGCGTCGCACGGGGGGTGGATGCGTCGGGGGCGCTGCTGGTGCATACTGAACAAGGTCTGCTCAAAATCAGTAGCGCGGAAGTCAGTGTGCGCCCCGCCGCTGACGGTCTTCCCGCTGTTTTATCCTGAAACTATGTTGCGTTTTTTTGTTTTATTGCTGCTGCTGGCCAATGGTGCTTTCTTCGCCTGGAGCCAAGGGTATTTGAAGGCCTTTGGCTACGCGCCGGCCGCACCCAACGAGCCCCAACGCCTAGTTCAGCAAATCAAGCCGGAGAACATTCAACTATTGCAACCCGCCGATGTGAAGCGGATGGAAGCCCAAGCGGAGCAAGCGCTGGCCGAACAGGCGCCCAAAGTCTGCTTGCAAGCTGGTCCGTTTGATGATGTTCAGGCGGTGGTATTGCGAAAGGCGCTGGAGGCGGGCCTGCCTAGCGGTGCTTGGCAGTTGGACGCCGTCAAGCAGTCGGCCCAGTGGGTGATCTACATGGGCAAGTACGCCAGCACTGATCTGCAAACCAAGAAGCGGGCTGAGCTGGTGACGCTGGGCTTGAAGGCCGAGCCGGTCGCCAACCCGGAGTTAGCGCCCGGCCTGACCTTGGGTGTGTTTGCGACCCAGGCGGCTGCCAATACGGGTCTGGAGCGGCTCAAAGCCAAGGGTTTGCGCACAGCCAAAGTGGTGCAGGCACGGGAAGACGGCGTGCAGACCTGGCTTAAGTTGCCGGCTGTGTCGGAGGTGCTGCAGTCCAAGCTGGACGGGCTCAAGCCGGCACTGGCCGACAAGGCGTTTAAAAACTGCTCCTAAAGCGCAATGTGAAGCTGGCGCCTGGCTGGGGCGCGGCCGGTTTGACATCATCGATAGAGATGCTGGCCTGGTGCTGTCGGGCAATTTCCATGACGATGGGCAGGCCCAAGCCCGATCCATCAGCCTCGTTGCCCAGCGCGCGGTAAAACGGTTGAAACACCAGTTCACGTTCGGCCACTGGAATGCCGGGCCCGGTATCTTCCACCTGCAGTACCAGTGCCCGGCTGAAGGGGTCGACCAGCACACGCACCGTCACGATGCCAGGCTTGTCGGCCGAGCTGGGCGTGTAATTGATAGCGTTGTCCACCAGGTTGCGCACCATTTCCTGAAGCAGAGTGGGATTGCCTTGCAGGATGACGCCGTCCGTGCCGGGGCCCACACCTTCAAAACCCAAGTCCAAGTGTTTGTCCATGGCCCGGGGCAAGCAGTCCTGCACCACATCCATGGTCAGCCGGGCTAGGTCGCAGGGCTGATGTTGAATCGCCGAGCCACTGCTCTCAGCGCGGGCCAAGGCCAGAAGCTGATTGACGGTGTGGGTGGCGCGGATGCTGGAGCGACCTATTTGCTGTAACGACTGTTTGAGATCGTCGGTATTGGCGCCCTCGCGCTGTGCCAAATCAGCCTGCATGCGCAAACCCGCTAGCGGAGTTTTGAGCTGGTGGGCGGCATCTGCCAAGAAACGTTTTTGGGTGGTGATGGAGTCTTGCAGACGCATCAGCAAGTCGTTCACGGAGGACACGAGGGGTACGACCTCCAAGGGCACCGCGTCTACGTCCAAGGGGCTCAAGTCGTCGGGGCTGCGGGCGCGGATGCGCTCTTCTAGGCGGTTGAGCGGTTTGATGGCTTGCACCAGCGCCAGCCACACCAGCAGCACGGCCAAAGGCAAGATCACGAACTGCGGCAGCATCACGCCTTTGACGATTTCGGTGGCCAGCAAAGAGCGCTTGTCCATGGTTTCTGCCACCTGAACCAAGGCGGGTTTCGCATCTGCCGTGTCTAGGGGTACCCACATGTAGGCGATCTTGAGGTCGGCTCCCTTGAATTCGAGTTCGCGCATGCGGACTTCACCCAGCACCCGCCGCTCGCCCAGCGGCGGCGCGGGCAGCTCGCGTTCCCCGGCAAGGTATTCCCCCTGGGTACCGAGAACTTGGTAGTACACCGTGTCGGCATCGTCCGCACGCAGCAGTTCGTGGGCGGGTAAGGGCAGCTTGAACTGCGCGCGCTCTTGCTGCACCGTCACCAACTGAGCCAGCGCGCTGACGTTGTACTCCAGCGATCGATCGAAAGGCCTGCCGGCGATGCCCTGGGCCACCAGCCAGGTCAGTACCAAGCTAACCGGCCAAAGCAGCAGCAACGGCGTAAGCATCCAGTCCAGGATTTCCCCGAACAGACTGCGTTGCTCACGCTGGAAGATTTTCACCCTGGTATTTTTTCTAGGCAGTAGCCCAGCCCCCGCACCGTGGCAATGCGGATCGGACCTTTTTCAATCTTCTTGCGCAGACGGTGGATGTAAACCTCGATGGCGTTGTTACTCACCTCTTCGCCCCACTCGCACAGGCGCTCCACCAATTGGTCCTTGCTGACGAGCCGGCCGGCGCGCTGTAGCAGCACTTCCAACAGGCCCAGTTCGCGGGCTGACAGTTCCACCATCTTGCCGTCGATCGTGGCAACGCGACCGGCCTGGTCGTAGGTTAAAGGGCCGTGCTTGATGCTGGCCGAAGTGGCCCCCATGCCGCGCCGCACCAAGGCCCGTACCCGGGCTTCCAGCTCTTGCAGGGAAAAGGGCTTGGCCATGTAGTCGTCCGCGCCATAGTCCAAGCCCTTGACGCGCTCTTCCACGCTGTCTGCAGCGGTGAGGATCAGGACGGGCAGGGAGGAACCGCGCGCGCGCAGCTTTTTGAGTACCTCTAGGCCGTGCATTTTGGGCAGCCCCAAGTCGAGAATCAACAGGTCGAACTCGGTGTTGGTCATCAGCGCGGCATCGGCTTCGGAGCCACTGGCCACGTGGTCTACGGCGGCGCCCGCGCCGCGCAACGCGCGCAACAGGCCATCGGCGAGAACCTGGTCGTCTTCGGCAATCAGTATTCGCATGCATGTCTCCTCGCAGGGGGGGGCCTGCTGTGCTGTTATGGATTTCATTGTAGGCGCCGCCTTGCTGCGCGCCGGGTGCTGCCTGCGGCTAAGCACCGCTGTAGGCCTCTAGGCCCAAGCCCACCACGGTGGCCACCTCGTTGCCTACCGCCTGCGCCAGTTCTGCTTCAGCCTGCAACACTGCCACGCGGTAAGCCTCCAGCCAAGCCAGCCCAATGGCGGTGAATTGCACCCGGCGCGCGCGCGCATCAACAGGGTCGTCGGCGCGGGCTACCATGCCCCAGGCTTCGCATTGGTTTACCAGCGTGGCCATCGCCTGCTTGGTCATGCCGGCGCGCTCGGCCAGGTCGGTCAGGCGTAAACCTTCCACCGCTAGGTGGCGGGTGATGTGGATATGGGCGGCCCCCACTTGCCCGCGCTCGGCCAGATTGGACAGCCCCAGCGGCACGCCGGGATGGCGCGCCATCAGCTCCAAAACGCGGGCGTCAAAACGTGCCAATGCCAGGCGCAGCCAATGGCCTAGGTGGTTTTTCCGCCAAATGTCAGTGGGGATGGTTTGGGTTGTGGACGGGGTATCTGTCATGTTGGCAAATAGTAATTCAAACTGACTAAAAAATGACTTTGAAGATTTCAACGGGCGCGCTTAAACTACTGTTCAAGCATCCAGCCTGTAATTAATGTCAGATCACTGCGGTGCGCCAACCCAATGATTTTCAAGGAGATTTCTTATGGACGCACCCGTTAAAAACGCAGCCAACTTCAACGGCGCCAACAGCGAAAAAGCCAAGGCCCTGCAAGTGGCGTTGGCCCAAATCGAGAAGCAGTTCGGCAAGGGCACCATCATGCGCTTGGGCGAAGGCGAAGTGATTGAAGACATCCAGGTGGTTTCCACCGGCTCTTTGGGTTTGGACATTGCGCTGGGCGTTGGTGGCTTGCCCCGTGGCCGTGTGGTGGAGATCTACGGCCCAGAGTCGTCTGGCAAGACCACGCTGACGCTGCAAGTGATTGCCGAGATGCAAAAGCAAGGCGGCCAGTGCGCCTTTGTGGACGCCGAGCACGCGCTGGACGTGCAATACGCCCAGAAGCTGGGCGTGAACTTGCAAGACCTGCTGATCAGCCAGCCCGACACCGGCGAGCAGGCGCTGGAAATTGTGGACAGCCTGGTGCGCTCTGGCGCGGTCGATCTGATCATCGTCGACTCGGTGGCTGCGCTGACGCCCAAGGCGGAGTTGGAAGGCGAAATGGGCGACTCCTTGCCCGGTCTGCAAGCCCGCCTGATGAGCCAAGCCCTGCGCAAGCTCACGGCCCACATCAAGAAGACCAACTGCATGGTCATCTTCATTAACCAGATTCGCATGAAGATCGGCGTGATGTTCGGCTCGCCCGAAACCACCACCGGCGGCAACGCGTTGAAGTTCTACGCCTCGGTTCGTTTGGACATTCGCCGCACAGGCACGATCAAGAAGGGCGATGACGCGATTGGTAACGAGACCAAAGTGAAAGTGGTGAAGAACAAGGTGGCGCCCCCATTCAAAACGGCGGAGTTCGACATCCTGTTTGGCGAGGGCATCAGCCGTCACGGAGAAATCATTGACATGGGCGTGAGCGCCGGTATCTTGGAAAAGTCGGGCGCTTGGTATGCCTACCAAGGTGAAAAAATTGGCCAAGGCCGCGACAACGCCCGTGAGTTCTTGCGCGAGAACGCCGGTCTGTCGGTCGAAATTGAAAACAAGGTGCGCGACTCGCTGGGCATTCCGCTGTTGCCGGTGGCTGAGGTGGAAGCCAAAACCGCCAAAGCCAAGAAGGCCGACAAGCCAGAGAAGGCGGACAAGGCCGATAAGGCAGAGAAATCTGAGTAAAAGTGCCTCTAGCCTTTGTGGATATTGCGTAAGCAGCTATGAAAAACGGAGTGAATCTGACAAAGGCCGCCGCATGACAGGCCCCACCTTGTCGCTCACCGGGCGCGCCTTGCGCCTGCTGAGCAGCCGCGAACACTCCCGCGCCGAGTTGGAGCGCAAGCTGGCACAGTACGAGACCGAGCCCGGCGAGCTGGCCAAGGTGCTGGACAGCTTGCAGGCCAAGGACTTCATCAACGAAGGGCGGGTGGTGGCTTCGGTCTTGTACCGCCGCGCGCCCAAGCTGGGCGCGTTGCGCGTCAAGCAAGAGCTGCAGTCCAAGGGGCTGGCGCCCGAGGCCGTGGCCCAAGCGGTGGCCGAGCTGCGCGGTAGCGAGCTAGAGCGGGCGCGCGAAGTCTGGCGCAGGAAATTTGGCTCGCCGCCCGAAGACGCCGTAGCGCGCGGCAAGCAAATGCGCTTTCTGGCGAGCAGGGGTTTTGGCGGCGACACCATCCACAAGGTGGTGGCAGGCGGGGAAGACGATTAGTTGCTGCAGCTTAGTTCTTTGCTGAGGGCACGGGATAGGCGCTTTGCCCCGTGCCTCCCCGCCGATACGAGGCGAGGGCTATTGAAGCTAAAGCCCCAGCATGAGCTGTAGGTTCTGTACTGCAGCGCCGCTGGCCCCTTTGCCCAGATTGTCCAAGCGGGCCACCAGCACAGCGTGGGCAAAACCGTCTTTCGTGGCGTCGTTGGCAAACACGCGTAGTTCCAGCTTGTTGGTGTCGGCCAACGCGACCGCGTCGAGTTTTTGGTCTGCTGTGGTCGGCTCTACCGTTACCCAGGTGCTGCCCGCGTAATGCTGCTGCAACGCGGCTTGCAGATCGTGGGCGCTGGGCTGGCCTGGCAAGGTGTCGAGGTGCAGCGGCAATTGCACGAGCATGCCTTGTTTGAAGTTGCCCACCGAGGGGACGAACAGCGGCCGGCGTGTCAGCCCGGTGTACTTCATGATTTCGGGAATGTGTTTGTGTTTGAGTCCCAAGCCATACAACTCAAAGGCCGGGGCCGAGCCTTGCTCATAGGCTTCGATCATGGTGCGCCCGCCGCCCGAGTAGCCGCTCACCGATGGCAGGCAAACCGGAAAGTCCGCGGGCAGCAGCCCAGCGTCGACCAGCGGCCGAATCAGCGCGATGGCGCCAGTGGCGTAACAGCCTGGGTTGCTGACGCGCTGCGCATTGACCACAGCATCACGCTGGCCGGCAGCCAATTCGGGGAAGCCATAGACCCAGCCCGGCGCGGTACGGTGCGCGGTGGAGGCGTCGATGATGCGGGGGCCGGTGCGGCCGGTTTCTTTTTCTAGCCCGTCCACCATGGCGACGGTTTCAAAAGCGGCGTCGTCATGCAGGCACAACACCACCAAATCGGCGTCGGCAACCAAGGCGCGTTTGGCGCGCAGGTCTTTGCGCAGAGCCGGGTCAATGCTTAAAAGCTCAATGTCGTGCAGTGTCTGAAGGCGTTCGCGAATTTGTAAACCGGTGGTGCCGGCTTCGCCGTCGATGAAGATTTTTTTCATGAAGTGAGTCGTTGCTTGGTGTGCGGCAATGCGCATGCTGTAAGGCTCGCACAAGTATTGTGCATTGCACCATGATACAGTCGCGGGCTGATGTGTCCAGTGCCGTGCGCCTGCAGTTTCATGGGGCGATGCGGTGAAATTTGTCCAGTCCAGAGAGAGACGTCATGAAGATTCACGAGTACCAAGGCAAGGAAATCTTGCGCCAATTCGGTGTGCCGGTGCCTCGCGGCATCCCCGCTTTCACAGTGCAAGAGGCGGTGGAAGCCGCTCAGAAACTTGGTGGCCCTGTCTGGGTTGTCAAGGCACAAATCCACGCGGGAGGTCGCGGTAAGGGCGGTGGCGTGAAGGTGGCCAAGTCCATTGACGACGTCAAACGCATCTCTGGCGAGATCTTGGGCATGCAGCTCAAAACGCACCAAACTGGCCCTGAAGGCCAAAAAGTTCGCCGTCTCTACATCGAAGACGGTGCCGACATCAAGAACGAGCTGTATGTGTCGTTGGTGACTGACCGCGCAACCCAGAAGGTCGCTCTGATCGCTTCCAGCGAAGGCGGCATGGACATCGAGGAAGTGGCGCACTCCACACCCGAAAAAATCGTCACGGAGATGATCGACCCCCTGACCGGCATCACCGCCGAGCAGAGCAAGAAGATCGCCGCAGCCATCGGCTTGACCGGTGCTTCTGTTGACCAGGCCGTAGACATCTTCGCCAAGATCTACAAGTGCTACATGGACACTGACGCATCGCTGGTGGAAATCAACCCACTGAACTGTGACTCCAAGGGCAATCTGATGGCCCTGGACGCCAAGTTCAACTTCGACCCGAACGCGCTGTTCCGCCACCCTGAAATCGTGGCCTACCGTGATCTGGACGAAGAAGACGCAGCCGAAGTGGAAGCGTCCAAGTTCGACTTGGCTTACATCAGCCTGGACGGCAACATCGGCTGCTTGGTTAACGGCGCCGGTCTGGCTATGGCCACCATGGACACCATCAAGTTGTACGGCGCTGAGCCAGCCAACTTCTTGGACGTGGGCGGCGGTGCCACCCCTGAAAAGGTGACGGAAGCCTTCAAGATCATGTTGAAGAACCCCAAGGTTGAGGCCATCATGGTCAATATCTTCGGCGGCATCATGAAGTGCGACACCATTGCCACCGGCGTGATCACCGCTTGCAAGGCGGTGAACCTGTCCGTGCCGCTGGTGGTGCGCATGAAGGGCACCAACGAAGACTTGGGCAAGAAGATGCTGGCCGAGTCCGGTCTGCCCATCATCAGTGCCGACAGCATGGCCGAAGCGGCCGAAAAAGTTGTCGCAGCCGTTAAAGCCCGTTAAGACTGCCCGCTCAAGGAATCACCATGTCGATTTTTATCAACAAAGACACCAAAGTCATCACCCAAGGCATTACCGGCAAGACCGGCCAGTTCCATACTGAGAAGTGCCAGGAATACGCGAACGGCAAGAACTGCTTTGTCGCCGGTGTGAACCCCAAGAAGGCCGGCGAGTCGATCTTCAATATCCCAATCTACGCCTCTGTGAAAGAAGCGGCCGGTCAGACTGGTGCCACGGTATCCGTGATTTATGTGCCACCAGCTGGTGCGGCTGCAGCGATCTGGGAAGCGGTTGAGGCTGATCTGGACTTGGCGATTTGCATTACCGAAGGCATTCCGGTCAAGGACATGCTGGAAGTACGCAACCGCATGAAGGCCAAGGAAGCGGCCGGCGGCAAGAAGACCTTGTTGTTGGGCCCCAACTGCCCTGGTTTGATTACGCCTGACGAAATCAAGATCGGCATCATGCCCGGACACATTCACCGCAAAGGCCGTATCGGCGTTGTGTCCCGCTCCGGTACGCTGACCTACGAAGCGGTAGCGCAGCTGACCGAAATTGGTCTGGGCCAATCCAGCGCGGTCGGCATTGGTGGCGACCCCATCAATGGTTTGAAGCACATCGACGTGATGCAGGCGTTCAACGACGACCCGGACACCGACGCGGTCATCATGATTGGCGAAATCGGCGGGCCTGACGAAGCCGAAGCCGCCCGTTGGTGCAAGCTGAACATGAAGAAGCCCATCGTTGGCTTTATTGCTGGCGTGACGGCGCCTCCGGGTAAGCGCATGGGCCACGCCGGTGCATTGATTTCTGGTGGCGCCGATACGGCAGATGCCAAATTGGCAGTGATGGAAGAGTGCGGCTTCAAGGTGACGCGCAATCCGTCTGAAATGGCGCGACTACTCAAAGCCATGATTTAATTGCCCTCAAGTGATCTAGGGCCTAACTGGCTCCGCTCAAAAGCCGGATGTCCTGAGGGACAATCCGGCTCTTGCTTTTTGGAGTGATTGACTCCGAACAAGGACCACCGTGGAAGAATTCCTCACCGTACATTTTTGGGTCGCCGTCGGTCAAATCATCATGATCGACATCTTGCTGGGGGGTGACAACGCGGTTGTCATTGCTTTGGCGTGCCGAAAGCTGCCTGCGCACCAGCGGTTCAAGGGGATTATGTGGGGCACGGCTGGCGCCATCGTCCTGCGCGTAATCTTGATTGCGTTTGCCTTGTCCTTACTCCAAATTCCCTACCTCAAGCTGGTTGGGGCGGCACTGCTGATTTGGATTGGTATCAAGTTGCTGGCGCCCCAAGATGAAGACGGGCACGACAACATCCAAAGCAGTGACAAGCTTTGGGCGGCGGTGAAGACGGTGATCGTCGCGGATTTGGTGATGAGCGTGGACAACGTCATCGCGATAGCCGGCGCTGCTACGGGTGCTGGTGCACAGCATCAGCTGCCATTGGTGGTGTTCGGCCTGCTGGTCAGCATTCCCATCATCGTCTGGGGCAGCCAATTGGTACTCAAGCTCATGGATCGTTTTCCGGTGATCATCGTCGTGGGCGGCATGTTGCTGGGGTGGATCGCCGGCACCATGGCGGTGAGTGACCCGGCCGTGTTGAGCTTGTTGCCGCAGACGGCGGCTTGGGCCTATTCCGCAGGGCTGGCGGGTGCGTTGTTGGTCTACGGCGCGGGCTTTTGGAGTCGTAAGCGCGCGCAGGCATAGCACATCTCCGTTTGTCGCAGGACAATCCCGCCCGTCAAAATTTAGAGATTTTGAGAGCGAATTGCCTTGTGATGCCCTTGGGGCTCTGGTACTGTTACAACTTCATGGTCGGCCTCGTTGGGGCGGCTCTTATCGAAGGTGGCTGAGTCTTGACAGCTGCCCACAGGGTTTGGGGGTAGTGAGTGGCAAAACGTTCTTCTAAAGGGCCGGCATTCTGGCGTACGGATTGGTTTGCGGGCATTGCGATCGTGCTGGCTGCCGTAGCCTTCAATATGGCGAGCGACCTCGTCGGCACTTTGGAGCGACGGTTTTATGATTTCTCTAGCACTGGCTCTGCGCGGGTGCCTTCGGACCGCATCGCTGTCATCGCTATCGATGACCAAAGCGTTGCCAATATTGGTCGCTGGCCTTGGGGGCGGGATGTACATGCCAAGCTGATTGATCAGTTGGCAGCGGCCAAGGCCAAGACGATTGTTCACACGGCCTTTTTCTTCGAGCCCCAAGTCGACCCAGGCTTGCAGTTTATTCGGAAGATGAAAGTGCTGGCCGAGTCGAATCCGAGTGCAGAGGGGGGCAATGCCCCGCTGTTGCAGCTGATCGCGCAAGCAGAGCAAACCTTGGATACCGATGCCACATTGGCTAACAGCATGCAGTCGGCGGGCAATGTTTTGCTTCCGTCGGTCTACGTGTTGGGCGAGCCCCAGGGCCGAGCCGATGAGCCGCTTCCTGACTTTGCCGCGAAAAGCGCTATCGACGAAACCAGTGGCTATTCGATTTTGGCCCAGCGCGGTCAGCAGCCTTTGGCAGAGTTAGGGCAAGTCGCGGCAGGTGTTGGGCATCTGAACCAATTTCCCGATGTGGATGGCGCGGTGCGCACCGAGCCACTGCTGGTTAATTATTACGGTAAAGCCATTCCATCCATGGCACTTCTTGCAGCGGCGCATAGCCTGAATCTGTCGGTTAGAGATATCCGCCTGAACGTAGGAGAATCGGTGCAGTTGGGCCGGCTTAAAGTGAAGACTGACGAAGTGGGTTTGATGCTGCCGCGGTTCTATAAAGGAGCTGAGGGAAAGCCTGCATTTGCGGTGGACTCGTTCTACGACGTCCTGTCGGGGAAGATTCCCGCCAGCAAATACGCCGACAAAATCGTCATCATTGGGGCCACTGCCGCGGGAGTCGGTGTGCAGTTTCCCGTGCCGGGTTATGCGGCTTTGTCGCCCGCCGAGACGATCGCCCATATCACTTCCAGCATTTTGAATGAACAATTCATTGTTCAGCCCCATTGGGGTGTTTGGGCCAGTTTCGGTATTTTTGTACTGATCGCCCTCTACGTCATTGTGTTACTGCCCCGTTTGGGGGCTGCGCCGGCAGCCGTTGCGACCCTGGTGCTATTTGCCGTGTTGTTGGTCGCGGAGTATGGCCTCTTGGCGGGGAGTTCCTTGTGGATCAAGTTGGTGTTCCCGGCGGTGGTTTTGGTACTAGGGCATTTGGCTTTGACGACTAAACGGTTCTTGCTCACAGAGGCAGGCAAGGTCAAGTCGGACGAAGAGTCGGCGGAAACCAATCGCATGATGGGCTTGGCGCATCAAGGGCAAGGTCAGTTGGACATGGCCTTTGATCGGTTTCGGCGCGTGCCCATGGGGGATGCTGTGCTGGGAAATTTGTACAGCCTTGCTTTGGATTTTGAGCGCAAGCGCCAATTCAATAAGGCGGAGTCGGTGTACGAACACATGTATGCCTATGACCCGAACTACAAAGACGTGAAGGCCAAATTGAGTCGGGCCAAGAACCTGTCAGAGACGGTAATTTTGGGCAGCGGATCAAACCCCGGCGGCACCATGTTGCTGGACGGCGGCGCAGTGGAAAAACCCATGCTGGGACGCTACCAAGTCGAGAAAGAGTTGGGCAAGGGCGCGATGGGCGTGGTCTACCTCGGCAAAGATCCAAAAATTGGTCGGGTAGTCGCTATCAAGACCATGGCACTCAGCCAGGAGTTCGCAGGCGAAGAATTAACCGACGCGCGCGAGCGCTTTTTCCGCGAAGCGGAAACGGCAGGTCGTTTGCAGCACCAAAACATCGTCACCATTTTCGACGCCGGGGAAGAGCACGATCTCGCCTATATCGCCATGGAGTTCCTCAAGGGGCGCGACCTTGCGGACCACTGCAAAGCGGACAACCTGCTACCAGTGAACTTGGTGTTGGGAATCGTAGGCCGTGTGGCAGAGGCCTTGGCATACGCACACCGGCAAATGGTGGTTCACCGCGATATCAAGCCAGCTAACATCATGTACGAGCGGGAGTCTGACACGGTCAAGGTGACGGACTTCGGTATCGCGCGTATTACAGACTCCAGCAAGACCAAAACAGGTTTGGTGTTGGGAACTCCCAGTTTCATGTCGCCCGAGCAGTTGGCAGGCAAGAAGGTGGACGGGCGATCCGATTTGTACTCTTTGGGCGTCATGCTGTTCCAGATGCTGACCGGGGTTCTGCCGTTCCGGGGGGACTCCATGGCAGAGCTGATGTTCAAGATTGCCAACGAGGAAGCGCCAGACATCCGGGTCGTACGCCCCGAACTGTCAGCCGAGCTGGCGCGCGTTGTCGCCATGATGTTGGTTAAACGCCCTGAACTGCGCTACCAAGATGGTGACGCGGTCGCTGCAGAGCTCAAGGCTGCAACGAATGGGGCTTTGTCCGCAGCCGGTGCCGACAAACTGGTGCTTGGACAGGCGGCGCCAGAAGGAGGCGACTTCTTGGAGACCCGCGCGGCGAGTGTGCCTGATTTTCAGCAAACCGTCGCCCAGAAGGCTACCCCACGCCCAGAAGATCCGAGTTCGGCTGATATTGAGATTTGATTGCCAATGATGTACCAATTTTGTGCACTGACGGACCCCGGGCGCGCCCGTGAGAATAATGAAGACTCAGTTACCTACGACCAGCAGGCAAGGTTAGCTGTCTTGGCGGACGGCATGGGCGGCTACAACGCCGGTGAAATTGCCAGCGGCATGGCGACCGCATTTATCAAGTCCGAGTTGAGCCGTTGGCTGTTGGAGGTCGGAAGCAGCGCACCAGCCAAGGAAGTTCGACGCGCGATGGAAATCTGCGTGGATAACGCCAATACGGCCATCTTCAACTCCGCCAATTCCAATGCGTCTTACGCTGGGATGGGAACTACCTTGGTGGTAGGTGTCTTCCGGGATGACAGGCTGTTGTTGGGACATATCGGAGACTCTAGGTGCTACCGTTTGCGAGCCGGGCAGCTGACTCAAATCACTAAGGACCATTCCTTGCTTCAGGAGCAAATTGACGCGGGGCTGATCACTCCAGAGCAGGCAGTTGGTTCGTCCATCAAGAACCTGGTCACTCGCGCTTTGGGTGTCGAAGATGTCGTTGCGCTGGACGTCAACGAACATGCCGTGGAGGCCAACGATGTTTATTTGATGTGTTCTGACGGACTTTCAGATATGGTGAGCGATGAAGTAATCGCTAGAATCCTTTGTGAGGACGCTGAATTGGCTCAAAAAGCCGGAATATTGGTGGCAACTGCCAATGAAAATGGTGGTCGGGACAATATCTCTGTTTTGATAGTCGCAGTAAGTGATGCAATCGGGCGCAAAGGTTTGTTCGCACGATTGCTAGGGAAGTAGCGTTGTAGATTTTCCACAAACCAATTACAGGAAAAGGAGTCGATCATGCCGAAGATGATCGTTTCGATCGATGAGGTCGTGATCAAAGAAGTTCAGCTGACCAAAGACCGCACAACCTTGGGCCGGCGTCCTTATAACGACATCGTGATCGACAATTTAGCGGTGAGCGGTGAGCATGCAGTCTTGTTGATGACTGGCGGACAGGTCTTCATGGAAGATCTGAATAGCACCAACGGTACCTATGTGAATGGAAAAGCTGCTAAAAAGACGCAGCTCAACCACGGCGATAGCGTTGAGATAGGCAAATACAAGATCAAGTTTATCGGTGACGGCGCCGCTACGGAAGACTTTGACAAGACGATGGTGGTGCGCGCGAGGCCTGCTGCTCCCGCACCCTCGGCACCAGCCTCTGGCTACCCAACGTCGGCAGGTGAATCTACGGGGCTGGGTGCGTTTCAAGCTGCAATCAAGGTGTTGTCCGGGGCGGCATCTGGACGCGAAGTTCCGCTGACTAAGGTGGTCACGACTATTGGGAAGCCCGGGGTGGCTGTTGCCGCTATTACGCGCCGGCAGCATGGCTATGTTGTGCACCACGTTGAAGGTGCCGGCAATCCCACGTTGAATGGCGCACCGATCGGGTCCGATCCTATTTCACTTAAAAATGGTGATTTGGTTGAATTGGCCGGAACCCAAATGCAATTTGTGCAGTCCTGATAAGGCATGACCGCTTGTCCATGCGGTCTCTTTGGCAGTTAGCCCGTCGCCCAGTATGAAAAACATCTCAAGGCATTGGCGACGTGTTGTGGTGACTCTGATTCCGGTGGTGTTGGCGCTATTGCATGCCATTGGGGTCGCGCACATTGGCGTGCTGCAGCGCCTAGACGACATCATCTACGACTCACGGTTGCAGGCGACCATGCCGAAGACTTTGGATGATCGCATTGTTATTGTTGACATTGACGAGAAAAGCTTGGCGGAGGTCGGGCGCTGGCCTTGGGGGCGCAACAAGCTAGGCAAGTTGGTGGACACGCTGTTCGATGAGCAGCAAATTGCGGTCCTCGGGTTTGACGTGGTTTTTGCTGAGACGGACGACAGCTCCGGCTTGGTACGGCTCAACCAACTCGCGGGCAGCGAGCTCAAAGATGCCCCAAGTTTCGCAGAACGCCTGCGACAGCTTCAGCCCCAACTAGATTTCGATGCGTTGTTTGCGCAATCCTTGCGTAATCGTCCGATCGTGTTGGGCTACTACCTATCCGGGGAAAAGCCGGGTCGCACGATCGGAGTGCTGCCGCAGCCGGTGTTGACCCCCACCGAATTGCAGGGGCGAGCCATCAAGGCGACATCGTGGACTGGGTTTGGATCCAATATTGCAGATATCGCACACGCTGCACCTATGGGGGGATTTTTCAACTCCATTACCGACGGCGACGGCGTTGTCCGGTCTCTACCCCTGTTGGCTGAATACCAAGGCAACTATTACGAATCGCTCGCATTGGCGATGTTCAGGACGGTTGCGGGTATGCCAACTGTTGCCCCCGGCTTCTCTAACGAGCGGTTTTTGGCCAAGTCCTACCAAGGGATGGACAGAGTATTGCTGAAGCAGGGTGACAAAGCGCTCGCCATTCCCGTTGACGAACGGGTAGCGACCTTGGTGCCGTTTCGCGGACGAGGCGGCGTGACTGGCGGTTCATTTCGCTATGTGTCTGCGGCCGACGTGTTGGCTGGTCGGCTATCGGCAGGAGAGCTCAAAGGAAAGATCGTGTTGCTGGGAACGACGGCGCCCGGACTTCTGGACTTGCGCGTCACGCCAGTTGATGAGGTCTACCCTGGCGTTGAGACCCACGCCAATGTAATTTCTGCCTTGCTAGACGGCAACATGTTGGTGAAGCCGGACTACACCGTTGGGTTTGAGGTGGTCATGGTGCTGCTGTCAGGTCTTGCGTTGGCGGTAGGCTTGCCTTTGCTCAGTGCCCCACGGGCCGTGGTGTTGAGCTTGGCGGTTATTGCCCTCCTAGTGGGAAGCAATTTATGGCTCTACATGGGTTTTGGTTTGGTGATGCCGTTGGCCCCTGTGCTGGTGATGGCGGTGGCCGCTTTCGGCTTGAATATGAGCTACGGGTATTTTGTGGAGAGTCGTTCCAAGCGCGAGCTGGCTAACCTTTTTGGTACCTATGTGCCGCCGGAGTTGGTCGATGAAATGGTGAAGGACCCTGACAGCTACAACATGCAGGCGACCAACCGGGAAATGACGGTGATGTTTTGTGACATGCGGGGCTTCACCAAAATGTCGGAGCAAATGGAGCCGATTCAATTGCAGGCCTTGCTGACCGGCGTGTTCAGTCGCTTGACTAGCCTGATTCGCGCCAACCGCGGCACCATCGATAAGTACATGGGTGACTGCGTCATGGCCTTTTGGGGCGCCCCTGTTGAAACTGACGAGCACGCCCATCTCGCAGTCAAATCGGCCATGGAAATGGCCAATGCAGTTCGTGAAATCAATGCGGAACACAGGGCGAATGGGTTGCCCGAAATCGGCATTGGCATTGGACTGAACACCGGCATGATGTGCGTTGGCGACATGGGCTCCAATATTCGGCGCAGCTATACCGTGATCGGCGATGCAGTCAATCTGGGCTCCCGTCTAGAAGGTCTGTCTAAAGTTTACGGGGTTGATATCGTAGTAAGCGAAGCCACCCGGAAGCTGGCGCCTGAATTTGCTTGGCAAGAGCTGGACAAAGTGCGGGTCAAAGGCAAAGACCAGGCTGTGGGAATTAGTTGGCCGTTAGCTCCCAAAGAGCGAGTTAGCAAAGACGTGGCCGAAGAGGTAAAAACGTGGGGTGCTTTTTTGCGGGCATATCGCAGTCAGGACTGGGATCAAGCAGATGTTTTGATGCTCAATCTATTGCGTATGAATGCGAAAAAATACCTCTACCAACTGTATTCAGAACGTGTTGCATCCATGCGATTGCTGCCCTTCGACCCGTCCTGGGACGGAGCCACCAACTTTGAAACCAAGTAGGAATCACCATCGTGCGCATTCGTGTTTTGGGTTGTTCGGGTGCCATTGCAAAAGATTGCCGGACGACTTCCTTTTTGATAGATAACCAAATCTTGGTCGATGCGGGGACTGGCGTTGGTGATTTGACGTTGGAAGAGATGGCTCGCATCGAAGCGGTTTTTCTGAGTCACTCGCATTTGGACCATGTAGCGGCGTTGCCGCTCATGGTGGATGCAGTGGCTTCTCAGCGGACCCAGCCACTCAAGGTGTACGCATTGGCTGGAACGATTGCGGCACTGCGCGCGCACATATTCAACGACATTATTTGGCCCGATTTTTCCCGTATTCCGACGGTGAGTTCACCGTTCGTGGAGTTTGTTGAAATTGCGGTGGGCCAGCAACTTTCATTGTTCGGGAAAACCTTGGAGGTATTGCCAGCCGTCCATACGGTTCCGGCTGCGGGTTTTGCCGTTAGTGCCGGAAAGGGCTACTGGGTATTTACCGGAGATACCGAACGCAACCCAAAACTGTGGGAACGACTTAACGCCATGCCAGTGGAGATGTTGGTCATCGAAACTGCATTCAGTAATCGGGAGCGCGATCTCGCAAAAAAGAGTTTGCATTTATCTCCCCATTCGCTGTCGCTCGAGTTGGACTGCATTCCGGTGGCCTGCTCTTTCCCCATCTACATTACCCACACCAAGCCCGCTGAGACTGATTTGATCATGGCGGAGATACAGCGATTCGATCAAACGCAACCTTTTGGTCCTGGTGTGACGCGGGATATTCGGTGGTTGCGTGCGGGGCAGGAGTTTGAAATATGAGTACGGCAACACCCCCTGCGGGTGCTGAACAGGCGTTCTACGAATCTCAACGCCTTCCTTCTAAAAAACGGGGAATGACGTTTGAAGCACTGTTCTACCGCCAGTTGCACCAAGTCACCGCGCGTATCCACGATACCGAAAATATCGAGCAAATCATGCTCGATACAAGCCAGGAAATTTGCAAACTACTCAATGCAGATAGGTTGACCTTATATGCCGTGGGGGAGGACAAAGCGTCGATTATTTCCAAGATCAAGACGGGCCTCAATAGCAGCCGGGATTTGCGCCTGCCGATATCGCCGCAGAGTTTGGCAGGCTACGCTGCGCTGAGCAAAACCACCTTGAATTTTGCTGATGTCTATGACGATGAGGCACTCAAGCGAGTGCACCCTTCGTTGTCGTTTCTCAAGGAGGTGGACAAGCGCTCGGGTTATCGAACCAAGCAGATGCTGGTCGCCCCCATTCTGGATGCCGACGGTTTGCACGGCGTACTTCAGGTCATCAATAACAAGAATGACGAGCCTTTTGGTGACCTAGAGGTTGACGGTGTTACCGAGCTTTGCAAGACATTGGCAACCGCCATTCGGCAACGCCAGAAAAAGTCTTCGGAGCCGAATGCAAAGCGCCCCACCAAGTTTGACGCGTTGGTCGCTGCCGGGGTGATGACCGACGTTGAGTTGCGCCAAAGCATTGAGGAAGCGCGTGCTGAGGGTCACTCCATCGAAGCAACGTTATTGGCTCAGTTCAATCTAAAGCCTGCCGTTGTCGGAGATGCACTCAGCCAATTTTTTGGCGTGCCTTATGAGCCATTTAATGCTGGGCGAATTCGGTCCGAGATGTTGCATGGGGCATTGAAGCGAGAGTTCATCGTCGAGCAGGGTTGGATTCCACTCGAAGAGTCGCCCGAAGGCCTCGTTATCATGTGCTTGGACCCTGAGGCCGTCAAAGGCTCTCGTGTGGTGCCGCAGGTGTTTCCGAGGACCACCAAGTTCACCTATCGTGTCTCTACCCAAACCGAGTTCAAGGAGACCTTGGCGCAATTGTTTGGCGCATCGGCCGACAGCAGCACCATTGACCAACTGCTCGCCGACATGGATGGCGCACCGATTGATGACGGCAGCAATGACGACTCGTTGGAGTCGGCTGCGGCTGACAACGAGCTGGTGAAGTTCGTCAACAAAGTCATTATTGATGCCTACAACCAAAAGGTGTCCGACATCCACATTGAGCCAATGCCGGGGAAACTGAAAACTGGCATTCGTTTTCGTATTGACGGTACCTTGGTTCCCTACGTGGAGGTGCCCGCGCACTTTAGGCAGGCCATGGTGACCCGCCTCAAAATCATGTGTGATTTGGATATTTCTGAACGTCGCAAACCGCAAGACGGGAAAATTAAGTTCAAAAAATACGGCCCACTGGATATTGAGCTGCGGGTTGCCACGATTCCATCTGCGGGCGGAGTGGAAGACGTAGTGATGCGTATCTTGGCGGCGGGCGAACCCATCCCGCTGGAAAAATTGGGGCTGACGGCGCACAACAAGGCCAGGCTAGAGGCGACAGTGAGCAAGCCCTATGGTTTGTTTTATGTTTGCGGGCCAACCGGCTCCGGCAAAACAACGACTCTGCATTCCATACTGAAGTTTCTGAATACGCCCGACACCAAGATATGGACAGCCGAAGACCCGGTGGAAATTACGCAAAAAGGCTTGCGCCAAGTCCAAATCAACAAAAAGGCGGGTATTGATTTCGCTTTGGTCATGCGTGCCTTCTTACGGGCTGATCCCGACATCATCATGGTCGGTGAGTCGCGTGACAAAGAAACGGTGTCCATGGGCGTGGAAGCCTCGTTGACCGGCCACATGGTGTTTTCAACCCTGCACACCAACTCTGCGCCAGAGTCGATCACACGGCTGTTGGACATGGGTATGGACCCATTTAACTTCGCGGATGCACTACTGGGCATATTGGCGCAACGACTTGCGAAGAAGCTCTGTGATTGCAAACAGGCCTATGTACCTGACGCGGAAGAGTTACGTCTGTTCGCGGCGGAGTATGCGGAAGAGTTACGCCATTCCAAAGCCTGGAAGGAAGACTACGCCGGTGAATCAAAAAAAATGGTGGATCAATGGCTACAGGCGTATGGTGAGGGCGGGCAACTGCGCCTCTACAAGGCGGTGGGCTGCGACAAATGCAATAACTCGGGCTACAAGGGGCGTATCGGTCTGCACGAACTGATGGTGGCAGATGACGCGGCCAAAAAACTCATCCAAGAGCGGGCGCGGGTAGCTGAGTTGTTCTCTGCGGCGGTAGAGGGCGGTATGCGCACCCTCAAGATGGACGGGATGGAAAAGGTGATGATGGGCATGACTGACCTCAAAATGGTCAGGCAGGTGTGCATTAAGTGACAAAAATGGCAGAGCATATTTGCCAGCAACTGTGAAGCCCCGTTGTTTTGTCAGTGCATTCGCTTCGATGCAACAAAGGGACGATCCTTCCAACGGGTAAACCCTGTATTAAAAAGAGTTGGCACGAAGACTGCTGTTAGTTCTGCCTCTTAACTTGTTTTTAGGAGTTTCAAATGAAGCGTTCTCTGCAAAAGGGTTTTACCCTGATTGAATTGATGATCGTGGTTGCGATCATCGGTATTTTGGCTGCGGTGGCTTTGCCAGCTTACCAGGACTACACCGTGCGTGCGAAGATGTCGGAAGCGATCTTGGCCGCCTCCGGCTGCCGTACTTCTATTACGGAGACAATTCAAAGTACTTCTGGTACAACACTTCCTGGTGCAAACGCATGGGGTTGCGAATCAGGCATTACTGATGCATCTGGTAATGCTACACCGAGCCCGTCCACTTACGTTTTGTCGGTTGTGACCACTAATGCTGGCCTTATTACTGTCACAACCAAGGGTGTGAAGAACGTGGCTGCAACCACCGGTGGTGGCGTTTCCGAAGGCGGTATCGTTACTTTGGCTCCTTTGAGGAATTCGGCAACTGGATCAGGCGCCGCGACTCCTACATTGTTTACCAATACTGACGTCGGACAAACCGTTTATCAGTGGCGCTGTGGAAGCACTACCGATGGCACGACGGTGTCGGCAAAGTACTTGCCAGGTTCTTGCCGCGGGTAACGCTGTCTTGCTTAGCTGACTAGCGAAATTTGAGTCCAGAAATGCCCCTTCGGGGGCTTTTTTTTTACCCGTATCACAAGTGTATGTATCGCATATTAGGTCTCGGGCTATTGCTGTTCAGCTACAACTTCAAACACGCTTCCTTGGCGGGCGGCACATAGTGAGGCATTTGCGTTTGTCGCGGTGCTTTTTTTGGAGTTGGGGCGCGGTATTTCATAACCGACAACCTGTCGCTATCAATGCACCAGTCGTTGCAGGCGGGGGCTTTTCATTACTAATTATTTTCCAATATTTTTTTTTGGACAAATTGCATTCGGTGGGGATGCAGTACTTTCTTTAATGTACGTACAGCTTTGCGTATTCATTCTGATATTCACAACTTGGTCAACGGATGGCGAGGACTGGTCCAAGCAGGTGGCAGTTGTGTTGATTTTGGCCGCAATAGTTTCGGTCGTGCTTGCAATGACTCAAGCGCTTGGAGTCTTTACGGAATCGGGATGGGTGATGCCGTTGTCAGGGTACAGGCGTCCAGGCGCAAACATTGGGCAACCCAACCATCTTGGAACGCTTGTCGTGATGGGCGCGGCCAGTTTGGTTTATCTCAACCAGCGCCGACTTTTCGGATCGTCAATCACGGTGCTTTTAGGCGCCGTCCTTACTTTGGGCATGGCGATCACTGAATCCCGGACAGGGTTGTTGAGTGGTCTGTTGTTTTGTGCTTGGTTGGTTGCAAGCAGGCGGGCGTTGTCGCGCCCATTCCCGCTTGTTTGGGTGTGCGGATTTTCCGTGGCGCTGGCGCTGGCAATGTTCAGTTGGCCGGCGCTAATCACCTATATCCAGCAGGCCGACATCGCGCTTCCTGGAACGTCAACGCTGAATACCAAAGCGGGCATTAGGCTGGAAGTCTGGCTCCAGTTGCTTAGTGCGATTTGTATCAAGCCGTGGCTGGGGTGGGGGTTTCGGAATGTGTCTGTTGCGTTGAATGCGGTAGGGGACAAATATGCCAATAGCGGACCTTTTTCGTACGCACATAATTTCATACTGGATGCTGCTATTGGCTTCGGACTACCGTTGACCATACTGATGATTCTTGTGATCGCATACTGGACGATAACGCGTGTGCGCCAAGTCAAAACAATAGAGTCTGGGTACGCAGTCGGATTGCTCATTCCATTTAGTGTTCATAGCATGCTGGAATATCCATTTGCCTATGCCTATTTCCTTATACCTGCTGCGTTGGCTGTTGGCTTGTTGGAGCGAAATTACAAGCCCGCATACTCGTGGAAAGTGCCTCGAATGATAATTCTCGTGGGACTGACTATCTTTAGTTTTGTGTTCGTTTGGATTGGTTATGAGTATGTGGCTCTGGAGGAAGACTTCCGCGTAGCGAGGTTTGAGGCAATCAGTGTAGGCAACACTCCCGCGGCCTATCAGCCTCCAGAGGCGCTGGTGCTCAACCAACTGGGTTCGTTGGTAAAAGTGGTTCGATCGCCGCCAGCGCCGGGGATGTCGAAAGAAGAAGTGGAGTTGGCGCGGATGGTCGCGCTGCGCTTTCCGTGGGCAGTTTTGCAAGGCAATTATGCTTTGGTGTTGGCGTTAAATGGGTTTCCCGGTGAGGCTAGGCGTCAAGTGCAGATACTTCATGCAATGCATGGTGAAGCGAGTTTCACCGGATTCAAGTCTACGCTGAAGGAGCTTTCAGACACAAAATACCCTCAACTCAAAGCAATCCAGTGGCTTTGAACTATCAATACCGCAGCAATTTGGTGAAATGTGACCCATACACAAGTATTTACTGCTGCCCCAGCATTCTGGGGTGACCGTTACAAGGCCAGTGGCGTACATATCCTACTCAGCTTGGCCATTGCAGCGCTGTCGGCCTTGCTTGTGTTTGGCATCTGGTACCCCTATCCTTACCGCGAAATCTCGGGCGGGCGCGAGCTGTTTCTACTGGTAGTGAGCGTTGACGTAATCCTTGGCCCGTTGATTACGTTCGCCGTGTTCAATCGTAAAAAGCCGCGAGTTGAACTGCGTCGTGATTTGGCCATGGTTGGCGTACTCCAACTGGCAGCGTTGGCCTCATGGGTTGTGGACAGTTGCTATTGCACGTCCCGTTCACATTGTCTTTGAGATTGATCGCTTCCGCGTGGTGCATGTGATCGATATAGATCCCGTGCTATTGCCTAAAACGCCCACAGGCATCAACGCACTGCCGCTGACAGGTCCGACATTATTGGGGCTACGTCCATTCAAAGATAACCAAGAGAAAATGGAAGCCACCATGGTTGCGTTGCAAGGAGTGCAGTTGGGTGCACGACCTGATTTGTGGCAGTCGTATGCGCAATCGGTACCTGACATCCTGAAAGCTGCCAAGCCCGTCAATGAGCTTAAACATCGATTCGCTGGCCATGCTTCAGGCATTGATCGGTTGCTTTCAGACGCTGGGCACACGGACCAAGACACGGTGTACCTTCCATTGACTGGCCGCAAATCTTTCTGGACGGTGTTTTTAGATTCGAAAACTGCGCAGATCGTGGCCGCGATGCCCCTGGATTCATTTTGATTGATTGCCTCAAGATATGTAAGCGAAATGGAGCTCGAGCCCCAACCTGGCTTGTACATGCAGTTACTTTTTTTATAGTAGTTGGTTTCTCGCTTGGCGTTTCCGCAGACCGAGTTAAGTCGTGTCGGTTCGTCCACCATTCCCAACCTCGGCGACGCCTCCGAACTATCCCTTTCCGCCGAGCGCCGCTTAGGCAACCGCATTGCCAAAGAACTCTATCGCGATCCAGACTACCTCGATGACGCCGTCGTAGGCGACTATCTGGACGGAATTTGGCAGCCCTTGCTCGCTGCCGCCCGCTTACGAGGCGAATTACCGCAGGAGCTGGATAGCGCCTATGCGTGGCGCATTCTGTTGGGACGCGACCGTACGGTCAACGCGTTCGCCCTGCCGGGGGCCTATCTGGGTCTTCATCTTGGCTTGGTCGGCACGGTCAGTAGCCGGGATGAGCTGGCGGCAGTATTGGCCCATGAGCTCAGCCATGTGACCCAGCGCCATATTGCGCGCATTATCAGCCGCCAGAACGCGCAGGCGCCGTGGTTGTTGGGTGCCATGATTCTGGGCGCCATGGCGGCTAGCAAAAATCCCGGTGCGGCCAACGCGGTGATCGTGGGTGGCCAAGCCGTTGCAGCGCAGACCCAGCTCAATTTTTCGCGCGATATGGAGCGGGAGGCGGACCGTGTGGGTTTTGGGATTGCGGGGCAGGCGGGCTTTGCGCCCCAGGGTTTTGTGTCCATGTTCGAGAAGCTCCAGCAGTCCAGCCGGCTGAACGACGCTGGCGGCTTTCCTTACCTGCGCAGCCATCCGCTGAGTTCCGACCGCATGGCCGACATGCAGGCTCGCATTCCAGTGCACGCGAGCCCGGCCCCCACTCCGTCTGCCGAGTCGGCACTGATGGCCGCGCGTGCGCGGGTGTTGTCGAACCCGGCGGTCGATGCCCTGCAAGCTTGGTTGGCACAGGCCAAGCCTGCAGCCTTGGACAAGCTGCCACTGGCCCAGCAGCCACTTGCCCTCTATGCCGCCGCCATGTCCGCTGCGCGCTTGCGAAACTTTGACGCCGTTCCTGAGCTGCTTGAGCGTTTGCAGGCGTTGGTGCGGGGCGACGCCGCCGCGTTGCGGCAGCTGCAGTATCTGCGGGCCGAGACCGCGCTGGCACGGGGTCACGCGGCGGAAGCGCTGGTCGCGCTGGGGCCCGTCACTGCGCCTCAGCGCCGCAGTGATGTGTTGCTGCGTGCGCAAGCCCAAATCCCGCTGGGGCAATCACGGGCGGCGGCGCAAAGCCTGCAGACTTGGACGGCAGATCACCGCGACGACGCGTTGGCTTGGCAGTGGTTGGCGCGTGCGCTGGCTGACCAAGGCCGCACCGTCGCATCAGTCCGCGCAGAGGCAGAGGCGAACGTGGCCCAGTTGGACTACGACGCGGCGCTGGCCCGCTTCAAGGCGGCGCAAGAGTTGGCTCGCAATGCGCCAGAAACTGATCATGTGGAGGCGTCGATTGTGGACACCCGACGGCGGGAGATTGAACAGTTACTTCGGGAACAGGCGCTCGAGCGCTGATTCAATCACCAAGCCCAGCACGGTGTAGATCAGTGACCCGATCAACGCCGCCGCAAAGCCCTGCACTTGGAAGCCGTCTAGTACAGAGGCGGCGGCCCAAAACATGGCCGCGTTGATCACGAACAGAAACAGCCCCAAGGTGATCAGCGTCAGGGGCAGCGTCAGAATGACCAAGATCGGGCGTACCACCGCGTTGAGCAAACCCATCACCAAGGCGGCGACCATAGCCGCACCAAAGCTGCTGACCTGCACGCCACCATAGAGGTTGGCGACCGCCAACAATGCCACTGCGCTGAGCAGCCATTTGACTAAAAGTTTCATGGGCGCAGCATAGCACTGGCTCGGTTGCAGGTGTGACGTCGGGCGGGTTGCGGGCGGAGAGCATGAACGGTTGAGAACCAAGGCCATAGTGCCGCGGTTATGATGCGCCTCCCTACCGACGGCAGACCGTCAGACAGACTACTTTGGCCGCCATCCACATCACCGACATCGAGTCCGCCATCAATTACTGGCGCACGCGTGAGCCGTCGCCAGACGGCGTGGCGCTGCCTGCGCCTACGCGGGCCCTGGCCGAGGTGTATGCCCTGTTGATTTATTACCATGAGACCGAGGCCGACGAAGCCAGCATGCCGCCCAAGGCGCATGCCGCTTGGCTCGCATGGTACGAGTCCACCCCCGATACACCGTGTATTGCCATTTGCTCCACCAGCCAAGGCGACGAGCAGTGCAAAGGCTGTGGCCGCCAATTCGAAGAAGTGCAGCGTTGGCCTGAAATGACGCCTGCGGAGAAGCGCAGCACCTGGCGGCGCATCACGCAGGAGGCCAGTGCCTGGCGCTTCAACCGCTATGCCGAGCGGGCGGCTGAAGGGCCTCTGGAGACTGGCGCCAATGCGCTACCAAAAAAATAGTAGCTGCTTGCGCAATGTCTGTAAGGGCTAGAGGCTAATTTGGCTTAAAAATTGGCTATTTCCAACGTGCCGGCTCTATATCCACGGTTTGGGCGTTGTCCCCCAAGGTGAGTACGCCCTCTTGGATCGTCGCCTGCAGTTGCATGCTGCGTTGCGCCAGTGTTGCCAGTGCCTGCGACGTGGCGGACGGGATGTTCCACACCTGCAACCTGTCCAGTCGTGTGAGTTTGTTTTCTATGCCTTTCCACCAAATGCTGGCGGAATGGGCAAAGCAGTAGAGCAGTACGGCGTCCGCTTTGTTGCATGCCTTGGAAACAGGCTTGTCTTCGGGCTGCCCTACCTCGATCCACAAGCGCTTGCGGCCGGTGAAGTCGGTCAGCGACACATCGGGGTCTTCCACGTCGGACAAACCCGCGCCAAAGGCCAGCGTGCCGTCGCCGTTGCAGACCGATTCCAGCTTGTGGGCATTGAGTGCCAGCGCCGCCAAGCGCACCATCATGCGTTCGTCGGTCTCGCTGGGGTGGCGGGCCAGGGTTAGCGCGTGGTCGGCGTAGTAGCTGTTGTCAATGTCCGCGATTTGGAGATTGGCTTTGTAGATGGTGGATTTGAGGGCCATCAGACCCGCCGCGCCAGCTCGGCCGCTTTTCCGGTGTAACTGCCCGGTGTCATGTCCAGCAAACGCTGCTTTTCCGCATCGGGTATGGTCAAGCTGGCGATGAAGCCGCGCATCAGTTCCTGCGTCACGGCCTCGCCGCGGGTGAATTCCTTAAGTTGCTCGTAAGGCTTAGGCAGGCCAAAGCGGCGCATCACGGTTTGGATAGGCTCGGCCAGCACTTCCCAGGAGGCGTCCAGGTCTTTGGCGATGGCGGCTTCGTTGATTTCCAGCTTGTTCAGCCCGGTCATCATCGAGTTGTAAGCCAGCACCGCATAGCCCAAGGCCACGCCCATGTTGCGCAGTACGGTGGAATCGGTCAGGTCGCGTTGCCAACGAGAAATGGGTAACTTCTCACTCAGATGGCGCAATAGGGCGTTGGACAGCCCCAGGTTGCCTTCGGCGTTTTCAAAGTCAATCGGGTTGACCTTGTGCGGCATGGTGCTAGAGCCCACTTCGCCGGCCTTAAGGCGCTGCTTAAAGTAGCCCAGGCTCACATAGCCCCAAATGTCGCGGGAGAGGTCAATCAGGATGGTGTTGGTGCGCGCCACGGCATCAAACAGTTCGGCCATGTAGTCATGCGGCTCAATCTGGATGCTGTAGGGCTGGAAGGTCAGGCCCAATCCCAAGGGCTCAGGGGTTTCCACCACGCGGCGGGCAAAGGCCTCCCAGTCAAAGTCGGGCCAGGCGCTCAAGTGGGCGTTGTAGTTGCCTACAGCGCCGTTCATCTTGGCCAAAATTTTGACGGACGCAATGCGGTCGCAGGCGGCCTGCAGGCGCACCACGACATTGGCCAACTCCTTGCCCACCGTGGTGGGGCTGGCTGTTTGGCCGTGGGTGCGACTGAGCATGGGTATATCTGCGTAAGCGTGGGCCATGTCGCGCAGCTTCAGCACCATTTTGTCCAGCGCAGGCAGTACCACCACATCACGCGAGGCGCGCAGTTGTAGCGCGTGGCTGGTGTTGTTGATGTCTTCGCTGGTGCACGCAAAATGAACGAACTCGCCGGCCTTTTCCAACTCGGGCCGGGCTTCAAATTTGGACTTGATCCAGTACTCCACCGCCTTCACGTCGTGGTTGGTGGTCTTCTCAATGGCCTTGATGGCCTCGCCGTCTGTCTCAGAAAAGTTCTTCACCAGACCCAGCAAGTAAGTGCGTGCGCCGGGGGTCAGTGGTTTGAATTCGGCAAAGCCCGCATCGCTGAGGCTGATAAACCATGCCACCTCGACCTGCACGCGGCGGTGCATATAGCCCAGCTCACTGGTCAGCGGGCGCAGGGTGGCGAGCTTGGCGGCATAGCGTCCGTCAAGAGGGGACAGGGCAGAAATGGCGGAGAAAGTCATGGCCGGATTGTAGGTTGTACGCCACGCTGAACCCGGGGGCAGGCTCTGGTTAACCCTGATGGATAGAATCAACCGTCAAGTAACTGCCAAGACCCTATGAAATTACTCGGTTCCACTTCCAGCCCCTATGTTCGCAAAGTCCGCGTCGTGATGGCCGAGAAGAAGCTCGATTACACATTGGTTCCAGAAGACGTCTGGGCGGCAGACACGACGATTGCCGAAGCCAACCCGCTGGGCAAGGTTCCCTGCCTAGTGATGGACGGCGCAGAAGCCCTGTTTGACTCCCGCGTCATCGTCGAATACTTGGACACACTCTCACCCGTGGGTAAGCTGATTCCGCCGGTGGGCCGGGAGCGCGCCGAAATCAAAACCTGGGAAGCGCTGGCCGATGGCCTGATGGACGCGGCGATTCTTGCGCGCCTGGAAGCCACCTGGGGTGGGCGCTCTAAAGCCCAGCGTAGCCAAGCCTGGATAGACCGCCAGATGACCAAGGTCCAGGGCGCGCTGCACGCCATGGGCCGTGGCTTGGCGGACAAGCCGTTTTGCGCCGGAATTCACCTGACGCTGGCGGACGTGGCGGTGGGTTGCGCGCTGGGCTACCTGGACTTCCGGTTTCCCGAGATTGACTGGCGTGCCGACCAACCCAACTTGGCCAAGTTGTTTGAAAAGCTGATGCAACGCGCCAGCTTTGCGGAGACGGTTCCGGTATAACTGGCCGTTTCCCCCTGCCGCCAAGCTACTTGGGGCGGCAGGCTGGGGTTTACAACGCATTACATAAAAGCACTGGTCAAATGCGGCGGTGAGTTTTACAGTCGGCCTCACCATGGCGACCTACAAGACCCGTTACCAATGCCGCGAGTGCGGCGCTACCAGCTACCAGCCTGTGATGGAGCGTAATCCGGGCGGCGCCTTGTGCCCCACTGGGGCCTACAAGTGCACGGGTTGCCGCAACGTGTTTGCCAGCCTCAAGGCTTGGTGGGAGCCGCGCCGCAACATGGATTTCAGTAGCAGCGCCTTTGGTAACTCCTTGAGCGCGACAGGCCGCTAGTTACTCACCAGTCAGTAATATAGGAGACTGATGGATGGCGAAAAAATGCCCTCACCAAGGCTGGGTCATCGGCAATACTTTGCAGCTGCGCATCCACTCGACATTGTAAATTCTCACCCGCCTTCAATGGTGAGCGTGCCACCCCTGTGCGCTTGGCGTGGCTCCAGACCAATTCATCTGGATTGAGGTCCGGTGCATATCCGGGCAAGAAGTGAAGCGTCAATTTCCCGTTGGTGCTTGCCACGTATTGTTTGACGCAAGCAGACTTGTGTGCGGGCAGTCCATCAACTACCAGGCGCACTGGCTTTTTGCGCCGGCACATCAGTTTTTTGAGCAACTCGACGAACAACTCGCCCGTCAAACCGCCTTTGTAGGTGGCAAACCAGAAGGCTCCAGAAGAACTGACGGCAGATGCCGCACTGACTCCCTGGCGTTGTCCCGGGCGTTCAACCACCGGGGTCTGTCCACGCGGTGCCCAGGTCTTACCATGCACGGCGTCCGCACGAAAACCCGACTCATCCCAGAACAGGATTTCGGCCCCACTGCCTTGGGCTTCAATGGCAATGGCTGGGAATGTTTCGTTCTTCCAGCGGGCTACCGCTTCGGGGTCGCGCTGGTAGGCGCGCTCCAAGGGCTTTTGTGCCGTCAACCCTAAACGGGCCAGTAGCGCCCCAATACTGGCCAACGAGAGCGATACGTCAAAGCGCTCCAGTAGCAGTTCTTTTACGATTTGACGGGTCCACAATCCAAAGTCAAATCCGTACTGGTCGGGGCGCTTGCCGTTGACCCAGCGAAAGACCTGACGCTCTTGTTCCAACGTGAGTTTGCGTGGACGCCCCGTTCCCTTTGTGGAGCGCAGAGCCCGCAGCCCATTGCCGCGCCCCTTGGCCATTGCCCGGCACTTGTAGCCCCACGAGCGATGCATCCCCAGTGACGCAGCAACCTCGCCAGGGTGCTCACCTCTCGCTCATCCGTTGCACCGCAAGAACCCGCATTTCTTCCAGCGTGTTGTGAGCCAATTTACGTCCATCTCGTTTCATGCCAAATAGGATAGAGTTTGGATGGAAGAGTTCAATAATTTGTACGCTTAATTACTGACTGGTGAGTAATTCAAGCCCGGGCCCGGCGTTTGAGCCAGCGCATCACGCTGCCCAGCAAGGGCATTTTTTCATACAGTTCTTCGGCAGCATCCCAGTAGTCGCGGTGCAATGTGACCTTGCCGTCCAGCGCAAAGACGAGATGCGATGCGCCTAGGATGATTTGGGCTTGGCCTTTGCGAAATCCCTTGAAGCGGAAGTGAAACTCCCAGGTGAGAAAGCATTGCTGGCCCTGCAGTACGCGCTCCCGTACGACGAAGCGGGGCTCCTCTAGGGTGTCAAACATGTGGAGAAAAATATGCGCGATGGCGCCCACGCCTTGCACGGTATTGAACGGGTCCTTGAATTGGGCGTCAGCAGCGTAGTAGTGGTGAATACCGCCCAGCGACGATGGCGACAGGTTTTCAAAAAATTCGACCACGTCGGCAACCGCAGCTTCGGGCAACACCGGCAAAGCCGCTGCGTGTGCGTTGGGCAAAGTGGGGGGCGCTAGGCCAGGGGTGTTCATAGGGTGGCTCGGCGAACAAAGTAAAAGTAGGCCCGGTGGGGCGATATCCGCAACGCCTTGAGCCACAGCGTGAACCGCTTGGGAAAGTGCAACTCAAATCGCCCCCGGGACCAGCCGTGCAGGATGGCTTGCGCGGCTTGGGCTGGCGTCAGCAGGGCCGGCATGTCAAAGTCATTTTGTGCCGTGAGCGGGGTTTGTACAAAGCCCGGGTTGATGAGCGAGACCCCAATGCCTTGGGGGCTTAGATCTAAGTACAAGGTTTCTGCCAAGTTGATCAACGCCGCTTTGGTCGGGCCATAGGCCAAGCTGTTGGGCAGCCCACGGTAGCCCGCCACACTGGCGACCAGACTGATATGGCCTTGGCCACGCGCCAGCATCGCCGGCAACACGGCTTGCAACACCTGTACCGCGCCCAAGTAGTTCACGTCCATGTGTCGCTGCATGCCCGCGGCATCCAGGTCTTGCGCGCGCATGGGGCTGTAGGTTCCCGCGCAGTACATCACACAGTCCAGCGACCCGAGTGCCATGGCCTGCGCTGCGGCAGCGGTGACGGAGGCAGGCTGGCTGGCGTCCAGCGCCAGCGCCACGCTGCCCGGGTGTTCCAAGGTAAAGGCTTCGAGCGCCTGAGTGCTGCGGGCCGACACAATCACCCGCGCCCCGCGCGCGTGCAGCGCGGTGGCCGTCGCTGCGCCGATGCCGGTAGACGCGCCGACCAGCCACACGGTCTTCCCGGCCCAATCGACCAAGGTGGGGTTGAGTGGACGAAACAAGGTCAGCGGCATATAAACACTCTCAATTTGATAGCTGGTTGCGCAATTTTCATAAGGGCTAGAAGGCTATTTAGCATAAAACTACAGCCGTTTGGTGAATGCCAGAGTGACTTCGCCCAAGGAGATGCCAAACTTGCGCATACCCGCCTTGTTGAGCATCACGGTGTCGGTCATAAGGTACATCCAGTCGTCAAACTGCACCTCGTAGACTTTGTCGTCCACGGGCAGTGCCAGCGTGTAATTCCAGTGGAATGCATTGCCGCTGGACTGGCCTTGCGCCGTGCCAACCACGTCATCTGCGGTTCCGCTGTAGCGGCCTTGGCCCAAGTGGGTGAGGCGCCAAACCCGCCTTTGGGTGCTGCCATCGGAGTAGGTGAATGCTTCGTCCAGCACTCCTTGCTCGCCTTCCCAGCTGCAATGCATGACAACGGTGAATCGCTTCACCACGGCGCCCGACCGATCAGTAAATACACCGTAGGCATCCAGCACGCCATTGAAGTAGCGGCGCAGATCTAACTCCGGCGTCTCCTTGGCATAGGCCTCGATGGTTTGGCTAGCGCAGCCGCCCAAAGCCCAGGTTGTAGCGAGGGCGGCAGAGCCCAGTAACAGGCGTCGTTTCATGGAGACCTCCGGATGATCAGTGTTTGCAGCAAGAGGGCTGCGATAGCCTTGAGTCCGCACGGCAACAGGCAGTACACGACGGTGAGTGTTTGCAGGGCGGCAGGGCTGCGGGTGCCGGGTACATAGCCCCACCAGGCGAGCAGCGGCAGTGCCAGCCCGGCGGCCAGTGCCAGGTTGAACTTGGTGGCAAAGTTCCACCAGCCAAAGTAAGCGCCTTCGGCTCGGCCGCCATCGCCCGCGCCGGCCACCGTGCCCGCCAGCAGCGCAGCCGGTATGGCGAGGTCAGAACCCAGTGCGGCCCCCGACAGTGCGCACACCATCCAGAAGGCAGTCGTATCCCCCGCCCCCAGCTGAGCGGCGCCCAAAAAAACGCCCACTGACAGCAACATGCCCAAGCGCCAACTGCGCGCCAGACCAAGGCGCCGGACCAAGCGCAACCACAAGGGCATGGCGACGGCGGCGCAGGCAAAGTAAGTGCCCAGAAACATAGCCTGTGAACTGTCGGGGGCTTGCAAACGGTCTTGGATGAAAAACAGAATCAAGGTGGCCGGAATCGCGCTGGCAATCCCGTTGACGATAAAAACGGCCAGCAGGGCTCTGAAGCCCGGACGGCGCAAGGGGAGCCATAGCGATGACGGCTGCCCTGCGCAGTAGGTTGGGCTTAGATTCGAATTGGATTGCGGCAAGGGCACCGGCGCATACCGCCAAGCCCACCAACCGAGACCAATTGCTACAGAAAACAGAGCGCTTGTCGCAGGAAATCCAAGGGCTATCGGTGCAATCGAGGCCAAAATGACACCGACCAACCCCATGCCCTCACGCCACGCCACCACGCGGCTGCGGTACACCTCGTTGCCACCCAGCCGAGCGCCCCACGCTTGGTGAAGGATGCTCAGGGCGCTGTAGGCCGCATAGCTCCACACCAAGCTGACAGCGACCCAAGCCAACAGCGCATGTTCGCTACGCACCGGCGGGAAGAACAGCATGACAAAGCCCAGCGCCAGTGCGATACAAGCCGCGCCGGCCCACGCCAAGGCATGGCGTGTGGAACGCGCCAAAAGCCCATCGCACCAACGCCCTAGCAAGGGGTCAATGACCGCGTCGACAAGGCGCGCGCCCAACAGTAGCGCCCCCAGAACCGACAGCGGAATACCAAATTCTTTGGCGTAGTGGTTGGGCAAATGGATGTACAGCGGCAGTGCCACGAACGTCAATGGCAAACCCATGGCGCCGTAGCGCAAGCCCGCGCGCCAGTTCCAGTGGGACGTGGTGTCCGTGGCCGATGTCATGGGGTCAGCCCTGCCAGCAGCGCGGTGCGCAAGCCGGGTTCGCTAGTCCAGGGGGCTAGCCACATCCCAAAGAAACGTTCACCAAATGCGGCGTCGTTGACGTCGTTGCGCGGCTGGCCATTGACATAGAAGCGTACGCCTTGCTGCGGCAGGTTGACGCCGGTGATCCGGTCGCCAGATTGCACATCGGGAAAGATCGTGCGCATGGTGCGCAGCCACAGGGCTTCGGTGGCCGGCGCCAACGCCCCGCCACGGCGCATCTCGTCCAATGAGCGCTCGGCAATTGCCGAACCCGACAGGTTGCGCAGGTAGCGCAGCTCCAAGGCGAACAGCGCGCTGGCGTAGCTTGACGCGGCTAATCCCGGGGTCGCCCACAGGGCTGCGTCGTAAATAGACAGCCCGAAGTAACGCAGCCGCCCCGTCCCCACGCGGTTTGCCTGGGGCCACGGGGCGGGGAGTGCCAGCAACTCTGGGGGCTGCGCGACCTGGGGCTCCGCAACCACTTGTGCCTGCGCTACGGCGCCGAAGGTGCTACTCGTGGCGCCCAGTGCCAACAAGCCGTGTAGGCAGTCGCGGCGGTTGACGGTGGTGTGGCGCATCATGGGGCTGGCCTAGGCGTTTTCTAGCGCGGGCTCAGGCGGCGCGTTTTTGCAGGGTGAACTGCACCACGTCGGTGTTGTGCTCGTCAAAGGCGGCTTCGCAGTAGGCCAGGTAAAACTCCCAGATCAGCAAGAAGCGGGTGTCGAAGCCTTGGGCCAGCGTTGCCGTGCGTTGGGCCATAAAGGCGTCGCGCCAGCGGCGCAGCGTCTCGGCGTAGTCACGACCAAAGGCGTACTCGTCCACCACCTCCAGGCCAGCGGCTTGCGCCTGTGCCCGGAATTCACGCGGGCAGGGCAGACAGCCACCGGGGAAGATGTACTGCTGAATGAAGTCGGTAGACGTGAGGTAGCGATCAAACAGAGCATCATCAATGACGATGCTTTGGATGCAAGCCCGGCCGCCGGGCTTGAGCAGGCGTGCCACCGTCTGGAAGTAGGTGGGCCAGTATTCTCGCCCTACGGCCTCCACCATTTCAATGGAGCAGATCGCGTCAAACGGGGCGTCGTTGATATCGCGGTAGTCTTGCAAGCGCAAGTCAGCCCTCTCCTGGGTGCCAAGGCCTTCCATGCGCGCCTGGGCGAACGCCAGCTGTTCGGTGCTTAATGTCACGCCAGTGAGGGAGGCGTCAAATTCGGTCGTGGCCATCTCTGCCAACGCGCCCCAACCACAGCCAATTTCCAGCACCCGATCACCAGCTTGCACGTTTGCCAGATGTAGGGCACGGCGCACCTTGGCCTTTTGCGCGTCGACCATGCCTTGCGCTGTGTTGCCGGCAAACAGCGCAGACGAGTAGTTCATGGTGCTGTCTAACCACAGGCGGTAGAAGGCGTTGCCTAGGTCGTAGTGGGCGTGGATGTTTTTCTGGCTGTTGGCTTTGGTGTTGCGGTTGAGCAGGTGGCGCAGGCGGTACAGCAGCCGCCCCGCCCAGGTGCCGTAGATGGCGGTCTCTACCTCCGCGCGGTTCTGTATCAGCACACGCAGCAGCTCCGTCAGGTTGCTGGTGCTCCAATCGCCTGCAATAAAGCTCTCGGCAAATCCAATATCACCGGACTTGAGTGCGGCGCGACAGACATTCCAGTTGTGCAGGTGCAAGCTCGCGTGGGGCAGAGCGTTGCCACCAAAGCGCTGCATGCTGCCGTCGGGCAGTTGAATGGTCAGGCTGCCGTGGCGTAGCTTGTGAAGCAGTTTGAATAGCGTCCGCGCTGCGGCGGGTGTGCCCGGCGGCAGGGCTAGGCTGCGGGTGGAGGGTAGGCTGTTGGTGTTCATGGCGGGTCTCACTTGGCAGTGGCTTGGCGGGTGGTCAGCGCGTGGGGTGGTGCAGGTTTGCGGAAAAAGGGTACGCGCCGCAGCCACAGCTTGGCGGCCTGCCAGTGGATGCGCAGCACCACGCCATAGGTCATGGCGGGGTAGGCCCATAGCGCGTGGCGAACGGCTTGCGGCGTCAGTGGCTGCAACTGGCCGCTGACGCTGGTCTGCAGAACCGGCCCATGTGTGTCGTCGTAGTCGATACGGGCGATGGTGCGCTGCAGGTCGGGTGTCAGCATGAAGCGAAAGCGATAGCCGCCTTCGACGGGGCAAAACGGCGATACGTGGAACACTTTGTCGGCGCGCAACTCCGCGCCGTAGCGGGGCTGGTCCAACAGGTAGCAGTGGCGTTCGCCGAAGGTGTTGTTGACTTCTACGACGATAGCTCGCAGGCTGCCGTCCTCACGGTGGCAGTACCAAAAACTCACCGGCTTGAAGGCAAAGCCCCAGACGCGTGGGTAGCAGTGCAGCCAGACTTCACCGGTAGCGTCGTTGATGTTCTCGGTGTGTAACAAAGCATCCAACCAACCCAATGCACCGCCCTCGTTGGCACTGCGACCATCGCCGTGGTCGGCGTCGTGAAAGCTGAGCGGCGCCCAGCGGTTGCGTGCTAGTACGCCGGGCCCTGCCAGCTGAAGGCTGCGCATTGGCAGCATCAGGAAAAAGCTGCCGTAGGCAAAGGCGTGGCGGACAGGGCGCAACCGGGTATGCCGCAGCTGGCCAAAGCCCAGCAGGGCCCTAGGCTTATCCCCGCATGGGTTTGCTTCTAGTGGGTGTTTGGGGGCTGGCATTAGGCCTCCCCACGGATGTCTTGCAGCAGGGCGTCTGCCACCGCAAGCCCCGATTTCAGGCCATCTTCGTGAAAGCCATAGCCCGTCCAAGCGCCGCAAAAGTAGCGGTGCAAGCTGCCCTGCAGCGTCGGCAGCTGGGTTTGTGCCTGAATGGCGGGCAGGTCGAACACCGGGTGGGCGTAGTCGAAGCTGGCGTGGATGTGGTCCGCCGCAATCTCCCGCACGGGATTCAGCGACACCAGCACGTCTTGCTGGAAGGGCAACGGTTGCAACAGGTTGAGCCAATAGTGCAGGCAGACTCGGGCGGCCTCTTGGTTGTTGTCGGCGCCCCGTTCGTAGTTCCACGAGGCCCAGGCGCGGCGCTCGCGCGGTAGCACAGAGGTGTCCGTGTGCAGCACCGCGCGGTTGTCTTGGTAGCGAATCGAGCCCAATACAGCGCGCTCTTGGTCTGTGGGGTCACCCAATAGCGCCAGGGACTGGTCGGAGTGTGTGGCCAACACCACGCGGTCAAACCGTTCAGTCTGGCTGCCACTGGTGACCAGCACGCCTTCCGCATCATGGCGGACTTGCTGCACTGGGGTGTTGAGGCGCTTGTCATCAACCGCAGCGACGATTTTGTCGACATAGTGTTTGGCCCCACCGCTGACGGTCCACCACTGGGGTCGGTTGCTGACCTGAATCAGACCGTGGTTGTGGCAGAAGCGGATCATGGTGGCGACCGGGAATTGCAGCATCTGGTCGGTGGGGCAGCTCCAGATGCAGCCCAGCATGGGCAAGAAATACCAGTGCCTGAATTCCGCGCTGAAGCTGTGCTGATCCAGAAAGGCGGCCAGCGGCTGCCCCAGCTCAGCTTCTGCGTTGCGTTCAGCGATGTCGGTGGCCAACTGGTTGAAGCGCAGCACATCGCGCAACATGCGCCAAAAGCGGGGGCTTAGGAGGTTGCTGCGCTGGGCAAACACGGACCCTAAGGTCGACCCGCTCCACTCTAGCGTGCGCGCTGCATTGGCAAGCGGTGCTTGTACGGAAAACGACATGTCCGATTTCGCCGTCGCCACGCCCAGTTCGGCGAACAGGGCGATCAGCGCTGGATAGGTGCGCTCGTTAAACACCAAAAACCCGGTGTCGACCCCGTGGGTGACAGGCCCCTTCGGGCTGGGCAAGGTCAGGTCCACCGTATGGGTGTGGCCGCCGAAGTATCTGGCGGCTTCAAACAGAGTCACATCGGCTTTGCCGCGCAACCGGTGTGCAACGGCCAAGCCGGAAATGCCGGATCCGATGATGGCTATTTTCATGACGATGGGCAGCGACGTGGCGGTTAAAACAACATGGATATAGACTATATAGTAATTTGGTGACTGATTGGTATTTATTTGCCGCAGCCCGTCTATCCACGGCTCTGTCATAGGGCTGTCAGCGCTTTGACACACGGTCCGACTAAAATCCACCTGCACCCGCAACGAAAGGCCAGCATGCTCTACCCTGAACTTTTCAAACAATTGGAGTCCGTCCGTTGGGACATGGACAAGGACATCCCTTGGAGTTCGTTCGAAGGTGACAAGCTGACTGACGAGCAGGCAGCCACCATCAAGATGAACGCGATCACGGAATGGGCGGCCTTGCCAGCGACTGAAATGTTTTTGCGGGACAACCGGGGTGACAGCGACTTTTCAGCCTTTATGTCGATCTGGTTCTTCGAAGAGCAAAAGCACTCTTTGGTGTTGATGGAATACCTACGCCGCTTCCGGCCCGATATGGTGCCCACAGAAGATGAGTTACATGCGGTGCGCTTTGAGTTTGACCCAGCCCCTGCTCTGGAAACTTTGATGATGCACTTTTGCGGCGAAATTCGGCTGAACCATTGGTACCGCCGTGCCAATGAATGGCACACCGAGCCGGTGATCAAGGCGATTTACAACAAGCTCAGCCAAGACGAGGCGCGCCATGGCGGGGCCTACCTCAAGTACATGAAACGCGCCATTCAGAAGTTTGGTGCCGAAGCCAAAAGTGCTTTTGCCAAAGTGGGCGTGCTGATGGCCAGCGCGCGGCGTACGGCGCAGGCGCTGCACCCGACCAACCTGCACGTGAATAAATCATTGTTTCCGCTAGACACCATCCAGAGCCGCCTGCCCAATCCGGAATGGCTGGAGCATTGGCTGGACAAACAGATTCACTTTGACGCGGTGTGGGAGACCAAGGTGGTCGAGCGCATCTTGCACAACATGAGCCTGCTCATGGAACGCAGCTTCACCACCGTGCAGGAGCTCAACAAATTCCGCAAGGAGCTGGCCAAAGAACTAGGCGCTAGCCTAGACGCCGCAGCTTCACCAAGGGCGGTCTGACAGCAACCCGGCGGTCAGCGGCAACAGCCGCTCTAAGTTCAGTTTCACCTTGACATCGCGGTGCGGCACGCTGGCCACAATGCGGTGCTCTCGCACGCTGGTTTCCCGGATGGTCGGCTCTACAGTTGCCAAACCCGCCCGATTCACCAGCACCGCAACACGCGGGGTGGTGGTGTTGGCCCCGCGCTTGATGACCACGGCGATCTCTTCGGTTGCCAAGCGCACGAACGAGCCGGGTTGGTGAATCCCGACGGCTTTGATGAGGGCCGCCCCGGCTTCGTCAATCGCCTTGTTTTCATCGAAATAGCAAGCTTGCATGGCCGCTGCCGGTGCGATGGGGGTGCGCCCGGCCCGAGGGGCCAGTCGGGCAGCAAACATATCGGCGCGCTGGATCAGCCGTGCGATGCGCTGCGCCCGGCTGCGGCTTCCTAGGGGGCCAGGTGCTTGTGTGTGGTGGGTCTGCACAACCTCCAGCCAGTCGGCGTCGCTGATACCCATGCTGCGCAGTAGCTGGGCGGAAGCGTCGGCATGGCTGTTGATGGTGGTGCGCTGGACGGCCGTCAGGGGTTCCGCTTGCAGAGCGAGCCGGTCTTGCAGATCGGTCATGGACACGTTCATGGTGAGCGCAGCTTGGGCCACTAGTGCTTGGTCTTGGGACGGCCAATTCAGCACATCGCGTGCCGCCAAGACGCCCATGATGCTGACCAGCATGGCGTGGGTTGCGCTGTACAGGCGGGAATCGGTGGCCGACAGGTAGATCAGTGCGAACAGGGCGCCGTCGGCATTGCGCAGGCTGTGGCGCTGCAGTTGGCCCAGCAGGCCTGCCATTCGGTCCAAGAAAGTTGCTGCTTGGGTATCTCGCAGCAAGCCATTGGCAGCCTCCTGCAAGTCCAGCCAGTCCATGCGGTCTTCCAGTTCCGCAGCGCGTGCTGCGGCGTCACCGCCAATCTTTGCGTCGGCGATCTCGCCGAGTGACTTGTCGCCACGCACCAAAATGTGTAGCCTTTCGACATAGGCGCGGTGGTGGGCCTCTGAGTCCGCAATGTCAATAAAGAGGCCACCGCCGCGCTGCGAAATGTCATTGAGTTCGCGACGGGATGTGACCACGAACGACTTCTTGGCCAGCAGCGTTCCGTCCTTGTCCATCAGGGGAAAAGGCAGGGGCTGGCCAATAGGGATGGATTCGGCGTTGACGGGGACGAGGTTCATAGGGTCGGCGAATTATGCAGTGTGGCTTCGCAGGACGAAGTGCTGCTGATAGCATTGCCCTCATGTCTTCTATCGACCACCCGCCGACATTTCTTCAAAAAATAGTCCACGAAGAGGATCTGCCAATGGCGTTGAGCCGCCTTCCCAGGCCCTGGGTCTTTACCAATGGGGTCTTTGACGTATTGCACCGCGGTCATGTCATGTACCTGGCGCAGGCTCGCGCGCTCGGCGGAAGTCTCATCGTGGCGTTGAACACGGATGACTCGGTGCGTCGTCTGGGCAAAGGCGACGACAGGCCGTTGAATCCGCAGGCGGATCGCGCGGTGGTCATGGCCAGCCAAGAAGCGGTCAGCCTGGTGACCTGGTTTGCACAAGACACGCCCACCGAACTGATTGGCCGCATACGCCCCGACGTGCTGGTCAAGGGGGGCGACTACGACATGGGCAAGTTGCCCGAAACTGCCTTGGTGGAGTCTTGGGGGGGGCGAGCGCTTGCGCTGCCGTTTGTGGATGGCTATTCAACCACCCGGCTGGTGCAGAAAATTCGGGCTTCTCAGCATTAATCCCGCCTCGGACTGTCCGTCGGCTGCTTACCCTGTCAGGGGGTTGAGGCTGCGAACAGAGATTGCCACAGCGCCAGCCCCGAAGTTTGGTGTGGGTCCTGCGGGTCTTGGGGCAGGTGGTTGGCGTCTTCGTTGAGTCGTGCCCGGTGCTGCAGTTGGCGCAGGGCACGGTAAGCCAGCGCGGCTTGCTCTCCCAACGGAGCGGGTACCAATCCACAGGCCTGGGCGCGGTGCAACAGCGTGATATTGCCAAGGTTGGGCAGCAGTTGCGGGTGCTGCGCGCCGTGGCCCAGCACCATAAATTGCACCGCAAACTCAATGTCCACCATGCCCCCAGGGCTGTGCTTGAGGTCGAACCGACCGGCCGGAACCGGGTGGCCTTGGCGCATCTTGCCGCGCATGGTTGAAATTTCCAACTTGAGTGCGTCGACGTCACGCGGTGTTGCCATGACGTTGGCACGAACTTCCTCGAAACGCTGTTGCAAGGCGTCTGATCCCAAAACACAGCGCGCGCGCGTCATCGCTTGGTGTTCCCAAGTCCAAGCGGTGTTGCTGCCCCGTCGTTCTTGGTAGTTGGCGAATGCGGTCATGCTGCTGACCAACAGGCCGGAATTCCCATTGGGGCGCAGGGCGGTGTCAATTTCGTACAGATCGCCTTCGCCGGTCTTCACGGTCAGCCAGTTGATCAGTTTGCGCACCAGCGCCGCATAGGTCTCGGGAGCGTTGTCGTCTGAATCGTCGTAAACGAAAACGATGTCCAGGTCGCTGCCATACCCTAGCTCTTTGCCGCCCAACTTGCCATAGGCAATGATGGCGAACAAGGGGGCCTCGCGGTGGCGTTTCTTTAAGCGCGCCCAGCACCAACGGGTGGTGATGCGCAGTACCGCTTCGGCCAGCGCACTCAGATCGTCGGCCACTTGCTCTACCGTGAGGCGCCCCTCCACGTCGCGGGCTAGCGTGCGAAACACCTCTGCATGGTGGGCACGGCGCAGCAGGTTGAGTAGGGACTCATCGTCTTCTTCATTGGTGCCCTGCAAAGCCAGCAGGCGCCGCTCTAAATCGCCTTCAAACGCCTGCGCATCAAATCGCTCTTCCAGTAACTCTCGGCTGGCCAACTCATCGATCACGCCGGGGTGGGTGAGCAAATAGCGTGCAGGCCAACGTGCTGCCCCCAGCATGCGCAACAGACGCTCGTGCACCTTGGGGCGCTCCAGCAGCATGGCGAGGTAGCTTTCTCGCCGCAGCAGGGCTTCCATCCAATCGGCCAAGCGGACGCAGGCTTCTTCGCTGACGCGGCCTTCGGTTTGCCACTGCGCTGACCGCAGCACCAGCCGGCAGAGGCGGTAGCGCGACTCGTCGCGCAGCGCCAGTACGCGGGGGTGTGTGCTCCACAAGGTGACGCGCTCCAGGAATCGCCCGTGCAGTTGCCCCAAAACGGCGTCGAGGTCCAAGCTGGCAGAGCCGCTTGATTTGCCCGTGCATTGTTTGCACTCACCCGGGGCGCCACCCAGAAGGGCGTCAAACTCTTGCGCCACCAGTTCGCGGTGCTGGTCCAAGGCCTGCAACAGCGCGGTGCTGTCGGCTAAGCCCAGAGACTTCGCGATCCATTGCAGGTCACCTTCATCGGTCGGAAGTACATGGGTTTGTTGGTCGTCCAGGTACTGGATGCGGTGTTCTACTTGACGCAAGAATACATAGGCGCGGGCCAGTCCGTCAGCCACGGTTTGGGGCATCAGGCCGGCGCGGACTAGGCGCTGCAGCGCGCTCAGGGTGGGTCGGGTGCGCAACTCCGGGTACTGTCCGCCACGCACCACCTGCAGTAGTTGCACTGTGAATTCGATCTCGCGGATGCCGCCGCGCGAGAGTTTGACGTCGTTGCTGCGTTCGGGGCGTCCAGCACTGCGCTTGGCCGCGTGCTCGCGGATTTGCCGATGCAGTCCGCGCAGCGAATCGAATACGTTGTAGTCGAGGTAACGCCGAAAAACAAAGGGCACGACGATGCCGCGCAATTGCTGCGCGCAGCCTGAGCCGATGGCCTGAACAGGGGCGACGACACGACTCTTGAGCCAGGCAAAGCGCTCCCACTCCCGGCCCTGCACGTGAAAGTACTCTTCCAGGGCTCCAAGAGAAACGGCAGGTGGGCCTGAGTTGCCATTGGGGCGCAAGGCCAGATCGACCCGGAACACCATGCCGTGCTCCGAGGCCTCCCCCACCAGGCTGTAGATGGCCTTGACCATCTTGGCGAAAAATTCCTGGTTGGAAATACGCCCACGTCCTTGGTCCAGTCCGGCAGTGTCACCGTCTTGGTCATAGACATAGATCAAGTCGATGTCGCTGGACACATTGAGTTCCCGCGCGCCTAGCTTGCCCATGCCCAAAATGCACAGCTGGCAGAGTTCGCCTTGGGGGGTCAGGGGCTGGCCGTGCAGAGCCGCCAAGCTGGCGAAGCTGTGGTGGTAGGCCAACTCCAGGGTGAGCTCGGCCAACTGGGTCATGGTTGCGGTGACCAGTGGCAAGTCGGCCGGGTTGGCGCAATCGACTTGGATGAGTCGCTCCATCACCAGCTGTCGGGCAACGCGCAGGGCTGCAGACAGCTCATGCCCCTGTGCCCGTAAGGCTTGCACCAGACTGGCCAAACCGGGACCGTCCAAGGCCCTCCCATCCATTAAATGCAGCAGGTTCGCATACCGACGCCGGATGCGCTGGCCGAAACGTGACCCCTCGCACAGCGGTGGCAGTTCGTTGCGGGTCATAATTCCTGACATAGTCACGCTAGCACAATGAATGAAATGAACTCCGTCCCGACGCCCAAGCTACGGGCGCTCGCCACGGTTGCCCACTGGGCACTGCGCCTACTTTTAGTGGCGTGGTTGGCACTGGCCATGGCGTGGGCGGGACTGCATTTTCTGATTGTGCCCCGAATCGGCGAGCTGCGCCCTTGGCTGGAAAAGCAGGCCACACAGGCCTTGGGGACGACGGTAGAAATTGGCAGCATCACCGCGATATCCAACGGTTTGATTCCAACGGTGGCACTCGCCAACGTCCGATTGCTGGATGCCCAATCCCGAGAGGCGCTGTCGCTGCCCCAGGTGCAGGTGGCGTTTTCGCCGCGATCCTTGTTGCGCGGGGGATTTGAGCAGCTGTTCATCGACAGCCCTGAGCTGGAGGTGCGGCGCACTGCCGACGGTACGTTCTGGATTGCAGGCATGCCGCTGCCGCAGACTGGTGGAAACGATAGCGCTGCGCTGGACTGGTTGTTTTCCCAACCTGAGGTGGCGCTGAAGGGCGGCACCGTGCATTGGACCGACGAGTTGCGGGGTAGTGCTGTGCTCCGCCTAGACGGGGTGCAGGTGGTGTTGCGCAATGGGCTGTTGCGCCACGCGTTACGGGTCGACGCCAATACCCCGCCCGATTGGGGCGGTGCGTTCACGGTCATGGGGGTATTCAGTGAGCCTTTTCTGGCGCGGAATGCCGGGCATTGGCAGAGCTGGAGCGGGCAGTTGTACGCCAGTTTTCCGCAAGTCGATTTGGCGTATTTACGCCAGTACGTAGATATTGGGGTTGACCTGGCACGGGGTTCTGGTGCCTTGCGCGCGTGGTTGGACGTGGACCAGGGCAAAGCCCAGGGCGCCACGGCAGACGTGCGCTTGCAGGACGTGCAGCTCACGGCCGGTGCCCGTTTGGAGGCGCTGGCTCTGCGCTCCGTTTCGGGTCGGGTGGGGGCGCATCGATTGGCCAATGGAGGGGGCGAGTGGTTCACCCAAGCGCTGCAGTTCGAGACCGACGACAAGCTGGTTTGGCCTGGTGGCAATGTGCAACTGCGGCTGTGGGAGGCGCAAGATCGCAGTGCCGCCCGGGGGGAACTGGTGGCCGACCGGTTGGACCTTGCTGCGGTGCACGCGCTGGCCCAACGTTTGCCGGTGGGCGATGCAGTGCAGCAGGCGCTGAACCGGTTGGCGCCCAAGGGGCTGGTGGACCGTGTGCAGGGCCAGTGGAGCGGCCCTGTGGCGCGGCCGACTACGTTTGCGGTCAAGGGCCGGGTCAGTGGGTTGGATATTGCAGCCGTGCGGGACCCCGCCCAGGAGCGACCTGGGGTACAGGGACTGCAAGCGGATTTTGATATTACCGAGGCAGGGGGGGCGGCACAGCTGGCCTTAGACAAGGGGGTGCTGGATGCGCAAGGCCTGTTGGATGACGGTCCGGTTTATTTCGAGAAGCTGCAGGCTGATCTGGCGTGGACGCACAGTAGCGACGGCTTGACGGTGACCGGCAAGCGCCTGCATTTTGCCAATGCGGACGGGCAGGGTGACTTGCAATTCACTTGGCGACGACCGTTGCAGGTGGTGCACAACGGTAAGCCAGTCGCCGAGCGAGGCCCCGGCTGGTTGGACCTGGAGGGAACTCTGGCCCGCGTCGAAGGTGCCCGGGTGCACCGCTATTTGCCCTTGGTACTGGACAAAGAGGTGCGCGACTATGTACGCGGTGCCGTGCTGGGCGGGACCGCCAGCGGCGCGAAGTTCAAAGTCAAGGGCGACTTGGGCCGGTTCCCGTTTGAAGATGCCAAGCAGGGTGAGTTCCGTATTTCCGCCAACGTGAAAAACGTCAACTTTGCTTTTGTCCCCGACTATCTGCTGCCAAAAGGCAGCTTGTCGTGGCCCAGTTTGCAGCAACTCGACGGCGAGTTGATCATTGACCACGCCACGCTGACCGCGCGAGCCCAGCGGGGCCGCTTGGGTAGCACCGGTGTGCAGATTTCAAACGCGCAGGGCGTGATTACCCAAATTTACAGCCATGCGCAATTGCAGGTTACCGCTGACGCCAAGGGGCCGTTGGCAGATGCCTTGGATGCCATGACCCGCTCACCCTTGGGTGGACTGATGGGCCATGTGCTGGACCAGGCCAGCGCCACCGGGGCGGCTGATCTGAAGTTGAAGCTGGACTTGCCCATTGCTGACGTGAACCATGCCACCGTAACGGGCGCCTTGGTGCTGAATGGCAACGACCTGGCGCTGGGCCCTGAAATACCCCGTTTGCAGAGGGTGCGTGGCACGATGTCGTTCACGGAGGCCGGGTTTTCGGTGGCCAACGCCACGGCGCGCGCGCTGGGAGGAGATGTGCGCTTGGACGGCGGTATCAACCTGGCCACCGTGCCGGCGGGCGCCCGGGCATTGGCCCCGAGTACGCTCAAACTTCAGGGAACGGCCACGGCCGACGGCTTGCGCCAAGCGAAAGAATTGGGCGCGCTGACTCGCTTGGCCGACGGCGCATCAGGCAGTACCAGCTACAGCGCTACGGTAGGTCTGCGCGGGGGGGCGCTGGAGTTGCTGGTCAACAGCGGCTTGCAAGGGCTTGCGCTCAGTTTGCCTGCGCCGTTTGGCAAAACCGCAGAGAGCAGCTTGCCCGTGCGATTCGAAATGGGTGCGTTGCGCGGGGCGCCGGCGCGACCGCAAGACCAACTGCGTTTAGACATTGGGCAGCAGGCCACCGCAATTTTTCAGCGCGACCTGTCGGGTGTGCAAGCTCGGGTGCTGCGCGGTGCCATAGGCATTGGCTTGGCAGATGACGAGACGGCCCCGCTGCCAGATGACGGTGTGGTGGCCAACATCAACCTGCCGGCGCTGGACCTGGACGCTTGGGGCCAGGTATTTGGCCGCATGGTGGGGGATGCCAAGCCGGCGGCCGGCAATGGGGTGGTGCCCGGTGCGTCGGTGGCGACGGGCTATTTGCCCACGGTGCTGGCTGTGCGCACCCGCGAGCTTACGGTGGCGGGGCGCAAGTTGCACAACATGGTGGTGGGTGGTGGGCGAGAGGGGTTGATTTGGCGCGCCAACCTCGATGCCAGCGAGCTCAATGGCTATGTAGAGTACCGCCAAGCTGCAGGCACCAACGCCGGGCAGGTGTATGCGCGGTTGGCGCGACTGGCCATTGGCCAGAGCACGGCCCAGGACGTGGAAAACTTGCTCGACGAGCAACCGGCCAGCATTCCGGCGTTGGACATTGAGGTGGACGACTTTGAATTGCGCGGGAAACGCCTAGGCCGGGTCGTCGTCGCTGCCGTCAATCTGGGGGGCACCGGGAGCCGCGAGTGGCGCCTCAACCAGTTTGACATCCAAACCCCGGAAGCCCGTATGACGGCGACTGGCAACTGGGCAGCATTGGGCACCGCACCTGCTGCGGGACGCAGTATTCAGGAACGGCGGCGCACTGTACTCAATTTCAAACTCGACATTCTGGACGCTGGTGAAGTGCTGAGCCGCTTTGGGACACCCGGGGTCGTGCGCAAGGGCAAGGGCAAGGTCGAAGGGCAGGTGGCTTGGCTGGGTTCGCCGCTCACGGTGGACTACCCCAGCATGACGGGCAATTTCAATGTCAACGTCGAAAGCGGCCAGTTTTTGAAAGCGGACCCCGGCATCGCCAAGCTGCTGGGAGTGCTGAGTTTGCAATCCCTGCCCCGGCGGTTGACGTTGGACTTCCGGGACCTGTTCAGCGAAGGCTTTGCCTTTGACTACTTTCGTGGGGACGTGGCCATTACCCAGGGTATTGCGCGGACCACCAACCTGCAAATGAAGGGCGTTGCCGCCGCCGTGCTGATGGACGGGCAGGCCGACATTGCCAAGGAAACCCAGAACCTGCGCGTGGTCGTGGTGCCCGAGCTCAACGCGGGCAGTGCCTCGTTGATTGCCTCTATCGTCAACCCGGTGGTGGGGCTGAGTACGTTTTTGGCCCAGTTGGTATTGCGTGGGCCGCTGGTCAATGCCGCCACGCGGGAATTCACCATTGATGGGACTTGGCTGGAGCCGCGCGTGACCCAAGTCGAGCGCAAGCCCTGATACGCCCCATGCGCCCAGTACAAACTTAGTTATTTGCGGAGACAGCCCATGCAGATTGCAGCGATCCAAATGGTATCTACCGGGCAACGGGACGACAACCTCGTCCAAGCCCAGCGGTTGTTAGAGCACGCGGCCGCAGCCGGTGCCGAGCTGGCGGTGTTACCCGAATACTTTTGCATGATCGGCCAGCACGACACCGACAAACTGGCGATTCAAGAGACCTTCGGGCAAGGGCCGATGCAGGACTTTTTGGCCGGCACCGCGCGCCGCTTGGGGCTGTGGCTGGTCGCCGGCACCTTGCCGTTGCGCGCCGAGCAAGAAGGGCGCGTGTTCAACAGCTCGTTGGCGTACAACCCCCAAGGCGAGTGCGTGGCCCGCTACGACAAGATCCATTTGTTCCGGTTTGACAATGGCCGTGAGCGCTACGACGAATCCCGGGTGCTGCAGCGCGGCGATACGCCCACGATGTTCAGCCTGCCGTCGGCCGACGGTCAGGTGTGGCAGGTCGGTATGAGCGTTTGCTACGACTTGCGATTTCCCGAGCTGTACCGGGACTATGCGCGTCAAGGCGCAGACCTGTTACTGGTCCCCGCCGCCTTTACCCACACCACCGGACAAGCGCACTGGGAGCTACTGCTGCGCGCGCGGGCGGTTGAGAACCTGGCCTTTGTCGCAGCGGCGGCCCAAGGCGGGGTGCACCCGAATGGGCGGCAAACTTGGGGTCAGAGCGCAGTGATTGACCCCTGGGGTGAGGTGTTGGCCCAGCAGGCGCAGGGTTCCGGTGTGGTGTTGGCGACGTGCGATTGGGCTGGCTTGCAGGCCCGTCGCAGCCAGCTGCCTGCGCTGGAGCACCGTATTTTGCTATGAAAATAGAAGCTGTTTGCGCAATGTCTATGCGGGCTAGAGTCACTTTTTGTTTGAATTTGCAGGGTCAGGCGCAGGTTTTGACTCTGGTGCTTCTTGCCGCAACTCACCTCGGGTGCGCCCGGAAAACATGGTCCACCAAATGATGGCAACAAATATCAATCCGGCCCCCAGGGCCTCTAGCAATAGCAAAGCCATGGGTCAGTGGGTGCGCAGGGTGGTCATGCTGGCGATTGTAGGAACCCTTGCCGCTTGCGGCAGCGTGCCGATTTACCGTCCGGCGCCACCGACGTCGACCCCGACGACAGTTCCTGCAACACCCCCCGATGGTGCCTTGGTGCAGGGGCGCAGCCAGTGGGTTCCGGTGGGCTGGAATGAGCTGCCGGGTTGGGGCAGTGACACGCTGTTCGAGGCTTGGAACGCCTGGATCAAGGGTTGCGAAAAACCGCCAGCGGTCTGGGCTGCCCTGTGTCCTGACGTCCGCCGTTTGAGTATTGGCAGCCCACAAGAGCAGTTGGACTGGATGCAACAGCGGCTACAGCCTTACCGGGTGCAGACGCCGCAGGGCGACCACAACGGTCTGCTGACCAGCTATTTTGAGCCGGTGATCAACGCGAGTCGCGTTCCCACGGCCGCGTTCACCGTGCCCTTGTATGGCGTACCCGCGGGTTTGGCGCAGCGCAAACCTTGGTACAGCCGCCAAGAGATGGACATCTTGCCCGAGGCGCAGGCCGCATTGCGCGGCCATGCTGTGGCCTATATGTCGGACCCCGTGGATGCCATGATTTTGCAAATCCAAGGCTCAGGCCGGGTGCGTCTGGCCCAGGCCGATGGTTCGCAGCGCTGGGTGCGTCTGGCCTACGCGGGCACCAACGACCAGCCGTATCGCAGCGTAGGTCGTTGGCTGTTGGACCAAGGACTGGTCAAAGACGCTTCTTGGCCTGGTATCAAGGCCTGGCTGGCGCAGAACCCGCAGCGTCAGCAGGAGCTGCTGTGGGCCAATCCGCGTGTAGTTTTCTTCAAGGAAGAAGGCTTGTCGGAGCTTGAGGGGGCGTTTGGCCCCAAGGGTGCCCAAGGCGTGGCCCTGACGCCGGGGCGCTCCATCGCCGTAGACCCCACCAGCATTCCCTATGGCACACCGGTCTGGCTGGTGTCACCCGGACCGCAAACCTCGTTGCAAAAACTGGTGCTCGCACAAGACACCGGCAGTGCCATTACCGGCGCCGTGCGCGCCGACTATTTTGCCGGCTGGGGCGCGGAAGCCGGTGACCTGGCCGGCCGCCTACGCCAGCCGCTGCAGATGTGGGTTCTGTGGCCAAAACAGGCCAGATAACGTTACTATGGCGTACCGCAGTGCGCGGTGTGCCATCCAACGAGGAAGACTGC
>JAXHOO010000015.1:0-5090 GCA_034519365.1 Rhodoferax sp. | reverse complement strand
AAACGCGGGCACCATCACCACTGCCAGTTTCATCAACCCCGCCGGCCTGGAGCCCAAGGGGCAAAACGTGTACCAAGAAACCGGCGCTTCGGGCCAGCCCAATGCGGGCGTACCTGGCTCCAACGGACTGGGCTCTGTGATGCAGGGCTTTGTAGAAACCTCCAACGTCAACGTGGTGCAGGAACTGGTCACCATGATCCAGACCCAACGCGCCTATGAAATGAACTCCAAGGCCATCCAGACCTCGGACCAGATGCTGCAAAAATTAGGACAACTGTGAGGTTCGCTATGAAAAATATAGCTTCTTACGCACATTCCATAAGGGCTAGAGGCAGTTTTTGCTTAATTCTGGCAAGCGCACTGGGGTTGACCGCCTGCCAGGGCATTCCGCCCATGGCCGTGGTGGACTTTGCCAAGCCCAACCCCGAGATCGCCACGGCGACCAACACGGCGCAGACCAAGGGCGCCCGAGGCACCAGTGGTAGCCTGTTCCAGATGGCCACCTACCGTCCGGCCTTTGAAGACAGCCGGGCCCGCGCGTTGGGCGACATCGTCACCATCCAAATCGTGGAAGCCCTGTCTGCCAGCCAGGTTTCCAAGTCCACCGTCAACCGCAACAGCTCCATCGACACGGCCATCAACCCGCCGCTGAAGGGCACGATTGGTGTCGACCTGAAAAACTTGGAGATGTCCGCCCAAACCAACAACGATTTCTCCGGCAAAGGCGGCACCGAGTCTGCCAACACGTTTAGCGGCTCCATCACCGCCACGGTGATCGAAGTGCTGCCCAACGGCAATTTGGTCGTGACCGGCGAGAAGCAGATTGGCGTCAACCAAAACGTGGACGTCATGCGCTTCTCTGGCACCGTCAACCCGCGTCTGCTGCAGCCCAACAACGTCATCAGCTCCTTGCAAGTCGCCAACGTGCGCGTCGAGTCCAAGGGCCGCGGCGCCCAGGGTGAAGCGCAAACAGTTGGCTGGTTATCCCGGTTCTTTTTGAACTTTCATCCCTTCTAAAGTTCTCCAGAATAGTGCCGAGGGGTAAGTGGTCCAGTCGGGCCGTCCCCGTTACCCACTCCGCACATGACACACTGGAACCACGCTCCAACACTCCGCAGTCAGCCCTGGCTGAGCGGTGTGTGCCTGGCACTCCTGATGGCAGCCAGCGGCACCGCTTGGTCCGCCACGCGCATCAAAGAAGTCGCCGCTATTGAAGGCGTGCGCAGCAACCAATTGACCGGCTTTGGCTTGGTAGTGGGCCTCGACGGCACCGGCGACCAAACGACGCAGATGCCCTACACCGCGCAGGGCCTGGCCAACTACATGAAACAGCTGGGTCTGACCCTGCCCGCGGCCCAAATTGCCCAGCTGCAGATGAAAAACGTCGCCGCTGTTCTGGTCACCGCGCAGCTTCCTGCCTTTGCCCGCCCCGGCCAACCCTTGGACATCAACGTGTCCTCGTTGGGCAACGCCAAGTCACTCAAAGGTGGCACGCTGATTTCCACACCGCTCAAAGGCATCGATGGCGAAGTCTATGCATTGGCCCAAGGCAACCTGATCGTCGCGGGCGCGGGCGCCGCCGCCGGTGGCAGCCGGGTCACCGTCAACCACCTCAGCGTGGGCCGCATCCCGGACGGCGCGCAAGTGGAGCGTGCTGTACCGACCTCGCTACAAGAAGGCGACAGCATCAACCTGAGCCTAAATTCGTCGGACTTTCAGACCGCGCGCAAGGTGGCCCAGGCCATCAATCGCAAGTTTGGCGCGGACGTGGCCCAGGCCCAAGACGGCCGCACCGTGCAAGTCAAGGCCCCCGGCAGCCCCAATGACCGCGTGAGCTTCATTGCCGAGATGGAGGAGCTTCCCATTGAAGCCTCGGTCGCCGCAGCCAAGGTCATCATCAACGCGCGCACCGGCTCCATCGTGCTCAACCAGGCCGTCACGCTGGGCCCTTGTGCGATTGCGCACGGCAACCTGTCTATCAGCATCTCCAGCACGCCGGTGGTCAGCCAGCCCGGCGCCCTGTCAGGTGGCCAGACGGTGGTCACCGAGCGCGCCAATATCGACATCAAGTCCGAACCGGGCAAGTTGATTCAGATTCCTGCTGCAGCCCAACTCACTGACGTGGTGAAGGCACTGAACTCGCTGGGTGCCACTCCCCAAGACCTGCTGGCTATTCTGCAAGCCATCAAGTCAGCTGGTGCTCTCAACGCGGAGTTGGAGGTGATCTGATATGGGCTACGGATCCATCTACGGCACCTCGGGTGCAAGCTCCCAGCAGGACTTGGCAATCAACAGCCAAAGCCTGGGCAACCTCAAGACTGCGGCTGCGAATGCCACGCCCGAGACCATCAAGGAAACCGCCAAACAGTTTGAGTCGCTGTTCATGCGCGAGTTGGTGAAAAGCATGCGCGATGCCACGGTGAAGTCCGGCATGTTGGACAACCCCGGCAGTGACCTGGGCACCGACCTGCTGGACCAGCAACTGGCCGTGAGCATGTCGGGCCAACCCGGCGGTCTGTCCGACCTCATCGCCCAGCAGCTCTCGCGCCAAATGGGCGTGGCCATGCCCGGCACCGCCGCAGCTACCAGCGCCGATCCCGCCAAACCCAAAGTAGCCGCCCCTGACTTGGGGCTGGACGCGAAGATCATCCCCGTGAAGACCAAGCGCGCGCCCACGGCGAGCCAAAGCGACTTTGTCAAAAAGCACTCCGATGTCGCCAGCAAGGTGGAAAAAGCCACAGGCATTCCCGCCAGCTTCATGTTGGGACAGGCCGGCCACGAAACCGGCTGGGGCAGGTTCGAAATCAAGGTCAAAGGCGGTGCGACGGCGCACAACCTGTTCGGCATCAAGGCCGGGGCCGGCTGGACCGGCAAGGTCGCCGAGGTCACCACGACCGAATACGAAAACGGGGTCGCGCGGAAGCAGGTGGCCAAGTTCCGCGCTTATGACTCGTACGAAGACTCCTTCAAGGACTACGCCCGTCTGATTTCGGAAAGCCCCCGTTACGCCAAGGCACGTACCCAAACCACCTCGCCCCATGCCTTTGCCAGCGGTTTGCAAAAGGCCGGCTACGCCACCGACCCTGAGTACGCGGCCAAGTTGAGCCGCGCCATCAACACCACGCTGCAGCTGCGCCGCGTGCAGGTGTAACCGGCCGCCAAGGTAGGACCCCATGAGTATTCTGAACATAGGCGCCCAGGCCCTGCAAGCCAACTTGGTCGCCCTACAGACCACCGGCAACAACATTGCCAACGTCAACACGCCCGGCTATTCACGCCAGAAGGTGGTGTTGCAATCCGTGGCCGGCCAGTTCACGGGGGGGGGCTACTTGGGCAAGGGTGTGTCGGTGCTGACCATCCAACGCAACTTTGACGCATTTTTGTCGCGCCAATCCACCTTGGCCGCAACCACCGAGTCGGCCGACGTCACCCGCGCCAACTACCTAACGCAGTTGAGCAACATCTTCCAAGGCGGAACCGACGGCTTGGGCGCTGCCGTCAATGACATGATGAACGCCTTCTCGGATGTGGCCAGTGCGCCCACCGACCTGACCGCACGCACCGTGGCGCTGACCCGCGTGGACGAGACCGCACGGCGCATGCGGGCCGCCTCGCAAAACTTGGATGACCTGCAAAGCGGCATCGCCCAGTCCATCAAAGAGAAGGTGGCCGCCATCAACACGCTGGCGCACAACATTGCCGATGTAAACGAGCAAATTTCGCGCGTACAGGGCAACGGCCAACCGCCCAATGACCTGTTGGACCGCCGCGACCAGCTGATTCGCGATCTGAATCAGTACGTGCAGACCACCTCGATCCCGGCGGACGATGGCACGTTGGGCATCTTTATTGGCGGCAGCCAGGCCTTGGTGCTGGGTACCGAGGTGGCACCCGTGTCCATCGTGGCCGATGATTTTGGCGACACGCTCAAGAGCCGTTTGGCCATTACGCGCAACGGCACCTCCATGGTGCTGGACGAAAATGCCCTGGGCGGCGGCGAGGTGTCTGGCTTGCTGCGCTTTCAGAACAACGACCTGGCCGAAGGCCGCAACCTGCTGGGCCGCCTAACGCTAGGCGTCACCACCGTCATGAACGACCAGCACAAGCTGGGCTTGGACCTGGACGGCAACGTAGGCGGTAACCTTTTTACCCCGACCACCTTTGGGACGTCCAACATCTACCAAGCCACCGGCCAGACGTCTGCCGCCAGCCTGGCCCTCAGCGTGGGCGATGTAACCAAGTTGGAGGCATCGGACTACGAGGTGGCCTTTACCACCCCGCCGAACGCCACCGTCAAACGCATCAGCGACGGCTTGGTGCGCACTTTTGATTTGACCAACCCCGTCACGGTCGATGGTCTCACGTTGACCACCACCAACGCCGCAGGTGCCACGGCGGGTGACCGCTTCCTGCTCAAGCCCTACAGCACCTCGGCCAGCAAGGTTTCGCGCGAGTTTTCTACCCCGCGTGCCTTGGCCGTGGCCTCGCCGCTCGCAACCACATTGGCCCCCACCAACACCGGCTCTATGGCCTTGGTCAGCCTGAGCGCCAAGACCCTGGCGACCACGGCAGCCACCGTGCCGCAACCCAGCTTCACGCTGACCTTTACGACAGGTGTCGGCGGCACGACCTACGACATCGTAGACAACACCGGCCTGACCCCGGGCGTCACCGGCCAGCCCTATGTATCGGGCGAGGCTATCAGCTACACCCCCGCTGGCTTCCCGGGCTTTTCCATCACGCTGAGCGGCATGCCCGCCAACAGCGACAGCCTGAACATTCTGCAAAACGCCTATGCCGCGACCAGTGGCGGCAATGCCACCGCCATGATGGATCTGCGCGACTTGGCCCTCTTCGACGGCGCGGCCCTCACCGACGGATATGCCGGATTGATTTCTCAAATCGGTGTTCGCTCGCAAAGCGCGAACTACTCGGCCCAGGTGTCCAGCAACATCGCAGCCAATGCCGAGAAAGACCGTACCGGCGTGTCGGGTGTAAACCTCGACGAAGAGGCCGCCAAGCTGCTGCAGTACCAACAGGCCTATCAAGCCTCAGCCAAAATGGTCCAAATCGCACAGAGCATTTTTGTT
>JAXHOO010000023.1:0-63514 GCA_034519365.1 Rhodoferax sp. | reverse complement strand
CAACACACACACACACACACACACACATCAAAACCTCTCACACTCACACTCACACACACACTCTCACATCACATCACAAAACCTCAAAACTCCAAACTCCATCAAACTCCACAAAAAAAAGAAAAGAACAAACAAACAAATCACATTTTTTTTTTTTTTTTTTTTACCAAACCAAAAGAACAAACAAAAGAAGAACCAGACACATATATATATATTCACACACACCATCAAAACTCAAAACACTGGGGGGGGGGGGGGGTTTTTTTTTTTTTTTTTTTTTTTTTTTTTTTTTTTTTTTTTTTTGTGTGTTTCTTTTTTTTTTTTTTTTTTTTTTTTTTTTTTTTTCACACACACACACACACACACACACACGCCGTTTTGCTGAAAATGGGCCGAGCTTCCAAGGCTCATGTGAGGCAGGCAATGTGGCAAACACCACATCATGGGGCTGCAGCACCGGAACGCGAAGACAAGGCTGCGCAAATTTCGAATGAGGGCATTGCGGGAGAGTACCGATACGAGCACACTATACTGTCGTGAGATGTTCAATCATTGGCGCAAGTGGCATGAAAGGCTCACGGCGCGCCAGTACTCAATTCGAAAAGCAGTTCACCGAGCCCGGCCGGGCTGGAGAAAATCAAACCACTCTGATGCCACGGGCTTCCATATTGGCGGTTGTAGCCCCGTGCCGCGTCTTGGCAATTTGTCGCCAAAGCTGAAACAGCAGTCGAAAAGGGCTGCACCACGCTTGGGGTGAGAGCAGGTTGCACATAGGTTCTCGCTTGGAGCTCCTGTAGAAATGCTATATCGCGGGTGCGCAGGCGCAACTGCCAGGCCCAAGGCGAGGCGTTGGAGGCCGCTCAGACGGGCCGCAGTTTGCCGCCGTGGGCCACGGCTCCTTGTCGAGGCCTCAGCAGCTGCTGGCAAGTCTCCTCTTCAACAGGCATGGGGATCTGGCTTGGCGGTTCAGCCCACGCTGGACGCCACCGGTACCTCAGCTTCCACAGCACGGATCAACATTTCATTAATGGAAATAATAAACCAGTATTCCGTGCAGTTCGGGCAGCATTGGCGGTGTGGTCGTGATTCTGTCATGGGTAGAGGCGCAATGGTGGTGACGTCTTAGGTGCCTTCAGCTGCTTCGGAGTTTTCACCACGATGGGGCTCTGAGACTGCTCCGCCTGAGTAGCTGAAGGTCAAGCAGGAAATAGATTGTCAATTTGTTGCTTGGCGTCATTTTCACGGGAACTTGCCGTCGTAGGCGTCATAGATACGTATACGATCACGGTCAGGGGTGTATAGGTACAGGGACAGTGGTCGTCGACTTCGGATATGTTGCAGACCAAGGGTATTCGCTGCTGTCACCTAGAATAGCTGCATGCAGCACACGTCCACGGTGTCCAACATTGCCACTGAGTCGGCAGCGTGAATTCAGATGGGTGACCGGTGTTAACAGCATTTGGTCGTGTTTGACCGTGTCCAGTGACGAGCGCCGGCGGTGCTGCAGAGCCGGGGACGGCCACGATTTCAATGGGCTTGGCTACGCAGGCTGTGCGGCCACCTCCAAAAAGCAGTGAACCAGCAGTCACCGTTGTGGTGCATTCTGCTGGTTCACTACTTTTGGAGAAGTACTTATGCGTATGAAAACATTGAAATCATTGGCCGTTGTCGCCGCTCTGGGGGCTGTATCAGCCACGCCAGCCTTTGCCGGCAAGACGCTGGACGCGGTCAAGGCGCGCGACCAAGTGGTCTGTGGAGTTAACACCGGTCTGGCTGGATTCAGCGCTGCCGACTCCAGTGGCAAATGGTCTGGCTTGGACGTGGACGTGTGCCGCGCAGTGGCCGCAGCTGTTCTAGGTGACAGCGAAAAGGTCAAGTACGTTCCCTTGAATGCGCAAGCCCGTTTCACGGCGCTGCAATCCGGCGAAATCGATGTGCTGTCCCGCAACACCACCTTCACCCTGACCCGTGATGCGTCGTTGGGCTTGTCTTCCACCGCTGTGACGTACTACGACGGCCAAGGCTTCATGGTTCCCGTGAAAACCAAACTCAAGAGCGCCAAGCAGCTCAAGGGCCAGACCGTCTGCGTGCAATCCGGCACCACCACCGAAAAGAACCTGACCGACTACTCGAAGGCGAACGGTCTGAACATCAAGCCCATCGTGTTTGAGAAACTCGAAGCGGCTGAAGGTGCGTACTTCGCAGGCCGATGCGTGGCTTACACCACCGATGCGTCTGGCTTGGCGTCTACCCGCAACAAGGTGGCCAAGAATCCTGCTGACCACATGATCTTGCCCGAACTGATTTCCAAAGAGCCACTGGGCCCCATGGTTCGCCGTGGTGATGACGAGTGGACCGCCATTGTGAAATGGGTGATCTACGGTCTGCTGGAAGCTGAAGAGTACGGTGTGACGTCTGCCAACGTGGACGCCCTGAAGACCACCAGCCAAGATCCCGTCGTGGGTCGCCTGTTGGGCTCGAAGGAAGACACCGGCAAGCTGCTGGGCCTCGACAAGGAATGGCTGGCTCGCGCCGTGAAGGCGACTGGCAACTACGGCGAGATTTTCGAACGCAACGTCGGCCCCAAGTCCTCTTTGCAGTTGCCACGTGGTTTGAACAACCAATGGAATAAGGGCGGCCTCCAGTACGCCATGCCAGTTCGCTAATCGGGTCTGATAGGCTGGTTTTTACCTCGCCTTAAGGCACAAAAGGGCAGTTGCACTTACCTTGCACTGCCCTTTTTTGATACTGCTGCATTTCTCCAGAACTCCAAAGGGCACCTATGTCCCAACCTGCTTCCTCACCCCCCAAGAAAAAATGGTCTTGGCGCAGCCAAGCTTTCCGTGGCCTGCTGTTTCAGCTAGCGACCGTTGCCGTGATCTTGCTGGCCGTGCTGTACTTGGCACGGAACACAACCACCAATATGGAAGCCCGTGGCATCCAGAGTGGTTTTGATTTTCTTTCCAGCCCAGCCGGGTTCGATATTGGTGAGAGCCTTTTCACCTTTGACTCGGGTGAGTCGTACTGGCGCGCCTACTCGGTGGGCTTCGTAAATACTTTGCGCGTGGCTGTGGTTGGCATCTTTCTCACGACGGTGCTGGGTGTCTTAATCGGCATCGGGCGCTTCTCCCGCAATGCCCTCATTCGGGGAATTTGCGCAGCGTACGTGGAGTTTTTCCGCAATATTCCGGTGCTGCTGCAATTGCTGATGTGGTATCTGATGTTTACCGAGGTATTGCCTGCCTCCTATGAGCCTTGGAAGCTCGGCCCATTTTTCCTCAGCAAAGGCGGCATTAATTTTCCAATTCCCGTCTGGGCTACCGGCCATGCCTTGGCGGCTGCCGGCTTGGTCATCGGCATGGTCGTCGCGTGGCTTTACCGCCGTCGTACACGGCGTGCCTTTGAAGCCACCGGGCAACTCGACAGCATGTTTTGGGTGCCGTTGGCCATCGCGTTGGCATGCGGAGTCGTTGGCTGGTTAATCGGTGGTGCCCCCCTGGACATGAACGTCCCAGAACAGGGGAGTTTTGCTGTTGAGAATGGTGGCGCACTCACCCCAGAATATCTGTCGGTGCTGCTGGGCTTGACCGTCTATACGGCAGCCTTCGTATCTGAAGTGGTCCGCGGGGGCATTCAGTCCGTCGCCTTAGGCCAATCAGAAGCGGCTTCCGCATTGGGCTTGAGCCGCGGTCAAACCATGCGTCTGGTGATGTTGCCCCAGGCACTGCGGGTCATCATTCCGCCGGTCACCAACCAGTACCTGAACCTGACCAAAAACTCCTCGCTGGCCGTGGCCATTGGCTACCCCGACGTTGTGTCGATTGCCAACACAGCCATTAACCAGACCGGACGCGCCGTCGAGTGCATCGCCATCATCATGTTGGTGTACCTGACCACGTCCTTGTTCACCTCCTTCATGATGAACTGGTACAACACCCGTTCGGCGATCAAAGAGCGTTGAGGTAGCACCACATGAGCGCACAAATATTTGAACCTATTGCTGCCCGCCCCGCCCCCGTCAATACAGAGGGCGCGTTGGCGTGGATACGCAGCAACCTCTTCGGCGATTGGAAGACCACACTCGGCACTTTGCTTGTGGGGGCCATCTTGCTGAAAATACTTCCGCCTTTTCTACAGTGGGCGATCGTGAATGCCAGTATGGGCCCAACAACACCGAAGCTTGTCACGTCGGCCATGTTGGGGCGTGTTGGGGGGTGATTGCGGAAAAATACCGCATCATCATCTTTGGCCGCTACCCATTTGAAGAGCAGTGGCGCCCCCTGATTGCCACCATCTTGCTGTGCAGCCTGCTGGCGGTCAGCTGCATGCGCGCGTTTTGGAAACCGTGGTTGGGCGCTGGTCTGGGTGCTGCCGTACTGGCGGTCTTTTTCTTCACGCGTGATGTACGGCGGCGTACTGGGCCTGAGCAAGGTAGAAACAGACCGTTGGGGTGGACTTCCCCTGACTATTTTGCTGGCCTCCCTGTCCATGGCCATGGCATTCCCCATCGGTTTGCTCGTTGCATTGGGGCGCCGGTCCTCACTCCCCGCCATCAAGAGCGTCTGCACCATCTACGTCGAGTTGATCCGGGGTGTTCCGCTGATCTCTGTGCTGTTCATGGCGTCGTTCATGTTCCCGTTATTGATGCCACCCGGGTTCAATTTCGATGTCTTGGCGCGTGTGCTGGCCGGTATTACCTTGTTTGCTGCGGCCTATATGGCCGAGGTGATTCGGGGTGGTCTACAGGCCGTACCCAAAGGCCAAATCGAAGCCGCAGCAACTTTGGGTCTGTCGTACTGGCAAACCCAGCGCAAGATTGTCTTGCCCCAAGCAATGGCCATGGTTATTCCCGGCATCATCAACAACTTCATTTCCACCTTCAAGGACACTTCCTTGGTGACCATCGTGAGCCTGTACGAACTAACCGGTGCGATGAGCTTGGCGCTGAACTCGGATGCCGACTGGCGGCCTTTCAAGATTGAGGGCTACCTCTTCATTGCCATGATTTATTTTGCGTTTTGCTTCGCCATGTCCCGCTACAGCCTGTGGATTGAAAAGCAGGTCAACAAAAGCAAGCTGCGCTAAGCGAACACCTCACCGGATCTGAACCATGTCTGAACCCATCATCACCTTCAACAAAGTCAACAAGTGGTACGGCAACAACTTCCACGTGTTGCGTGACATTGACCTCACCGTCACCCAGGGCGAACGCATCGTGGTCTGCGGCCCGTCTGGCTCCGGAAAATCCACGCTGATCCGCTGCATCAACCGCCTCGAAGAGCACCAGCAAGGTCAACTGATCGTGGATGGCGTGGAACTCACCGACGATGTCAAAGCCATTGACGATGTGCGCAAGAAAGTGGGCATGGTGTTCCAGCAGTTCAACCTGTTTCCGCACCTGACCGTGCTGGAAAACCTGACGCTCTCGCCCATGTGGGTCGGCAAGATGCCCAAGAAAGAGGCCGAAGAAAAAGCCATGGAGCAGCTCACGCGCGTGCGCATTGCGGAGCAGGCCAGCAAATACCCGCTGCAGCTTTCCGGTGGTCAACAACAACGTGTGGCCATTGCCCGCGCGCTGTGTCTCAAGCCCAAGATCATGCTGTTTGACGAGCCTACGTCGGCGCTGGATCCGGAAATGATCAAAGAAGTGCTGGACGTGATGATTGAGATGGCCAACCAAGGCATCACCATGATTTGCGTCACCCACGAAATGGGTTTTGCCAAGGCCGTGGCCGACCGCGTGATTTTCATGGACCAAGGGCAAATCGTGGAGCAAAACACCCCTACGGAGTTCTTCAACAACCCGCAAAGCGACCGCAGCCGAGACTTTTTGTCCAAAATTTTGGGGCACTGAGTACCATGTCGACCCTGCAGGAATGGGAGAGGCTGCAAGCCGCTCTAGGCCACATGCGCGCCCAAACCCTCAGCGCACATGCGCTCTCTGAGCAGGCGCGCGGCTTGCCGCAGCTGTTGGCTGCATTGCCAGAACGGTATGGGGTGGTGCTCCTGCAGCTGATGGACCGCCTGGAATCCAGCGCCCTGTTCTCAGAAGAAAGTTGCTCCTTCAGCCAGCAAGACCTGCTGGACTCCGTGCAAACGTGGCTCGATAAGGCACGCGCGGTGTTGGATGGCGCGCCAGCCGCCTAGTCCTTGCTACCGGATGCGGGGTCGAGGTCTTCTAGGCGATAGTCTGCCGGGTTAAACCAACGCGACTGCAACCAATACTGCCAGGTGTACCCGGGCCACAGCGTGTCAATCTGCCCCTGGGGATTTTGGTACCAGCTGTGGCAGCCCGACGCCCACACCGTACCTTGCATGGCCTGTTGCATGCGGGCGTAATCGGCCTGCGCCACCGCTGGGCGCAAATGCAACTGGCGGGCACCACGCTGCCGCAAATAGCGCAGCGCCTGCACGATGTAGCGCACTTGGCACTCCACCATGAAGATGATGGAGTTATGGCCCAAACCGGTATTCGGGCCTACCAACATGTAGAAATTGGGGAAACCTGCCACGGTAATCCCCAAGCGGGTGGCAGGTGCTTGGCTGCGCCACAGTGCGCCCAACTCCGGTGGCGTCTGAGAACCTGCGGGCGCCTCGCCATAAACCTGCAGCGGCGTGACCAGCTCCGCCGCCTTGAAGCCGGTGCCCCAGATGATCACATCGCACTGCCGCTCCTGCCCGGACGCACCGACCACGCCATTGGGTGTGATCCCGGCTACTGCCTCGGTATGCAAATGCACATGCGTTTGCTGCAAGGTCGGGAACCAGCTGTTAGATAACAGCAATCGCTTGCAGCCGGGGTTAAAGTTGGGAGTTAGGCTGACGCGCAATGCCGGGTCGGGCACCTGACGCCGCAAATGGTGGAGTGCCATCTTGCGCAGCAATTTTTGCATGGGCTTCCAACCCATAAACCCCATGCCTACCATTTCGTTGAACCAGTAAATGCGCCAGCGGCTCAGGCGCTGCAGACCAGGAATGTGGCGGTATGCCCAGCAGCGCACGGCACCGTACGGTTGATCCCAACGGGGCAGTACCCAGGCCGCAGTACGCTGAAACACCTCGACGCTGGCAGCCTGTTTGGCGATCTCCGGGACGAACTGGACGGCGCTGGCCCCGGTACCAATCACCGCAACCCGCTTGCCGGTCAGGTCGAGGTCATGCCGCCATTCGCAGGAGTGAAAACTGTGCCCCGCAAATTCCGACAGGCCGGGCAAGTCTGGGATCAAGGGCTTGTTCAAGGGGCCAGTGGCCATGACGACGTGGCGGGCCTGAATCAACTCGCCACCGCGTAACTCCACCTGCCAGCAAGCCACATCGGCTAGCCAGCGCAACACCGTGACTTCAGCCCCCAGCTGAATCAACGGACGGAGCTGGTATTTCTCGGTAACCTGCAAGATGTAGTTTTGGATTTCTGCCTGTTGCGGATAGGGCCGGGTCCAGTCGCTATGGGGTTCAAACCCGTAGGAATACAAATGCGACGGCACGTCGCAGGCGCAACCTGGGTAAACGTTGTCACGCCAGGTGCCACCTACTTCGTGACTGCGTTCCAACACCCGCACTTGCTGCACCCCGTCTTGCCGCAACCGAATCGCTGCGGCCAACCCGCCCAAGCCCGCTCCGATGATGGCGACGTCCAACATCGTTTTCAGCGCGACTTCGTCACCCGGGTGGGGCCTAGGCGTTCGGCAGTCCAACGCAACAGATCGATCCACATTTGGCGAGTTTCCGCATCTTGGATCATGCGAGAGGCACTGGGTAATTCGATCGTGACCACCGGTACCCCCTTGTGGATACCGCCATAGTTCCCCAATGAACCCGGGAAGATGCCCACCTGGTCTAGGTACAAGCGCCCCAGTTTGCTGGGCGGCACCGACGGTCCGTCAAAGTCCAGTACACCGTAAGGTGCGTGCACACTGACGATCAAGTTGGGTTTGAACGCGTCCATTTGCTCCAACAAAAACCGCGACTCTGGTTCCGACAACGCTTTGGGGCCGGGCCAGCGCCGAGGATCGCGCCGGGTACGGACCTCCCAATACTGCCGGGCATCGCGTTCCCAGTTGGGCGTGGGGAAGTTGCGATTGAGGTCCACGCCATTGGCATTGGTGCGACGCGAAGGCCTCGAGAACAGACCGTCAGGGTTCAGAGACGGGATAAAGCGCCAGTGGACGGACATGGCCATGTCAGACGGCGGTGTTTGTGCCAGAGCAATCCATTGGAACACCAGCGCGCTAGAGGTCATCTCGTCGCCATGAATGCCACCTACGACCAACACCCGGAAGTTGGGCTCTGCCGGCTGGACATCAGTACCCCACAGAGTGCGCCCTCGGGCAGAGCGGCCCTGCATATCTCTCATGCCGGCGGCCTCGCACAGACCGGGTGAAATCCCCGGAATTTTAGAGGCATAATCAACGCAAGCCTTTGTAGGTACTGCGCCAGCAGCTATAAAAAACGTAGCAAAAAGCCAAACTACCAAATGTTTCAATCGCATGCTTCCATTGTAGAACGGCGCATTCGCAAGCCCATTGCCCAAGCGGCCCGGAAACCCCCGCCCAAAACCAGTTAAATTGCAGCCATGCCTTTGCCTCCTCCGGCGCACCAAGCACGTGCTCCCAATTTCAACACGACCGAGTTTCGCCACGCCTTGGGCATGTTCGCCACGGGCGTCACCGTCGTCACTGCGCGCACTGCGCAAGGCGAGCTCGTAGGGCTCACCGCCAACTCTTTCAACTCGGTGTCACTATCGCCACCCTTGGTACTGTGGAGCCTTGCCCGCACAGCGGGTTCAATGGCCGCCTTCTCGGCGGGCTCACACTATGCGATCAACATCTTGGCGGCTGACCAACAAGCGCTAGCCCGGCAGTTTGCCGCCCGAGGCGTGGACCGCTACCGTGATGTCAGCTTTGACACGGGCTCGCAAGGTGCGCCGCTGTTGCACGGCACTGTCGCCACGTTCGAATGCTTTAACCGCAGCCGCTACGAAGAGGGGGACCACGTGATTTTTGTTGGCGAAGTCGAGCATTGCAGCCACCGCGCAGGTGCATCTCCATTGTTGTTCCACGGTGGACAGTTCTACACCGAGCACCCGCTCTGACGCCACCCGTGCACCGCCCCAAATTGCCCCGATCCGTACGCGCAGCCTTGTTGGGCGCTTGGGACCTGATCACCTCGGCCAGCCCCTTGGTCATTGCTGCCGCAGGCCTGCTTTGGCTGGCCTATTGGTGGCTGGACCCCATGCCCCCCAAGACCATCACCTTGGCCACTGGGCCGGCACAAAGTGCCTACAGCGACTTTGCCGAACGCTACGCCAAGGCCTTGCGGGCCAGCGGCATTGAGGTGGTTCTACTACCCACCGATGGCTCCTCCTCCAACCTAGAGTTGTTGCGCACTGGCCAGGCCGACGCCGGTTTTGTGCAAGGCGGCACTGCCGGTAGCAACACCGAAGACACTGAACCGCTGCTGAGCTTGGGCGACCTCTTTGTGGAACCTATCTGGCTGTTCTACCGCAGCAACCAGAATCCATCGGCGTTGGTTGCGGGGCACGTGGAGGCACTGGGCCAGCTCCGGCACAAGCGCATCAACGTGGGCGCCAGTGGCAGTGGCGTTCCCACGTTGATGGACTCTTTGTTCGAGATGAACCACATGGCGCCCGCCTCGATCAAGTTGTCCCGTCTGGACCCAACACCCGCGACCGTGCAGCTACTGAACGGGAAAATCGACGCCCTGGTGTTTGCCTCTGCACCCGAAGCACCGCTGGTACAAATGCTGCTCCAGACGCCGGGTATCCGACTGATGAACTTTCGGCAAAACGAGGCTTATGCCCGGCGCCTGCCGTTCCTTAGCCCCGTCACACTTCCCAACGGCATCGTCGACTTGGCACGCAAGCTGCCACCCGAAGACGTGCAATTGATTGCAACCACCACCAGCATGTTGGCACGCGAAAACCTGCACCCGGCGCTGCGCCAGATCCTTGCCCAAGCCGCCGTGCAAATTCACGGCCAAGCCGGTTGGTTCAACCGGGCACGCGAATACCCCAACGCAGGCAACGGCGAATTCCCCCTGGCCCCGGAGGCTGATCGGGTGCTACGGTCCGGCATCCCCTCGCTGCAGCGCTACCTGCCATTCACGCTCGCCAATTTGGTGGAGCGCATGTGGCTGGCCATGGGCATCATCATTGCAGTGTTGCTGCCGCTGGGCAAGATCGCGCCGCCGCTGTACGCGTTTCGCGTGCGCTCAAGGGTGTTTCGGTGGTACGGTGAGCTGCGCCATATTGAAGAACGGCTAGAAGCGGGAACCAGCACGCCGGCAGAACTGCTAGAAGAACTGAATCAGCTAGAAAGCCACGTCGAAAAAGTGATCGTCCCGCTGTCGTACACCGACGAGCTCTACACCCTGCGCCACCACATCGGGCTGGTGCGAAAACGGCTGACTACAACGTAGAGTCGACGCTGTTGCGCATGGCCTGCTGGGCCACTGCATCCAGTGCCTCATCCACCACGGCCTGCCCCGATATCACGCGCAGCTGGCCAGCTGCCACCAGCTTATCGTGGGTGCGGCGCGTCATACTTTGTGTGGTCCCCATTGCGCTGGTGAACAGGAACAGGGTGCCATGCGGGCTGGCCCAGGTCAGTTGGGTACGAACCCACTCACTGTTCACACTGAGCTCAACCCAGGCGCCCAGCGGTAGACCACCAGCCCCGGCCAAGGCGCTCTCAGGCCCGACCAAACTGGTGGGCACCGTCGCGGCGGCGGATGTTTCGCTGGCGGCTTGCGCCACGGTGGCACTGCGGTCATCCGACAGGCTGGGTAGTTCAATGAAGTTGGAATCGCCCGCCTCGCCCGGTGCCACCCAGGGGTCACCGTTCTCCACAGGCCGCACCGGCACATGGGGCACGTCCACGATGGTTGGTAGGGGCTCATCAGCACGCGCTGGTGCGGACCGGAATATCTGTTGGTGCAAGCCCATCAAGGCTTCCAAAAACACACTGGTCTTGGTGGCGGGGTAGCGAATCGTCTCCAGCCCTTCCCGCAACGTACTGATCAAACGCGGCACCAGCCGTGTCAGCTTGGCCAAGTTGGAGCGCGCCAGATCTGGATGGGTACTCCACAGCAAAGCGGAAATCAGCGCCTGGTATTTGTCAGCCTCGGCCGAACCCGCACCGCCTTGCAAGCGCGCTTGCGCCACCACCTGTGCCCAAGGACCACACAGAAATGCGATCACCACTTCCGGCACCTTGGCAGCGTCTGGATGAGAGTCAATATCGCGGGCAATTTTTTCTGCCAGCAGGTTACGTTGCTCCGCATTTTGCAGTGCCTGTACGGCGTGCGCGCGCGAATTTTCTTGCTGGCGCGCCATCTCGCTCCACGACGATTGCAACTGGCGCAACACCACTTCAAAGGGCTCGGGGCCTTGTAGATCGAAACTGGCGAGTGGCTCTAGTGCTTCTCTCACTTCGTCAAGAAAACGCACAAAGCCTGGGCTTCTTTCATTGGCAAAAGCCAAACTGCGATGGGTCAGCTCTTGCACCAGCAAGCGGGCCACATGCTGCTTGTCGGTGAACAAACGCGGGTCTACCAGCGCCAGTCGCATAAGCGCGGGCTCCAGCTGACGAACCAGCTGCTGCACCGGCGCCAACAAACGCGGATCGCGGGCAATGTTGTCCACCATCAGGTTGACGACCTCCAGGCTCAGTGCCTGGGCCACGCCAGTCGCGCTGCGTCGTATGGCGTCGCACGCCAATCGGTCTGCGCTGCCATCTCCCACCGTTTGCGGAGCCATGCGGCGCTGCTCCAACCGCTCTACCACCCGGCCGACTTGTTTCATTTCGGTCAGTGCTTCCAAGGCAGCAGGGATGGTCGCGTCGAAACTGGCTTCCGGGGCCTTCCCCAGCATGTCCTCACCTTCGAACTGGCGGGCGAACTGTTGGGCAAACGCTGCGACGCGGGGCGCTGGCTGGTGCTGGTCCAATTCACCGGCCAACAGCTTGCGCAACCGGTCCAGCGTGAGCAGGGCCGGGTCAGCGGCCTTTTGGGTACGCACCTCGGCGGCAATCATGGCCTCGCGTTCGGCACTACCTGGCGCTCCGTAACCTGCGGGGCCGGCCGCTGAGCCAGCACGCTGCCCGCTGGCCGTGCCACCACCCGGGGTGGGCACTACCGCATAGCCCGCCGCTACTACCCCTTGGGCACGCATGCGCCCAGCGAGGCGGACGTACAACTCTTTCAGCTCGGCGCCCAGCGCCACCCCCATGGTGGCAATCCAGTCCAGCCGGATATTGGCGGGCACGGCGGCACGCTCAACGACGTCTTTCAGGGCGCGCAAATACACTTCAGGGCGCAGCGGATTACGCTCAGGCCGAACGGTGGGCAAGCCCAGCGTCGTACAAATTAAGGTATTGAGCTCGGCCAAACTGACCTCAGCGGCCAACAGCGCCATCTGTTGGGCACGAGCCATGCTGACGCTCTCCTGCACCTGCGCGTCATCCATCAGTTCCAGCTGGTCAAACTGGACTTCGGCCATAGTGAGTGTGGGCGCCTTGGCCGTGGCCGAGGGTTTGGTGAATGCCGAGAGCAAGGCTATGGGGTACTGCTCAGCCAACACCCGCTCTTGGGCATAGAGTATGCGCAGCGACTCTTCGTGGACCTCGCGCTCGCGCAGATCACGCGCAGTCTGCAAGCGCACCTGCACCGACCGGCGCACCGCCTCAACCAATTTGTCCATGATGGCCCGACCACCTGTCGCCGCGTCTTCAATGGTGGACTGGTACAGGGCTGCGTACTGCGCAGAAGGCTGGGTCATGCGAGAGGCTCCGAGTGAAATACCCTGGTCGTTGGGAAACGCCGATTACTTCAGCGCCTTGTAACGCATGCGCTTGGGCTTGGCACCCTCTTCACCCAGGCGCTTCTTCTTGTCGGCTTCGTACTCTTGGTAGTTACCGTCAAAGAAGGTCCACTGGCTGTCGCCTTCGGCCGCCAAAATGTGGGTAGCGATACGGTCCAGGAACCAGCGGTCGTGGCTGATCACCAACATGGTGCCGGCGAACTCCAGCAGCGCATCTTCCAGGGCGCGCAGGGTTTCCACATCCAGGTCGTTCGACGGTTCATCGAGCATCAACACGTTGCCGCCCGCGATCAGGGTCTTGGCCAAGTGCAAACGGCCCCGTTCACCGCCGGACAGCATGCCGACTTTCTTCTGCTGGTCGCCACCGTTGAAGTTAAAGCGACCGCAGTACGCGCGGCTGGCCATCTGGAACTTGCCCACGGTGAGGATGTCGAGCCCGCCCGACACGTCTTCCCAAACCGTCTTGTCATTGGCCAGATCATCGCGGTGCTGGTCCACAAACGCCATCTTCACCGTAGAGCCAATCACCACTTCGCCGGAATCCGGCTTTTCCTTGCCGGCAATCAGCTTGAACAGCGTCGATTTACCGGCGCCGTTGGGGCCAATGATGCCGACGATGGCACCCGCAGGAATATTGAAGTTCAAATTGTCAATCAACAGGCGGTCGCCAAAGGACTTGCTGACGCCCTTGAATTCGATCACTTGGCTACCCAAGCGGTCGGCCACGGGGATGAAGATTTCGTTGGTTTCGTTGCGCTTCTGGTATTCGAAATCGCTCAACTCTTCAAAGCGGGCCAGACGGGCCTTGCTCTTGGCCTGGCGCGCCTTGGGGTTCTGGCGCGACCATTCCAATTCCTTCTTCAAGGCCTTGGCGCGGGCTTCTTCGCCCTTTTGTTCGGCTTCCAGGCGGGCGCCCTTTTGCGTCAGCCAGTCGGAGTAGTTGCCCTTGTAGGGGATGCCGGAGCCGCGGTCCAGTTCCAGAATCCATTCGGCGGCGTTGTCCAGGAAGTAGCGATCGTGGGTGATGGCCACCACGGTGCCGGAGAAGCGCTGCAGGAACTGCTCCAGCCAGTCCACCGATTCGGCATCCAGGTGGTTGGTGGGTTCGTCGAGCAGCAGCATGTCGGGCTTGGACAGCAGCAGGCGGCACAGCGCCACGCGGCGTTTTTCACCACCGGACAACACGCCGATGTTGGCATCCCAGGGTGGCAGGCGCAGCGCGTCGGCGGCGATTTCCAGTTGGTGCTCGGAGTCAGTGCCGGCGGTGGCGATGATGGCTTCCAACTCGGCCTGCTCGGCGGCGAGGGCGTCAAAATCTGCGTCCTCTTCCCCATAGGCGGTGTAAACCTCTTCGAGGCGCGCCTTGGCGGTAAACACCTTGCCCATGCCCGCTTCCACACTCTCGCGCACGGTTTGCGTAGGGTCCAGCTGCGGCTCTTGGGGCAGGTAGCCGATGTTCAGACCGGCCATGGGAATGGCTTCGCCTTCGATTTCCTTGTCAATGCCCGCCATGATCTTGAGCAATGTGGACTTGCCGGAGCCGTTGGTTCCCAACACGCCGATTTTGGCGCCGGGGAAGAAGGACAGGGAGATGTCTTTGAGAATGTGGCGCTTGGGCGGCACGATCTTGCCGACGCGGTTCATGGAAAAGACGTATTGGGCCATTGCTGTAAAGATTCCGGAAGGCGTAAAACCTCCATTATCGACTGCCTCAACACGTCACTGCCAGTGATACCCCTACATCAACGGCGTGTTGCCTGCTTCAACCCGGTTTTTCTAGGTTGTTGCGCAAAGCAGCCTGCGCCACTGCGTCCAACGCGTTGTCCATCACGTGACCGTCTGACACCAGGCGTACCAGCCCGGTGGTACGCAGTCGGTCCATGGTCCGGCGCGACATAGAGTGGGCTCGCCCACCCGCTGACATGAACATGAACAAGGTTCGGTGCGGGCTGGCCCAAGTTAACTGGGCGCGTATCCACACGCCGTCCAGCGCCAAGTCCACCCAGGAACCGTTGGCCAAGCTGTCGGCGTCCCACGCGTCGGGGTCCATCGGGACCACGGCGTCGGCCGGGTGAATGGAGACCTGCTCCAGATCATCGTCCAGAAAGCCTGAATCCGCAGCCTCGCCTTCTGCCATCCAAAAGCTATCGTCATCGGGCATCACCGACGCCGTTTCTTCTTCGTATTCGACTCCCGGCTCTTGACCAACCACCGCATCCTCGGTCGCGCGGCTGTTCTCAAATGCCTGCTCATGCAGGGTGATCAGACCATCAAAAAAGGGCAGGATGCGGTCTTCGGGGTACGCAATCAACTGCAGGCCCTGGCGCAGTTTCACCAGCATTTGCGGCACCATTTCCACCAAACGGCTCCGATTGCGCCGGGTCAACTTGCGTTGCACGCTCCAAATCAAATCGTCCACCAAGGCCACATAGCTGTCGGCATCGTGGGTGCCATCGGCGCCACGCAACTGGGTCTCGGCCACCACCAGCGACCAAGGCCCCCGCAAAAAAGCCACCACCAACTCAGGCACGCGCTTGCTACCCACCCGCTCCAGAAAATCGTGCGCCAAGCGCTGGGCCAGCATGTTGCGCTGCTCAGCGTGTAATAGGCTGCGGGCCGCGTCTTCGGCACGCTGGCGCTGTTGGGCTTCGTCCTGGGTCCAGCCGTCTTCGAGCTTGCGAAGCAGGCGCGCAAATGCCGCCGCATCGCCTTCGCCGCCATTGAGAACGCTCACCGCGTTGTCCAGCATCTTCTGAAAACGGGCAAAGCCCGCCTCTTCCTCGGAGGTGAATGCCAAGCTGCGGCTGGTGATCTTATCCAGAAAATGACGCGCTGGGTGTTTCTTGTCGCTGAAAAACCGGGGGTCGGTCTGCGACAAGCGCAACAAAGCGGGCTCCAATGCCTTGAGCCGCTCCCGGATACTGACCAACATGCGCTGGTCCAGCACTAGGTTGTCCAGCATCAGGCGCACCACTTCCTCACCCAACTGGCGACCCAGCGCCTTGCTGCGCGCGCTGCCTTTGGGTTCGGATTCGCTGGTCGCCTTGCCACCAACCACCACCGGCAACGCCTGGCGGGCCCGGTCGGCCAAGCGCTTCATCATGGGCTCGACCAACTTCATGTCTTCCAGCGCCTCCATAGACGCCGGCACCGTGTGGGTGAAGTCCTTCATCCCTGCGGTGGCCCCCCTTGGATCCAACTCACCAGAGAGCAAGCGGCGTAACTTGTCCAGCGTCAGCAGGGTCCGGGTCACCGAGTTTTCGCCTGATTTAAGAGGCGCGCCAAACGGCCCCGTCAACAGGCCGTGCGCCGCCACCGGCTCCACCCCCTGCGATTTGAGCCAGTCCACCAATTCGCGGTAGAGATGTTCCAGCGCGGAGCCCAGCAAACTTGCTGCGGGCCCCATGACACCGGCCCGGGCGTCGTCAGCAGGCACTACCTGGGAAAAAGCTTCGCGCAGCGCGTACACAAAGTTATCCGGCTTGATCGGGTTGAGGTGCCCCTGTACGCTGGTCCAACCCATGAGACTGCTCACCAAGCCATTCAGCGCTGGCAGCACGCCCTCGACCGACCGCAAAACCTCCTGTTCGGACATTGCCAACTCGATATTGGCGTCTATCTGCTCTTCTTCCAGAAACTGAAAATCGTCAAAGCGCACCTTGGTCGGACTGGTCTTGCGCAGCGTGTCACCGCCGTAGACGGTGGACCGCAACGCCTTGCCAAAAGCCTGCTGCAGTTCCGACTTATGCAATAGCAAATTGGCAACCACCTGGCGCCGCAATGGGTTGCTTCGGGCGTGCAGCCCCTTGTTACGGGTGTCACTGGTGGCCTGCTCCAGCCCTTCCAACACGTCTTCCACCAGAGCGTCGGCCTGCTCCAGCACCACCTCAATGCAGGCTTGCAAAGTCGGTTTGGTGACGCCCGGTTCGTGGGCTACGCCCAAGCGCCGCAACAGGTATTTTTTCATCGTGGGGGCATTCTCCGCGCAGCGGGTCGCTTGTGCCAGTGGTGTGACAGATTGTTACGGCGCAAGGGCATTGTCAAGCCCCAAAACCAGCCCGTGCGGCGAGCATGCGACAATAGACACCATTGCGGCGCTTCAGTTGCCCGCAATACCAGCACCTTGCTGGGGGCCCCACGACACTTGGCGCCCCACCTTTTGAATCCATCTGCCTTTGACTGACTGCAAGCTGCGTGCCTGCAGAACGGCTGATTCCCAAGCGCCCGGACGGGCGTACTGAACCATGAACTTTGAAGAATTGAATCTGGCCCCGGCCATTCTGAAGGCTGTGCGCGAGCAGGGTTACGAGACCCCCACCGCGATCCAGGCCCAAGCGATCCCGCTGGTCCTTGAAGGCCACGACCTGTTGGGCGGTGCCCAAACTGGTACTGGCAAGACCGCCGCCTTTACCCTGCCCCTGCTGCACCGCCTCTCCATGAGCCGCAGCGCACAAAACAAATTTGGCGGCACCGGCATCCGTGCCCTGGTGCTAACCCCCACCCGCGAACTCGCCGCCCAAGTAGAAGAGTCCGTTCGACCTACGGCAAGTACCTGCAACTGTCCTCCACCGTCATCTTTGGTGGTGTGGGTATGAACCCACAAATCTCTAAAGTCAAAAAAGGCGTGGACATTTTGGTGGCCACCCCCGGCCGCTTGCTGGACCTGGCCCAACAAGGCATGCTGGACCTGGGCCAGGTGCAAATGCTGGTGCTGGACGAAGCCGACCGCATGCTGGACATGGGCTTCATCCACGACGTGAAGAAGGTGCTGGCCCTGGTGCCCAAGGAAAAGCAAAGCCTGCTGTTCTCTGCCACCTTCAGCGACGAAATCCGTGAGCTGGCCAATGGCCTGCTGAAGAACCCGCAAAGCGTGCAAGTCACGCCGCGCAACACCACGGTGCAGCGCATCACCCAAGTGATCCACCCCGTCGGCCGCGGCAAGAAAAAGGCCCTGCTGGCCCACATCATCAACGAGCAAAACTGGAGCCAGGTGCTGGTGTTCACCCGCACCAAGTTTGGCGCCAACAACGTGGCCGAGTTCTTGGAAAAGAACGGCATCACCGCCATGGCCCTGCACGGCAACAAGAGCCAAGCCGCCCGCACGCAGGCGCTGGCCGGTTTCAAGAGCGGCGATGTGCGCGCCCTGGTTGCGACCGACATCGCTGCCCGCGGCATTGACATTGACGACCTGCCGCACGTGGTGAACTACGAAATCCCGAACGTGAGCGAAGACTATGTGCACCGCATTGGCCGCACCGGCCGCGCGGGTAACGACGGCGCTGCAGTCAACTTGGTGTGCTTGGACGAAGAAGGCTTCATGCAAGACATTGAGCGCTTCACCAAGCAAAACATCGAAGTCAAAATCGTTGAAGGTTTTGGCCCCGAACCCGGTGAGAAAGGCGAACCCATTGCCATGGGCCGCCAGACCATTTGGGGCGGCGCGGGCAAACCCCCAAGCCGTGACGTGATGCAAGCAGCTGCCAAGGCAGCCCGCACTGAAATGCTGCAGCGCGTGCGCGAAAGCAAGGGGACTCAAGGTGGCGGCGGCCGTTCCGGTGGTGGTAACGGTGGCAATGGCGGCGGAAATGGTGGCGGCGGACGCGGTGGTCAAGGCCAGCGCAGCCAAGGCGGCGGCAATGGCGGTGGGTACGGTGGCGGTGGCCGTGGTGCAGACCGCAGTGGCGAATTTCAGCCCCCACGCAGCCAAGGCGCTCGCCCACCCCAAGGCCAAGGCCGTGGTCGCCCCCAGGGCGGCGGCAATGCGGAATACCAACCTCCAGCGGGTTTCACCCATGAAGGCCGCGCACCGCGTCCTAGCAACGCACAACCCGACCCGATGCGCACCAACGTCGATATGATGGCCGCACGCGGCGCTCGCCGTGGTGGCGGAGGCGGCGGTGGCTATGGTGGCGGCCGCGGAGGCTCCGGCGGAGGAGGCGGCTATGGCGGAGGTGGTGGCGGACGTTCGGGCGGCGGCGGTGGCTATGGTGGCGGGGGCAACGGGTCTCGTGGGCCGCGAGGTTCTGGCGGCTCTTCTAGCCGATAAGCACTACAGCGCGGTGCACTGTGTGGGGCGGCGCGCGCTGCCTCTCACCCACCCCAAGCTGACACAACACATCGTCGACTTCGCGGCGCTCCCTGAGCTACCGCGAACCGACGATGTTTTTATTTGTCTGGGCACCACGATCAAAGTGGCTGGCAGTCAAGCGGCTTTTCGGGCTGTAGATTATGAGTCTGTTGTGGCTCTAGCCCGCATGGTCTATGCGCAAGGCGCTACAAAATTAGGAGTTGTCAGCGCGATGGGGGCCGATGTTAAGTCCGGTCTTTTCTATAGCCGGGTCAAGGGCGAGATGGAGGCGGCAGTGTCAGCCATCGGCTTCCAGAGCGTTTCCATCGCACAGCCTTCCATGCTAGCGGGTGACCGCGCCGCGCTGAACCAAGCTGTACGCACCGGCGAGGGGGTCGCCGTGGTGATCTCGCGCTGGCTCAAGCCTCTAATTCCCGCCAACTACCGGTCCGTGCAAGCAACCGATGTTGCTGCAGGTTTGGTCCAGGCCGTACAAACCGGCAAGCTCGGTATCCAACGCATCCCGTCGGGCCGGCTGCAGGGCGCAGCCAGCAGGCGCTAAATTCAATAAATCTAGTTACCCACGGACGAACAAAGTCACCAGCGCATCGGGGCCTACCTGCTGGCTCCAGTGGCCGTGAATAGCAGGGTCAAACGTCGCGCCGTCGGGCAACAGGTCCGCCGAGTAGAAATGCTGGCCGGGGCCAAACACACGCGACTCGCCATGCACGCCAATTTCCATCTGCCCTTGCAAGATAAAGCACCACTGCGTATGGCCCGAGCAGTGGAACTGGCTGCGAAACCCCACCGGGCTGGTGCGCAGTTGGTAGCCACCCGACGCAAACACGTCGGACAGCAGTGCCTGCGGCGTACCCTGCCCCAGCGGCAACGCCTCTTCTTTGAAACGGGCGAAGCCGTCGGTATCCGTGAAGAGAATGACTTTGGTGAAGGTATTCATGGTGCGGGAGTTTACGCGGGCTGGGGCTCCAGCTTGGCCTCTTGAATGGGCAAATGAATCAGCGCCGCGCCGACGGCCAACACAATGTCGGCGTACCAGATCCAGTTGTAGCTGCCGGTGGCGTCAAACACCTTGCCGCCCAGGTAAGCGCCCAGGAAACCGCCCACCTGGTGCGTCAACATCACCAGGCCAAACAGCGTGGCCATGTGGGCGGTGCCAAAGAACTTGGCCACCAGGCCGGCGGTGGGCGGCACGGTGGACAGGAAGCTCACGCCCATGACCGCGGCAAACACCAACACCACCGGACCGGTCTTGGGTGCGAACAGAAAAACCAGCACGGCGACCGCACGCACGGCGTAGACCAGCGACAGCAGCGACTTCATGCGCCAGCGGCCCACGGCCCAGCCCATGGCAATGCTGCCCACGATATTGAACAAACCTAGGATGCCCAGCGCCCAGGCGCTCCACTGCGTCGGCAGGCCACACGCGGCCACCACGCCCGGTAAATGCGTGGCCAAAAACGCCACGTGAAAGCCGCAGACAAAAAATCCCGTCGCCAGCAGCAGAAAGCTGGGCGTGCGCAACGCCAAGCGCACGGCGTCGCCCGTACCCATGGACTTCACGCCCGGCGTCGCCACCTGCACGGTATTGCCCTTGAGAAAAAAGGCAGCAGGTAACGCCAGCAACACCAGCCCCGCCATCACCTGCATGGCATTGCCCCAGCCCACACTGACCATCAACGCACCGGCAATTGGGGCCATCACAAACTGCCCAAACGAACCAGCCAGCATTGACGATGCCCGTCGCCATGCCGCGCTTATTGGCAGGCAGCAGACGCGTGGTCGCCGCCATCAACACTGCGGGGCCGGCCATGCCCGCGCCGCCCGCAGCCAACACCCCAATCGCAAAAATCAGCCCGGCCGTGCTGGTCATGAACGGCGTGATGAAGGTGCCCAGCGCCACCAGCGTCACGCCCAGCAACAGCACACGCCCCGCGCCCACTTTGTCGGCAAAGGCCCCCGCGAAAGGCTGCGTCAACCCCCACCACAGTTGCCCAAACGCAAAGGCCAGGCTGATGCTGCCCACACCCAGCCCGGTGGACGTATTCAGCGAGCTCAGAAACAAGCCCATGGTCTGGCGCACACCCATGGTGAGTGCAAAGCACTGCCAGCGCCGCCGCCAGCAAAACCACCCCACGCCCACCGCGAGAGGTCCTTGGTCGGGGCTGATTTGCCTTGGGGCGGCCCGGCGGAAATGCCGCGTGGGTTTACTCATCAGACATCGTCTTCTCCAGCGTCTAGGGGGCACAGTAATTCCAGGGACTCATCAATCAGGGCGTGCAACGCATTCACCCGCTCCAAGCCCAAAATGTGGTTAACAGCCTCCTGTGCCACGCGCCATTTGCGTTGCGCTTCGGTACGCTTGACTTGGCCTGCCGGTGTGGCCGAAATCAAACGGCTGCGCGCGTCGTTTCCCGCGTTCACTTCAATCCAGCCGCTGGCAATCAGCGGTTGCAGGTTGCGCGACAAGGTGGAAGTGCTCATGCGCATGACGCCTGCCAGATCCACCGCACGAATCGGTTCCAGCTTCACCACATGCGACAACAAGGAGTACTGGGTGGTCTTCAACCCCGTCTTAGCCAACTCCGCGTCGTAGTGCTGCGAAACGCGGCGCGTTAGCTGGCGCAACTTGAGATTGGTACAGCCCTGCGGCTTGGGCACCTCCGCGACGTCAACAGGCTTGACAAGTGTTTTCATGCAAATTATTGTAGCTGCATTAGTTGCATGTGCAAGTTAATTACCTTATCAACCAACGAAATCAGCATGAACACCATGGCAATGCCCTCCACCCTAGACACTTGGCTTGCTGACGAGGCCGCAGTGGTTCAACGCCTAGACGCGGGATCAGGTCCCGGCGTCGCACGCCCCGACCAAATCGCCCACCTGAACGGCCTGCAACAAATGCAGGCCATGCTGCGCGGCGAGCTGCCCTACGCCGCCATTGCCAAAACGCTGGACTTCGCGGTTCTGGAAGTATCCGAAGGCCGCGCGCTGTTCCAGGGCACACCCGGCCCCGCCCACCTGAACCCTATGGGCGGCATCCACGGGGGCTGGTACGCCACGCTGCTGGACTCGGCGCTGGGCTGCGCCGTGCACACCATGATGCTGCCGGGCCGTGGCTACACCACGGCCGAGCTGGGCGTGAACCTGGTCAAAGCCATCAACCCGGCCAAGACGCCGCGCATCCGCGCCGAAGGCAAGGTGATTCACTGCGGGCGGCAGTTGGCCACGGCCGAGGCGCGCCTGTATGGCCCCGACGGAACGCTCTACGCCCATGCCACCACGACCTGCCTGGTGTTTGACCTGAAGCTACCCGGGTAAAAGCCGGAATCCGTAATCGGGCTGCGGCACAATGTCCAGCATGCAATTCCTCCACACCATGCTGCGCGTTGGCAACCTTCAACGCTCCATCGATTTCTACACCCAGGTCCTGGGCATGCAGTTGCTGCGCCAGTCTGAGAACCCCGAGTACAAATACTCGCTGGCCTTCCTCGGCTTTGACGGCGGCAACCCCGGCCAGGCCGAAATTGAGCTGACCTACAACTGGGGCACCGAGAGCTACGACCTGGGCACCGCCTACGGCCACATCGCCCTGGGCGTGCCCGACGCTTATGCAGCCTGCGAAAAGATCAAAGCATCGGGCGGCAACGTGACGCGCGAGGCCGGCCCGGTCAAAGGCGGCACCACCGTGATCGCGTTTGTGACCGACCCGGATGGCTACAAAATTGAGCTGATTCAGCGCGCTGCGCAGGCCGAGGGCGGCGGCTTACGTTGATGCGCTACGCGATCAAATCAATAGCTTCTTGCGCAATATTCACGGTGGCTTAGGCCATATTTCATTAGAAACCCGCCAGTCCTAGGATGCCCACCGCTAGGATGCCCACCGTCATCCTCCTACTATCGGAGGCCGACACCCGACTAGCCGCTCCGCGCGCCCAATAGAACCGCACCCACCACTAAAAATACCACCCAGGAAAGGTGCTTGCCACGGGTGAAATAGAGCGGGAAAGCAGCCGACACCAATGTTGTCATGCCCACCACGGTCAGCACATCATCTTGGGCCACTGGGCCACTGCGCGCGGCATAGACCATGTAGGCCAACCCCCACCACGCTACTGTCGTCAAATGCCATGCAAACCGCAACGTGCCCACGGTGAACGCTGTTCCGCCCAACAGCTTGGGCAAGTCTTGCCGCTTGAACAGGCGCATCAACAGGTAGCGCTCCCCTAGGTAGGAATGGGCGGCGCCGGTGGCGACGATCAGGAAAATAGCAAAGGCGAGCATGGCGATGGTTCAGTTTTGAGATGCGTGAATGTGGACTCACATTCAAGTGCAACAGCGGCATAGTTTATGGGGTGGAATCCGGGCAGACTTCAAGTTTGCCCAGCCGCTGGCTGTAAACCGCCACACCCCTATTGGCTATCTGTGGCTGCTGGTGCGCCATCTCATCCCCATGGTCATCGATCGGGATTTGACGCATGTTGATTCCCGCCCAATCGGCAGCTAGCCTTTTCACAGTCATCGCAAGCAGCTCCCATTCTTATAGCGTTTGAGCTCGTGAAGCTTGCCATTGCAGCGCTGCAAGAACGGCCACCAGCGCCGCTTGCCCCACCAGGTAGACCACGCCCAGCACGGTCAACCCGACGCCCGCCAACAGCAACTCCCCGCTGGCCAATACCCACACTGCGTTACCGATGGCCAACAGACGCACGCCGCGTAAGGGCAGCGGCCGCTGGGCCAACAACCACGCGATGAAACCAACAAACACCAGCACCGCCCAAGCCGAGCCCTGCACCACCGCCACCGGCAGCCCCAATGTGGCAGACACCCAATCTGGCGCGGCCAACGACAGCAGGGCAGAACCGGCACCGGTGATTGCGTCAAGCCACAGCACACGGCGAATGCCAGCAGAGGAGGTAAAAGCAGCGACAGCGGACATAAAAGGCTCCTAAAAATGAAACAGAGCCTGCATAGTGCGGCCTGTAGCGCAGCAAAGCCATTACCTCGGAGGTCATGCTGGCGCGTGTTGAGCGGCGCTACCATGCTGCCATGCAGACTCCCAACGCCCCCACCAGTTTTGGTCAACGCCTGCGGCACTGGCGCCAACACCGCCGCCTGAGCCAACAGGAGCTGTCCCATCAAGCCGACATCTCCACCCGGCATATGAGCTTTTTGGAGACCGACCGCGCGGTCCCCAGTCGCGAGATGGTGCTGCGCTTGGCCGAGCGGCTGGAGGTACCGCTGCGCGAGCGCAACCAGTTGCTCTCCAGTGCGGGCTATGCCGCCATGTACCGCGAGCGCCCGCTGGACCACCCAGACATGGCCGAGGCGCGCGCAGCAGTCGACCTCATACTGCGCTGCCACGAACCCTACCCGGCTCTGGCCATGGACCGTCACTGGAACATGGTGGCCGCCAACCGCATGGTGCCGGTGTTTCTCGCAGGTATCGCCCCTGCCTTGTTACAGCCCCCGGTGAATGTGTTGCGCTTGAGTCTGCATCCGCAAGGGCTTGCGCCGCAGATTGCCAACCTAGGGCAGTGGAAGCACCATTTGTTCGAGCGCCTGCGCCAACAGATTCACACCACGGGCGACGCTACGCTACAGGCGCTGCTGGAAGAACTGCAACGTTATGACACCAGCCACGGCCCAGACCGCGCGCACCTACAGGGCGAAACGCGGGGTGTCGTGATGCCATTCCAGTTAGACACCGTGCACGGCCAACTCAACTTCATCAGCACCGTGACGATCTTTGGCTCGCCCATCGACATCACACTGCAAGAGATGGCGCTGGAAACCTTCTTGCCCGCCGATGCCACGACAGCAGCGCTGCTAAGGAAGTTCTATAGCCAAATTGGCAGCTAGCCCCTACAGAATATGCGCCAACAGCTCCTAAAACCGTAGCAGCTAGGTGCTCGGGGATAGCGCCAGACCGCGCAAGTACGCATCCAACGTGGCCATGCCCACCGCCTCTAGGTCAAAGTCGCGGGGCGACAGCAGCCAGTTGAACTTGAGCCCACCAATCAGCGCGAACAGGCCCAGCGTGGCAACGCGTAAGTCGGTATCGCGGTGCACTTGACCCTTCTCGCGCGCCAGCAACAGCAAGCCCTGCACATCGTCAATGCACTCGTTTCGCCCTGCGATGTGGCGTTCGCGCATGCCTTGCAATTCGTCCACATATTCCACTTTCTGGGTGGCGATCTCAAACACGCGGCGCACTTGCGCGTCATGCGCAATCTGCTGCAAGGCGGACACCGTGTTGCGCCGAATTTTGTCCAACGGGTCTTTAGCATCCTCGGGGGTGATCTCGGTCATGCGGGCCATCATGGGCAGGGTGACGCGCTCCATCATGGCGTGGAACAGCTCGCCTTTGTTCTCAAAGTGCCAGTAAATGGCGCCACGGGTCAGCCCAGCGTCTTGGGCAATCTCCTGCAGCGTGGTGCGAGACACACCACGCCGATGAAACACGCGCTCGGCCGCGTCTAGGATCAACTCCCGGGTCGCCAAGGCATCTTCTTTGGTCTTGCGGGCCATGGTCTATCGGGCTTTCATGCAAAGTTAAAACATACATTCACGCATGTATGTATACTAACCCGATTTGCTGCTGGCGCAAGCCTTTCTTGCACCAGACTTGTCCCAAGTCAACAATGCAGCAAGCCCCATTTTTCGTTTGCGTAACACCTTTCACAAGGGATTCCCATGCCACCATCCAGCCATTTCGCGGGTGCTCCGCGCTCTTTGGGCCGCTTCAGCCTGCTCTCTATTCCTCTGGCCGTCGCGCTGGTCGCATGTGGTGCAAAAGAAGGGGCGCCGGCCGCCGGTGGCGGTGGTGGCGGTATGCCGCCGGCCCAAGTGGGCGTGATCGTGGTGTCGCCCCAAGCCGTGTCCTTGCAAACGGAGTTGCCCGGCCGAGTCAGCGCCCAACGCGTGGCCCAAGTGCGCGCCCGCGTCAACGGCGTCGTCTTGCAGCGCTTGTTCCGTGAAGGCAGCGAAGTCAAGGCTGGCCAGCCGCTGTACCAAATTGACGCAGCGCCCTACCGCGCCGCCGCAGAAAGCGCCGAGGCCTCCGTGGCCAAAGCCACCGTCAATCTGACACAGGCCACGGCCCAGGCCGATCGCTACAAGCCGCTGGTCGAAGCTAACGCCGTGAGCAAGCAGGAATACACGACGATGGTGACGGCCAAACTGCAAGCTGAAGCCGACTTGGCCACTGCCAAGGCCGCTGCGCAGACCGCCCGCATCAACCTGAACTACGCCAACATTACCGCGCCCATTTCCGGGCGCATTGGCCAGTCGTTGGTGACTGAAGGCGCCTTGGTCAGCGCCGCCGAGGCCACCCAGCTCGCCGTGATCCAACAAACCTCTACCGTCTACGTGAACTTCACCCAAAGCAGCACCGAAGTGCTGCGCCTGCGCAAAGCGATTGCCAGCAAGCAGTTGCGCGCGGCCGGCGACGGCTCGGTACCGGTGCGCGTGGTGTTGGAAGACGGCAGCGAGTTGGCCAAACCCGGCAAGCTGCTGTTTAGCGACCTGACGGTAGACGCCACCAGCGGCCAGATTACGCTGCGCGCCGAAGTACCCAATGCCGATGGCTTGCTATTGCCTGGCCAATTTGTGCGCGTGCGCTTGTCGCAGGCTGAACTGCCCGCCGGCATTTTGCTGCCACAGCAGGCGGTAACCCGTACCAACCAGGGCGACACCGTGCTGGTGGTGGGTGCCGACAACAAGCCCGCCCCCCGCCCGGTCACCGTGGGCAATGCCCAGAACAACCAGTGGGTGATCTTGGACGGCCTCAAGGAAGGTGACCAGGTCATCGTCGACGGCTTCCAGAAGATGATGGTGCCGGGCGCCCCGGTGAAGGCCGTGCCATGGACCGGTGGTGCACCCGCCGCTGGTGCAGCGCCTGCGGCCTCCGCGCCAGCCGCCGCCGCGTCTGCGGCCGCCAAGTAAACCGACAAGGCAGTTTTTATGGCCCAGTTTTTTATTGACCGCCCCATCTTCGCGTGGGTGATTTCCCTCTTCATCTTGGTGATGGGGGGCGTAGCGATCACGCAGCTGCCTATTTCGCAGTACCCGCCGGTGGCACCGCCGACGATCGTGATCAACGCCGCCTACCCAGGCGCGACTGCCCAAACGCTGGAAGAAAGCGTGCTGTCCGTGATCGAACGTGAGATGAACGGCTCACCTGGCCTGATCTACATGGAATCAGTGGCCCAGGCCAACGGCTCAGGCAGCATCACGCTGAGCTTCGAGACCGGAACCAACGCCGACCTCGCGCAGGTGGACGTGCAAAACCGCCTCGCTCGTGCGACACCCCGCCTACCTTCCGTGGTGGCGCAGCAAGGCGTTCGGGTCGACAAATCACGCAGCAACTTCTTGCTGTTTGCCATCTTGACTTCGGACAACCCCGACGTGGACACGATTGCACTGGCCGACTACGCCTCGCGCAGCGTGGTGCCTGAAATCCAGCGCTTGCCCGGTATTGGCCAAGCCCAGATGTTTGGCTCCGAGCGCGCCATGCGCATCTGGGTTGACCCCGCCAAACTCGCCGCGTACAACCTATCTGTGGCCGAGGTGAATGCAGCCATTCGCTCGCAAAACGCGCAGGTATCATCCGGCGCCATCGGCGATTTACCCAACATCACGGGCCAGAATATTGCGGCAACCGTCGTGGTGAACGGCCAACTTGGCAGCGCAGAAGAATTCGGCAACGTGGTGCTGCGCGCCAACGCCAACGGTTCCGCCGTACGCCTCAAAGATGTCGCCCGGATAGAACTCGGCGCCCAAGCTTACTCCACGTCAGCCCGTCTCAACGGCAAGCCTGCCGTCGGTATCGGCGTGCAGCTTTCGTCCAGCGGCAACGCCTTGGCCTCGGCCAAGGCAGTGCGAGCGCGCATGGAGCAACTGCAAACCTATTTCCCCAAAGGCGTGTCGTGGTCTATTCCCTTTGACAGCTCGCGCTTTGTCAAGATCTCCATCAGCCAGGTGGCCGAGACCCTGGTGGAAGCCGTGGTGCTGGTGTTTTTGGTGATGTTCTTGTTCCTGCAAAACTGGCGCTACACCATCATTCCGACCATCGTGGTCCCCATCGCGCTGATGGGCACCTTTGGCACGCTACTGGCGCTGGGCATGTCCATCAACGTGCTGACCATGTTCGGCATGGTGCTGGTGATTGGCATTGTGGTGGACGACGCCATCGTGGTGGTCGAGAACGTAGAACGCATCATGAGCGAGGAAGGCCTGCCGCCGCTGCAAGCCACCAAGAAAGCCATGGGCCAAATCTCGGGCGCCATCATTGGCGTGACCGTGGTGTTGATCGCCGTGTTCGTGCCACTGGCGTTCTTTGCGGGCTCGGTGGGCAATATCTACCGCCAGTTTTCCGCCGTGATGGTTAGCTCCATCGCCTTCTCCGCCTTTATGGCCTTGTCGCTCACCCCCGCACTGTGTGCCACGCTGCTCAAGCCAGTGGAAGCGGGCCATGCGCATGCCAAAACCGGTTTTTTCGGTTGGTTCAACCGTGGTTTCACGCGCACCGCCAAAGGCTATGAAGGGTTTGTCGCTCGCTTGCTCAAAAAGGCTGGCCGCTACTTGGTGATTTACTTCGCCATCATTGCTGCTGTATCCGTTATTTACGTGCGCTTGCCCACCTCCTTCTTGCCCGGCGAGGACCAAGGCAACATCTTGGTCAACGTGCAACTGCCACCCGGCGCCACCTTGGGACGCACCCAGGCGGTGATGGAACAGGTCGAGGGCTACCTGCTCAAGCAACCCGAAGTGCAAGGCATGGTGAGTATCTTGGGCTTCAGCTTTTCGGGCCAAGGGCAAAACGCCGGACTGGCCTTTGTCACGCTGAAAGACTGGGCCGACCGCTCGGGTCCGGGCCAGTCCGCCCAGGCACTGGCAGGCCGCGCCTTCGGTGCGCTCTCGGGCATTCGTGATGCCTTTGTGTTCCCCTTGGCACCGCCTCCGATCTCGGAGCTGGGCAACGCCACCGGCTTCACCTTCCGTCTGCAAGACCGCAGTGGCAAGGGCCGCGAGGCGCTGCTTGCGGCCCGTGGCCAGCTGCTGGGCATGGCCTCCCAAAGCAAGGTCATCACCCAGGTACGCCCCGACGGACTGGAAGATGCGCCGCAGCTGCAAATCGACATTGACCGTGACAAAGCCAGCGCCTTGGGGGTGAGTTTTGATGCGATCAACAGCACCATTTCCACCGCGCTGGGCTCCAGCTATATCAACGACTTCCCCAACGCGGGCCGCCTGCAGCGCGTGGTGGTGCAAGCCGACGCTACCGCCCGCATGCAGCCCGAAGACATTCTGAAGTTCAATGCCACCAACAACCAGGGCAAGTCGGTGCCGCTGTCGGCGTTTGCCGCCACCCGCTGGATCAAGGGCGCCATGCAAACCATCCGCTACAACGGCTACCCGTCCATGCGCATCAGCGGTGCGGCGGCGCCGGGCTTTAGCACCGGTGCAGCGATGGACGAGATGGAAAAACTCGCAGCCCGCCTGCCCGAAGGCTTTGGCTTTGAGTGGACGGGCCAATCGCGCCAAGAAAAGCTGGCCGGCTCGCAGGCTACCGTGCTTTACGCGTTTGCGATTCTCGCGGTGTTCTTGTGCTTGGCCGCGCTCTACGAGAGCTGGTCAATTCCATTGGCCGTGATCTTGGTCGTGCCGCTCGGCGTGCTCGGTGTGTTGCTAGCCACGCTGCTGCGCGGCTATGCCAACGACGTGTACTTCCAGGTGGGTCTGATCACCATCATCGGCCTGTCCGCCAAGAACGCGATTTTAATTATTGAATTCGCCAAAGACCTGCAGGCCCAGGGCAAGAGTGTGATCGAGTCGGCATTGGCCGCCGCCCACTTGCGCTTCCGCCCCATCGTGATGACGTCGATGGCGTTCATCTTGGGCGTGTTGCCGCTGGCCATCTCCAGTGGCGCTGGCTCGGCCAGCCAGCGCGCCATCGGCACCGGCGTGATCGGCGGCATGATCGTTGGAACCTTCCTCGCCGTGTTCTTTGTCCCCATCTTTTTTGTCGTCGTACGCGGCATCTTCAAAGGCAGCGAGCGCCAGCGCGCGTTCGACCAAGCCCACGGCCACGCTATCGGAGCAGATACCCATGCGTAAACCTTCTCGCACATCCCTGCGCCTAGCGGCCCTGCCCACCGCCTTAGTCGCCACCCTGTGGCTGGGCGGTTGCAGCTTCATTCCCACCTTCTCGCGGCCCGCCGCACCGGTGGCGAGCAGCTTCCCCACCACCGCTCCTGTGGGCTCATCGGCCACCGCCAATGAGGCAGCGCGCAGCGCTGCCGACACCGAATGGAAAAGCTTTTTTCAAGATCCGCGGCTGCAGCAACTGATCACGATTGCGCTGGCCAACAACCGCGACTTGCGCGTGGCCGCACTCAACATCGAACAAACCCGCGCCAAGCTGCAAGTGACCCGCGCGGACAGCTTCCCCACCGTCAACGCCGGCATCAACGGCAGCCGCAGCCCTACTGCCACCGGCGCAGTCACCAGCAGCTACACCGCAGGCCTGAGCGTGACCGCCTATGAACTGGATTTCTTTGGCCGCGTGCGCGCCCTCGGCCATGCCGCCCAAGCCCAGTTGCTGGGTAGCGAAGAAGCCCGTAAGACCGTGCACATCAGCCTCATCTCGCAAGTCGCCACCACCTACCTCAATCTGCTGGCCGATGACGAGTTGCTGCGCGTAACCCGCGAAGCCTTGGGCACGCGCCAAGAGTCGCTGCGCCTCACGCAACTCAAGTTTGACAACGAAGCGGCCTCGCAATTGGAGCTGAGCCAAAGTCAGTCGCTGTTGGAAGCGGCCAAGGCCACGCTGGCGCAGCAAACCCGCCAGCGCGCACAAGACGAAAACACTTTGGTCTTGCTGCTGGGCCAGCCCCTCTCGACCGACCTGCCCGCTGGCCGTGCGCTCGGCGCGCAAGGCTTGGTGGCCGACCTGCCCGCCGGCGTGCCATCTGAGCTGCTAACGCGCCGCCCCGATGTGCGTCAGGCCGAGCAAACCCTGCTGGCCAACAATGCCAACATCGGTGCGGCCCGCGCGGCCTTCTTCCCGCGCATTACGCTGACCGCCAGCGCCGGTGTGGCCAGCAACGATTTGGAGCAACTCTTCAGCAACGGCACCTCGGTCTGGAGCTTTGTGCCCCAGCTCTTGACACCCCTGTTTGACGCCGGCCGCAACCAGGCCAACTTGGAAGCCGCCAAGGTCAACCGCGAAATCGCCGTGGCCCAGTACGAGAAGGCGATTCAAACTGGCTTCAAGGAAGTGGCCGACGCCTTGGCCGGCCGCGCCACACTGGGCGAGCAGCTGCGCGCCCAAACCGCGCAGCGCGACGCCGAGACGACGCGCATGCGCCTGACCCAGCTGCGCTTTGACAACGGCGCCGCCAACGCCTTTGACGTACTCGACGCCCAGCGCTCCTTGTTCAGCACCCAGCAGGCGGTCGTTCAGGTGCAGGCGCTGCAACAGCAGAATCTGGTCAATTTGTACAAGGTACTGGGCGGTGGCTGGAGTGAGCCCGCCGCGACAAATTAGCAGGCGGATTAGTAGTCAAATAGTCCTCTAGCCCGCATAGGATATGCGCGAGTAGCTCCTGAATTCGGAGTAAATCGCCTATTTCCTGCGGGCTTTTTGCCTGTTGTTGGGCTGAGCCTGCCGGCACGGTCGCACAATGGCGGACATGCAAGCGACCGACATTCTCCAGTTCTGGTTTGAAGAACTCACACCCCAGCAACACTTTGCCAAAGACGCTGCGCTAGACGCCGACATGCGCGGGCGATTTGGCCTGGTGCTGGAAGCGGCCGCACGCTGCGAGCTGTTTGCCTGGCGCCGCAGCGTCCAAGGTCGGCTGGCTGAAATTCTGGTCTTGGACCAGTTCTCCCGCAACATCCACCGCGACACACCGCGCGCGTTTGCGCAAGACCCGTTGGCCTTGTTGCTAGCCCAAGAGTTGGTGGCCGGTGGCCACGACCAAGCCCTGCCGCCGCAGCAGCGCGCTTTCGTTTACATGCCCTATATGCACAGCGAATCGCCACTGATTCACCAGCAGGCGGTGCAACTGTTTTCACAGCCGGGCATGGACAACAACCTGAACTTTGAGCTGCGCCACCAAGCCATCATCGCCCGCTTTGGCCGCTACCCGCACCGCAATGCCACGCTGGGCCGCAGCTCGACCGAGGCCGAGCTGGCTTTTCTGACCGAGCCCGGTTCGGGGTTCTGAACGTGGGCTTGTTGCAGCGGCTACGCCAGCACATTCCCAGCCGCGAGCAACTGCTGGCCAACCGCTGGCTGGCTTGGCTGGGCCCTTGGCTGCACCAGCCCCAACTCTGGCACTGGTCGCGCCGCGGTGTCGCACTGGGCGTATCCATTGGCCTGTTTTTTGGCTTGCTGATTCCGGTCGCGCAAATCCCGCTGTCTGTGGCCGCGTCGGTGGTGCTGCGGGCCAATGTGCCGGCCGCCGCCATCAGTACCCTGGTCAGCAATCCGTTCACCTACGGCCCCATCTATTACGGGGCCTACCGCTTGGGCCTGTGGGCGACTGGCGAAACCGAAACGCAACGCGCACGGGCCCTCGCACGGGCACCCGTCGACGCGCTTGCAGCCACTACCACACCAACGCCTACGGCTACCGCCAACGCACCCGCCCCCACGGCCTGGCAGCGCATCCGTGCGTTGGGCAAACCGCTGTTGCTGGGCATGGCGCTGTCAGCGATAGCGAGTGGGCTGCTGGCCTATGGTTTGATCACCGTGGGATGGCGGCTGCAAGTGCTCTACAAGCGCCGCAAACGACGGCGGACCTAAGACCGCCGCGCGCCGAGAGCCAATGCACACCGTCTACAAAAAGCTGGCTATGTCTTCCAGCGGCTTCTTGCGGATATTGGGCACCATGCAGCCCGCTTTGGGGTAGCCCACCACCAACAGGATGTAGGGTTTTTCGTTCTCTGGCCGGTGCAGCAGGGTATTAAGAAAACCCATGGGGCTGGGCGTGTGCGTCAGCGTGGCCAAGCCCGCGTGGTGCAGCGCGGCAATGAGAAATCCTGTGGCAATCGACACCGACTCGGGCACGTAGTAATTCTTCACCGTGCTGCCGTCGTCCATCTGCGTGTTCTTCTGCCCGAAGATCGCGATCAAGTACGGGGCTTCTTCCAGAAACGGTTTGCTCGCATCCGTGCCCAATGGTGCGAGCGAGTCCTTCCATTCTTGCGGCGCGCGGCGCTCATAAAATTCTTGCTCTTCGATCTCCGCCTCCACGCGGATGCGCTGCTTCAGCGCCGCATCACTAACCACCGCAAAGTGCCAGGGCTGGTGATTGGCGCCACTGGGCGCGGTGCCCGCAGCCAGCAGGCATGACTCCAACACCTCGCGCGGCACCGCCTCACTGGAAAATTCACGAATCGTCTTGCGGCGTTTCAGCTCGGCATAAAAGGCGGCAGCGCGCTCGCGCATGGTGTCTTCGGGCAGGCGCTCAAAGGTGCTGAGCGGGATAAATGGGGGACTTCCGTGGTTGAATGAGAGACGCGACACCGTAGGGCTCCTGAACACGCGCACAACGCGGACCCTGACTATAAAACCCATAACCATGCCCGCCACTCCATCTCGCACTGAAACTGCCATGCTCATCGTCGCCGCCATGTTGGCGTTTGCTGGCAACTCCCTGCTGTGCCGCCTTGCATTCAAAACCACATCGATCGACCCGGCCAGCTACACCACGGTTCGCCTGGTGGCTGGCGCCGCCATGCTGTGGTTACTACAGCTGTGGCGCGTGCAGGCTTCTGCCAAGGGTTCCGCTCCCACAAAAACGAGTGTGCTGGGTGGTGACTGGATTTCCGCAACCGCGTTGTTTGTCTATGCGGCGCTGTTGTCGTGGTCGTACGGTGGCATGAGCACGGCCACTGGGGCCTTGTTACTGTTTGGTGCGGTACAGGCCTGTATGGTGGGCTGGGGAATCTACCGGGGCGAACGCCTTGCGCCTTTGCAATGGGGTGGTTTGCTGATCGCGCTGGCAGGCTTGGTGCTGCTGATGGCTCCGGGTCTGGAAGCCCCGGCGTGGGGAGACTCGTTGGCGATGTTGGGCTCTGGTTTGGCCTGGGGCGTGTACTCGCTGCTCGGCAAACGCGCGGGGGCCGATGGCCGCGCTCCCGACGCAACACGTGCCACTGCCGGCAACTTTGTGCGCACCGTACCCATGACCTTGGCCCTGAGTCTCTTTGCGCTGCAACAGGTCCAGCTCGACCCCACCGGCTTGTGTTTCGCCATGGCCTCGGGCGCCGTCACCTCGGGCTTGGGCTACGCCATTTGGTACCGCGCCCTGCCGGCGCTACAGGCCACGCAAGCGGCCAGCATCCAGCTTTGCGTGCCGGTGCTGGCCGCCATTGGCGGCGTGCTGTTTGTGAACGAGACCTTCACGCTGGTGCTGGGCATCAGCAGTGTGGCCATTTTGGGCGGCATTGCGCTGGTGCTGCGCCAGCGCCGCTAACTTCGGTTAGACACGCTTACACCGCGCCGGTGTATTCGCCGCGCGCCGGGTAGTCTTTGCTAACCGCAAAGTCGATAGCGCCGATCAAGTCCTGGAACGGTGGGCGGGCAAACGGCATGGTCTGCACTGCACCGTAGTACAGCGTGCCATCGGGGCGCACCAAGAACACCCCCGGCTCGCTGAACAACGCGGGTTCTTCAATGCCTATCGACGTTTTGCCGCGTGAGGCGCTGATGTACAGGCCCCATTCGCGTGCCGCCTTGAGGCTCAGGCCATAGCCAAAGCGCAGCCCGCTGGCGTTCACCTTGGTCGCCATTTGCTGAGCGCGATCTTGGTCGTCACTGCTGACTGCCACCAGACTCACGCCGCGCGACGCAAACTCGGGCGCTAGGCGCTCTAGCTCCATCAGGTACTTGGCGCAGAGGGGGCAATGCAGGCCCCGATAGAACACCACCATGTCAAAGTGCTGCGCGGGTTGGGCGCCCAACACAAAGCGTTCACCGGTGGTCAGTGTGATGTTCAGGGCTGGCACGGGGTGGCGGGGCATCAGGGCGGCATTGCGCAGTGTGGTCATGGGGCTCTCTTCAGAGTGTTCAAAATTGCATTCTGCAATACTGATGGCAATCATTAGTTCAATTATTATTGCCATTCGTACACAATGACAACGATCCCCGCCAAGTTAGACCGACTCAGTGCGCTGTTGCAGGGCCTCGCGCCGCAGGTGCGCCTGCTGCCCGTGGCGTACGGTGGTGCGGCCGCTAAACCATCGCCCGCGCAGCACTTTGCGGCTCAGGCCGCGCCCATGCTCACCTTGCACCTGGTCAACACCGGGAAAGTCGTGCTGCGCGCCGGCCCCCATACGCTGACGGCCCAGGCCCCGTCCATGGTGGTGTGCCACGGCGCGGTGGCTCACAGCCTCCGCCACCAAGGCCCCGGCCCCAGCGATGCCGTGCTCACCGCACAGGCCTGGCTGGTCGGGCCCGTGGCGCCGCTGTTATTGGAAGAGTTTGGGCAGCCCTTGGTGGTGCCTTTGGGCGACGCCGATCCGGCCCTGACCCACATCATTTCTTTGGTGCGTGGCGAACTGCTGGACCCGCGCTGTGGCCACCCAGCGCTGCTTAATAGTGCGGGAGACATCGTGTTCATCGCTCTGCTGCGCCATTTGGTCGCCCACCCGGGCGACCACCATGGTCTGTTTCAGGGCTTGGCCGACCCGCGCATCGCCAAAACCCTGGTCGCCATGCACAGCGGGCCACACCAGCCCTGGACGCTAGAGAGCTTGGCCGAACACGCGGGTATGTCGCGCACCGCCTTTGCGGTACGTTTCAAAAACACGCTGCGTTGTCCTCCCGGCAAGTATCTGACGCGCCTGCGGCTGCAGATTGCGCAGCGCAGCGTGCAGTCGGGCCAGGGGCTGAAAGCGGCGGCTCGGGCGGCTGGCTTTGGCAATGTTTCTGCCCTTTCCCGCGCGCTATCCCGTACCATCCCCCGCACGCAACCGCCCAACGCGGTTCCCCCAACCCCTGCCAGTGAGACTCCATTCCTATGAAAAAACTCCGCGTCACCATCACCCTGGATATGTCCGTTCCCGAGCACTGGGAGCTACACACCACGTCAGACGGCGGCAACGTCATCCACATGGGCGACGGGCAGCACCTAGACCTCACCATGGAGCCTTTGTTCGCCGCCGACCCCGAAGACACCTGGAGCAGCAGCGATGACGAGGCCGCGCTGAATGAGATCCTGGACCTGGTGGAGAGCGAAGACGTGGTCTACGAGTTTGTGACCCACTGAGCCAAACCACGGCACTCGCTACACTGTTGAGATGCAGCCGGAACACTTCAGCCCCGCGGCCGAGCGCAACAAGCAACCCATCTTGGACGTGTTGCGCGGGCTCATCGCGCCTAGCGGCCGTGCGCTGGAAATTGCCTCGGGCACCGGACAGCATGTAGCCTGGTTTGCCCAGGCCCTCCCCGAGTGGCAGTGGCAACCTACCGATTTACAAGCCTACGCGCTAGACAGCATTGCCAACTATGCCGCAGCGCAAAGCGTGCCCAACGTGCTGGCACCATTGACGCTCAACGTGCTCGATGCGGCATGGCCCCTGGGCACGCCGGAATTTCCCCACGCCTTTGACCTCATCTACTGCGCCAATATGTTGCACATTGCGCCCTGGGAATGCACCGGGGCCCTGATGCGGGGTGCAGCACGCCACCTTGCTCCCGGTGGCAGCTTGGTAACCTACGGGCCCTATTTGGAAAACGAGATTCCTGCCTCGGCCGGCAACTTGGCTTTTGACCAAAGCCTGCGTGCCCAAAACCCGGCTTGGGGCATACGGCAGCGTGAATACGTGCAGGCCGAAGCCCTTAAGGCAGGGTTGGATCTGGCCCAGCGCCACGCCCTGCCGGCCAACAACCTGCTCCTAGTTTGGCAGCGCCGCGCCCTAGCCTAGCGGGCGGTTTTGCAGAAAAATACTTACCCCAATTCCGTGTGGGCCACTTTGTGGATAACCCCGGGCACAAGCCGCAAAAACCGCGCCAACAGGGGCTTGCCAGACGCCGCTTATTTTTTAAGCTCATCCGAGCTGTTACTCGCGCCGTCCTGTGCACTTTGTCAATGGGGCAAATTTCTATGGTAGAGAAAATGAACAGCAACTGAATTCTGGGAAATCGCTATCCCAGACCCCAAAGTTGCACCCGGAATCTGTGCGTGAGTTTGTGGATAACTATGTTCACAAGCGCAAAAACCCGCATCAGATGGTGCTTTGCGAAGACTGCCCGCGAAATGACCAAAAGGGGAACCTTTGCCGCGCTGAGCCACTCTACCAACGTTGTACCCGCCACCCTCTATTCACAAACCGTTACAAGCTACCCCACATGATGTCCGCCCCGCTCTCCTCGTCGTCCCGCCCTATTCAGCGCCAACGCCTTCACCTGCTCAGCTGGCCTTTGCTTGCCGCCGCCTCCGCCGCGCTATCGGGCTGCTCCAAATCAGAAGACGGCGCCAAGTTGGCCGAACCAGCGGGCATGGCGCCCGCGCAAGCTTACGAAAAAGTGGCCATAGAAGGCAAAGGTTTTGTGGTGGGCTCGCTGATGAGTGCCAACCCGGTGTTTGTGCTGTTCGACCCCCAGTGCCCGCACTGTGGCCACCTCTGGAGCAGCGCGCAACCACTGCTCAACAAAGTCAAATTTGTCTGGATTCCGGTGTCCTTCATCAACGGCAAAAGCGCGCCCCAGGGTGCGGCCATTTTGTCGGCACCCAACCCAGCCGAATTCATGGCGGCCCACGAAGCCTCCTTGCTCGCCGGGACCGGTGGCGCACCGGTGGTGGGAGCCATGTCGCCCGAGACAGAAGCCACCATCAAGGCCAACACCGTGCTGTTTAACAGCTTGAAGGTCGAGTCCGTACCTTATGTGATTGCCAAAAACCCCAAATCTGGCGCTGTCGTCACCAACGCAGGTGCAATGGAAACGGCTGCGCTGGCAACATTCTTGGGCGTGTAACGCGGCAGGACAGCCCGCACTACAGCACGGCGTAGCGTCCTGGCCGGTGGTTGATGGCCATGAACAGGTTCATTACCACCACCGCCAACACGGAGTAGGCCACGCGTACGGGCTCCACCACGGTGAGCGCCAGCAGCACGACCACGCTGTCCATACCCATCTGGACCACGCCAGCACGCCAACCGCGCGACCGCTGCAAGTACAGCGACACGATGGACGAGCCGCCTAGGCTGGCGCGGTGCCGCGCTAAAAACAAGCAGCCGGAGCCCAACAACAAGCCCCCCAGCACGGCCGCGTAGGCCGGGTGCAACCGGTCAATCGCGAACAGCCTCGGCGACCATTCGGTCATGCTCGACAAGAAGGCGATCGCCACGAAGGTCTTGAGCGTGAACTCACGCCCCATGCGGTGCCATGCGAACCAATAAAACGGAAGATTGATCAGAAAGAACAACTTACCCAAGCTCACACCCGTGGCGTAGTGCAACACAAAGGCCACCCCCGCCGTGCCACCCGTGAGCAAGCCCGCTTGGGTGAACAAAATGAGGGCCAAACTGACGAACAGCGTGCCGGTGAAGATAGCTTGCGCGTCTTCAAACAGCGTGTGGTCGTTGGCGGCTGTGGATGTGATCAAGTCTTGCATTCAGCAACTATTGTGCCGGGGTGGCGAGATGACAGCCTATACGCAAACCATGAAGGGGCTCCTTGCCCCACCAGTACGCCGATGCGTCCTACCAGGTCGCCGGGTTCACCTTGAAGTAGGCCTGTAATTCGGCATACAGAGCAGGCTGCTCAGCACGCAGCGCGCGGCCTTGCTCAAAGAAGGCTTCGGTAGCCACCGCAAAAAACTCCGCCGGATCTTGCGCGCCATAGTGATTGAGTACACCTTGCTCGCCCATGAAGGCTTGGCCTTGCAACTGGGCGAATGCCTCGCTAAACACCTGCATCCAACGCTTGGCGTTGTGCGCTGCATCGCCAAACACGGGCAAGGGGGCGCCCACGGCCTGGCCATTTTCTTGGTCGAGCTGGTGGGCAAATTCATGGATCACCACGTTGCGCCCGTCGTGCGCATCGGCCGCCCCCTCCACTGTGTCTTGCCACGACAAAATCACCTGGCCTTGTGACCACGATTCACCGGCCAGCGTCTGGCGCTGGTCTTGCTGCAATCCGGCGGCATCGGTCACGCTACGGTTCACCACAAAAGCGCCGGGGTACATGAGAATTTGCCGGACGCCCGCGAAATAGTCACTCGCACCGCGCAGCGGACGGTTCAGCAACAGCAAGCAGGCTTGGGCCGCAACGACCACACGCATCTCGTCCGTCACCTGCAGGCCGGCGCAACCTATGAAAACCTTCTCCGCTACAAACACTTGCATGTGTTTTTTGAGCTGCAGCTGCAAATCTACCGGCAGCCGCGCCACCAAGGGCACGCGCTTGCGCAGCACTTTGCGCCAGACTGCGGGAAACGGTTGTTGCTGTAGGCGCAGCCGCCGCCAAGCCTGCCAACGCGGGTAGCCCAGCAGGCCGGCAAGCAGCATCAGCGCCGCAACACAAAATACCAAAAAGGCCACAGAGTCTCCGTCGCAGGCGTTGGTGGAACACGGTAACTGGAGCAGTTCAGCCCATTTTCAAGCGAAGAAAGTCGAACTGCGAGGCACTATATGATCCTGCCTGAAAACAGAGGGCCCAAGGCCCCAACCATCAACACGGAGGATTCCCCAAAATGATAGATCCCAGTTTCGACGCGTCCGCAGCACCAAGCATTCAGAATGCGCAAGCCCCCATCATCCCAACGCCCCATTTGCTGCCCATGCAGTTCACGGGCTCAGGCAGCGAGTATTTCCGCATTTGGATCGTCAATTTGCTGCTGACCATTGTCACCCTCACGCTTTATGTGCCTTGGGCACGGGCGCGCAAACTGCGTTACTTCATGGCCAATACGCTGGTGGGTGGCCAACCCTTGGGCTTCCATGGCAACCCGCGCCAAATGTTCAAGGGGTACTTGCTGATTTGTGCGTTCGTCATCTTGTATTCAGTAGCAGGTAACCTTTCCCCCATCGCCGGCTTGGTAGCTCTGGCGGCGGGCACCTTGTTGTGGCCTGCGCTGTTCAAGTCATCACTGCAATTTCGCCTGTCCAACACCAGTTGGCGCGGCCTGCGCTTTGCGTTCCACGGCAGCTTGGGCGGAGCCTATCGCGCCATGTTGCCCCTGTTGATCCCTGGCGCTATCTTGGTGGGAGGTCAACACTTTGTGATGGACCCGGCACACCCGCCCGTGTGGTTCGGCGTGTTCGCCGGCCTGATTGCCCTGAGCACCGTCGCCATCGCACCTTGGTTGTTCTGGAACATCAAACAGTACCAACACAACCACTACGCGCTGGGCAACTTGCAAACCGAGTTCAAGGCCGGTGCGGGCTCGTTCTACCTGTTGACGCTCAAAGTGATCGGGCTCGGCCTAGCACTGGTCATCCTGCCCACCGCGCTGGTGGGTGCGGTGGGCTACGGTTTGATGTCTGGCTTGAACTTGGGCAAGCCCGGAATCGGCTGGGCGCTCGCCGGTGGGGTCGCCTACGGCGTCATCGTTCTGGTGGCGATGTTGTGCATTCGCCCCTATGCCACATCCCGTTTGCAAAACCTGGTGTGGACCCAAACAGGCAATAAGCAGTTGCGTTTTGTGAGCGAACTGCGCTTCGGCTCGTTGATGTGGCTCAGCGTCAAAAACAGCTTCTTGACCATCATCACACTCGGGCTGTACTGGCCATTTGCGGCGGTTTCTATGACCCGCCTCCGGCTGGAAGCGGTGCAGGTCAAAACCCGCATCAGCCCCGACCAACTGGTGGGTGCTGCGCAAATCCATAACAACGAAACCGTGGGAGACGCTGCCGGCGATTTCTTTGGTTTGGATGTCGGGCTCTAAGCCCGGCACTTACTAGACGGCGCAACCATGGATATCGACACTGGCGCACCCGCCGCCCCGGCTTTGGACGCGCTGTACTTTGACGGCCACAGCGCCCGCGCGCACCCCGTGCGCATTTGGGTACAGGCCAACCTATTGCACATTGAAGGGGCAGACCTGAACCTGCGCCACCCTGTGCAATCGGTGGACTGGCCCGAACGCACTCGCCATGGTATTCGGGTCGCCCACTTGTCCAGCGGCGGTATGGTGCAGTGCGACGACAGCCTCGCCTGGGACCAATGGGCACAAGCCCAGGGCCTACGCGAATCGCTGGTCGTCAAGATGCAACAAAACTGGCGCTGGGTATCGGGCAGTGTCGTGGTCATGTTGCTGCTGGCGCTGATGATGCAGCGCTGGGGCTTGCCACTGGTGGCAGAGGCGGTGGTCAGTGTCACACCCACCAGCGTGGACGAAGCGCTCGGTGAATCCACCTTGGCGGCTGTCGACAAGGTGTTGATGGAGCCGACCGCCTTGCCTGTGGCTTCGCAAAACCAGATCCGTGCTGCGTTCGCCGAGTCATTGGCGCACCAACCGGTGGGTAGCGTCGTACCGTGGACCTTGGTGTTTCGCAAAAGCAAGATCGGCCCCAACGCCTTGGCGCTGCCAGGCGGCACCATCATCATGACCGACGAGATGGTGAAGTTAGTGGACAACGACACCCAGGTTCTCACCGCCGTTCTAGCCCACGAGCAAGGCCATTTGCAGCGCCGCCACGGGCTGCGCATGGCGGTGCAGGCCTCAGTGTTGGGCGCGGTGGGTGCGGTGGTGTGGGGAGACATTAACGCGCTGCTGGCGGCGGTGCCGGCCCTCATGGGCCAAGCGCAGTATTCGCGCGCGGCAGAGAGCGAGGCCGATGCCCACGCCGTGAATGTTCTCAAGGCCGCAGGGCTCTCGCCTTTGCTAATGGTCACGCTGTTTGATAAGCTGGAGGCGCAACGGGACAGTCAAAGGGAAGGAGAAACTGCCCCAGCCGCACCCGGTGCCAAAACGCCTAAGCCCGACAGCTCTTGGCTGGGTATCGCGTTTGCCTCCCACCCCTCTGACGCTCAACGTATTGCCTACTTTAAGGCTGCAGCCCTCGAAGAATAAGCGCGAGCAGCTTCTATTTTTATAGCAAAAATCTCCTCGCCATGAGCACTCCCGCGCTCCAAGTCCAAGGCATTGACGTATTCGTCGAAGGCGACGGCCCCAGCACCATCGTGATGCTGCACGGCTGGCCCGACACGCACCACCTGTGGGATGGCATGGTGGCGGCGCTGTCGCCGCAGCACCGCTGCGTGCGCTTTACCCTGCCGGGGTTTGACGCGCCGAACAGCAGCCCAGCCCGCACGCTAGGTGACATCACTAGGCTGCTGCTGGCCATTGTGGATGCGGTGAGCCCCAAACAACCCGTCACCCTGCTGCTGCACGACTGGGGGTGCATGTTTGGCTACGAGCTGGCGGCGCAGCACCCACAGCGGGTGGCGCGCATCGTCGCCATCGACATTGGCGACTACAACAGCAGCGCCTACCTCGCGTCTTTGCGCGGCAGCGAGAAGCTGCAAATTCTGGGCTACCAACTGTGGCTGGCGCTGGCCTGGGGCTTGGGTCGGGTGGGGGCAGTCAGCATCGCCAACCGCATGACGCGCTGGATGGCGCGCGCCCTGCGCTGCCCCGCGCCGCAAGCCAACATCGCCTGGCACATGAACTACCCCTACGCCATGGCGTGGTTCGGCTTGGGCGGTGGCTTGCGCGGCGCGGCGCAAGTGCAGCCGCAGTGCCCCGTGTTGTACGCCTATGGCACGCGCAAGCCGTTTATGTTTCAGTCACCGCAGTGGTTGGCGCGCCTAGAGGCCGCGCCCGGCAGCAAAGTCCACCCCCATGCCTGCGGCCATTGGGTGATGGTGCAGCAGGCCCAAGCGCTAGAAGCGCAAGTGGTGGCTTATTGCAGCGGCGCGATATAGCGCTGCACCCCCAGCGGCACCTGGCGCAGCAAGGCCGCGCGGGTGCTGTGCCAAAAGGCCGATAGCAGCAGTAGCGCCGAGCCAATCACCAGGGCGGTAATGGCAAAGCCCAAGCTGACACTGCCGTACTGCTTGAGCAAGGCCGAGAACGCAAACAGCACATAGCCCAGCGCCGACACCATGAGGGCGCGCCGGTCAATCACCAACGACACCACGGCAATCACGGCATAGGCCAGCAACACCACCACGGCCCCGCCCAAGGCGATGCCGTCACTGGACACTACTAGGCTGGTGAACAGCGGATGGACCATCAAGGGCGCTGCCAACAGGTGCAACCAAAAAGCGACGTCGGAGCGGCCGGTCTGGCGCGCGGTATCGCTCGCATCCCAGCGCAGGGCCACGTAAAACACCGCGACCCCGCAGACCAGCGCGATCGGAATGAACCATTCCTTCAGCGCGGGAAACGTCTCCAGCAACAACATCCACACCGCCCCCACCAGCGCGGCGCTGCCTGCGGCGACGGTAATCGGGACCTGAAAACGCCGCCAATGCAGCCAAGCTCCGCCTGCGGCCACCAAGGCCGCCGCCACGCGCACTGCGCCTTGGTGGTCAGCGCTGAGAGTGAACAAGCTGCCAAACACCCCGCCCACAAACGCCACCAGCAGCACGATGGCCGGCAAGGCCATGTGGCGCTGGCGCACAAAAAACTCGGCCAGCCCCCAAGCACACGCCGCCACCGCCAAGCCACCGGCAAACGGCGCGATAGCGCTGCCAATCCACCCCACCGACACCAGCAAGAGCACGCAAGCGATAACGACAAACACATCGTTAAAGCCGGTGATCAGGCGAAAGTGTTCTTCATCGACCAGCGGCGTGGTGCGGCGGCTGGCCGCGTGTTGGCGCAAGGCCTCGGCCGCCTCGGCGCTGACAGCGCCCGCCAACACGGCGGATTGCAAATCGTCTTCGGTGAACATTATTTTTTCTCCCTGCTTTTCTACAAAGGTTCAGACTGCGCCGCGCGCCTGCTGGCTGGCGAAATACACCACCTTGCGCGCGCGCATCACATCGCCTAGCGGGCGGTGCGCCGCCAGCGCCTGCCAAGGGTCGAACACTGCGTCTTCGACCTGCTGGGCAAACGTGGCATCGGTCGACGGGTCTTGCACAGGCAGCGTCAGCCGCGCTACGGTGCTGTAGGGCGTTGTCCAGTTGACCGAGGCGTCTTCAATGGGGGTTAGTGTTTCGCTCACATAGGGCTGCAGCTGCAAGTCCCACTGCAACGCACTCGTGGTGAGGCGGCTGGCAAACTCCGCGCTCCAGTCGGCCGGCTTGCCTTGCACCGGCGCGCCATTGGCTGCAGCGGGTACCAGTCGCACCCGCACCGCATAGGGGCCGCAGGCGATGGGCGCGGCGCTGAACATGGGGTGGGCGGCAAAACCACCAAACGGCGCGCCAAAGGTCTTGGCGGTTTGTGCCAGCTTCTTGGCAGCGCCCAGTAGGCCATAGCGCTGCACCATGAACTTAAGCAAAGCGCCGCCCCCGTGCGATGCCGCCACCACAAAGGCCACAAACTCGTCGCTCTTGGGAAAGGCAAATTTCTCTTGGTTGATCAGCGCAAAGTCTTGGCTCTTGGCCGGGCCATTGCCCAGTGCTGAATCGCCCTGCACACCCAACACCCGAAACGAGAAGCCGCGAATGTCGGGCTTGCGGTCGCTGGCGTGGTCCATGCCGCCGTTAGACAAGCGCACCCACACGTCGTAGCTGTCAGCCTTCGCAAACAGGCCGTGGCGGGCAAACTCCGGTACATCGGCCAGCACCTGCAGCGAGCCTTTGGCCGCAACCAACTGCTTGCGGTGCAGCGCGCGGCCGTTACCGTACTTCTGTGATTTGCGCGCCTGCAGCTCCGCAAACTGGCGGCCGTAGTCTGCAAAGCGTTCTGCCTCATCGGGTGCAATGTGCTCTTGCCAATCGGTGCTCGGGGGCAGTGGTTTTGCCATGATTGCCTTTCAATTCGCTACAAAAACAGAAGCTACTCACGCAATATCTACAAGGGCTAAAGGCCTATTTCATCATTATTTTCGGCTTTTGGCGGACGCGGTACTTTCTTGAACCGCACCTTACGGTCCAACTCAATCGCATCTTTCTTAAGCTGGCGCTCCGCGTCCAGCTTCTGTCCTGCGGCCAACCAGTGGCCAAATTCTTCGGGCGTTTCCAAGCTCATACGGCCCAGCGCGCAGGCACGGAAATCGTGGATCACAATCTCCGCCGCCTTTTGCAAGTTGATCTTGCCGCCGCTTTGCAGCGCGCCGCGCTTGCGGCCAATGGCGTCCAACAACTGTTCGTCCGCCATGTCCGCCACACCGGTCAGCTTGTAGCGCGCCTCTAGCTGCGTGGCGTAATGTTGGCGCAGGTAGTCCAGCAGTTCCAGCGCCACCTCTTCTTCGTCAAACGCGTTTTTGCCAATGGCGCCGCTGGCGGCCAGGTTGTAGCCGCTCTTGGCCACGATGATGCGCGGCCACAGCACGCCGGGCGTGTCGTAGAGGTAGAAGTCGTCGGCAATCGTGATGCGTTGCTCCAGCTTGGTGACGCCGGCCTCGTCGCCGGTCTTGGCCGCGCGCTTGCCTTTGAGGGTGTTGATGAGTGTGGACTTGCCGACGTTGGGAATGCCGCAAATCAGCACCCGCATGGGTTTGGCCATGCCGCCGCGGTTCGGGGCGAGTTGGTGGCAGGCGGCCACCAGGGCCTTGGCTGGCGTGCTCATGCTGGCGTCCAGCGGCAGCGCGCGCACACCGGGCATGGCGTTGAAATGGTCCAGCCATAGCGCAGTGCGGACAGGGTCGGCCAAGTCTTGCTTGTTGAGTACCTTGAGAGAGGGCTTGCCGGCCGTCATTTCGGCCAGCATGGGGTTGGCGCTGGAGCCGGGCAGGCGCGCGTCAAGCAACTCGATCACCACATCAATCGCCTTGATGCGCTCACCGATTGCCTTGCGGGTCAGGTGCATATGCCCCGGAAACCACTGAATTGCCATGCCGTTTACCTTTGTCTATCTGTCTGTTGGGACCGCCTGTGGGCCCCGCCCCGCATTGTCCGGCACTTTGCGGCCGTGGCGTGGCTAGGCTGCTTCCTCTAGGAAAGATGCGGCTTTTAAGGTGCCTTCACTAGGCTGTGTTTGGAGAATGCAGAGCATAGGTTTTCGTTTCATCCACTTTCAGGAGTCCACCATGTCCAACAAGAAACTTTCCACCGTCACCAACGAACTCATCGCGTCTTACGGCAACACCGCCAAGAACGTGATCCAAGCCTACCGTGTGGGCAACGCACGTGCTGTTGGCTATGTGGACCAAACGTGGGCCGCTGCCGTCAAAAAGGCCGGCAAGCGCATCAGCGCTGAAGTGGGCAGCAATGCCGTGGCCGCGCAAAAGAAAGTCACCACCTTCTACAGCCACGGCGTGACATTGACCTCTGACGGCGCTGAAACCGCGGTCAACAAGGCGCTGGAATTGGCCGGAAAGGGCTTGGAGCAAGTCGCTGCCAACGCCAGCCGCTTCGAGAAGTCGACCGGCCTGAGCACCTTGAACACCATCGCCGTGGCCGCGGTGCCTGCAGCAGTAGCAGTAGGCTCCGTCGTCGCCAAGATCGAAGCCCAAAGCGGCGCCCTGGTAACCCGCATTGCCGGCGCCAAGAAAGCCAAGACGACGGCCAAGCGCGCCACAGTCCGCAAGACACGCACCACAGCCGCTCGCAAAGCCGCTTAATCTGCACAACGGATAGCCGCTGTCGCGGCTACCACCTCCCAAAAGCCGCCTACTTCAGGCGGCTTTTTTCGTGTGCGGTACCAGGTGTGCCGGTGCCAAGTATTCCTGGCGGTAGATTTCAAACGGCATGGTGTCAGCGGCCTCAATGACGCGCTGGTCGTCCCATGAAGCTTGCGACTCTTGGGCGAACTCAAATGCAATATGGGCAGGCAACTCCAGCGCCAGCATTTGCGCGCGCACCGCTTCGGAGCGCGCGCGCCCAAACGCCACAAAAGAACCGCCGTGCTCCTGCTGCATGGCCTGCAACACGCGGGCTGAGGCCAAGGTGTCGGGCCGCAAGAAACCGGTGCGTGCGTGGTCGAGCGCGGCGGCGTAGTCTGCGCCGCCGTGGCTGGCGTCCAGCGCCTGGGCAATCGGCAGCATGGCGTCGAGCAGTTCCAGCCCCCAGGCCTGCAAGCCAACCTTCTCGCCCGCGCGCACCAACTGCAATCCCGGTTCGCGGCCGCGCTGGGCCACCAATTGCTGGTTAGCTGCCATCTCCGCAATTTCTTGCGGGTAGTCGGGCGGGCTGTCGGTGGTCAAGCAATGTAGCAAGAACATGTCCAGAAAACGCATGGTCCGGGTGTTGATACCCATGGGCTCAAACGGGTCCAAGTCCATGAGGCGCACTTCCACGTACTCCACGCCGCGCTCGCGCAGCGCATGCAGCGGGCGCTCGCCCGCATAGGTCACGCGCTTGGGGCGGATGGTGCCGTAGAACTCGTTTTCAATCTGCAGTAGCGTGGTGCCTAACTGGCGGTAGGCGCCATCTGGCCCTTGAATGCCAATGGCCTCGTAGGCCGCATAAGGCTGGGTCAGCGCGCCCTGCAGCGAGTGGGCGTAGCCCTCTAGGCTGTTGTAGCTCACCGCAAGCGACGACTGGGCGTCGCTCTGGTAGCCCAAGCGGCCCATGCGCAACGAAGTGGCGTGGGGCAGGTACAGCGTTCCGGGGCTCAGCTCCTCCAACTGGTGCGGGCGCCCCTCCACGAAGGTACTGCAGACCGCCGGCGAGGCACCAAACAGGTAGAGCAACAACGAGGCATTGCGACGAAAGTTGCGAATCAGACCAAAGTAGGCTTCGCTGGACACCTCGGGCAAAGACCAGTTGTAGTGGATGCCGGAGATGGTCTGCATGCGCCTGCCATAGCGGTAGCCCAAGCCCGTGCGATAGACGCTTTTGGCCCGGCCCACGTTGGATTCGCCATATTGGCCAATCGGAATCGTGTCGTCTTCAGGCAGACAGGGCGGCATGCTGGACACCCAAAGCCGCTCGTCGCCCATGGCGCGCAGGGTGAACTGCTGAATGTGTTGCAACTGGTCCAGACAGACCTGGGGGTCGGCATGTACACCCGTAATCAGTTCCACCTGCGACTCGCTGAAGTCGGTGGTGATGTGGGGGTGCGTTAAGGCCGAACCTAGGGCCTGGGGGTGGGAGGTTTTGGCCAACATGCCATTGGGCAAGGCGCGCAGGCTTTCTTTCTCCACCCCACGGCGTATGCCCTGCAAGCGTGCAGGGGTCAGGGCGCTCAAGGCCTGTTGATCACGGTCCATGCCAAAAGGCCCTTCCTAGTTTCTTGGGGGTCGAAAGTTACCACAGGCGCCATTTTTTTGCCCACGGCGGCCTACTTTCGCGCTAGACGCCTATCTGGGGGCGGGTCTCCAAAGTTCAATACGGCGGGCTCCGCCCCGAACCGCTGGTGATAATGCCTGCTTGAACACTTCCGAACTCCTAGTCTGGGGCTGCATGATGGGCGGCCTGCTGACGATTGCCTTGGTCGCGCTGGCAGACTTATTGATGAGCCGTAGCGTGGCATCGGTGCGCGCCATGGTCTTCGTACTCATGCTGGGCAGTACCAGCTTGCTCATGACCAGCCTGCCAGCGGTCATTTTCCCCAGCCTTTCGCCATTGGCCCTGCTGACATTGCAGGCCAGTCTAGGCCCCCTGTGCGGTGCTGTGTCGTTGGCCTACCTGGCCCTGTGGCTGGGCGCCGCAGTGGAAGACCGGCTGGTGCACTACCTGCTGAGCTGGGGTGCGGTGGCACAACTGGGCATCGCCGCAGCCATCGCGGGATGGGTTGTGCTCACAGGCGGCGGCGAGCCCACGCGGTACTTGGAGGTCGGCGCCGTCGCCACTGCCGTAGGAGTGTCCATGGCCTTGGCGGCTACGGTGCGAGCCAATTTTTTAGGAGATCAGCTGGCAGGCTGGATGACGCTAGCCTGTGTTTTTTTGGCTGGCATGGTGCTGGGCCTGTACGCCTACAGACTCGCCCCGGCGCGGTTTGACTGGCCCACCATGGCGCTGGCGGCGTTCTGCACTGTGGGGCACTTTTTGGTAGTCACGGCCCTGGCCGTGCGCCGCAACCGGCAAAACCGGCAACTGCAACGCTTAGCCGGCCTCGCGCGCGGGGCCGATCCAGCCACCGGCCTGGCGACCGGCTCGGTGCTGCTGTCCAAGGTGGATGACGCCTTTTGGCGCAGCGCCCGCCGCAATGGCCAATGCACCGTGGTCTGCCTGCACCTGAGTAACCTGTACGAGTTGGGCGAACAGGCCGGCCATAGCGTGGACCAGCAAATTCTGTCGGCCGTTACAGCCCGCATTCGCCGTGCAGTGGGCTTTCGCTGCGTGGTGGGGCTGTACCACCCGCGCTGCTTTGTACTGGTGATCTCCGGCCTGCAGCAAGAGCCCTTGGTCTTGCGCAGCCTGGACAGACTCAAAATGGTGCTGTCCAAACCCTTGAGCGTGGTCGGCTTAGACGAGGCCTTCCATGTGTTCACCCCACGCTACCAGTTGGGCGTGGTCACGGTCATGGCCGCCACAGCTGATCCGATCGCGGTGGTCGACCAGGCTGAGCGCTTGTCGCTACAAGGCGCGCCGCAGCCTGGTACGGCCGCGGCCTAGACGCCGCCTAACCGCTGCATCGCCCGGCCCACTTCTTGGGCACCTTGGGCGGCGCCACTCTCCGGCACGGTTTCTCCTGCTCGCTCGCGCACCGTTTGAAGCTGCGCGGCCAGTGTTTCAGGGGCTTGATCGTCCAGACCAATCCAAGCACCTTGGGTCAGCGTGATGTGGGCGGCCTCCACACTGCCAGCCCCAGCGCAGAGCGTCGTGCGCGTGGGTGCGTCCTCGCTGACGAGCACCAGCATGGCGGGGACCACCGCCTCGGGTTTGAGCGCGGCCAACACCGCTTCGGGCATCAGGTCTTCGGTCATACGCGTGGCCGCCGTGGGGGCCAGGCTGTTGACACGAATATTGTTCTTAGCGCCTTCAATCGACAGTGTCTGCATCAAGCCGACCAAGGCGAGCTTGGCCGCGCCATAGTTGCTCTGACCAAAGTTGCCGTACAAGCCCGACGACGATGTCGTCATCAAAATACGACCGTACTTTTGTGCGTTCATGTGCGGCCAGACGGCCTTGCAACAATGCACCGCGCCCATCAGGTGGACGTCCAGCACCAACCTAAAGTCGGCCAACTCCATCTTGGCAAAGCTCTTGTCGCGCAAGATGCCGGCGTTGTTCACCAAAATATCCACCCGGCCCCAGGCGCCAATCGCCTGTTGCACCATGGCCTGAACCGCGTCAAAGTCCGTCACCGAAGCGCCATTGGCCATCGCCTCGCCACCGGCCGCACGAATCTCGGCCACCACGGCGTCGGCCGCCGACAACGAGCCGCCCGAGCCATCCCGGGCACCGCCCAAATCATTCACCACCACCTTGGCACCGCGCGCGGCCAAGGCCAATGCGTGTTGCCGCCCTAGGCCACCACCGGCCCCGGTCACGATGGCCACCCGGCCCTTGAAATCCAAACCCATAACTGTCTCCTGAATGCGGCCGGCCCGTGCCAGCTCTGGTAGTCTGTAGCACGCCACTGCTGACGTACCTGCGTTGTGCGTTGTGCGTTGCCACTTTACCGGAACACTTTTGTGCTGATTGACACTTCCGCCGACCCGAGTAACCCGCGCGACTCTGCCACCGTGGTCCTATTGCGTGACAGCGCCGCTGGCCCCGAGGTGTTCCTACTCCAACGCAGCGGCCTGTCGGACAGCTTCGGCAAGGCCTACGTATTCCCCGGCGGCAAGCTGGACGCCGACGACAGCGCCGCCCCCGCCCTGCGCGCGCTGGACACCCCGGCCGGCCGGCTGATCCAACAACTGGGCGAACCTGCGCTGCCTCCGGCGCTGGCTGCCGGTTTGTTTGTTGCGGCCCTGCGCGAACTGTTTGAAGAGGCTGGCGTGTTGTTGTCCACCAGTGCACACCGGCCCTCGGGCGTCGCGCCCGCCGACTGGCAGAACTGGCTGGTTAGCCCCCAAGCCCAGTTGCAGGCCAGCGCGCTGGTGCCCTGGAGCCGCTGGATCACGCCGCGCATGGCTGCTCTGAGTAAGAAACGCTTTGACACCCGCTTCTTCCTGGCGCTGGCGCCAGACAACCAAACCGCAACCCACGACAATTTCGAAGCCACCGCCAGCATCTGGCTTGCACCGCAAGAGGCGCTGCGGCGCTACGACCGTGGCGAGATTGAAATGGCGCCACCGCAAATCATGAGCCTGGCCCACCTGGCCCGCTACGCCAGCGCGCACGAGGCGCTACACGCCGCGCGCCAGCAACCGCCGCCCTGCATCTGCCCCGAGAACTTCACCGAAGACGGCAACGTCGTCCTGTGCTACCCCGGCGACCCGCGCCACTCGGTACCCGCGCGCGCCCTGCCCGGCCCCACGCGACTGACCCTGCGCAAGGGGCGCTTTGTGGCAGACGGTGGGCTGGAGAGTTTGTGGGCCTAGCACGCAGGAGAGGCAAGAATTACTATGATTTTAGGAGCTACTTGCGCAATATCCACAAGGGCTAGAGGCTGATTTGACTATAAATTCACTGAGCGACTGGGCACAGCCGCCCGTATCCACGCGTCCACATCGCTAGGGACTACCAGCGTGCGCATTTCATCAAACGCCGTCTGCGCCTGCGGGTAGTGGCGGCGCAGCAGATTAAGCCACTGCTTTACGCGCCCTGCTTGCTGTTTTTGTTCTAGCCGGGTGCTGGCCACCTGCCAAAAGGCGTGCATCAGCGGGCCCATCTCATCCCAGCTCCAGTCGTTCCCCGGCAGGGCGATGTTGCCCTCGACGCTCCCCATAGTTTGGAGAATGCTGCGCGCCAGCGCCGGGCGGGCCACGATGCCACGGCCCAGCATCAGCGCGTTGCAACCGCTTTGCGCCACCGCCGCTTGCGCGTCTTCCACATTCCAGATTTCGCCATTCACCACCACCGGCACACGCACCGCTTCGCGCACATCGGCCACGCGGCTCCAATAGGCGGGCGGCCGGTAACCCTGCGCCTTGGTGCGGGCGTGCACCACGATTTCAGCGGCGCCACCGGCCTCCAGCGCGCGCGCGCAGTCCAGCGCCAAGCTGTCGTCGTTGAAGCCCAGCCGCATCTTGGCGGTCACTGGAATGTGCGCCGGCACCGCCGCGCGCACGGCCACCAAAATCGCGTGCAGCACCTCTGGCTCTTGCAGCAAGGTCGCGCCGCCACCATGCCGGTTCACCACCTTAGCCGGGCAACCAAAGTTCAGATCAATACCAGGCGCCCCCATCTCGGCCAGCCGCGCCGCGTTGTCGGCCAAGCACACCGTGTCTGACCCCAGCAACTGCGGCCACACGGGAACGCCCGCCAAGGTGCGTGCGTCGTGCGCCAACTCGGGCACCGTGCGCAACAGCGCCTTCTCGGGCAGCAACGTATTGGTGACGCGGATGAACTCGGACACGCACTTCTCCACTCCGCCCACGCGGGTCAGGATGTCGCGCAGGACAAAGTCAAGAAGCCCCTCCATGGGGGCAAGGTAGATGCGGACGGGCACGATAAGAAATTAAGAATTTGGGGGCGCAGAGACAGGCAGCCCATTGTCCCTCACCACCTCGTCGCAAGCAGAGGTGCCGCGCGGTCGGTGCCAGCCTACTGACGGCGCGTACACGCCATGCGCTCGTCCATCAAACGGCTTTCTTCTTCGCGCCTTGTGGCTTGATCTTGCGGGCTCATCGCGCGCCCAGCGTACTTTTTCTGCAGGGCTTCCACCCGGTTGTGGACGGTCGCAATACAGGCCTGCTGCTTCTGCGCAGCTTCGGGGGGAGTATTTGACCTTTGGGCACTCGCACACGCGTCCGCACGCTTCGAAATAGCCGCCAACGCCGTGTGCAGCTCCAATGACCACGCGCGTTCCGCTTGCGGGTCGCCCTGGGCCGGGCGTCTCGCAGACAACTCCCGCGTCACCCGGTCCGTCTCGGCTTGGGCCTGGTCCGTACAACGGTCTGCCGCCAGTGCCGCCAACGGCACCATTGCAAACACTGCAACCAGGCAGAAGTGGCGAAGTGTTGGGAGTCGCGGAAATTTCATCATGGGTTTTGCGCTGGGCTGGTTGTGATTTGCATAGCCTACGCCAACTCTCAAATCAAGTCAGCCACGGGCTACCCGGATACCAAACTCAGCACGCAGTCGCTGCAGAGGTACTTGCAACCAAGGCTCATACCCCGTCCACGGCCAGCGCTTGGGTTGACGCCAGCAGCGCCAAACCGTCCGGGCAATCAGGTAGGGTGATGCGAGCAGCGCGGCCAACGTGCTGGCAACGGGCAACTGGCGATAAATGTCCAGCGTCTCGTGGTGCACATAGCCCCGCAGCACCCGCCACCCGCCCGTGGTGCCACACAGGCTGGCCAACTTAACAATGGCCTCATCCGGCATGGAGGTGCCGCAGCCGTACACCACGTGGACGACATCGTGCGAACGGAAAAACTGTTGTGCATCGACCGAAACTAAGTCCGCATCGCGCTTGAGCGTCGGATGCGCCGCAAAATATTCCGCGAGGCCTTCGGCAAGCGTCTGAGCCGAACCCGGGGATTCAAAGTGGTGACCAACAGCAGGCATCGTAAGCAAGCTCCAAGTACCGGTACAGCGCCCCGAGCGACGACCTTCGGACAATGTATTATTTCCCGCATGCTGTCCTTGTTCAAGCGCCTTTTGGGGGGTTACCTCGCCGTGTTGTGCTGCGCCCCTTGGGCGACGGCAGAGCCCTTGAAGGTGCCGCTTGTTACTTACTACGATTACGCGCCTTTTCAGGTGGGCGATGGCCGCCAGGGCCTGAACCGTGAACTGGCTGCATTGCTGACCGCTCAGTCTCGAGGCCGCTACGTTTTTGTGCCCACGTATTACCCCAAAGGGCGTCTGGACGCGATGCTGACCGAACCCTCCTTTGCCGCAGCGGTCGCGTGGCTTCACCCCGCCTTTGTCCGCGATGAAGCCAGAACCAAGTTCGCCTGGACGAAACCGCTGATGAATGAGGTCGATTTGGTGGTGTCGCCGATGGCTGTGCCGTTGGAATTCAGCGGGGTCGCGTCCCTCCACGGAAAAACGCTGGGAACCATCGTCAACCAGCGTTACGCCGATATTGAGCCATCGATTGCCAGTGGCGCTTTGCGGCGTGAAGACGCCGCGACGCAAGAAGGTAATTTGCGCAAACTGATGCTTCGGCGTGTGGACGTGGTCTTCGTCTCTCGCAGCACGCTTTGGTGGTTTCGGAACAGCGTTGATGGTTTTACCACCGGCTTGCATATCGCCGCGCAGCCACGCAACCGCTTCAGCCGCCACGTCATGCTGACGCGGGCGCTACCGCCCGAGCTGATCGACTACGTGCAACACACCATCGCAGAACTGGACGGGAATGCCCGATGGCGCGCTGCCATGGAACGCTACCACGCTGCAGAGCAAATGCCGTAGGTCCGCCCCCCCGGCAATCAGTCGTCGGCGTCCCAAAGCGTAGTGCGCCGCAACACGCTACCGGGCGTCAGGAGACCACCAGGGGCGATCACTGCGTTGGCACCAACGCGAGCATGATCCCCGATGACGGCGCCAAACTTGGTTTGGCCCGTCCGTTGCAGGTCATTGCCGACGCGGACCCAAATTTCCTTGTCCGAACGTTCGTTCCGGTAGTTGCAGACAATGCTTCCCGCCTCCAGGTTCACGTCAGCACCCAAGATAGAGTCGCCCACAAAGTTGAAATGGGCCAGCTTGGTTCCGGCAAACACAAACGACGATTTGAGTTCTGCGCCAGGGCCAAAGATGCACCGCTGGTCCACCCAGTTCCCCCCGCGCAGATACGCACCCGCAGCTACAAAACAATCCGCTCCAAGAATCAAAGGCCCTTTGAGAATAGCGCCCGCTTCTACGGTTGCGGTGCGGTGTACCGCGATGTCGCCGGTAACGGCAAAATCTTCGACCACCAAGAAGGCTATCAACTCTCGAACGATTGCTTCGGAATTGCTTGTCAGTTCCCAGGGCAGGTGGTCTGCCCACGGGGCCAGCGCGGAGTCCTCGATAGAGTCGACAAAGTCTTGGAGACGAACGATGGGGTTCGGCATCAACATGGGCCGCGTCAGGCGTTGGGCTTCAAGACAATGGTCAGCAAGGCGGATGCATCTTGTAGCGCGACGACCCCGTGCGGAACGTTGCCAGCCAGAAAGAGAATTTCTCCGGCCCTCAGCACGTGGCTCGCGCCCTCGACAGTGACGTCAATTTCACCTTCGATGCATTGGATGGTGATTTCACCGGGGACCGCGTGGGGCGGGAACACCTTGCCCGCCAAGAGCACTAGGCGGATGACTTCTAACTGGTCGGATTTGAACAGCGCAATGCTCTTCTCAGTCGCCAGGCGCGGACCCAGGGGACGGATGTCGATCGGGTCACCGGATTGCGCGTGGGGAATGGCCATGGTTTTCTCCTGAGGGCGACGTTTTGCCGCATTTCAGATGAATGTACCGCAGGCCTATCTCAACGTCGCACTCCGGCGCCAGCACACCGACAGCCACGCCCCTCCCCCTTAGTTCCGAATCAAGTGGTCAAACGCGCTCAGCGCCGCCTTCGATCCATCTCCCGCCGCAATCACGATCTGCTTGAACGGTACCGTGGTGCAGTCCCCCGCCGCGAACACGCCCGGCAGGTTGGTGTGACCCTTGGCGTCCACCATGATTTCACCGAACTTGCTGAGCTCGATAGTTCCCTTGAGCCACTCGGTATTCGGCACCAAGCCAATCTGCACGAACACACCTTCCAGTCCCACCAAGTGCTCTTCGCCAGTGGTGCGGTCTTTGAATTTCAGGCCGTTGACCTTGCCATCGGCGCCGGTGATCTCCGTGGTTTGCGCGTTGGTGTGCACGGTCACGTTGGACAGGCTGTGCAGCTTCTTCACCAGCACAGCGTCGGCCTTGAGCTGGTCGGCAAACTCCACCACCGTGACGTGGGCCACGATGCCCGCCAAATCAATCGCCGCTTCAATGCCGCTATTGCCGCCGCCAATGACCGCCGTACGCTTGCCCTTGAACAAGGGGCCATCGCAATGCGGGCAGTAGGCCACGCCTTTGTTTTTGTACTCCTGCTCGCCGGGCACGTTCACATTGCGCCAGCGCGCGCCGGTGGACAAGATGACCGTCTTGGACTTGAGCGAGCCGCCATTGGCCAGTTTGATTTCAATCAGCCCACCGGGCTCTGTCGCCGGGACCAAAGCATCGGCCATTTGCAGGTTCATGATGTCCACGCCGTAGGAGCGCGTTTGCGCTTCCAACGCCGCAGCGAATTTGGGGCCGTCGGTCTCTTGCACCGAAGGGTAGTTCTCAATCGCCATGGTGTCGTTGGTCTGGCCGCCAAAGCGCTCAGATGCGACCCCGGTTCGGATACCTTTGCGCGCGGCGTACACGGCAGCGGCGGCGCCAGCGGGGCCACCGCCGACGACCAACACGTCGTACGGTTCTTTGGCCGACAACTTCGCCGCATCTTTGGCGGCAGCGCCAGTGTCCAGCTTGGCCACAATTTCTTCGACCAGCATGCGGCCGTTGCCAAACAACTCGCCATTCAAATACACGCTGGGTACGGCCATGATTTCGCGGGCATTCACTTCGTCTTGGAAGGCGCCGCCTTCGATCACGGTGGTCTTCACCTTGGGGTTGAAGATGGCCATCAGGCTCAGGGCCTGCACCACGTCGGGGCAGTTGTGGCAGGTCAGGCTCATGTAGACCTCGAAGTTGAAGTCGCCGCCATCTGCAGGACTCAAACCCTTGATCTGCTCGATCACGTCTTGTTCGACCTTGGGCGGGTGGCCGCCGCTCCACAGCAAGGCCAGCACCAGCGAGGTGAACTCATGGCCCAGGGGCAGGCCGGCAAAGCGCAGGCTGGTGGCGCTGTCAGCGCGCTTCAAAGAGAACGAAGGCTTGCGCGCATCGGTGCCATCAAAGGCGACGCTGATCTTGTCGGCGCGCAGGCTTTGAATCGTTTGCAACAGTTCGCGCATCTCGGCGGAGTTGCTGTCATCACCCAGCGACGCCACGATCTCGATCGGCTGCGTCACGCGCTCCAGATAAGCGCCGAGTTGGGATTTGAGGGTGTCGTCTAGCATGGTGATTCCTTAAGTGGGCCAGTATTACTACTGATTTGATAGCTGCTTGCGCATATTCCATGCGGGATACAGCCATATTTCGTGCATAAAAAAGCCGGACGGCCTGCTGCACACGCAGCAGGACGCTGTCCGGCTGGGGAGCGCGCTGGGCGCTCGGCCGTTCTAAGCGGGTTGCTTAAATTTTGCCGACCAAGTCGATAGACGGGGCAATGGTCTTGGCGCCTTCGTTCCACTTGGCAGGGCACACTTGGCCGGGGTGGGCTGCGGTGTACTGGGCGGCCTTCAACTTGCGCACGGTTTCTTTTACGTCACGGGCGATTTCGTTGGAGTGCACTTCCGCTGTCTTGATCATGCCCTGTGGGTCGATGATGAAGGTACCGCGCAGCGACATACCGTCTTCGTCGATATGCACGTCAAAACCACGGCTCAGAACATGGGTAGGGTCACCGATCAGCGGGAACTTGGCTTTGCCCACAGCAGGGGAAGTCTCGTGCCAGACCTTGTGCGCGAAATGAGAGTCGGTGGTGACGATGTAAACCTCGGCACCGGCTTTTTGGAACTCAGCGTAGTTGTCGGCAGCGTCTTCCACTTCGGTAGGGCAGTTGAAGGTGAACGCGGCGGGCATGAAGATGAACACATTCCACTTGCCCTTGAGCGTTTCGTTGCTCACGGTCACGAACTTGCCGTTGTGGAAGGCTTCGTTCTTGAAGGCGGGAATGGCGGTATTGATCAAAGACATGAAATTTCCTCTCGATGTTGCTGTTCGAAAAACTGAACAGGCTCGATCTTAAGTTCTGGCACCTATGTTTTGGGTTGATTGATTCAATAGTGCCAATTGGAAATAGCTATGACCCCAGCAGGCGATGGTGCAATCGGCGCAAAGACCACCAAACCGTGCCCGCGACCAGCGGAATCGCAGTGGCCGCGGTCAGCTCCGGGCTCCACGGCCAGCCCCAGTGCTGCGCCCCCTTAGCCAGATAGCTCGCCAAACCCACGATGTAATAGGTAATGGCGGCCACCGACAGGCCTTCCACGGTGGATTGCATTTGCAGTTGCAAGCCGGCGCGGCTATTCATGGTGGCGAGCAAGGCTTGGCTGCTTTGTTGCTGCTCAATCTCCACGCGGGTACGCAGCAGGTTGCTGATGCGCGAAACGCGCTGCGACAGCGCATCTTGGCGGCGGCTAGACCACTCGCAGGTGCTGCGCGCCGGGGTGATGCGCCGCTCCATGAATTCGCCAATGGTTTGCATGCCCGCCAGCCGAGACTCGGCAATGTCGGCAATGCGTTTGTCAATCAACTCAAAGTAGGCCGCGCTGGCCGAAAAGCGCGAATGGGTCGCGGCGTGCTGACTCTCTACCTGCCCGGCTAACCGCGTCAGCCGGTCCAGCAAGGCCGGTTCGTCGTCGCGGTTCGCGGTTCGAATGGCATTGGCCAACGCAGCGACCTCGCGCTCCGCAAACGCCAGCACCGAAGAGGCTTCGCGCGCTGCGGGCAAGCCCAATAGCGCCGCCATGCGGTAGGTCTCGATTTCAATCAGACTTTGCACCAGCCGCCCCAAACGGCGCGGTGAAATGGTGCCTGTGAGCAGCAGCATGCGAGAGAAACCTTCGGCATGCACCGCAAAATCGGTATACACCTCGCCAAAACCATCGGCCACTGTCGACGCCACCAGCGTTTCTTCGTGCAACAGGTGCCGCACCCAAGGGCCGGCGTCGCCTTGCGGGCTGGTCATCACCCACAAGTGCATGCTGCACAGGTTTTTGCCTGGCAACCCGGTCAGCCACTTTTGCGGCACGACTTCGACCGCGGTCTCAGGCTCCCGGTCCAGCCCCAGAGACGCTGCCAAAGGACGCATAAAGGTCCATGTCACGAACTCGGTATGCAACTCCCAACGGACCCGGTAACGCCCCAGATCCAGCCGAATGTGGGTCGACTGCGCATCGGGTTGGGGCAAATGGTGGTCTCGAGCCAGATCGGCCATGTGAACCCGACTGGCCTCTCGCTCGTCCGGGTTGCACACCATCACCACATGGGACATCGCCAGCGGCGAGTGCAAGGCTTCAGGTGGGCGGGCGTGGACCTCGTTGTGCAGAGCGAGGCGCTGGGGGTGCTGCGAGATGGCGTACATGCGGGGATCAGAAAAGGACCACAAAGACCGCGATTGTCCCTGCAATCGGCAAGTGGTTTATGTCAACGGTGGGGTGGAGGTCAGTACCTCTTGCATCACAGTTTGCCCCTCGGCCACCCGCAAGGCACCCGCCAAGCGCAGCGGGCGCATGCCATCGGTTACCGCTTGGCGCCGCAGTTGATCGATACCGGGTTCGGCGCTGACCTTGGCCTTAAAACCTTCCGACACCACCAACAGTTCGTACAGGCCCATGCGCCCCATGTAGCCGGTCATGCGGCACTCCACACAACCTACCGGTTTGTACGGCTTGTAACCGCCGTTGATCTGCCACGGTTTGACCATTTCGCTCAGCGCTTCGCGGGTGCTGTCCTCGTCGCGTACCTTGCAATGCTTGCACAGGGTGCGCACCAAGCGCTGCGCCAACACGCCCAACAGCGTGGCGTTAATCAGGTAGGACGGAATGCCCAGCTCCATCAGCCGCGTGACGGCAGAAGGCGCGTCGTTGGTGTGCAAGGTGGAGAACACCAAGTGGCCGGTCAGCGCGGCCTGGACCGCCATCTCGGCGGTTTCGATGTCGCGGATTTCGCCCACCATGATGATGTCTGGGTCTTGCCGCATCAAAGCGCGCAGGCCCTGCGGAAAACCAAAGTCCAACTGCGGCTGCACCTGGGTTTGGTTGAACGAGGGCTCGATCATTTCGATCGGGTCTTCCACCGTACTCACGTTCACCTCTTCGGTGGCAACGCGTTTCAAGGTGGAGTACAGCGTCGTGGTCTTGCCCGAGCCAGTGGGCCCCGTCACCAAAATGATGCCGTGGGGCCGCTGCACCAGTTCTTCCCAACGCGTGGCGTCGTGGCTGGAGAAGCCCAGTGCGTCCAGGTCTTTAACGGCGTTGTCCGGGTCAAAAATCCGCATCACCATCTTCTCGCCAAAGGCGGTAGGCAGCGTAGAAATCCGCATTTCGATTTCATCGCCGCGCGGATTGCGGGTCTTGATGCGGCCGTCCTGTGGGCGGCGGCGCTCAATCACGTCCATGCGGCCCAACAGCTTGATGCGCGCCGTCATGGCATTGAGCACGCCCATGGGCATTTGGTAGACGGGGTGCAACACGCCGTCAATGCGAAAACGAATCACGCCCTGCTCGCGCCGTGGCTCCAGGTGGATGTCGCTGGCGCGTTGGTCAAACGCGTACTGCCACAGCCAGTCCACCACTTGCACCACGCCTTGGTCATTGGCGTCGAGTTGCTTGTTGCTCTTGCCCAGCTCCACCAATTGCTCAAAGCTGGCGCCGTTATTGGCGCCCGACTTGCTGGCGGCGCGCACGCTTTTGGCCAGCGCATAAAACTCGGCGGTGTAGCGCGTAATTTCTTGCGGGCTGGCCACCACGCGCTTGACGCTGCGCCGGCTCTGGCGCTCGACCTCGGCGACCCAGTCGGTAATGAACGGCTCGGCCGTCGCCACGGTAATTTCATTGGGACTCACCACCACCGGCAAGATGCGGTGGCGCTCGGCGTAGGCCGCGCCCATGGCGTCAGCGACCTTGCCCACATCGACCTTGAGCGGGTCAATCCGCAGATAGTCCAGCCCGGCGCGCAGTGCCAGCCACTGGGTCAGCATTTCAATGTCTAGCGGCTTCTCGTCCGAGGCGCGGCGCATCGACACGCTGGCCAGGCGCACCAGAGGGTGTTGCGCGCTCTCTGCCTGCGCGCAGCGGTTGATAGTGCGCTGGGCTTCTTCAGCAGAAATCAGTTTGTCTTGCCGCAACCACTCCACCAAGCGGCGCCAGTCCACCGGCCCGATGTGGGGGCTGACGGCGCCCAAACCCGAGACCGGGGCATGGTGATTTTTGGCGCTGCTCATGCGTGCACCGGCTTAAACACGCGGACCCATTTGTCGGCCGGCAGCCCCCACTGCGCTGCAATGGCATCGGCCCGCTCGCGCAAGACATCGCGGTTGGGCCGGGAGGCCGTGCGCTGCGCCAACACCACCGTGTTGCCTTCGCGCGTGGCCTTGAAGGCCCACAGCGCATCGGCACCAAAGGCCTGCGCCATGCGGTCTACGCTGCGCTGAAAACTGGAACTACGCCCAAACAGGTTCACGGTCATACAGCCTTCGTCGGTGAGTGTGGCGCGGCAGTCCGCGTAAAAGTCCGGGCTGTCGAGCACCGGGGCCGCTGCATCTTCGTCATACAAGTCCACTTGCAAAGCATCTACCGCGCCCAGCCACTGGGTCTTGCGAATTTCCTCGGCTGCGTCGGCCAGCACCACGCGCATATTGGCGCTGTCGGCGGGTAGCTTGAACCAGCCCCGGCAAGCGTGCAACACCTGCGGATTGAGCTCAATGGCCGTGGTCTTCATTTTCAGCTCTTTATGGCAAAACTTGGTCAACGAGCCCGCGCCCAAGCCCAGCTGCAAGGCCTGGCGGCGGCTAACCGAAGCCGGGTCCACAAACAACAACCAAGCCATCATGCGCTGAATGTAGTCGTGTACCAAGGCGGTCGGGTCGGCTACCCGCATGGAGCCCTGAATCCACTCACTTCCCAAGTGCAAGTGGCGGACCGGACCTTCTTCGGAGAAGTTGACTTCGGGAAAGCGGATTGGGGAAGATGCGAGCGCTGCTTTTCGGACCATAGAGATTTATACCAGTAGGGCTGCCAATTTTGGCAGCGCGGCACAGGCATTGTCGGTGCTGGCCTGGGCTAACGCTTCGACCGACATCCCACGCAGTTGCGCCACCACCTCGGCAACACGCGGCAGCTCGGCCGGCGTGTTGCGGCCTTGGGGCTTACCTGCCTCGCGCTCGGCGGCCGTGGTGTATAGCCAGTGGGGTGGAATATCGGGTGCATCGGTCTCCAGCACTAGCGCGCTCAGCGGCACGCTCTGGGCCAAGCGGCGCAGCTGGTGGGCGCGCTCAAAGGTCACTGCGCCACCAAAACCCAGCTTGAACCCGAGCTGAATAAATTCGCGCGCTTGCACCTCACTGCCGTTGAACGCGTGGGCAATGCCGTGCCAGCGCCCCCCCGGGCCGGCCACTGCGCGCAAATGCTTTAGCAAACGGTCGGCCGAACGGCGCACATGCAGCACCACGGGGAGGTCGAACTTGCGCGCTAACTTCAATTGGGCGCGGTAGTAGTGTTCTTGCAGCTCGCGCAGCGGGCTTTGCGTGAGCGCGGGCACAAAGTAGTCCAACCCAATTTCGCCCACTGCGACCAAGCGCGGGTCGTCGTGGTGGGCGAGCAACTCCTGCTCCAGCCGTGCCAGGTCATTCGCCTGGGGCTGGTACACACAGCCGGGTGAATACCCAGGCAGTAGCAGTGCGCGCCCCGATGCGCCAGATCCCGCACCGCACGCCATTTGCGGCCTCAACGGCCGGAATGACACAGTGCGCCACTCCCGCCTCACGCGCCTGCCGCTGCTACCGGCTCAACGTCCTCGCTAGCGACAAAGGCGTCCAATTGGCAGTGGGTGTTATCCACCGCATGCCTGCTTCTGACTCAGGAGCGCCAAGCGGCCCGACACGAGCCGCAGTTGCCGGCTGCAGCGCGCGGCCAAGCTGGCGTCATGCGTGACCAGCACAAAAATAGCCACCCTGCTCGCGCGCCAGCTCTAGCATCAGGTCGAACACGCCGTCTGCCGTGCTGCGGTCCAAGTTGCCCGTGTAGGCTCGTCGGCCAGCACACAATCCGGGTTGGTCACCAGCGCGCGGGCGATAGCAATGCGCTGGCGCTCCTCCTCCAAGCTCGGCCGGACGGTGGTTGAAGCGGTGCCCAAGCCCACAGATGCTAGCATTTTGGTAGCTGCTTGCGCTGATTACGAGGGGGCTACACGCCGAATTGTCAATGGCATCGCGACGTTATCCAGCGCGCTGAATTCAGGAAGCAAGTGGTGAAATTGGTAGACAAAACCCAGGTGCCGGTTGCGCAGCTTGCCTTGTGCGGCGGGCGCGAGCTGGGCCAAGTTTGCCCCAGCACCTGCACAGTGCCGCCGGTAGGCGCGTCCAGCCCACCCATACAAGTGCAGCAGCGTGCTTTTGCCCGAGCCAGAGGCCCCCACGATCGCCAAGGTCTCTCCGCGAAACACCTCAAGGTCCACGCCCTGCAGGACACTCACATCCAGCCGACCCTCCTGAAACCGCTTGCACAGGCCCTCCACCTTGACCACCAGCGCAGTGCTGGGCGCGTCCACGCGTTCGCTACGGCCCAGGTCCGCCACCTGCTGGTACTGGGCCGCAGCCAAGGCCAGCTCATGCGGCAAGGGGGTATTACTCATAGCGCAAAGCCTCCGCGGGGTTAACCCGGCTGGCGCCAGAGCTGGGGTAGAGCGTGCGCGCTACGCAACTGAACGAAGGCGGCTAC